>JAHDEM010000099.1 GCA_020628895.1 Candidatus Endobugula sp.
AGCTGTTAGCTGTTAGCTGTTAGCTGTTAGCTGTTAGCTGTTAGCTGTTAGCTGAATGAGTATGAAGCTTTACGCCATGGTTAGATAATAAAGCGTTAAATTCCTCAGAAGGGGGAATGTCTGTAAAAAAGTGGTCTATCTGTTCTACGGTGCCTAAGCGGATCATGGCGTTGCGGCTAAATTTGGTGTTATCTGCAGCGAGAATCACTTGTTTTGAGTTGTGGATAATGGATTGTGATACACGAACTTCTCTATAGTCATAATCCAATAATAAGCCTTGCTCATCGATAGCGCTGATACCAATAATGCCAAAGTCCATATGAAACTGGTCGACAAACTCTATGGTGGATTCGCCAATAATTCCACCGTCATTATTACGGACTTCTCCGCCAGCCATAATAATAGAGCACGAGGGGTTTTTGCTGAGGATGGCAGCAACATGTAGGCTATTAGTCACCACTTTAAGATTGTTATGGTGTATGAGTGCCTGTGCGATGGCTTCTGTGGTTGTGCCAATGTTGATAAATAGTGATGCGTTATCAGGGATAAATTGAGCGACTTTTTGTGCAATGTGCGTTTTGGGTAAACTATCTATGCTTTTTCTTGCTGAATAATCGACGTTCTGGGTACTCGACTCTAAGCAGGCGCCGCCATGGTGGCGGGTGATAAGATTCGTTTGTGCAAGAATATTTAAATCGCGGCGGATGGTTTGTGGCGTGACTTTAAAGTGTTCCACTAACTCTGTAATGCTAACAAATTGTTTTTCTTTAATGAGTTCGATAATGGCATTGTGGCGGTATGTTTGGTTCATAGAAGCACGCTTTTACAAGTAAGTGATTAGTGGTAAATCAATAGAACTGTTTATTCTTTTTGCAAGGATATTACCTCGTTTGATCGTAAATAGGGAGGTTTTAGTCACTCCTTAAGCAAAAAATAGTAGGTTAAAAGAACATTATATGTTTTAATTCGAAAATAAACGAACAATTTGTTTGAGACTCTGAATCCCTATCTAATCAATAATAATGAGGGCTTATTGCAGTGACACAGTATTTGTTATCCATCGATCAAGGCACTACCAGTACTCGCGCTATTTTGTTTTCAACTGCTGGTGATATCTGCGCTAAAGCACAATGCGAGTTTCCTCAACACTTTTTAAACGATGGGTGGGTAGAACATGACCCCAGTGATCTTCTGGCAACAACATTAACCTGTTGTCGGCAAGCTATCGAAAAGGCAAATATTCATGCGGCTGATGTAGCAGCCATCGGCATTACTAATCAGCGTGAAACCACTATTGTTTGGGATAAGCGCACAGGCCAGCCAGTCTATAACGCGATTGTTTGGCAGGACAGACGAACGAGCGATTATTGCCAACAAATCAAAGACGATGGTTTAGAGGTCATGCTCACAGCAAAAACAGGGCTGTTAGCAGACCCTTATTTTTCGGCAACCAAAATTAAATGGATTCTTGATAATGTCAGCGGCGCTAGAGAAAAGGCGCAGCAGGGTGATTTGTTGTTTGGCACGGTAGATACCTACTTACTGTGGCATTTAACTAAGGGAAAATCCCATAAAACTGATGCAACCAATGCATCGAGAACCCTACTATTTAATATTCATGAGCAATGTTGGGATGAGGAATTGCTAGCATTATTTAGCATCGACCCCAGTATGATGCCAGAGGTAATGAATTGTGCCGATGATTTTGGTGTGACAGAAGAGAGTCTGCTAGGAGCACCCATTCCAATTTTGGGTATTGCGGGTGATCAGCAGGCGGCTATGTTTGGTCAGGCTTGTTTTGATAAGGGCATGGCTAAAAGTACCTATGGTACTGGCTGCTTTTTAATGCTAAACACGGGCGATACGCCATTTTCTTCTAAAAATCAGTTGCTTACCACAGTGGCTTATCGCCTTAACGGTAAAACAACCTACGCACTTGAGGGCAGTATTTTTATCGCAGGGGCAGCTATACAGTGGTTGCGTGACGGTGTAAAAATGATATCCAGCGCTAGTGAAGTAGAAGCATTGGCTAAAGACACGGCGATTAATCATGGGGTGTATATGGTCCCCGCATTTACAGGCCTCGGGGCACCTTACTGGGACCCCGATGCTCGTGGTGCTATCTTAGGGTTAACAAGAAATACGGGTATTAAAGAAATTGTTACCGCTGGCCTGCAATCGGTTTGTTATCAAACCAAAGACCTACAGCGAGCGATGCAAGATGACGGGGTAAGGCCTACTTCTTTGCGAGTGGATGGAGGGATGGTCGCCAATCGTTGGTTCTTACAGTTTCTAGCCGATATTCTTGGGGCTAAAGTGGACCGACCAAATGTGATCGAAACCACTGCTCAAGGAGTGGCATTTTTGGCCGGCTTAAAAGCGGGAATTTTCCATTCATTGGAGCATATACAAGATATATGGTCCCTCCAAGATAGCTTCGACCCACAGATGAGCAAGCAGGATAGAGACGACTTTTACGAAGGTTGGATCGATGCTGTTGCAAGAGTGAGGAGTGGT
>JAHDEM010000056.1:0-5561 GCA_020628895.1 Candidatus Endobugula sp.
GCTAGAAGCTAGAAGCTAGAAGCTAGAAGCTAGAAGCTAATAAAACCTATATAGTGGCTTATCGCCTAACTACAAGTGCTTATCCATAATAATAGATACGCAACATAAGAGTTAATCGTTTTATGACAAACACATTCACCATTGAAAACGGTTGGTTGTCAGCTGCTCGCCGTGTGCCGTCGCCTAATTTTAACCAGCGTCCTGTGGGAACGGATATTCGCTTATTGGTGATCCATAATATTAGTTTGCCCCCTGAGCAGTTCGAGAATGGTTATATCGAGCAGTTTTTTACTAACCAGCTGGATGCATCTGAACACCCTTATTTCGCCACTATTGCCGATATTCAGGTATCGTCCCACTTGTTAATAACCCGTTCTGGTGAAGTGGTTCAGTTTGTGTCTTTTGATCAACGAGCATGGCATGCAGGGCAATCCAGTTACCAAGGTACTGCTGACTGTAATGATTTTTCCATTGGAATTGAGCTAGAAGGGACAGACACTTTGCCTTATACCGATAAACAATATCTGGCACTGGCAGAAACCACTAAGGCCTTGCTAATTCACTATCCAACCATAGGAAACCATATTACCGGCCACAGCGATATTGCTCCCGGCCGCAAAACCGACCCCGGCCCAGCATTTGATTGGCCAAGGTATTTATCTGATATAAATGCGCCTTAAAATAAGCTTAAATCGACTAATTTATCCTATGCCCTTAACTTATCGTCTATAAGCTGTAGAATGGCCATAAAAATAGTTAAATCATCAAGCGTCCAGCATTAGACGTCCAACGTCTAGCGGCCTTTCCTATAAGGTAAAAAACACCATGCCATCATTTGATATCGTGTCTGAAGTAGACAAACATGTACTCACCAACACCGTTGATCAAGCCAATCGGCTATTGGATACGCGTTTTGATTTTAGAGGCGTAGACGCCAAATTCGAGCGTAATGATTATGTGATTACCCTGTGGGCGGATGTGGATTTCCAGTTACAGCAAATGCTGGATATGCTGCAAACCACCATGGTGAAGAATAAGTTAGACGTTAAATGTTTAGAGATTGCCGACCATTCCCCTTTAGGTAAGCAGGTAAAGCAAGAAATTACTGTTCGGACAGGGCTGGAATCATTGCTCGCCAAGAAAATTGTTAAGCTGATTAAAGAGAAAAAGTTAAAAGTGCAGTCGCAAATACAGGGTGACCAAGTACGGGTGACCGGTAAAAAACGCGACGACCTACAAGCAGTGATGGCCATGTTGCGTGAAGAGCCACTGGATATGCCATTACAATTTAATAATTTTAGAGATTGAGCCCTCTCGTTTTCTACTAAAGCGGAAATAAATACTGATGTCGAATTCAATGACCCTAAAAGAATATTTTCTTTTATATAAAGATAAACGCCTGCTGAATGTGTTCGTTTTAGGCATGTTGAGCGGTTTCCCTTGGGTACTTATTGGTTCGGCGATGACCGCATGGTTACAGGAAGCAGGCCTTACACGATCGGCCATTGGTTTTTTTGGCTCTATCTTTGTGGTGTATGCCTTTAACTTTTTATGGGCGCCTTTTTTGGATGCTTATAAAGTGCCTTTGTTATCAGCATTTGGGCGCCGCCGAAGCTGGCTGTTAAGCATGCAATTGCTGATGTTAATGTTGGTATTAGGTATTGCTTTTACCGATCCTTCGGTGAGTCTGTTATGGACTAGTGTGTTGGCTCTAGGTATTGCCATTGCTTCGGCAACACAAGATATTGCGATCGATGCTTATCGTATCGAAATTATGTCCGAAGAAGAGAAACACAAGATCCCTGCCGGTGCTGCTATGGCTACTAGCGGCTGGTGGACAGGCTATTCTTTACCCGGTGCGGTAGCATTAATTTTATCGGATCAGGCGGGGATCGAGTGGAAGCATGTTTATTTGGTGTTAGCGCTATTTATTGTGGCCAGTATTGCGTTTGTATTTTGGATTAAAGAACCTAAATCGGCGATTAAGCATAAGTCGGTTGCGCCTAATGTTTTTGAATCCATCGCCAATACAGTGGTTAACCCCATTATTGAATTTTTTCAACGCAATGGTTTTAAGATTGCGCTAATGCTGTTGCTATTTGTTTTCCTATTTAAAATTGGCGAGGCCTTTTTGGGGCGTATGTCCATCGTATTTTATAAAGAGGTGGGCTTTAGTAATACGGATATTGGCATCTACTCGAAGATGATTGGCTGGTGGGTGATTATTATTTTCTCCTTTATTGCTAGTGGCCTAAATATTCGTTTTGGTATTGTAAAAGGCTTGATGATTAGTGGTATTGCCATGGCAGCCACCAATTTAATGTTTACTTGGATTGCATTAATCGGGCCGAATACCTCTTTATTTGCAGCAACCATTATTGTGGATAATTTTACCGCTTCGTTTGCGACCGTGGCTTTTGTTTCTTTTATTTCTCATCTTACCAATCGTGCTTACACGGCCACCCAATATGCGCTATTGGCCTCGTTAGGTAATTTGGGCCGTACGACTTTAGCATCGTTTAGTGGTGTGCTGGTGGATGCGCTTAATGGTAATTGGGCCTTGTTCTTTGTGATTACCGCGTTAATGGTGATTCCCGGTTTAGTCTTATTGTCTTTGTTGTCTAAGCGTATTAACGATTAGAAAAGGGTGATTAATTAGCCCTTGTTTTTTGGGTAATTAGCGCCATATCTTGTTTATCTATTATCAACGGAGCAAGTTTTGCGCACATTATTTTTATTATTTATTGTTATGCCCATCTTAGAAATGTGGCTGTTAATCGAGGTGGGTAGTGCTATAGGTGCTTTACCAACCATTGGTTTGGTATTACTAACGGCATTTATTGGTATCTCTTTATTGCGCTATCAAGGCGCCATGACCTTGCAAAAAGCCCGTATGAAAATGGGCTCCGGTGAATTACCCGCTCGCGAGATGGCCGATGGTTTATTCTTTGCTGTGGGTGGTGCTTTATTACTAACGCCTGGGTTTGTGACCGATGCTATTGGCTTTGCGTGTTTAACCCCGGGTATACGCACCGTGATTATTGGTTTTTTGGCTAAAAATGTGGTGCGTGGTCAATTCACTCAGGCCTCAGCTAGAGGGTTTACGTCTGAGCAATTTCGCTCGCAGCAATCTCGTTCCTCTGGTGATGTTTTAGAAGGCGACTTTGAACGCCATAAAGATTAATTGCGTGCCAAAAAACTATTCTATTTTTGTTGACGGCATTTGAACGTTAAACATGGCCTAATATGCTAGTTCATTTGCCGTAAGTCCCATCTTTTTGCCAATTGTTGTGCTGTACTAGCTGGTGGGCCAGTGCGGGATTTATATTGAGCATGAATAGTAAAAAATGATAAAAATATCGACTTATTCGCTTTTTATCCCTTGAAATGCTAACAAGCGTCCCCCATCTACCAGTGCGAGTTATATAAATTCGATATAACGGTCAGTTTTAATGACATATCAGCGTTTATCCAACGGCTGTTTTTAACAGCAACGCTGGTATGAATTAGTATATAAAATAACATTTTGGAGATCTCAACAATGAAAATTCGTCCTCTTCACGACCGAGTTGTCGTTCGTCGCCAGGAAGAAGAAGCGACTTCTGCAGGTGGCATTGTTCTACCTGGTTCGGCAAAAGAAAAACCTAACCAAGGTGAAGTGGTAGCTGTAGGTAGTGGCCGTATTTTAGATAACGGTGAAACTCGTCCAGTAGATGTAAAAGTGGGCGACACGGTTGTATTCGGTAAATATGCAGGTAGCGACACTATTGAAGTAGATGGTGAAGAGCTAGTCATTCTTAGCGAATCAGACATTAAAGCGATTGTTGAATAATAGCTGTTTAATACAGTTATTCTCACCCTCATTAAATTTAGCAAACACATAAAGATTAAGGTAAAAGATCATGGCTAAAGACGTACAATTTGGCGATAGTGCTCGTCAGAAAATGCTAGAAGGTGTAAATGTTCTAGCCGACGCGGTAAAAACAACGCTAGGCCCTAAAGGTCGTAACGTAGTATTAGATAAATCATTTGGTGCACCAACCGTGACTAAAGACGGTGTATCGGTTGCCAAAGAGATCGAACTTAAAGACAAGTTCGAAAACATGGGCGCGCAAATGGTAAAGGAAGTAGCTTCTAAAGCCTCTGACGATGCTGGTGACGGTACCACTACTGCAACTGTACTAGCACAAGCGATTGTTAACGAAGGTTTAAAATCCGTTGCTGCGGGTATGAACCCAATGGATCTTAAGCGTGGTATCGACCAAGCTATTACTGCAGCGGTTGCACACGTTCAGTCTATCGCCCAGCCTTGTACCGATAGCAAGTCGATTGCTCAAGTAGGGACTATCTCTGCAAACAGTGATGAGCAAGTGGGTTCTATCATTGCAGAAGCAATGGAAAAAGTGGGTAAAGAAGGTGTGATCACCGTAGAAGAAGGCAACAGCTTCGACAACGAATTAGACGTGGTTGAAGGTATGCAGTTTGACCGTGGTTACCTATCACCTTACTTTGTGACTAACCAAGAAAACATGATGGTTGAGTCAGAAAGTCCATTCCTTTTATTAGTTGATAAAAAAATCTCTAATATCCGTGAATTACTACCAGTACTAGAAGGTGTTGCTAAAGCTGGCAAGCCATTAGTGATTGTGGCTGAAGATGTTGAAGGCGAAGCCCTAGCCACATTGGTTGTAAACAACATGCGCGGCATTGTTAAAGTAGCGGCTTGTAAAGCCCCTGGTTTTGGTGATCGTCGTAAAGCGATGCTAGAAGACATTGCTATCTTAACTGGCGCGACTGTGATTTCTGAAGAAGTAGGCCTAAACCTAGAAGAAACCACTCTAGAGCACCTAGGTACTGCTAAGCGCGTTACCATGAGCAAAGAAAACAGTGTGATTGTAGATGGTGCTGGCGATGCTGCCGCTATCCAAGCGCGTGTTGCTCAAATCCGTGCACAAATCGAAGAAACTTCTTCTGATTACGATCGTGAAAAACTTCAAGAGCGTGTCGCTAAATTAGCTGGCGGTGTTGCAGTGATTAAAGTCGGTGCTGCTACTGAAGTTGAAATGAAAGAGAAAAAAGCGCGTGTTGAAGATGCACTTCACGCGACTCGTGCAGCGGTTGAAGAAGGTGTTGTTCCTGGAGGCGGTACTGCGCTTATCCGTGCAGCAGCTGCTATTGCTGATCTTAAAGGTAAAAACGACGAGCAAACTGCCGGTGTTGCTATTGCACTACGTGCAATGGAAGCGCCTTTACGTCAAATCGTTTCTAACGCGGGTGACGAAGCCTCTGTAGTTGCCGACCAAGTGAAGAAAGGCGAAGGTAACTTCGGCTTTAACGCAGGTTCTGGCGAGTACGGCGATATGTTAGAAATGGGTATCCTAGATCCTGCTAAAGTAACGCGTACTGCACTACAAGCAGCGGGTTCTATCGCTGGTCTAATGATCACTACCGAAGCCATGGTTGCGGACGCACCTGAAGAAGGTGGCGCAGGTCCTGCAATGCCTGATATGGGCGGCATGGGTGGAATGGGCGGTATGGGCGGCATGATGTAATAGGACTTA
>JAHDEM010000056.1:5661-15685 GCA_020628895.1 Candidatus Endobugula sp.
AATGCTGCGGGCGCATGGACGCGCAGGAGCAGCAGATATAATAGCTGGTCATCCAACCTGTAAAAACTCAAAACCCGAAGGTTAACGCCTTCGGGTTTTTTGTTTATAAGTAAAAATTAATTATTTTTTAAATATTCTTCAATATCTTGCTTGCCAATAATATTCATTATTTCAACAATGTGATTGACAAGTTGATAGTGGAAAAGGTTTTCTGCTATTTCTTCAAAGCGAGTGAAAAAGTCTTCAAAATATTTGTCTGCTTGCGCTTCACCGAATTCACGAACACCGTGTTTATAAATTCTCTTAAGATCAGATTTTGCAGCTTGGCTGAGTTTATAAGTCGCCATTCGCTTTCAATTCCGCTTTGAACTCATCCAAAATCTCTTCCTTGGTTTGGTTGGTGAAACCACTTTTTTCTGCTTGAGCTAGTTTCGAGCGAATATAGGCGATTTCTTTATTTTCTTGCTGATCACGCCGAATCAGTTCACGGATATATTCACTGTCAGTGGCATATTCACCAGACTTAATACGCTCGCCTACATATTGATCGAGTGTTTCGGTGATTGAATAGGTCTTTTTCACCATGCCCATGAAATGTACCTCTTGAGTTAGTGGTATGAAATATTCATACCAAGATTATAGTATAGCTATATCTCTTTGTGAATCTTGCTGTAAAGCTCTAGGTTAGGGTGGCAATTGGCACATTTTTACAGCAAGGATAACGGTGGGGTACAAGTAGGGTATCTTTAACTACCATTTTAAGTATTTAATAAAAAACAATTAGTTAAAAGCCAATAGGCAGCATGATGTAACGCCTTCGGTTTTTTTATTTTTAATGTTTTTGAGGGTAGTAATTATTATGTAAGTTTATTGAAAAAGCAGCCAAGTCTAATAGCGTGAATAACTGAATTTTTACTTGGAGTTTTTTACCGAAATTTACTCAGCCCTCGAACTCTGTTACTTGCGGAGTTTGCATATTTGTTCCATTTAGAAGCTACGTTAGAATCAAAGATGTTACCTAAGGAAATATATTTGGAGCTGTCATAACGAGATATCGTATAACAATCACCTATCTCATTTACAAAAAAAATAGGAGAGTTGACGATTACTTGATGTTGCAATCTCGACTTTGAATGGAAGGTCAAATTTTGAAATTTTCGACCTGAGAGAGTGAAATCGTATGTCATCTATCCGAAATCTTTCGGCGTTTTTTTTTGCGTTTTCTCCGATACTCCAAAATTGGTATATAGACCAATTTTTAATGTTTCTTGCTTGAAGGAAGTCAGGTATTGCTTTAACCTCATTAAGGTTATAGTTGGGTACGAAAGTATTTGCTTTAGTTCTTATACTGTATTCTCGGAACAGACTCTCATTGCTTTCGAACCTTTTCTTATGTCGCTTGTCAGTTCGCATGATTGTAGAAACTGCTGGATCCAATGAATCTATTGGCAGACTAATTAAGTCTACCACAGGTGCTAATTTTTGGATGATTAACTTATTGAAACACAAGCCGTTAGTGACAATCTGAGCTTTTAACCCTATTTAATGGGCGAAATAACAAAGCTCAACGATTTTTTCTTGTGCTAATCGATCACCACCATCAAATGTAATGACTCTCGCTCCAACTTCTTTAACCCTTTTAACGATGCTTAACCAATCTTCTGGATTCAATGACTTTCCGTGGAATTTGAGATAACAAAAAGGGGATTCGAAGTTGCATCTTGAAAGGAAGTTGAACGAAACGCGAGTAGGTGCTTCGCCAAATTCAATCATTTCTTAATTTGGTACAGTTTTGTATTAGTTCAAGCGAGGAGACGACCAAAGATCATATAATGCGGCGTGATGCAGTTTTTGGTGTCAAACCCAAAAACGCTAAAATCCCTAATGTTAACGCCTTCGGATTTTTTATGTTTAATATAAAAAATATTTTTTGTCGTGAAAATCATTATTGATGGTTTCAAATTTTTTATTAAGTTCTTATAAAAATTAGGTGTTGTTGAATAACATGACATAATATTTTTATTTTTGTGACACAGTAATAATTTAATCTTATTTTCATTAAAACTTTGTTGAGTTTTCATAACTAGTAAATTAATATCCACCGCAAATTAAATAATAAATAATCTAAGGGAAAATAAGAAATGATTTGTCAGCCAGTGGAAATGGCGCCTCGCCACACCATACGATTTGTTCAACTCTTTGTCGCATATTTCATTTTTTATTGAGTTTTTCCGTGAATAATTATGTCGATATTGCACAAAACTATTTTGGATTCGCTTCTCACTAATAACTGAATGGTCATATTGATAGTTATTTGTTCAGGGCTGATTCTTTAATACTGATAGCGACACACTCATATTAGTCATTAGAAACTAGGTATTTAATTATAACAATCAATATATTTCGGGTGCTAATGCCTTAGCAAATTTGGAGTCTTGATGGTGGATATTATGAAATATAATGTATTGCGCTGGAGTGCGCTTTTTTGGCTGTTTTTTGTTGCGCTTCACGCTTATGCCCACAATGGGCAGGATCATCAGGTTGCGGGAGAAGATGCTGCACTGAATGCTGCTCTTCACTGGTTGGAGTTGTCACAATCTGCGGATGGCGGTGTAGTTACTCCCGCTGATATTGCAACGGATTTTCAGGCAACGTCAGAGGCGCTGACAGTATTTTCTATTTTAGATTCCTCTATTGCCAATCGTCCTGCTGCGTTATCTACCTTACAAAATGCACCTCAAACGCAAACAACAGAGGGCTTGGCTCGGCTTATTGTTGCTCTTAGCCAAAATTTACAACCTGTTTCCTCTCAGCAAGTCGAATTACTGGCTCGACAAAATCATGATGGTGGCTTTGGTGAGTTTATTGATTATGGTAGCACGTCACTGGATACCAGCTTGGCGTTGTTGGCATTACAAAAGATTAATTCCGATACATTGATTGCCAGTAATGCTCTGGCATTTTTATCGAATGCGCAACAAGCGGATGGCTCATTTCCTGTATATGGTGACAATGGTTCCGTCATTGTTTCTGCTATGGTGCTCAGTGCAATTCGCAATTACCTCTATACCTACAATATCTCCGATATGCTCAGTCGCGCTATTGATTATTTGTATGCTGCCCAGAATGCCGATGGTAGTTGGGGGTCATCATATTGGGAAACAGCATTAGTGTTACAGTCACTTATCCCTGTGACCACGGATGTTAGCCGCTATCAAACCGCATTGGATTATTTGACTGAAGGTCAAAGCACAGAAGGAGATTGGAGTCAGCAAGTATATACCACCGCGTTAGCGGCATCAGCGTTGCAGATGTTGTCATCGGTTGATGTGCCAGTCGACCCAGAAAAAGCGGTTGTGGCTGGTCGCATTTTGGATGGTGCTACGGTTTCTCCTATCAATGACGTTGCTATCGATGTGCTGGGTGTGTCTACAGAAACTGTAACCTTGCAAGCCGATGGGAGTTTCGTGGTTTCTAACCTTGATCCTGATTCGTATGTGTTTGCCTATTCAGCGCCAGGTTACTTGGGTGCATCACAAAATATCACCCTGCAAAGAGGGCAGTTTGCGAATGTGGGCACTGTAAGTTTGACCATTGCACCGACAACCGCTCTTATTAAGGGAGTTGTCACCCATGAGACAACGGGTGACCCTATCGCGTCTGCCACGGTAACGGTAATTATCGATGGGCAGCCAGTCAATACCACTGCAGACAGCACAGGCGCTTATCAACTGCTTGCCGAAGCAGGCCAAGCGTTGATTGAAGTCAGTGCATCAGGTTACCGCACAGTGACGGCCACCAGTGATTTGATAGCAGGCACACAAGTTCAATTTTCTCCATCGTTATTACTGACATCAGAAGAGCCACCTGCCATATCAAGTTTAACCGGTACCATTGTTGACGAACAGGAGCAACCCGTGGCAGGTGCGACGATTACGGTTGCGGGAGGTTCCTCCACGATATCCGCTACAGATGGTGTGTTTGTTATTAGCGATTTATCTGCCGGAGAAATCCAAGTGACCGTCAGTCAATCAGGTTACAGCACATCTGTATTTGGTGTGGTGATTCCAGAAAGAACCAATGTGAACGTGGGCACGATTACCCTGCGCGAACAACAGGTATTACCGTCTACCACCATTTCGGGGCGTGTGATTGATATGGTGTCTGGTCAGGGTGTTCCCGCTGCATCAGTTGTGGTCGGCGGCTTGAGTGCCACCACCGATACCAATGGTTTTTACCGTATCACCGATATTCCTGTACTCGAATTTACAGTGTCTGTGAATGCGTCCGGTTATTTGTTTGCTAATAAAGAGGTATCACTGGCTGAACATACGGCATTAACCTTGGATGTGAATATCCGTCAGGCGGATTTGGGGAGTGTCACTATCGGCGCTGTTACCACGGATAAAGCCAGTTACGGAGCTTATGATGCCGTGGTCATTTCAGCGGCGGTACAAAACGATACCGCACTGTCTCAAGGTGCTCGCCTTTATGTGAATGTCAAAAATGCGTCTGGAGCCGAAGTGGCCAGTTTCTCGGGTGCCTTTTTACCGCCACTAGACCCACAAAGTGATCTTGAAGAACTGGCGCATTACCAACAGCACTTGGCAGAGACTATCGAAGAATTTGCCCCCGGTGAACAGCGCATCATCCAGCTGGAACAATGGTGGAATACACTGGCTGTTGCGCCGGGCACTTACACACTCACCGTTCAGGCATTGGACAGTGTGACCAGTAATCTGGTTTCCGAGCGTAGTGTTTTGGTAGTGGTAGAACCGACACAATCGATTAGTTTAGATATTAAAGCTTCGCCAGGGTATGTCTTGCTCAATAACAGTGCCGATGTGGAGATTTTTGCCGAAGTCTTTAATCGTTCTAATTCCCACTTGTCGGTGACATTTGATTATCGTCTTCTTGATTCTGATGGTCAGGTATTAACGGAGGGCAATAGCCAATTTGATCTGGCGCCCGATCAAATTAATCAGCGTGTACCCTTAACTTTAATTCCTTACACATTTATTGCCAGCGGTAATTACCCATTGCAAGTCGATAATGTGACAGGCACGACCATTGAAGAACTATCCGAGGGGGCTGTTTTTGTGCCGCCATCCATCCGATTACGCGCCACACAATCGCTGAACCCCAACGAAGTGGTTCCACTAGAGGGCGTTTCTGTTGATAGCAATATACAAGTTGAAGGAGTGGACGGTGAATAAGATGTTTAATACGATGTTTAAAGGATCAATCAGTCACTCACTTGTTCTATTGATCGGGTTGTTAATAACGGTTTCTGTAGAAGCGAGTCACTTTCGTTTTGGCCACTTTACTTGGGAAGCCAGACCCGATATTTCGCCAGAAACCGCTGACTTTAGGATGACCGTAGCGTTTCGTAGTAGTGCCTTTGGGCACCCCAATATTGGCCAAACATTCCGCCCCGGTTCATTTAATTTTGGCGATGGCCGCAGTGTTAGGTACAACTTTGAAGTCATTGCCCGTAATTTACAGGAAGATTGGATTGTTGGCAGGGCGATAGAGTCAGGTCAGGAAAATGGTGTTGTGCGTCACACCTATCCTGCGGTGAACAATAATGGTGACGCATGGCGAGCGATATTTGCCAGCTGTTGTAAGATCGGTTCACTCCGCAATGCGGCAAACGCTAGCTGGAGCGTCATTACGCTGGTAAATCTGGAGGACGGTAATTCTTCACCTTTTAGTAACTTGCCACCCATTGTTACCTGTTCCAAATTTAACTGTCGCTTCCGCATCCCTGCGGTAGACCCGGATGGTGATCGGTTAACGTGGCGTATGGCCACCCGTGCTGAATCGGCTATTCGTTCGATTCCCGCAGGTATGGCAGTAGACAATGATACGGGTATTTTTACTTGGGATGGCAGCGATACCTTTACCAATGGATTATATAGTGTGCAAGTCATCATCGAAGATCGTGACGAAAATGACGAACTGAAAAGTAATACTGCACTGGACTTTATAATTAATTTACAGGATCAGGGCTCTAATGATCCCCCCGAATTTGATATTCCACCCACTCCTGAACGTGGATCAGTGATTCAGGCCATTGTGGGCCAGCCTCTGGTGATTACCGTTCAGGCAACCGACCCTAATCCTAATGACGAAGTCTTTTTAAATCATGTGGGCTTACCTCAAGGCGCAACCTTTGAGCAATCGGTGACGGGCGGTGTAACGGGTGTTGCCACATTGGAATGGACACCTGTCACAGATGATATAGGCCAGCATATTGTAACCTTCCTTGCCAATGACAATCGTGGTGGGGCTTCTCTACCGGTACCCATTACTATTGATGTCATTAAACCAGCTATATCGGATGTCCGTGTGGTTAGCACCATCTCCACAGCGGACATTGAAATCGACACATCCTCCTATTCATTGCCTCCTTCTTTAATTGCGATAGAAGATAATCGCACTATCGTAACGTGGGAATTCCCAACCTTTAATGTGGGTCAACTGGAAAACCTTAATACTCAATTGCGGCTCTTTAATCTGGAGCCGGGTGAGCAGCGTGTGGTGACTGAAAAATTGGAACTGTTTTATACGGATATTGATGGTCAGCTAGTCTATGAGCTATTGGACGAACAAATGGTCAAAGTTGCACCGACATTAACCCGGGTCAGTATCAGTACAGATAAATCAGTCTATTTCTCCGGTGAAACTGTGACAGTGGCCTCCGCCATTGAAAATCTCAGTAATATCCCTGCAGATGCTATCGTTGAACTGGAGATCGTTGATAATCAACAAAACCTAGTTACCAGCCTCGGTACGGTGACGGAAACAGCCATTACCCCACAGGGAACGATTCAGTTACCTGGTGAATTATTTGAAACAGCGGGTATCTATGTGGGTGCGTATGAAGCTGTTGCCAAATTAATGGAAGACGGTGATGTCGTTCAGCAAGCCTCAGCCCCCTTTGCGATTACCACCGAAAATGGTCAGCTGGTTAATGTGGGCGCGTTGGTGAATACCGACAAGCCTGTATATCAAGCGTGGGATCAAGTTATTATCAGTTTGCGTGCGTTGAACTTGGCAGATACTGCCTCGTTTAGTGGCGGGGAAGGTCAAGTGCAAGTCAGGCGTCCCAATGGTGAGCTGCTGATAGAAGAAACCTATACATTAAATAGCCTAGCTCCCCAAGCCATTTATGATCGCCAATTGGCATTGCCCTTGGTTGACCGCGAAGCCGGTACTTATCAGGTGCAATGGATTGTGAGTCAGGATGGAACGACCTTGGCAACCAGTAGTGCTGATTTCGAGGTGGAACGTGCTGAGCTCCTGTCGCTATTGGGAGATGTTAGCGTGATTCCATACCCCACTGGTGAAGCACGTAGCTGCTCATTTGAAACCACCAATCGTAGCAATACCTCACCAGTAACAGCCACCTTGATTTACCAAGTCGTCAACATTGATAACGGCGAATTAGTGTATGAAGTTAGAGAACCCGATGTGGACGTGACCAACACCTCCGGCCACCCTTATGAGCTGTTATTGGGTGATCTTCCCGCCTATGGCGGCTACGGTTGTATCCTCATGGCTGAAATTAATGGTGAGTTAGCGCAATTAGCCGCTGCTGGTTTTGAAGTGACGCCACCTGAGCTAACACTTTCCGCCTTACCCGCAAGCCAAGGCAAGCTGCTTGTGCTGGTGGATAACGATGCTTATAGCGCACCACACGACAGCAACTTACCTGCGGCACAACGTCAGTATCTGGAACAATTACTTACTGCCAATCGATGGAGCTACACCATCGTTGATAATCACGATGATTTTGTCAGTGAATTTTATTCCGGTATTTACGGTGCCATAGCTATTTTCTCCGAAGGTATCGTGCTTAATCCCGAAGTAGAAGGTCTATTAGTCGAAGCGCAACACAGTGGAGTAGGTTTGCTTATTGGGGGTGGTAGTAATCGCCGTAATAGCCAACTAGAACGTGACTTAGGCATCACCCTCAAGGGAACCAATATCGCAGCCACCGCGATTAATGTGACGGATGAATACATGGCAAACCCTGTAGCCCAAGATGCTCTGGTGCCTCAAGGTTTGGTTTTGGCACATTGTGATGCCGCCGTTTGGGCGACTTTTATGGGTGGCAAAAATGCCAGCGATGACTGTGCCTATCCTGATGCCCCAGCCGCTATCACCACTGCTTCTTATGGCAATGGTGATAATGCCTACTTTGCTTACGATATTCTCGATCTGGCAACCAGTACCCAAGGCTTACACGAGCAACTATTGCTTGATGCTTTACAGCACATTCAGCCGCAAGTCTGGCCGTCAACCGCCGGGCGTGTTATTCCAATTCGTCTCTCGGTGGACAATCTCAGCCGCAAAGCCGCCGTGGATTTGCGGTTGCGGTTACCTCACGGCGGTTCGATCATTGAAAGCAGTTTGCCATTACAAAAAATAAATGATGCTTGGTTATGGCAACGGGATTTTGCAGCATCGGCACAAGCCGCGATTGTGCTTTACATACAGTTACCAACTACTGTGACAGGTGATATTTATCTCGATATTGATGTTGATGCAGGGATTAATCGCAGTTTGATGACCGATAACCAAGATCTTCAAGCATTACTCGCCATTATCCCCACAGCGCCAGCCTATCATCGCGCGTTAGATTTGATGGGTGAGTTATCGGCCAATGGCTCGGGAGTTGCCCGCTATGATTTTGTGACTAAGCGACTTAACGCGGCTCAGTCGCATATTAATAAAGGCAAATTAAGTAATGCCATTCATAGCTTGTTGCAGGCGGCGGCAGAAATTGCCAAAGAACCATCAGAGCCAGCAATCGCTGCGCGATTAGTGATTGACGAATGGCTCTTTGAACTACAGCAACAGTTGGCTTCAACACAATAATATTTGACCCTACATTCACGATTAATAGCACAGGGTGCCCATGGCACCCACAATAAGTACTTGAGGAATTTCTTATGACCGGACTAACAATGGACATCCTCCGCTTTGGTAAATTCGCCAAAGGCACAGCGGGCTTTACCGCCTTTATGTTTACCTTTGTGTTTTACCTGTCTCCTACCAGTCTGGCTATTGCGCAGGAGCTGAGTGAACCGGTTGAAGTGATTGAACTCACGGGCACACCCGAACAACAAATGAATCAAGGCTTGCTTAGAGTTCAAGAAATTGCGGCTAACAAACAGCATACTATCTCCGAGCGCTTAGCGGATGAAAGCGGTTTATTGGATTCGGTATTAAACTTCTTTGGTTTAAGTCAATTACAGTTGGAAGAATTAAACAGTTTGGAGCAGCTCAATAGTTTATTAACTGATCTCAATCAAACCGCTATGGAGCAATTTGCACAAACCGAACAACAACTACTAGAAAAAGGCTTACCCGCTGAAATACTCCAACGCCATACCGAAACCGTCGCTCACTATCAGCAACAATTTGATGAACTCTCAACACGTTTAACTCAAACCTTACAAGCGGATGATTTACAAGCCCAAGGCGAAGCCATTGATGCACTTAATGAATTAATGGCACCGCAAAAACTGAAAAAACGCCACCAAACCCTAGACCCTAATAAACTCCCGTGGGGTACACCCGATGCCAGCAAAGTACGCAAACCTGCGCAAAGCACGGATGAGTTAAATCAGCAAACAGGTATCTCACCATTGGGTGAAGGTATTTTATTAGCCGCCAATACTTTACCCGATAATATTTTTGATCAACTCGGTGGCCCCTTGCCCCAAGATTTAGCCGAAACCCCGGATATTCAAATTACCGATGCCATCCGTGATTTAGCCGAAAACCAGCTTAATGATGACCCAGTCGAGATATATAACTGGGTAAGAAACAATATTGAATATATTCCGAGTTATGGTTCTATCCAAGGTGCGGACTACACCTTACAACATGGCAAAGGTAATGCCTTTGATACAGCGAGCTTATTAATCGCTCTTTACCGCGCAGCTAATATTCCCGCACGATATGCCTATGGCACCGTCAGAGTCCCGGTTGATAAAGTGATGAACTGGGT
>JAHDEM010000008.1:0-11087 GCA_020628895.1 Candidatus Endobugula sp.
CCAGCGTCCAGCGTCCAGCGTCCAGCGTCCAGCGTCCAGCGTCCAGCGTCCAGCGGGTATAAATAATGTTTAAACACCCTCACACACTCATGATACAAGGAACAACTTCCGACGCTGGAAAAAGCATTCTTGTCACTGCCCTGTGCCGGATTTTAGCCCGCCACAAAATATCCGTTGCTCCGTTTAAATCGCAAAATATGGCACTAAACAGTGCTGTCGCGGCCGATGGTGGAGAAATCGGTCGCGCACAGGCTGTGCAAGCAGAAGCCTGCTATTTATCTCCCTCGGTGCTGATGAATCCGGTGTTATTAAAACCCAATAGTGATTTAGGTGCACAAGTTATCGTTAATGGAAAAGCCATTGGCAATATGCAGGCGACTCAATACCACCAATACAAACCTGAATTATTAAAAACAGTCACAGCGGCTCATCAGCAATTACAAACTCAATATCAAACGGTGATTGTTGAAGGTGCTGGTAGTCCCGCCGAAATTAATTTACGCGAACACGATATTGCCAATATGGGATTTGCAGAAGCGGTAGATTGCCCAGTAATTATTGTTGCTGATATCGACCGTGGTGGTGTATTTGCCCACTTATATGGCACTTATGCTCTATTAAGCCAAAGCGAACAACAACGGGTTAAGGGCTTTGTGATTAACCGTTTCCGTGGTGATGTGACGTTACTAGAACCCGGGTTATCTTGGTTGCAAGAAAAAACAGGAGTGCCCACATTAGCAGTGATTCCTTATATCCCTCAGTTACATATCGAGGCAGAGGACAGTTTAGCTAGAGTCCAACACCCTCAATCTTCAACGGATGCGTTATCCCATACTCCTCAGGCAATATGTAAAGTCGCCGTTGTTATGTATCCTCGTGCGAGTAATCATACGGATTTTGATGTGTTGCGTATGCATCCGCAGATTGATTGCGCTTTTTATAAAGACAGCACATCTTTTGTCGGAGCCGACATTATTATTTTACCCGGTAGCAAACATGTTCGTGGTGATCTGCAGTGGTTAAAAGATAACGGTTGGGAAGCCATTATTCAACGGCATCGCCGCTTAGGTGGCAAGGTGATTGGGATTTGTGGTGGCTATCAGATGTTAGGCCACTGGATACATGACCCTGATGCTATCGAATCCGAAGCGGGTTCAACCGCTGGACTGGAATTGTTGGATCTAGAAACAACACTGACTGATAATAAAATGTTAAGAAATGTGAGTGGTTCTTTTATTCGAGATGGTCAAAAAATTCCCGTTACGGGTTACGAAATTCACGCTGGCGTTAGCCGAGGTAATGCTTTAAATGACCCACTACTCTCTCTAGAGTATACCGATGATGCTAACACCCAGTCAGTTGGCGAAATCATTAGCGATGGCGCTTGCAATGAGTTGGGTGACGTAATGGGTACTTATGTGCATGGCTTTTTTGATCAACAGGCGATGTTAAACTATTGCTTAGATTGGGCGGGTGTTCATACTGTCGAATCCTTTGATTATACTGCCTATAAAGATCAGGAAATCCACCGTTTAGCTGATGCAGTAGAAGCTGTCTTACCTATCGACAAGATTCTGTCGTTATTAGAATTATCTACAACACCAATGGCTGAAACAGTATCATGAATTATGAAAACGCTATTCTTCATGGTGGAGATATTGTGAGTGCTAGCCGGCGTTATGGTATTGCTATTGATGATTGGGTCGACTTGTCGACTGGCATTAATCCTGAACCTTATCCGATCGATAACTTGTTAATAGACCAGCAGAGTATACTCAATGGTATGCAACGCCTACCTTATTTGCAGTCAGAGTTTTTGCAAGCCTCTGCGCGTTATTATCAATCGAAAGATTTTATAGCAACGGCCGGTACTCAATCGATAATACAGCAATTACCTCTAGTGCTTGACTCTCTGCCTGTGCTTTTGCCAGCGGTTGGTTATCAGGAACATGCTTGTCACTGGCAAAAAAGTGGTTTGCCCATCAGCTACTATCCAAGTATGAATCATGATGAGGCTTGTGATTTTATTGAAAAGTCATTAAACAATAATAACCAGCAACACATTGTTATTATCAATCCTAATAATCCCACAGGCATATTATTTAAACCCGAACGGTTATATCGTTGGGCAGAACAGTTAGCGCCTAATGCTTATTTAATCATTGATGAAGCGTTTATTGATGTTATTCCACAATACAGTGTTTTAAATCATGCAAATGATAAAAAAATACAACGGAGTAATATAGTTGTGTTACGTTCTTTTGGTAAATTTTTTGGTTTAGCCGGGCTACGTTTAGGGTATTGTTTTTCCCACCATTCATTATTAGAAAAACTGCAACAGGCTGTAGGCTTATGGCAGGTTAACGGTGTTGCTCAATATATAGCAACCAATGCATTAAACGATACTAGTTGGCATAGCCGTGCAATAACCTATATAGAAACCCTTAAACATGATACTTTGCAGATAATTGCGTCGATGATAAATCAGCTAAATGCACAGCTTTTACCAAATGTTTTTTTAACCCAGTCCCCAAGCCTGTTTTTATCCTATATTATGCCCTCTACAACAGCAGTCGCAGTGTATGAGGAATTTGCTCAACAGGGTATTCTGTTGCGTGTTATCCCCATCAATGGGCAGCAGGCTTTGCTGCGTGTTGGTTTGATTGGTGCAAATAATGCACAGAAAAAACAGCTGGCTGAAAGTATTAGTCGATACGTTTAGTTAATAAAACGGAGAGGTGTTTTGTAGCATGACTTTCATCAAAGTCATTGTTAAATAACTCGTCAATAAATTCTTCTGTAGGTTTACGGATATATTCATCGCATGTCTGCTCGAATGTAAATGAGGGTACCACTATATCTGTACCAACAGATTTCATGGATAGGTGAGATACTTCATCAAAATTTCTACTGGCAACGTTGAGCCTTGCGGGAATAGATCCTTTTGATAAATTAAAATTTTCTTGCACCTCTTCTTCCATAATCATTTGGGCAAGAGCTTTTTGCCCGCTAAGATGTTTTTCTTTAACTTTTGGAAAAACAAATACATCCGTGCTATTTAAGAATATTCCCTGTGTCTGCGGTGTTGGTATAGCCATGTAACCATTCTCGCCGTAGTTTATGCCAGAGGCTTTAAAGGCCCCTTTTGCCCAGTCACCCATAATATACATGGCAGCCTGACCTTCAATCACTTGTGCAGCTGATTCTATCCAGCTATCAGTTCTAATAATAAAACTTTTTATGGCTTTTAAATGTTCGAATACCTTCTCCATTGTGTCACTCTGTATTGTTTGCTTGTTAGGTTCGACAAGTACATCGTGATGAAATTGGGCCCCACCTATCCCCAAAACAAGGGTTTCAAATAAGATTAAATTTTGCCAAGCATCATCGCAAGTTGATAGTGGTATACAGCCTCTACTTTTTAGCTTGTCAGCAATAATAAAAAATTCTTTCCATGTGGTAGGGTGATTAATGTTATTTTTCTTAAATGTTGAATCGTTTATCCACATCCAATTGACACGCTGTCTGTTTAAAGGTACGGCAATATAACGACCTTCGTATTGGATGGAGTCATTGACGATTTTAGGTAAATGTTTGCTCCATTGCTCTTTATGTGCAATGTCACTTAGGTCGACTAATAAATCATCTCTCGCCCAAGGCATTATTCTTTTTCCCATATAAGATTGAAGAGCTTGAGGTCGGTTATTAATATCATCGCCTTTAAATAAAAGGTGCTTAAGGTTCGTTAATGCACTTCCTTCATTAGCATAATCAATCCATATATGATTTTTTTTCTCTAGTGCTTGGCTTAACACTTGTACGGTGCAGCGTTCAATATCATTTGTCCAGCAATGCGCAACTTCAACTAAACCTCCTTGGTGGATTATTTCTAAAACTAATGACTCTAGATGGTTAGACGTTATCATAATGGATTCCAATATAAGCTGTGGATCATAAAGAAACACCACTGTTTATGTTTTTGATATTAAATGCTCAAAATGACTTGCTGGTAATGGTTTGGAAAATAAGAACCCTTGCCCATAATCACAGTTAGCACTAATGAGTAGGTCTCTTTGTTCTGTTGTTTCGATGCCTTCGGCAACAACCTTCATTCCCAAGCGATGAGCCATTAGTATGATCGCTTCACATAACACCATTTCATCTGAATTATTTTTCAGGTCTTTAATAAACGATCGGTCTATTTTGATGACATTAATAGAAAATTTTCTTAGATAAGAGAGACTTGAGTAACCCGTACCGAAGTCATCTATTGCAATAGGTATATTCACATTACGAAAAGCCTTTAGCTGTTGATAAATCAAATGCTGTGACTCCATTAACACATTTTCTGTGATTTCAATCCCCAGTGCATTTTCTGGCAAGTTTTTTGATTGAAGTATACTAAGCCAATGACTCATTTCTTTGTTTTCACTTAAATATTGCAGGGGGGATGTATTTATCGAGATTTGTAAATTGCTTTTCGTATTGCTACGCCATTGAGTTAGATAATCGACAGTTTGATGAAATACCCAATCACCGAGTCTGGCAATAATGCCTATCTCCTCAGCAAGACCGATAAATTTATCGGGACCAATCATTCCCCATTTGGGGTGTTGCCAGCGAATCAATGCTTCCGCTTTATAACACTCTTGAGTATGAAGATTAATGATGGGTTGAAAGTGTAATTCAAACTGGTCTAAATCCATTGCTTTGCGCAAGTCAGAAATGATCTCGATTTTTGTAATGGATTTTAACTGCATGTCCTCTGTAAAGAAGCGGTAGCAGCTTCTGCCACTTTTTTTCGCTGTTTGTAATGCTCGTTCGGCGAGTGTTAATAATGTTTCAGCATTGTTAACACTATGTAAGTGATCGCATATCCCTAAACTAATAGAGAGTTGTAGTAATGAAGAGCCCAACTGAAAAGGTAATTCGAACTTTCTTAAAATCTCTTCAGCAAGTCGTTTAATATTATCTTTGCTGACTTCTCCAGATAGCGCCACAGCAAATACATCACCATTTAATCTGGCAAGTAAATCATTGTTTCGCAAACAGGTTTTAATTCTTCTTGCAACTTCTACCAATAGTAGATCCGCATTGTCCCTGCCAAACCCGCTATTAATATCCTTAAAAAAGTCTAAATCAATAACAATAGCAGCAATTGAATGTTCAGTTTGGTTATTTAGCTCTTTGTTTAACCAGGCAAGCAGTAAGCGTCTATTGGGTAAATCAGTGAGTGGATCAAAGCTAGCCCTCCGGTAAATAACCTGTTCATCCCGTACCTGTCTTGAAATATCTCTTGCCAAAGCAATGAGGAATTGTTGGCCATCTTGTTGCTGATAAATATAGTTAACTTCCACAGGTAATAGAGATTGACTTTTTCTAATATGGAAAGTGTCGGCTTGTGCTGCTTTTGTCTCTAGCGTTATAAGGTGTTCAGTGAATGCCTTGAAAGATTTTTTATCTGAGAATTGGTCGTTGATTATGCCTACATGCATATTGAGCAATTCCTGTCGAGTATATCCTAAACGCAAACAGGCTATATTGTTGCAGTCAAGAATATAGCCTGTGTTTATATCAACCAAATAGATGGCATCTCTATATTGCTCGAATAACAGTTCATAAAAAGGACTGAAAAAAGGGTGCTTTGGTAAGTTCATAGAATAATTGTAGTATAAATTTTGCACTTTAATATGGGATATTTGTTAGTATCTTTTATTTAAGTCAATATTCTCTCATTATTCAAAAAAATGCTTATTTTTTAATTGGTTATAAAAATTTGAATTAAGAGTTGGCTTGTATATTCTAGCTCTTAAAGTGTGGAAGTTTGGGTGCTTAAAAGAGTGATTACAAACAGGTTGCTGATGGAAGAAGGTTGTTTAAAGCTACCGAGAGTAAGTGGCTACCGACTTGGCCTGATGCGCCAATAATCGTTATTTTCATATCTTGTTCTCTGGTGTTAGCAAGGGATTAGTAGAAATTTCGAGTGATGTTATGGCTTTTTTTGGATAAGGCGTTGGCTTGCTCCAATACTAAGTAGCACGATCACAACTCCCGTTATTTGCATAAAAGTCAATGTTTGCTCTAACAATACCCAACCTAAAATAACCGCTGTGGCTGGACTTAAAAATCCTAAAACCGATACAGCTCTCGGGTCCAAGCGTGTAATACCCCTAAACCAAATAAAATAAGTCAGCGCTGCACCAATTAGGCTTAGCCACAAAAAACCGATGGCGTGTTGAGTGGTGATTGCGGGTAGTGGCGGTTCTAATATAAGTGCTATAGGTACGAGCAGAAGCCCGCCAGCAATCAGCTGCCAAGCGGTAAATGCTAATAGAGGTGCAGGCGGTTGCCATTTTTTAGTTAACACCGTTCCAGCCGCCATGGCTGCTGCGCCAATAATGGCGGCTAACATGCCTATAATATCTAACTGGATAGCAGGACCTAATACCAACATAGCAACACCCAGCATGCCTAGTAATGCGGCAACAATAAGGCTGGTATGCAAGCGGGTGTTTAATATCCAATAAGCAATAAAAATAACCCACAACGGCTGTATAGCGCCTAACGTGGCGGCCACTCCCCCCGGTAAACGGTAAGCCGCAATAAACAAGCACACCCAAAATACCGAAAAATTCAAAGCGCCTAATATGCCCATGCGTAACCACCAAACCCCTTTCGGTAGTTTGCGTACAAGCAGTAATAACAATAAACCTGCTGGTAACGCTCTTAACATAGCGGCAGTTATTGGATAGTTATCAGGTAGAAATTCTGTGGTGACATAATAGCTACTTCCCCAAATAATTGGAGCGAAGGCAGTGAGTGTGATATCGGTATAGCGGCTCATAGTTTTTCTGTGTGTTAGTTTATCTTGATATCAAGATAACATATTTTGTCTTGACGTCAAGATAAATTATTGTCATAGTCCTCATATGGATCATGTCGATAAAGTCATTCAACAGTGGAACAAAGAACGGGCGGGGCTCGATGTAACGCCTATGGCAGCAGTGGGTAGGGTTAAGCGCTTAGCCATTTTTTTTGGTTCCGAGATGGAAAAAACCTTTAAGCAGTTTGGATTGCAAACGGCCAGCTTTGATGTGCTCGCCACATTGCGTCGCTCGGGCCCGCCTTATGCACTATCTCCCGGAGACTTAATGGCCTCAACCATGGTGACCTCTGGAACCATGACTCACCGTATCGATCAACTCGTTAAAGCTCAATTAGTCACTCGCACTCAAAGCCAGCAAGATAAGCGCAGTATGCTAATCGCGCTGACTCCAAAGGGGTTTGAATTAATTGACAATGCAGTTACACAGCATGTGGAAACTCAGCGCAGGCTCACACAAATGTTATCGCAAAAAGAGCAGCAACAATTAAATGCTTTGCTACGAAAAATAACAGAACATTTTGAGGACTCGCAATAATGGCATTAACGCATACGTTAGCAATATTTTTACGATGGAAATAACTAGCTTAATGAAACACTACAAACTGATTGTTTATATCCCCGAAAGCCATACCGAAGCAGTAAAAAAAGCCATGTTTAATGCAGGTGCAGGGCGGCAAGGCAATTACGATCAATGCAGTTGGCAAGTAAAAGGCCAAGGCCAATTTCGCCCACTGTCTGGCAGTCAGCCTTTTATTGGCAATACTCATACGGTAGAAGAGGTGGAAGAATATCGTGTAGAAATATTATGCGAAGCCAGCTGTCTTAAAGCGGTAATTAATGCGTTAAAAAATGCCCACCCCTACGAAGAACCTGCTTATGATGTAGTAGCCTTAGAAACTATATAAATCTTATTATAATACTACTTTTACTCGCCGATAAAAATTTCACATCCACAATGTAAACATTTTCAATGGGTTTTTGGATGATATCGGTGCCAAAAAATCTCTCTAGACTATTTTATTTTTTTAAATAACGTATGATTTTATTTTTAGCGTAAGTTTTCTCTGTTTTACAATTAAAAGGGTAGAAAAATGAGCAATAATAATGATCAAGCTGGAGATGTTGACCAACTTAAAAAGCAAAATACTTTAAGTCTTCTCGCTAGTTTAATTGCTAGTCCTCGCTTTCCAGAAGAAGAACATATTTCCCCTAGTATTCCGATACCTTTTACCAATTTTGGGCATCAGCCTTTTATCGATCACGAACTTCTGCAGCATGAACTTTGGCGTGTCATTAGTAAAATTCAAAATGCTATAAAGCCTTGGAATAAAAAGAAAAAAATATTTAATATTATAAACCTGTGTTTAGCTTTGATTGTTGGCTTTGTTTTTGTTGTTTGGGTAGGTGATTTTGCCCCGGGTATTGTAGTTGGTTTTGTCCTGTTTGTTTGTGGAAGGTATTTAATCGCGATGGGTAATACGAAATGTATTGAAAACATAGCTGATATTAGAGCGCAGGAATTAGAGAAAATACTTTCCAGTAATGTTGATACCTATCAAGTTAGCGACTCGAATAGTCACTCGGATATTATTCGTGAACGAATGCGTTATATTGGCAATGGTGACCTAGATGGTGAAAAAATACCTGTAATCACTATCATTGAAGATGGTGATCCCTTTCCGGGATATGGCCGATTGCAATTAGAAAATACCTTTGTTTGTCGACCTAAAGACGATAATAATGGATCTCAAAAAAAAGGTAGTGCTATCGCAGAAGAAGTTTTTTCAGAAGTTAAGAAAAATATCTTTTTTTCAGATTCTGTTAAAGTCTCTTGTGGGAAAGTAGCCACTGTATATGGTGACTCTATTAATATAGATAGTCGATGGCTGGATAAAAATAAAACGCCGATACTCTGGGTTGATAAAAACCAAGTGGACGACTTCCTACTTTCAAAAGATAGTGAAGAAAGTCGATTATATTACGCTATCAGTTTAGTTTTCCCTGAATATAATGCAATGGCGACGTTGTTTTTTAGGGTTTTTTTGGCAGGAAATTCTGCCTCATGTCATATGTCTTTATCAACTATAGGGCCGCCTGTATTTGATAAGCAGCTAATTAGGAAAATGATTCTAAAATATAAAATCAGTAAAGAGAAAAAGTCTTCCTCTTCTGAAGAAGATAACTTCTCTAAGTCAAAAAAAGATAAATCGGGTTTATTGTCATCTATAAAAATAATGAAGGCGTTAACCATGGCGGATGATGATTTTATTGATGAGTCTATTGAGCTGAGCTCTATACTAGATCTCAAAATAGAGAACGAAGGTATTAGTGATAAAAAAGACAAAGCAGAGTTTGATAAGGAATTTAACGATATTGTCGGTAAAAGTGCAATCTGGCCAGGGAATATAGGTCTTCGTAATAGTAGTGTAAGAGATGCTAACTCCTACTCATTTGTGACAGGTTTTTATGATAAACCCGAATTACTAGCTGCAGTAAGAACTATGTATGACCAAGTCTCTCGTGCTATTTTAGATTCTTTTGATAAGCAAGGATTTAATATTACTGAATATCGAGATAAAGAAGGTAATTACTCTATTAATGCTGAAAAAATTGATAATTTAGTTATTGGAGAAAAAATTCATATTAAAAAGGAAGATGCCAAAGAAAGTACTCCCGAAAAGGCCGAAAGTAAAGAATAAGTAATATAGGACAAATAAAGACTATTAGGAGGCAAGAATGAAAGATATAAATATTAATGCCAATAATATTGGTACGAATATTATTGCGGATGAAGCCAATATCGATAATGTATCTAGCCATACCGAAATCAATCATGCTCAAGTAGAGCAAGAACTCATTGATAGTGTTTTATCGTACAGCAAGGAATTAAACGGACAAAAACTAAGCTTATCTCCTGAACAATTGCAACTAATTTCTACACAGCTCATCGATGCTATGAAACAAGTACAACAAGAGAGTGATCAAGAGAAAAAGAAGGATATTGTTAAAGGTATTGTAAAAACAGTCAAAGAAACTCTTGGTATAACTAGCGATGTATTAAATGCCTTTTTTAAATTGGCGAGCTTATTTGGTGTTGAGTAAGTTCTTTATTAAAGGTTATTCTCTACCATTGCGTAAGCATATTATTAAATGCTCACACAATGGTCGCTAAAAACTTAACTCAAGTGCTCTTTAAAAAACGCCAAGGTTCTAGACCACGCTAACTCCGCTGCTGCCTCGTTATAACGGCCAGTGGAATCATTGTGAAAACCGTGGTTAACACCGGGATAAACAAAAGCTTGGTAATCGATCTTATTAGCCTTTAATAATGCTTCATAGGCAGGCCAAGTGGCGTTTACCCGTTTATCTAACTCGGCAAATTGTAATAACAGTGGGCCTTGAATATTTTGTACTACGGGTTCTTTGGCGGGGGTTCCATAAAACGGTACCGCAGCATCAATCACATCGGGTATGGTGGCCGCTAACATATTACTAATATAACCACCAAAGCAAAAACCCACCACACCCACTTTGCCCGTTCCCATCTCGTGAGTATTTAGTAGTTCTGCAGCAGCAATAAAATCGGCTTCAATTTTGCCTCTATCCATCGATTTTTGCATGGCTTTACCTTCGTCATCGTTACCCGGATAACCACCTAGGGTAAAGAGAATATCCGGTGCGAAAGCGATATAACCCATTTTCGCTAAGCGCCTAGTTACATCTTTTATATAAGGGTTTAAACCACGGTTTTCGTGCACTACCAACACCATAGGCGCTTTCCCTGTTAATCCTTTAGGCTGTACCCAATAACCACGGCCTTTACCATGGCCTTGGGGCGAATCAAACTCTAAGTAGCTTGCAGTGATATCTGGGTCGTTAAACGATACTTGCTCTGCTAATGCATAGTTGGGTGTTAGAGCAGCAGTGAGTACACTCATACTTAAACCGGCAATGGCTAAGGTACCTAAACGGGTTAAAAACGTTCGGCGGTCAATATCACCGTGGGCATATTCGTCGTACCAATCAAAAGCTTCTTGGGGAATCTCAATGGGTTCTTTCTCGTTCATGGTCTTGTCCTCGTTAAGTAATAGTGGGCATAACGGATTATTTGACTACAGCGATTTTTATGGTTCAGTAAGATATCAACTCAGGTACGTAAGAAGTTGTGCTTTAGATGATATTTGGGGCTCATGTCATAAAA
>JAHDEM010000008.1:11187-22851 GCA_020628895.1 Candidatus Endobugula sp.
CTCAGGTACGTAAGAAGTTGTGCTTTAGATGATATTTGGGGCTCATGTCATAAAATTGATGGTTTTGTATATATTTATGTACTTACTAACGGGGCACTTGAAAAGAATACATTGCCTTTACAAACACGCTGTAAATATGTCCTTATACGCTCTGCGTCGGCGTTGCCTCCGAAGGTTTGTAAAGGCAATGTATCCTTTTCTTGTAACATCGTAGTATGAGACATTGTAATCGATGGTCTCCAAGGTGACTTTGCTTGTTATCTCGCCAAAAAGAACAGTTAATTGATATCTTTTTTAAAAAAATCAGTGCCTGCCTTTACATCGTATTAGTGGGCAATGTATGCTTATCGAATATTAACTTATGGTTATTATCTTTTGAGCATACAACACCCATTATCACTCAGTGTCACAAAATTAAGGAGGATTTATCGATGACCAAACCCACCATACCTTTTCACCCACTCATAGATGAGAAGCCTGCAGATACACTCACACATATACAAATGATGTTACGCTTTGTCCAAGAGTCCGCAGCACAGACAACCACACAGGCCACCCAAGACAAAACTATCACCATCCAACAAACCCGAATCAGCAACCAACTACAAGGAATGATCAGCATGATCAATGAAGCCTTGGATTATGAAATTCAGCGATTGGAAAATTATGGGCCGTTGGATGGGGAAAAATAAAAAAGAAAGTTTTGACTCTGATATCTACAAAAAATAACTAATAGGGAATGTAAACGCTTTTCAGTGAATAGGGTGTTGTTTGAATAAAATCCGGCTTGGGATTGATCTAGTACAAGGTTACTTATGGAACTGGTGAAGTTATTTTAGATAAAGAAGAAATCTATACAAGCGGTTGGGGTAGCTATGATCGTCAACGTAAATTTTCCGAAAAAGTGAAAAGTAAAGCTGCTGTAAAGTTAGCAGAAGAAGTAGAAACTATGTTTATACGATTGTTAGCAGAGTTAACAGAAAAGCGCGCAAAATAAAGGGTTTATTTTTCTTGCTGAGCTTAAAAGTTGGGATGTTTGTGACAGGTCAAATACTAGTGACGAATCAATATCGACTATCAGTATAAGTACCATTACCTATTACATGCTATAAAAGCTGTTTCACATCCCGATTTTTATGAATAATTCTCGCAACAAAAATATCACTCTTGCGTTTGCGATAAAAAATGATATGACTCTGGTATTCATGCCGCTGATAGCCTTTTCGCAGATAATCACAAGATCGGCCAAGGCTGGGATTATCAGCAAGTAGCTGTAGAGTTTCTTCAAGCCCATCAAGATATTTATCGGTCTGTAACTCACCAAAATCCTTAATGCTTCGCTTAGCGATCTGTTTGATGTCCTGGTCGGTACGTTTGGACTTTGTATAGTTACCCGCCATAAATTTCTGTTTTTGCTTCGGCTACGATGTCTTTAAAGGAGCGGGTGCTTTCGCCACTTTCTTCGCCTTCAATTATGGCTTGTCGTAAAGCTTCTAATTTAGCTTCTTCTTGCTCAAGTAGTCTTAAGCCCGCGCGTATGGCCTCACTGGCAGAGCCGTAGCGGCCACTGTTCGTTAGGTTGCCCACAAAGTCTGTAAAATGATCACCTAAATTAATGCTGGTTGTATTACTCATAGCATCACCTCTTTGTTGCTGATAATTACTATATTATAGTAATTAAGTAAAAATGCTATCAATACTTAATCAGGGTTTATGATTAACCCTTGGGAGTTTGGCTAACAATATCCATCCTTTAGCGAATTTGGATAAATTTGTAATATATCTTGATATATTACAATAATGCGCCTACCATTGCCATATATCGGTTTATCAGTTCGGGAGGTAGTGATGACACAAATTGCAAAGTTGTTTATGAATGGCCGTAGTCAAGCTGTTCGTTTGCCTGCCAGTTTTCGTTTTGATTGTGACGAGGTATTTATTCGTAAAGACCCTGAAACGGGTGATGTGATTATCTCTAAAAAACCTACCTCATGGGATGGCTTTTTTGAATTAAGAAATCAACTGAGTATTCCCCAAGACTTTATGGCTGAGCGTGATAATAATGTTGAGGATGAAAAGGATTTGTTTTAAAGCATTTATAATGGATGATGAATATGGATAAGCAACGTTATATGTTGGATACCAATACCGCCAGCTATATTATCAAAGGTAAACCCGCCAGTATTCAACAACACCTTGTTCGTGTGCCGATGGCGAGTCTTTGCATTTCTGCTATTACCGAAGCGGAATTACTGCGTGGCTTAGCCAAAAAACCAGAAGCCAAGCAATTAGCTTTATTAGTTAAAGAGTTCTTACTAAGAGTAGATATTCTTCCTTGGGATTCCGATGCAGCGAGTGCCTATGCTCAACTACGAACCCTGTGTGAAAAAGACGGTATGCCACTAGGTGCAATGGATATGTTGATTGCATCCCATTCTGTAGCAGCAGGTGCCGTGCTTATTACCAACGATAAAGCGTTTTACAACATTGAGCAGTATCTAGCGTTAGAGGATTGGACTTAAGTAAAGAATGTTGAGCTTTTTATGTAAAAGCTTTTGTAAGGTTTACCCAAACATCTTAAACTTGCTCGCATTTATTACAAGTACTTCCCGATATTACAGCTAACCCCGTTGTATACAAAGAAATTCGATATTGTTTGCTACAGTACAGCGTGATCAAGAGGTTGATAAATTGATGATGAATGCGGCGTCATATTTATATGTTTGCCAACATAATACTGATGATGATGCACGATATATGGCGAAAAAGCTTGGCGTGAATACCAAAAAAACTTTTAGCATTTTCACTTTGGTCACTATCTAAAGGCTTATTAAGCCAAGGAGATGTAACTTTTAAAAATAGTCTTACTGGCAAGTGTTTAAGAGTTGGTACATGTGGACTAAGCAATATTTAGTCAGTTGTTATCTAAAGCTACATAGTTAAGAGGAAATGATATGCAATGGTATACAGTTAGCAACAATAGCTAAATAAATTTTCCATAATGGGTAAGAACTTTTGGCATAAGTGGAGATGGGTGAGTATTTATGCCTGCAGCTATGGCAGCAATCCCAGAAAACGAAGTATGCATGTGTACATTATCTGGTTATGATGTTCCTTCTATCAAACATCAAAACCATTACTATGTGGCAATCAGTGGCTGGCTAAAGAGTTTCCTAAAGCATAAAATCTTTGTCAAATAATTGAAAATGAAGCAGCTAAAATAAAAATAGAAGATAGCACAATGATATGGAGTGCTAGGACTGAGAAGCTATGATACCGAAAGAGATCATTGAATATGCAGTTACAACTAAGCTGCGAGAATATAACGATATAGAAATGATTCTGCTAAAGGGGCACCTTATTTTAGAGCAGGTTCTAAATGAGATTGTTTCAGCTCATCAGCTAGATTCTGATCGGATCAATTTAATGAACTTAATGTTTGGAAAAACTCTTGAATTAGCCATGGCATTAGACTCTAACACCCTTAAAGCAGAATATAAGCATCTAAAGGAAATAAATAGAATTCGCAACAAAGTTGCTCACCAGTTACATTTTGACAACTATCATGACGACCTTAAAGGTTGGGCTTCATCTGTTCTTGGGTATACCCCTAAAACAATCAGCACCAAAAGAACGTACAAGAATCATGTAATAAAGGCTTTCATTTTTCTGTCGGGTATGATGCTTGGTAAAGCATATGAAATAAGTTCAAAGAATAATAATGGTTGAGTTAGCTATACAAATAAACTACTTAAATCAAGGGGAAAGCAGTGAAAATAAAAGATTTAATTAAAAATTTAGAGTCATTAGATCAAGACCTTAATGTTGTTTTTTATTCAGAAGATGAAAATTTAACTGAAAAAGGCAAAGGCATTAGAGTGCTAGATTTACTTTCTACAAGTAAATCTTATGCTCAGCTTTCAAGAAATGATGACGGATCAGTATCTATTAGCTTTGGAAAGGGGGAAAGCTCTCTTGAATACGCATTTTTAGAAATTACATCTGATATATAAAACATATAATAAATCAATTAAAATTACACTTAAGGTTGATTAAGCTTACGGGTAAGAACTTGAGAAGCCGTACCAATATGTCCAAACCTTAGGTATATGCCGGAGTAATATTTTGAGAAAGTACCAAGCATTTCTAAGCTCTACATATGAGGACCTGAAAGAAGAACGAAATGAGGTAATAAAATGTCTTCTCAGAAATAATTGTATACCTGTTGGGATGGAATACTTTCCTGCATCAAACTCTGAACAATGGAAATATATCAAGAAACTTATATCACAATGTGATTATTACTTAGTAATTATTTCAGGAAAATATGGCTCACTAGATGAAAAAGGTGTTAGTTATACTCAAAAAGAGTACGAATATGCAGTTAAATGCGATATACCAGTTGCCGCAATTCTCTATAAAAATATTGACGAATTGAAAAGAAAACAAACAGAAACAGACCCAGAAAAATGTAATAAGCTAAAAAAATTTAGATCTTTGGTTCAAGAGCGATTATGTAGTTACTATCAAAATAAATATGAATTAGCATATGAGGCAGGGATCGCTATTCAAAATTTAATCAGAGATTACCCCAGAGAAGGATGGATTAAAAATAGTTTTAGTAAAGAAGAGGATGTAAAAAATGAATTTTCAGATCTGGATCTAAAACAGCCTTTAATTTATATAAATAAAATGTACTATGGGATGTCAAAATCTATCGATCAAGCATTATCTAAAAGTGCTGCTTTGAGCTTTATTCAAAAATCATCCCAATATAAGAGTCAAGATACATCTATTAGGAATCAACTTCTTATATCAGCATCATATGTTGCTAGCGCCAAGCCCAGAGAATTAAACGACATAAAAATTAAAGACATAATGAATAGTGATGGAAGCTTAAAAAGATATTGCTTATCAAAGTTATCAGCAAATTCCCCATCAAGAATTTTATTTATTAACAACCATATTTTTACAAATGCATTAAACAGGTATATAAACTATAGAAAATTGAGCTCATCTCAAGGCAGTGAAAAATTTAATGGTTTAAATCCAAATGAACCGCTCTTTCTTAGTAGAAATGGAACTGGTTTTGCCAAAAAGCTTACAAAATCAGATGGTAACTCCTACAGTTCTACAAGCTCGATAGGGCAACTACTAAGAAAGATACATATGAAGCATTGTAAAGGCAGGGAGGGGGTTAGAGACTCAGGAAGAAAAACAATTTATGCACTACTTAAGCGAAATAATACACAACCCGAAGTTATAGCAGTCATACTAGGTTATATTCCAGCAAATGAAGTTATTAATAATAACTACCTACTGCGAAAATGTTACGAAGCAATGTACACACTGTATGACTGATATTGCTAGTAGAATGCCATTTTAAAACTTACACCTGCTCCCTTCCGTAACCCCCTGATAACCTTGTTTTCAACATATTACTTCTTACTGTTGAACTCAAAGTTAGTCATATCTCTGCTTCCCCTAAAAAACTCGTCACGATTACCATGATTGCGTTGATTGTTAGCGCAGGCATGGTCTACGACAGCAATAATATATCTTCCATTAAAAAAGTTATCGGTTAAGGGAGGGCTTTATTATGCGTTATACTGATTTTGATTCTTTAACAAATCGTGAGTAGCAGTTTATTGCTTATAGTATATTCTGGTTGCCAGATTATAGCCGTAAAATGGCCGCAAATTAGCCGTGAATCCAATGCTTATAATTGCTGAATTTTATCAACACATAATTGCTCGGTGAGAGTTTTTAGTACTTCTACGCGTTCGGCCAACCATTGCAGCTCATCTACAGTGATTTCATACTTATCGGAATAACGTGCTTCGATATACGCTTTTTTAAGCAGCTGAAAATTGCGTCGGCTGAGTTTGGTATTTTGTGGAAAGACGGCTTCTAGTTTTTCTGCGTGTTGGGTCACAAAGCTATAAAGTGCCTTTATATTGTGGGTTTTAGGACGGTAGTTGGTGTAAACCAATAATGTGCAAGCGAAATAGCGTTCTACTGTTTGGTGTAATAGAAAAGCTGCTTCATTTAAAAACTTCTTTTCTAAAGTAGTTTGAAAAATTTCAAAAAAATTGCCAGCACTTTCAAACCATTGATTAAAATGTTCTTGTGCAATGGCTTTTTCTTCTTCAGGATTAAGTGGGCTGGGGTTTAATAATTCGGTGTGATTGTAGTTATATAACTCAATGCCTTCTTCACGAATATCCGTAAAAAAGTAGTGGCCTTGTTTGAGTTCTTGATTGATTTCCCGCAGGGTGCATACCACTAAATTAACGGGAGATCGTGTTTTAAGGCTGGCGCGTTCTTCTACGGTGTGCCAAATTTTATATTCATCCGCCAGTGCGGGCTCATTTAATACAACAAGAACATCATAATCACTAAAAAAGCCACTTTTGGGGTCATCTACCCAAGTCCCTTTGGCATAACTACCAAATAACACCACCAGTAATATTCGGCTACGGACTTTTTCATCCAGCGTGGCTGCATTCACCACTTGATCAAACTCATCGTGAATAATATGCAGCAAGGTTCCAATATGGCCTTGTTTACGTTCGGGTAGATGATCGAGTGTGTTTTTCATAGGCGCTCATTATGACACAGAAATAAGAGGGCTATAAAAATAAAAGCGTAGAGTCTTATCTCTGCGTTTAAGAGATAATAACAAGTTGTCTATTGGAAGCGGTTAGGTTTTATCAGTAGGTATTTTTAGCAATGGTAGCTACGACTGGACTTGAACCAGTGACCCCAGCATTATGAATGCTGTGCTCTAACCAGCTGAGCTACGTAGCCATTGCAAAAAAAGCGTGTGGCCGTGAAGGCCTGCTTGCAGAGGGCGCGTATTATCGCGGCCTCGGTAGTTGGTGTCAATACCTGTGGTGGTATTAATCCCATGTTTTTTCTGTTTCGCCCGAGGTGGGCTATCATTTTGTTTTTTAACGATTTATACGTTGAATCGAAAATGAATCACATCGCCATCGGCAACAATATAATCTTTGCCTTCTAATCGCCATTTGCCGTTTTCTTTGGCGCCAGCTTCGCCGTTAAATGCGACATAATCGTCGTAACCAGTGATTTCGGCGCGAATAAAGCCTTTTTCGAAGTCGGTATGAATTTTACCCGCAGCCTGTGGAGCGCTAGCCCCTACAGGGATAGTCCAAGCGCGGACTTCTTTTACACCTGCGGTAAAGTAAGTGTGTAGGTTTAACAGCTCGTAACCGGCGCGGATCACGCGGTTAAGACCGGGTTCTTCCATACCCAGGTCTTCTAGAAACTCGTCACGCTCTTCATCGTCTAGTTCGGATATCTCTGCTTCTAACTTATTACAGATGGTCACCACTACCGCGCCTTCATTGGCGGCGATGCCTTTTACCGTATCCAAATACGGGTTGTCCTCAAAGCCGTCTTCGTCCACGTTGGCAATATACATGGTTGGTTTGAGGGTGAGTAAGCTTAGAGGTTTAAGTTGTGCGAGTTCGTCGTCGGTTAGGCTCATAGAGCGTAGTGGTTGTGCTTCGTTCAAATGAGGTAATATTTTTTCTAGCAGGGCTTTCATCACGATGGCGTGCTTGTCTTGGCCTTTGGCTGCGCGAGCAAAGCGTTGTATGGCTTTTTCTACGCTGTCTAAATCCGCTAGTGCCAGCTCGGTATTAATCACATCGATATCGCCAGCAGGGTTAATTTTACCCTCAACGTGGACGACGTTTTCATCATCAAAACAGCGTACTACATGGGCGATGGCATCGGTTTCGCGAATATTGGCAAGGAACTGGTTGCCCAAGCCTTCACCTTTAGAAGCACCTGCCACTAGGCCAGCAATATCCACAAATTCCATGGTGGTGGCAATCACTTTTTCGGGCTTGACGATCTCGGCGAGTTTGTCGATGCGTGGGTCTGGTACAGGCACCACACCAGCGTTGGGCTCGATGGTACAGAACGGAAAATTCTCTGCGCCAATCCCTGCTTTTGTTAATGCATTAAACAATGTTGATTTGCCTACGTTGGGCAAGCCAACAATACCGCAATTAAAACCCATGGTGGTGTCCTGCTAGAATAAAGAAAAGTGCGTATGCTATAGGTTCGAGCTGTAAGCTGCAAGTGGCCAGTCTCGAGTTTATTCTTGTGGCTTGAAGCTAATTGCTTGTTGCTAATTATTTCGTATGCAACTCTTTCATCGCTTCATTCCACTTGCCTTCTACTAATAAGGGAACAATGCGGCTGGCGGCATAAATACTGTCCTCTATTTGTTGGAACTCTGCCGCAGGTGCTTTTTTAAGCACATAATTACTAACCAGTTTGGCGTTACCTGGGTGGTCTATACCTATGCGTAAACGGGCAAAGTTTTTGTTATTGGCCAAGCATTTAATGGTATCTCTAAGACCATTGTGGCCGCCGTGGCCACCACCTATTTTAAGACGGGCTTCGCCAGTGGGTATATCCAGCTCATCGTGGGCAACTAATATAGCCTCTGGCTCAATTTTGTAGAATTGTGCCAATGCCCCAATAGACTTGCCGCTTAGGTTCATAAAGGTGGTGGGAATCAATAAGCGCACATCGCGATTGTTAATCATCACCCGTGCCGTTAGCCCAAAGAATTTACTGTCTGCAGCCAGTGGTGTAGCGTATTGGCATGCTAGTTCTTCAACAAAGTCTGCTCCCGCATTGTGGCGAGTATGTGCGTATTCTGCGCCTGGATTACCTAGGCCTACAATGAGTTTAATTGGAGTATTCATTGGATATTGGGTGAGTGCTAATGGTTAAAGAGGTTTGTTAGAAGCTAGTATAGCGGGGGAGGTGGTTACCATTCTACTGTTTGTGTGTAAAAAGTAGAATGGTAACGAATGGTATTAAGCGATAAGGCTTAAATAAAAGCAGCGAAATTATTCTTCGCCAGCTTCTTCTTCATCAGAGCTGCTATCGTCAGCGGATGCGCCTTTTGGCTTGTTGATAGTCGCAACAGCTAAGTCATGGTCTGCGCCATGGTTTAGTGCAACAGATTCAACGCCTTTAGGTAGAGTTAGGTCAGAAATGTGAACAATCTGCCCTACTTCTACTTCAGCAAGATCCACTTCGATAAACTCAGGTAGATCAGCGGCTAAACAGCTAATTTCTAGGTCTGTCATGCTGTGGCTTACTAGGCCGCCTTGCATCTTAACACCCACTGCTGTGCTTTCGTTAATGAAGTGTAGCGGTACACGAGTAGTGATTTTCTTGGTCTTAGAAACACGTAGCAAGTCAATATGATAAATAACTGGCTTAGACGGGTGACGTTGTAAATCTTTAAGAATCACTTCTTGACCAACACCATCAACATTCACTGTAATAATGTGCGAATAAAACGCTTCGTTTTCTAAGTGTTTGATTAGGTCTTTTTGTGGCATAGAAATCATTTCTGGTTTCTTGCTACCACCGTAAATAATACCGGGTACTAATCCTGATTCGCGACGCAGGCGGCGGCTCGCACCTTTCCCTGTTACTTCGCGACTCTGGGTTTCAAGTACAAAGTCTTCAGTTGACATTGTGAAATCCTCATCTAATAAATGTTAATTTATAGCTATCCGCGACCAGAATATTGTGTGCTATAAATACGGTTATCTGCCCGTGGGCAGGGTCTTCCTGAGTGAATGTTTAATAATTATCGAAACATCGCACTCAAAGATTCTTCGTTGTTTAAGCGACGAATCGCTTCCGACAACATGTGATGTAATGGCAATTGGCGAATACGATCACAGCCTTTTGCCGCTTCTGACAATGGAATGGAATCGGTCACGACCAATTCATCCATTACCGAGTTGTTTAAATTGCTAATCGCTTTACCAGAAAGCACTGGGTGAGTGGCATAGGCAACGACTTTTATCGCGCCGCGCTCTTTTAATGCATTAGCCGCATTACATAGTGTTCCTGCGGTGTCTACCATGTCATCCACTAGTAAACAGGTACGGCCTTCCACTTCACCAATAAGGTTCATCACTTCGGCTACATTGGCTTTCGGGCGGCGCTTATCGATAATGGCAAGATCAATATTTAACTCTTTTGCCACAGCACGTGCGCGAACTACGCCACCAATATCCGGTGATACCACAACCAAGTTTTCGTAATTCTGTGCGCGAATATCGTCAAGTAAGATTGGCGAGCCATAAATGTTATCAACAGGAATGTCGAAAAAGCCCTGAATTTGCTCGGCGTGTAGATCTAATGTTAATACGCGATCAACGCCTGCGCTTGCCATCATATCGGCAACCACTTTTGCGGTAATTGGTACACGAGCAGAACGTACACGTCTGTCTTGTCGGGCGTAACCAAAATAGGGAACCACTGCTGTGATGCGGCCAGCGGATGCACGACGTAATGCGTCCACCATAATAATCAGTTCAATCAGATTTTTATGAGTAGGTGCACAAGTGGACTGTAAAACAAATACATCGCGTCCACGTACGTTCTCTTGAATTTCTACAGCGATTTCGCCATCAGAAAACTGATCGACAGTGGCTTTACCTAAGCTCATGCCTAGTTTGTTCACAATGTTTTGTGCAAGTGCCGGGTTTGCATTCCCGGTAAATATCATGAAATCAGCCAAGGCGGCACCTTTATATTTACGCGTTTTCTTGTAGAAGAGGGGCTAGCAGTCGACAGTAAACAGCTCTCATTTTTTGCCACTGTAGGCTGTGAACTAATAGCATATGAATATGGCTGGGGTGGGAGGACTCGAACCTCCGCATGGCGGGATCAAAACCCGCTGCCTTACCACTTGGCTACACCCCAATAAATTTTTGGCTTCTCCGCCCTATTCTCTTAGTCACGGAGTAGATGTTGAAGCGGCGAATGGTTAATGCCTTTGGCAATAAAACATTCCCACTCGGTAGGTGTTTTGCTTAGTACGGCTTCTGCTTCAGCTTTGCTGGCAAAAGTCGAAAACACACACGCACCTGTTCCCGTGAGTTGAGCAGGACCATGTTGTTTTAACCATGTAAGCGCTTTTTGCACCTCAGGATAAGACTGACAAACGACCTTTTCACAGTCGTTGTGACCACCCTGCTCAAAGAAGGCCGCTACTGTAATGGCGGCGGTGTCTCTTGTCAATTCCTGATTTGAAAATATTTCTTCTGTTGATACAAAACAAGGGGGTTTAACCACCAAATACCAGTATTCATCCAACATTAATGGTTCTAGTGTTTCGCCAATGCCCTCTGCCCATGCCGAATGCCCTCTAACAAACACGGGCACATCTGCTCCTAATTGCAATCCCAGAGCTGCAAGCTCGTCGGTACTGAGTTGTGTTTGCCATAAATGGTTAAGGGCAATTAATGTGGTCGCGGCATTAGAACTCCCGCCGCCAAGCCCGCCGCCCATAGGAATACGCTTGGTAATATGAATATCTGCCCCTTTGTTGATCTTACAATGCTCTTTTAACAGTGTGGCTGCGCGAATAATCAGATTGTCGCAGGCATCTACCCCCTCAATATGAGGGGTGAGTTGTAATTGTGAGTCATCGCGTAGGCCAACGGTAATGTCGTCGCCATAATCCAGCAGCTGAAATAGGGTTTGCAGATTGTGATAACCATTGGCTCGGCGGCCGGTAATATGCAGAAATAGGTTGAGTTTTGCTGGCGATAGTAAACTAAGCGTCGATGAGGACGATGGCAGATT
>JAHDEM010000008.1:22951-32972 GCA_020628895.1 Candidatus Endobugula sp.
ACCTCTGATCCAATAATTTAAGTGTTGCAGAGGCAGCTTCCAACCAAATGATTCCTCGATAAGGCTCTCAGGCTCATAAGAATAGAGCGTCGGTTTATTGGGGCGCTCGATCATAATCATATTGTCATCGCCCAATAACAAACCATTGCCTTGGCCTAAGGGCCCTGATACACGAATATCGTACTGCGAGTCCTGTTGTTTCCAGTCTAGTGTCACGCTACCGTTTTGTGCGGGGCTGCGAACGCCCAATTTAGCCATAATGGCCCATTGCGTAGGGATAGGGGTATCTGACTGTGTATTTGGAGTACTGCCAGCAAGCTTGGGTTGCTGAGCACAGGCGGTGAGCAAAGTAGCGATGATCAATAAATGGCAGTAGCGTAATAGTAAACTCATGGTGCTTTGAAAGTTGCTGGTGTTATTGGCGTGTCGCCGTGTATGAGGGGGATTATAAAGATATATTTAGGCGCTGTAACGTCTCAAGAATCTCCGGTGCTTCGGGATTGTCTTCTAGATTATCTTTTAAGATGGCCTTGGCTTTTTCTTTTTCGCCTTTTGTCCATAGTGCTTCGCCCAAGTGAGCGGCTACTTCTGGGTCAGGAAAGAGTGAAAAGGCTTTTTGTAAATATTCAATCGCCTCGTCGATACGTCCTAATTTAAAGACGACCCAGCCCATACTATCGATAATCGCAGCGTCCGAAGGATTCAGGGCTAGGGCTTTTTTAATCAGTTCATAGGCTTCTTCGTAACGGTCGGTACTAATGGATAAGAAATACCCTAAGCCATTGAGGGCATAAACATTGTCCGGATCAATATTCAGTACATGGCGTAAATCACTTTCCATTAAGGCGATTTGTTTTTGTCGCTCATAAACAGTAGATCGTTCATAGCGTAAGTTAAAGTTATCGGGATATTTTTTGATTGCTCTGTTAAGCAGGGGGAGGGCTTGCTCATCAGCTTTATGTTGTACCAGTAGTGACGATTCGGTTTCGTACAGGCGTTCTTCTCTGTCGGGGTAGGTTAGGCGAAGCTGGGCAAATAAAGATTGTGCGCGTGCGATCTCGCCCAGGGTAATGAGTACTCGTCCTGCACGATGTTGCGCCGCTAAAAAGTTATCCCCGCCTTGCACGGATAAGTAGTGAGACAGCGCCGCCTCCAAATTCTCTGACCATTCTTCGATATGCCCTAAATAAAAGGCGATACTATTGGGATCATAATTATCCGCCTGCAGTTCTAGTAGCAAGGGCTTGGCAATATCCATCTTTTCTAATTCCACCGCCAGTATGGCTCTAGAAAACTTAAGGTCCAGTTGTCTGGGGGATTGTGTCGATAGCTGGGTAAATTGTTCGTAAGCCTTATCGACATCAGTTTGTGAGAGTAAACGAGCATATAATAGGCGTAATCGGTTATTCGATGGGTCGTTTTCCAGCTGTGTTTCTAGTTTATTAATCGCTAGTTCAGTTTGTTGGGTATCTTGCAGTAGGATAATCTGCTGAATAATAGCGGATGTGCTATTAGGCGTTTGCTCTAGTGCGCGATCAGCCCATAACATCGCTTCATCTAAAGAACCTTGAGTTTGGTAAAGAATGCTTAAACCGACTTTAATACCACTTAAATAAGGATAAGTAATGGCCAATTGTTCGTAACGTTGTATCAGTATATTGAGAGTGTCTGGATCGGCTTTCTTACTGAAATTAGCAATCGTTTGGGTAAATGCGCCGCCGCTTTGGGAGGTTTCTTCATCAGAGGCTTGTTTTGACTCCTTACTCCTCACTTCTTCAAAGGCGGCAAGCAGTTGCTCGGCATAATCTAGCGCAACCAGTGGTTTCCCCAATTCTAGGTAAGCGTTAGCGACTAGGGTGACCGCTTCTAGATTATTAGGGGCTTGTTCCAACCACAATAGCCCCATATCTAACGATTCTTCTTGCGCCCTAAAAAATTGGGCAATACGTGCTGCGCGAGCAATAATGGCAAGATCCTGAGTCTTATGGGCCTGATCCACATAGTTTTTTAAAGTGGTTTGGAAATCTTGCCTCGATGCCGACATTTCGGCAACCAATAAGGAGTACAAGGTATCTGTGCGAAAAGTGCCGTATTGAGTTTCGGTATCATCAGCAATTTGGGTGCTTGCTGCAGCCGTCGCGGTCTCAGGGGTTGTTGACGGTGATTGCGTATTCGACACAGTTGTAGCACAACCTTCTATAATAAGGAATAACAAGGCAAATGTGCTTACGGCAAATAGTCTATTCATAATATGAGTGTAAACCCCCACGGGCATCAAGCCAAGTTTTACTAGACAGCAACGTGCTACAATGGCATGTTAACGGGCAAATCTGGTATAAAGAGCGTTGTATTTGGGGTGTTGTAGGTTATCAACCTCGTCAATTTAGATGTTTAGTATGGTTCCTTTACTTATTATTGGTATTAATCACGATAGTGCTTCCGTCGAGATCCGAGAGCGTGTTGCTTTTGCGCCGGAGACCATTGAGCATGCGCTTAAAAGTATAGTGGGTAATACGCAGGCGGTCGAATCTGCGATCATGTCTACCTGTAATCGCACTGAGCTATATACCGTGGTTGATGATGATATTGATACACGAGCGGTTAAGGAAGAATTATTGCAATGGTTAGCCCAGTACCACCAATTAGACGCTAACGTACTGCAAGATTGTTATTACTTTTATGATTCCGAAGAGGCTGTACGGCATATGATGCGTGTAGCCAGTGGTCTTAATTCATTAGTATTGGGTGAGCCACAGATTCTAGGGCAAATGAAGTCCAGCTATGCCGTTGCTCAAACCGCTAAAACCTTGTCCAGCGGCTTGCATAATATCTTTCAAAAAGTCTTTGGTGTAGCGAAGACAGTTCGCACACAAACGGCGATTGGTGAGAATCCAGTTTCTGTTGCTTATGCGGCGGTGAACTTAGCACAGCAGATTTTTTCTGATCTCAAACAGGATACGGCATTATTAATTGGTGCTGGCGAAACCATTGACCTTGTGGCTCGACATCTGCGACGCCAAGGCATAGCAAAGATGATTTTTGCTAATAGAACCCTAGAGCGAGCGCAAGAGTTAGCCAGTGAGTTTTCTGCTAAAGCGGTTTTGCTTTCGGACATTCCAGAGCAGTTAGCCAATGCCGATATTGTGATTTCATCCACGGCGAGCCAATTACCCATTTTAGGAAAAGGGGCGGTTGAATCTGCACTTAAACAACGTCGTCGTAAGCCCATATTTATGGTGGATATTGCCGTCCCCAGAGATATCGAAGCCGAGGTAGGCGATTTGTCCGATGTGTATTTGTACACGGTGGATGACCTAAGAGAAGTGATCGACGAAAATAGGCAGTCTCGTGAAAATGCAGCCACAGAAGCACATACCATTATTGATGCCTCGGTGGTTGAATTTGTCCGTGAATCGCGAGCAAGGCATTCTATTTCGGCGATTAAAAGTTATCGTCAGCATGCAGAAGCCATTCGTGACGAGTCTTTAGAAAAAGCTCTGCGCGATCTTAATAATGGTGTGTCTCCCGATGCCGTGCTTAAGCAAATGGCCAATAGCCTGACCAATAAATTATTACATACCCCGACAAGCCAGTTAAAACAAGCCAGCACCGATGGCGACCAAGAGTTATTAACACTAACAAAAAAATTGTTTGCTGTTGATAGTAAAGCCAGCAAATAAAAAACATCAAGAGTTAAACTTAATCATTTATGAAACCTTCTATTTTAGAAAAACTAGATCTATTACAAGAACGCTATGTCGAAGTGGGTGCACTACTGAGCGACAGCGAAATTATTTCCGATCAAAATCGTTTTCGCGAATTATCTAAAGAATATGCCGAGCTAGAACCAGTCGTGCAATGTTACGGTGAATACCGCCAAGTACTGGATGATCTAGAAGAAGCAAAAATACTGCTCAAAGATGACGACCCCGATATGCGAGCCATGGGGCAAGAAGAACTAAAAACTGCCGAAGAAGCGCAAGCGCCTTTAGAATTGTCGCTGCAAAAATTATTACTGCCTAAAGACCCCAACGACGATAAAAATGTCTATCTAGAAGTACGCGCAGGAACAGGTGGTGACGAGGCAGCGATATTCTCTGGCGACCTATTTCGCATGTATAGTAAATACGCCGAGAAGCGTGGCTGGCGCATAGAAATTATGAACGAAAGCCGCAGCGACCAGGGCGGTTATAAAGAAATTATTGCGCGTATTGTCGGCCAGGGTGTTTACTCGCAATTAAAATTCGAATCTGGCGCTCACCGTGTACAACGTGTTCCCGAAACCGAATCTCAAGGACGTGTACATACCTCCGCTTGTACCGTTGCCATTATGCCGGAAGCGGATGAACAGGCAGAAATTGCTATTAATAAAGCCGATTTACGTGTAGATACCTTCCGCGCTAGTGGGGCTGGTGGTCAGCACGTTAACAAAACTGATTCGGCCATTCGTTTAACCCATATCCCCACCGGTGTGGTGGTGGAATGTCAGGACGAACGTTCGCAACATAAAAACCGTGCGCGTGCCATGTCTTTATTAGCGGCACGCTTGCAAAGTGCACAGGATGATATGGCGGCAAAAGAAATGGCCGACGAACGTAAAAGTCTAGTGGGTAGTGGGGACCGTTCCGAACGTATTCGTACTTATAACTTCCCTCAAGGTCGCTTAACAGACCACCGCATTAATCTAACGATTTATCGCTTAAACGAAGTGATGGAAGGTGAGTTAGACGAGGTAGTTCAACCGTTGGTCAACGAACATCAAGCAGACCAACTAGCGGCGTTATCGTCCTAATATTATTTGTTCTTATGTTATGACCGCGCGTTTAACCATCGCACAGGCAATTAAAAAAAGTCAGATGCTCGAAAAGGTATCGGACAGCGCTCGAATAGATATCGAAGTACTACTAGCTAGCGTCTTAAAAAAAAATCGCGCCTACTTATATACGTGGCCCGAAAAAGAACTGACCGAACAGGAGAACGCGCAGTTTTTACAGTGGCTTGAACGCCGTATCCAAGGTGAACCTGTGGCTTATATTACTGGCGAAAAAGAATTCTGGTCGCTGAGTTTATCGGTCAATAGTAGCACCTTGATTCCTCGGCCAGATACCGAGTTACTGGTGGAAACGGCATTATCACTAATGAGTGATAATGCAAATCCATCGCCAACCATTGTGGACTTAGGCACAGGCACCGGAGCCATCGCCTTAGCGTTAGCGCAGGAAAACCCCCATTGGAATATTATTGCGGTAGATAAGCAAACAGATGCTTGCCAGCTGGCTGAACACAATCGTCAGAAACTTCAATTAGACAACGTGACGGTCGTTTGTAGTGATTGGTTGCAAGCACTCAACACAACACCCGTGAATATGGTAGTGAGTAATCCACCGTATATTGAATATGATGATCCCCACTTAATACAAGGGGATGTTCGCTTTGAACCTCATAGTGCCTTAACCGCAGAGAATAATGGTTTGGCGGATATCCAAGTGATTATTGAGCAATCATCCAAGCAATTAGTCGCTGGTGGTTATTTATTAATGGAACATGGCTATCAACAGGCGCAGGCTGTTCAGTCCCTGTTACAACAGCATGGCTATGATGCCTGTTTTACCGTTAACGATCTTGCCGGCCACCCACGTGTGACTGGTGGCCAGTGGAACCAATCTTCTTAGGTAGTATTTTTTATGATGACTGATAATGAGCTACTGCGTTATAGCCGCCATATTTTATTACCTGATATCGATATTGCAGGCCAGCAAGCCTTGCATGATTCCCGAGTGCTCATTGTCGGTTTAGGTGGCCTTGGCAGTCCGGTTGCCATGTACTTGGTCGCCGCAGGTGTTGGTCACCTCACCCTAGTGGATTTTGATGAGGTAGATGTATCTAACTTGCAACGGCAGGTTGTGCATAACGAAAACTCGGTTGGAAAAAACAAAGCACAATCGGCAAAGGACGCCTTGTTAAAGCTAAACCCTCTCGTACATATCGACACTATCGAAGAAAAAGTCCCCGCAGACCAATGGCAGTCTATGATTGAACAGGCTGATATTGTGGTGGATTGTACCGATAATTTTGCCACTCGTTTTGCCCTTAATGCCGCCAGTTATCAACAAAAAAAACCATTAGTCAGCGCTGCTGCGATTCGCTTTGAAGGGCAGTTAAGTGTGTTTGATCACCGCGATGTATCCTCGCCTTGTTATCAATGTTTATATAGTCCCGATGGTAGCGAAGATCTACGCTGTGCCGAAGCCGGTGTTGTCGCTCCTATTGTGGGGGTGATGGGCAGTTTGCAGGCGCTGGAAGTGATTAAGTTAATTATTCAATCCGGTGAGTCTCTGGTAGGTCGGTTGGTATTATTTGATGCAAAACGCCACCAATGGCGAGAAATGAGGTTACCCAAAGATCCCCATTGCCCTGTCTGTTCTGCCTCCTAGGGTCCGAGCGATCATTATTCCACCAGTCGTGGTATACTGGCGGACTTTATTACGAACAAAACTCGGGTCTGGATAATTGGGGTCAGAGTAAAATTTACATTGCTTAGTGTCGTCTTCTGCAGATTAGTTGAAGTCAATTTTACTCTGACCCCAATTATCCACCAATTTTTTGCTCCACTTTACAGGTAACTCTTTTGTTTAAAAAACTGTTTCAGAAAAAAAGTCGTACTGTGCAAACCCCTTCGGGTCAACCATCATCTACTGCTCAATCGTCATCTGCCCACGAGGAAAAATCTACTTCTGGCTCTCGCTCCTCTCGCCCCTCCCACTCTAAACGTCGCCGTCCTAAACGAAAAGCACCGGCTTGGGACCTGAGCCAATTTGATGTGCCAGTTGTTGAGGGAAAAACCCGCTTCCATGATTTAGGTTTAGAGCTGCCGTTAATGCATGCCATTGCCGATCTTGGTTTTCAGTACTGCTCACCCATTCAGGCGCAGTCCTTACCTAATACGCTTAACGGATTAGATATGTTAGGCAAGGCGCAAACGGGTACGGGAAAAACAGCGGCTTTCTTAACGGCAATCGTTGATGACCTATTAAAAAACCCCATTGAAGACGAACGCTATGCCGGCGAAGCCCGCGCATTAGTGATCGCACCAACTCGAGAGCTAGTGGTACAAATTGCCGACGATGCTAAAGCATTAACCAAGTATACCGACCTAACCGTACACACGTTGGTAGGGGGGATGGACTACGGCAAACAGCAACAAAAAGTTCGCGATAAATATATCGATATTTTAGTGGCAACCCCAGGCCGCTTATTGGATTTTGCCAGCAATAAAGATGTGCATTTAGATCAGGTAGAAATCCTAGTGCTGGACGAAGCTGATCGCATGTTAGATATGGGCTTTATTCCTCAGGTACGTCGCATCGTGCGGCTAACCCCGCGCCGTGAAAATCGTCAAACCTTATTCTTTTCTGCGACCTTTACCGATGATGTGATGCGCCTAGCCGAACAATGGACCCATGAGCCTTGCTCCGTGGAAATCGAACCGGAAAGTGTGGCAACAGACACCGTAGAACAAAAAGTATATTTAGTCTCCGCTTCGGAAAAATATTCGCTACTAACCAATCTAGCGCGTCAGCCAGAGGTAGATAGCTTAATCGTTTTTGCCAATCGTCGCGACGAATGCCGCCGCTTGTATGAACAGCTGCTCAAACACGGTTTTAATGTAGGCCTATTATCTGGCGAAGTAGCGCAAAACAAGCGCATGAAAACATTAGAATCCTTTAAGTCTGGAAAAACCAATATTCTAGTGGCTACCGATGTAGCCGGCCGTGGTATTCATATCAACAATATCAGCCACGTCGTCAACTTCACCTTACCCGAAGAACCCGAAGACTATGTGCATCGTATAGGACGCACAGGGCGTGCAGGTAAAACCGGTGTATCCATCAGCTTCGCCTGCGAAGACGATGCCTTCTTACTCCCAGCCATTGAGGAATTACTAGGGAGTAAATTACCTTGTGAACAACCTCCGGAGTCGTTGGTGGTTTAAGAAAGCGGCTAGACGCTAGACGTCGGACGACAGACGCTTTGCAAGCTACAAGTCTTTTGTCTTTGCCCTAGCGTCAGACGTCCAGCGTCTGACGTCTCGCGTTTACTTAGATATACACCTAAAATAGTGACTCTAGCCCCAAATTCACTCCCTTTACCTGCTTTTCCCCACATTTTGACTACACTTAATAGCATTAACTCTACTTTTTAGGTGTATTTGTGAAAAAAGTGCTGATTGTCGAAGATAGCTCTATTGTGGCGAAGGTGCTTATGCATATTGCTAAACAGGAGCTGACGCACGAGGTGTTGTTTGCTCGCTCTTTTGCCGAGGCGCAAACATTATGTGAGAGCCATACCGGTGATATTTTTGCTGCGGTGGTGGATTTAAACCTACCGGATGCCCCTAATGGGGAGATTGTGGACTATACCCTTGGGCATAAAATCCCCACCATTGTACTAACCGGTTCCTATGATGATAAGCGCCGTGAGCAGTTGATGTCTAAAGGAGTGGTGGATTATGTGACGAAAGATGGACGTTATTCCTACCAATATGCCATTGCTTCGGTGAATCGCTTATATAAAAACCAACATATCAAAGTCTTAGTGGTTGAAGACTCTTCTACTATGAGAAAGCATATTGTCAATCTGCTATCACGCCATCAGTTCCAGATATTGCAGGCCGTTGATGGTATTGATGCGATCAAAGTTTTTTTGGCGAATCCCGATATTAAATTGCTGATTACCGATTTTAATATGCCTAATATGGATGGCTTCGAGTTAGTTAAGAATTTACGGTTTAAATATGAGAAGTTTGATTTAGTGATTATTGGCTTGTCAGCCGAAGGTGAGCAAGGGATATCGGTGAAGTTTATTAAAACCGGTGCTAACGATTTTTTAAGTAAACCCTTTAACCCTGAAGAATTATATTGTCGTGTTAATCACAGTATTGAGTCGCTGGATTTGGTCGAACAAATTCGTGATTCGGCCAATCGTGATTATGTGTCTGGCCTATACAGCCGACGTTACTTTTTTGTACAAAGTGAGCCGTTATATTTATCCGCAAAGGAAAACAATACGCCATTAGCATTGGCTATTGTGAGTATTGATGATTTTAAACAGGTGAATGAACAATACGGTGATGCTGCGGGTGATGCGGTTTTAAAACAATGTGCTCAAGTGATTGATGAGGCATTGTCTCGCTTTTTAGTGGCTCGTTCCTCGGGTAAAGAGTTTTATATTGCCTTTCAGGGTTTAAGTAATGACAAAGCCGTCAAGTTGATGGACCGTGTGAGAACGATTGTGACCCAAGAGGCATTTGTGTACGAGGGGCAATCCATCCCTATTACCATCAGTGCCGGTGTATCGAATAAAATTGGCAATAGAATTAACGATCAGCTGATAGAAGCAGAGCATTGTGTCGCCAGAGCGAAAGCAGCGGGAAAAGACATTGTTATGGGGGATGATTAAAACCAGTCACTTTACTTTTATTGGGTTAATCAGGAATGCCAATGTGTTTTTCTACTTGATACCAACATCAAATGTTCTACGTCCATGTAAGATTTTAATTCTTCAATGTTTAGTGCTCTAGCTTTCCATCAATATAATCTTGTTGTAATTCATTTATCCAGAACAATGTACCACCGGCAACGGCAATTGGCATGATAAAAATATTCACAATCGGGATCATGCTACAGAACATAATGGTTCCGCCAAAACCGACCGATGAATAACGCTGTGCCTTTAATCGGTTGCGTAGAGAGGTAAAGGGGAGTTGATTGTTATCTGCTGGGTAATCGATATATTGCAGTGTCATCACCCATGTTCCCCATAATAATGCTAGTAAGGGCACGAGTAGATTAATTAATGGAATAAACGATAATAAAAACAGTCCAATAAATACCAGTATCCCGCGGGTAATAAAATAAAATAATTTAATCATTTCCCGTCGTAGAGTACGAAATACCATGCTTAAAATACTTTCGGCTGGGACTTTTTGCCCGCTAATACGTTCTTCTATTTTTTCTGCCAA
>JAHDEM010000008.1:33072-47046 GCA_020628895.1 Candidatus Endobugula sp.
TACTTTCGGCTGGGACTTTTTGCCCGCTAATACGTTCTTCTATTTTTTCTGCCAAGCGGCCATAGAAGGGTGCGGCAATAATATTGGTAAGCACCGTAAAGCTATAGCCATAGACTAATAGCATGAAGAAAATAAATAAGCCTGAAAAAAAAGCGACGATATAACTTAACCAAGACCATTCGGGGAGTAGCGATAAAAAATATTCTTGGATGCTGGTGAACTGTGCGAATAACCAAAAGGTAAATAACACAAATACAATGCAGTTAGCTAAGATGGGGATAAATACAAAGCGCTTCATTCCTGAGGTGAGTAATATTCCAGCTCCTTGCGTTAGGTAGCTAAAGCCAGAAGGTATGGTGTTTTCTTTTAAACTATAATAATTCATATCAGTCTGATCTTTGCTTTTGGTTTACATTCTTAAAATAAGGATTATATACGAAACTATTTATTTTGGGTGGTATAATAAAATCTGTTCAGTTTAATAAAAGGGAGCAAAGGGATGATGAAATTTAAACTTATTGTAATTTTTTCTTTTTTAATGGTCAGTAAGGTCTGGGCTAACGGTTTTATAGTTGATGGACAGATGGGTGAATGGGAGTCTATGTTGCCCGAAGTGATTGGTGACTATCGCACTTATGTCATAAATGATAGTGACCATGTCTATATTGGTGTGTTATCGCCAAATCAAGTATCTCCTTATATCCCCATTGCTAACGGTGATATAACATTTTTTGTGCCAAATAAAAGCCAAGTTAATCATACTACATGGGTAAATTTAGATAATAATCATTCTACAGGTGATACAAGCGAAGCAGGTCTAGGGGCTGAAGTTAAAATTACAGCTATTGGTCACGATATCCACGTAGAGTATTTAGATGGATGGGCTTCTGAGGCTTTCAGTTACTCGTTTAGCGACGATGGTAAGTTTGTAGAAATAAAACTAGCGAAACCAGGCACTCTTAGAAGTCTAGCTAATATCTCAGTATGGACGTCTCACGATGTTCCTTTTGTTAGTTCTTCTGAAAATTTAACTTCACCAAAAGATAGTAGAGCAGATGATAACCCTAGACTTTACTCTCCAGACATCTTAACCGAAGATGAAATTCAGCAAGCATTTGAACGTGACTCTTATGATTATGGTAATGTAACGGTTACTATTGGTGGGTCTCTGCACGGTTTTGGAAGTAGTCTTGCAGCTGGTGTGGCTGTTGACCAGTATGGTTTTGGTGGATACGGCGATGCGACAGGTGGTGATGCCAGCTGGGGTTGGAGTGTTGATGCTGGTTTATTTAATGGCGATATACCAGATATAAGTGGAACTACAGTGGCAATCGATGGGGGGAAATTCTTAGGTATGAGTTTTGAAACACCTGTCGATAGCTTCTCTAACGATGAACCTATTTATGGTACGCCTGGTTCAGGCTTCACAATATCTATTGGTCCTTATATAGATATTCTTCCTGGTTTAGAGATTAGAAGAGGTGCCAGTGCTTATGCATGGAGATGGAGTGAGCCTGATGCTCCTCAGGAACCTGCATCACCAGATTCTGAGGCAGACACCTCAGATGATGGTTCTAGTGATAGTAGTTCAGATTCTAACAGTTCTTTTGACTTTGATACCTATTATGATGATGTATCTGACTTTTATGGTAATTATGCTTAGGTTTGGTGTAGATTGATGCTGCTTTTTTTAAAAATTACCTTCTTCGTACTTTATTTTACCTTTATGTACTTTTTGGTTAAAAATATATTTTATAGTTACAAAATTGCAAAAGTATTATTCTGTGGTGATGGGGAAGCTTCTTTTTTTCAAAAAGGTATGATGGTTATACAAATGGATGAGCATCATATTAAAAGGAATATTGCTGTAGAAAGGTATGATGAAATAGAGAGATACTGTAAGCAAGCTGAGAAAAGCCGATTGCGATTTATATTTTTTATGATTTCAGCTTTTCCTGTTATATTTTTGTTGTCGCACTTTTCTGAAGAATGATAAACCAATAATACTGGCGCCTTATTTGTTTTAAATAAGGCGTTTTATGTTCTATTGTGCGCCTGCTTTTTCCAAAATAGCAATATATTCTTCTGCTTGTTTGTGGTCTTTAATAGTTTGAAGAAAGGTACTGTTGTATTGGTTTTTTGCATTAATATCTTTGCCTGCTTCAACAAAAAAGCCAACAAATGTGCCAAAGTTTTCTGCAATCATCCCGCGATAGGCTTTTTCTAATAAATGAAAATCTGCATTCTCAGTGTCGGAAGACTCGTATTCGAAAAATGATTTAATGCGCTCGTCGTCAAAAAATTCTCCGAGTACTTTTTGCTTGTCTTTTTTAAGTGCCATTGTGTGTTCCTGTTATGTCTATAATGTTTGATAAATGTTGAGTTGAGCAAAGAGGTGAAGTGAATATAAAAATTCGCCGTGAATACATCCATGTAGGCTCTCTTCGGCATCCCTGCCTCAGAAGATTTTTATATTCACTTCACCTCTTCGCTGTATTGTGTTGGCTATAACAACTCGTTTAATTTTTTCAATAAAATCTCGTTAATCATTTTAGGGTTTGCTTGGCCTTTAGAAGCTTTCATTACTTGTCCTACAAAGTACCCGAGCATTTTGGGTCGTTTGTCTGGATCGGCTTTGCGGTAGTTATCCACTTGTGCGCCACTGTTACTAATCACTTCATCTACCATGCCTTCCAAGGCGCCTGTATCCGATACTTGTTTTAGCCCTTTCGCTTCGATAATGGCATCGGCAGATTCGCCTTCGCCTTTCCATAAACTATCGAAGACTTGCTTGGCAATTTTATTAGAAATACTGTTATCTTTAATCCGCTCAATCAGGTTAGCTAACTGTGTTGGATTAATCGGGCAGTCACTGATAGCGATTTCATCGGCATTTAGGCGAGCACTAAGTTCACCCATTATCCAGTTAGCGCTGAGTTTAGCGTCTTTGGTGATAGCAACGGTTTCTTCAAAAAAGTTGGCTGTGTGCGTATTGTCGCTAAGTATATTGGCATCGTATTCAGAGAGACTATATTCTTCCACAAAACGCTGGCAGCGTGCGGCAGGTAATTCCGGCAGTTGCTGACGAATCTGATCGATATACTCGTCATCAATGATCACAGGCAGCAAATCGGGGCAGGGGAAGTAACGGTAATCGTTAGCTTCTTCCTTACTGCGCATGGCGCGAGCCGTTTTCGTATCGCCATTGTAAAGTCGCGTTTCTTGGGTGATGGTGCCGCCATCTTCCAAGACATCGATTTGACGTTCGACTTCCATGGCAATGGCTTCTTCCATAAATTTAAACGAGTTTAGATTCTTCGTCTCCGTTCGCGTACCGAGTTTTTCTTCTCCTTTTAAACGTACAGAAATATTCACGTCAAAACGCATGGAACCCTGCGACATTTCGCCATCGCAAATACCTAGGGCGGTGACTAGCGAGTGCAATTTTTTAGCAAATGCCACCGCTTCAGCGGCGTTACTCATATCGGGTTCAGAGACAATTTCGATCAGTGGTGTACCAGCCCGGTTTAAATCAATGCCAGACATGCCCTGTTCAAAATCCCCTTCGTGTAAGGATTTACCTGCATCTTCTTCTAAATGCGCATGGTGGATACGAATCGATTTAGTCGAACCATCATCCAGAGTAATATCGACTGATCCGGCACCCACAATAGGTTCGTCCAGTTGAGTGGTTTGGTAGCCCTTAGGTAGATCGGGATAAAAGTAGTTTTTGCGCTCAAATACCGAACGCTTGCCAATGTCGGCATTGATAGCCAAACCAAACATGGTGGCTAAGCGAAACGCTTCTTCATTGGCGACAGGTAATGTGCCCGGCATGGCTAAATCAATAGCGCAGGCTTGTGTGTTGGGTTCGGCACCATAACGGGTGCTGGCACCAGAAAATATTTTTGTTTGTGTGGCTAGCTGTACATGAACCTCTAAGCCGATAACTGTTTCCCATTCCATAAATAGTATCTCAATTCTTCTGTCTTATTCTCGGCCTAATCGTTAAGCGCGGTTTGTTTATGGTGATCAGTCTGTTGCTGAAATTGGTGTGCAACGTTCAACAACTTGGCTTCCGCAAAATAATTACCCGTGAGTTGTAGCCCAACAGGTTGCTTATTAGGAGTTAAGCCGCAAGGAATAGAAATACCACATAGACCGGCTAAGTTCGTTGGTAGTGTGTAAATATCTTCTAGATACATAGATACCGGATCTTTTGATTTTGCCCCAATACCAAAAGCCGGTGTGGGCGCTACGGGGCCAGCAATGACATCAACCTGCTTAAAGGCATCGACAAAATCCTGTTTAATTAAACGACGAACTTGCTGGGCTTTGCGGTAATACGCATCGTAATAGCCGGCAGAGAGTGCGTAAGCACCAACTAAGATGCGTCGCTTAACTTCTTCACCAAAGCCTTCTTCTCTAGAGCGTTTGTATAAGTCCATCAGGTCGCTAGGGTTATCACAGCGATGGCCATATCGGACACCATCAAAGCGTGATAAGTTGGCAGAAGCCTCTGCTGGCGCGATCACATAATAAGCGGGTACCGCAAGGTGTGTATGGGGTAGGGAAATAGTGTGTAGCGTTGCCCCAAGCTTTTCATATTCTGCCAACGCGCTTTGTATCAGTGTGGCGACATCATTATCTAAGCCATCTTGGAAATACTCTTCGGGTACACCAATGCGCAGGCCCTCTAGCGAATCATTGAGTGTCGCGGTGTAATCGGGTTTTGCTTCGTCGACCGAGGTGGAGTCTTTAGCGTCAAACCCCGCCATGGTGTTAAGCATAATGGCAGCATCTTCTGCTGTGCGAGTCATGGGCCCAGCTTGGTCGAGGCTCGATGCATAAGCCACCATTCCCCAACGTGAAACGCGTCCGTAAGTTGGCTTCAAGCCAGTCAAGCCACAAAAACTCGCTGGCTGACGAATAGACCCGCCAGTATCACTACCGGTAGTGGCGGCCGCTAGTTGGGCAGCAATGGCCGCTGCAGAACCACCGGATGAACCACCGGGTACGGTGTTAGTATCCCATGGATTTTTGACAGCACCATAGAAGCTGGATTCGTTAGATGAGCCCATGGCAAATTCATCCATATTGGTTTTACCCAATGTGACGGCACCTGCATTGGCTAGGTTTTCAACAATAGTGGCATTGTATGGAGGAATAAAATTATCCAGCATTTTGGAACCACAACTCGTTTTAACGCCTTGTGTACAGAATAGGTCTTTGTGAGCGATGGGGATTCCGCAGAGGTCGCCACTTTCACCTTTGGCTATTCTTTCATCCGCTTTCAGTGCGCTGGCAAGGGCTTGTTCTTCGTTAACGCTAATGTAGCTATTAAATTGCTTGTCGAGTGTGTGGATTCGGTCCAAATAATGTTGGGTCAACTCGGTACTGGAAAAACGCTTTTCGCGTAGCCCTGTAATGAGTTCAGCAATAGTGTATTGATGCATTGTGCTGCTGTTCCTTCGAAAAATGTCAAATAAGTATTGGTGTCTTTAGTGGCTGCTTTATTTTTACTGGCAGCGGTTAAGGTATTGCTGAGATCTATTCGATGACCTGAGGTACTAAAAATAAACCCGATTCCACAGCAGGCGAGACGCTTTGTAGGCTGTCTCGCTGATCTTTTTCCGTCACCTCGTCAGCACGTAAACGTTGGCTGGCATCTAGAGGATGAGACATAGGTTCTACACCATCGGTATCCGCTTGTTGAAGTTGGTCAACCAGAGATAGGATATTGTTAATATTATCTGTGACATCATCCACCATATCGCTATTTATATTAATTCGAGCTAGGTGAGCCAGTGCAATAATATCGTCGTGCTTCACGGTATTCTCCGTTGTCTTATAGGTTGGTTAATAATAGGCGTTATTACCTTGTTTTTACCGCAGATTTAGTCGCTGTAAAAAATGCATTTTACCGTAGTTTTTGGCTTTGATCTGCTAAAATGGAAGTTTTATGTGGCAAACACCCAATAAAGTGCTAATTAATCGGTGATCTTGGCATTTGTTCCTTGCTCAAAATCGCTGTCATTGTTAGAGTCGCGTATCATTCGTCTAATTGTCTGTCTGGTAAAAACAAGCGCAATGTTATGTGGTGATTCATCGTTTAACGCCAATGTTTTTTTCTTCAAAAAGCGGGCATGATGACATTCAACAAAATAGATGAAAAAGTGCTAGAGCGTCCCTTAAAAGAATAAGTATATTGGGGTAAGACGCAAAGTACGACAAATAAGATGATCAGCAATCTGCTAATTTAGGTGAATTAAATACATGTTTAAAATGAAACGTCTTCGAGGACTTTTTTCTAACGACTTATCAATCGACTTGGGAACGGCTAATACTCTCGTCTATGTACGCGATAAGGGCATTATTTTAAATGAGCCCTCTGTGGTTGCCATTCGTACACATAATGGTCAGAAACAAGTGCAAGCGGTGGGTACAGAGGCCAAGCGTATGCTAGGGCGTACGCCAGGAAATATTACCGCTATCCGACCTCTTAAAGATGGGGTGATTGCGGATTTTCAGGTCACAGAAAAGATGTTGCAGCATTTTATGCGCAAAGTACACGAAAATAGTTGGTTGCAACCGAGCCCTCGAGTGTTGGTTTGTGTCCCTTGTTTATCGACAGAAGTAGAGAAACGCGCTATTCGTGAATCGGTTTTAGGCGCTGGTGCCCGTGAGGTTCGTTTGATCGAAGAGCCTCGTGCTGCCGCTATAGGCGCTGGTTTACGTGTATCTGATGCCAGTGGTTCTATGGTCGTTGATATAGGTGGTGGTACCACAGAGATTGCGGTGATATCGCTTAACGGTGTGGTGTATTCTGATTCCGTTCGTATTGGTGGTGACCGCTTTGACGAAGCGATTGTGAACTATGTTCGTCGTCACTACGGTAGTGTGATTGGTGATGCCACTGCCGAGCGTATCAAACAAGAAGTGGGTTGTGCCTTTGTGGGTAGTGAATCTAGAGATATTGATGTCCGTGGACGTAATCTAGCCGAAGGTGTTCCTCGCAGCTTTACACTAAGCAGTGGTGAAGTACTCGAAGCTTTACAGGAAGCATTAGCAGGTATTGTTCAAGCAGTAAAAAGTGCTTTAGAGCAATCGCCACCGGAACTCGCCTCGGATATTGCTGAAAGTGGTATGGTATTGACTGGCGGTGGTGCACTGTTAAGAGATATTGATTTGCTATTGGCTGAGGAAACAGGCCTTCCAGTGATTGTTGCTGATGATCCTCTTACATGCGTCGCTCGCGGTGGCGGTGTTGCTATGGAGTGGATGAATGACCGTTCTATGGACTTTTTAGAGTTTTGATTATTTTAATGTAAGAGGCCTTAATCGCTGAGAATTGCAGTGGTCAAACTTATATTTTGTCAGGTATGTATTGCCAGGAGATAAGCTATTAAACCGTTGTTCAGTAAAGGGCCTTCTTACTTATCTAGGTTAGTTGTCCTTCTTATTATTTCGTTAGTTTTATTAGGTATGGCGCGTTATACCGGGTATTTGGCGCCACTACGCAACCATATTGATACTTTTTCCACCCCATTCTACTGGGTTGCCAATATCCCTCAGCAAGTCACAGATTGGTTTGACCGCAATATTGTCTCCCGCCAATCGCTCATAGAAGAAAATCAACGCTTAGTGAAAGAAAGTCTGATTCAGCGTGCCGAATTACAGCGTATGGACGCATTAGCGAGTGAGAATAGTCGCTTACGTGCATTGATGAACTCGTCTGAGTTACTTAAGGATAAGGTACTGATCGCTGAGTTGATTGGTATATCGCCTGACCCTAAGGTGCATAAAGTGATTGTGAATAAAGGTCGTAAAGACGGTGTCTATGTAGGGCAAGCGGTATTAGATGCTTTTGGGTTGATGGGCCAAGTCGTGGTTGCTACGTATCACACAGCTGAAGTGTTATTTATTACCGATGACTCTCATGCTATTCCTGTGCAGATCAACCGCAATAATGTGCGTACTGTGATCGAAGGTATTGGTGATTTGTATCAATTGCGTTTGCGTTATGTGCCTAGCACAATGGATATTGTTGAGGGTGATGTATTAGTGAGCTCAGGGCTTGGGGGTCGATTTCCCGCAGGGTATCCAGTAGCGACCGTGGATTCGGTGAATCACGACCCGGGTAAATCGTTTGCGTCCGTCTATGCCAGGCCTACGGCCCAGCTTAACCGAAGCCGTCATGTGTTGTTAGTGTTTAGTGATAACGATATAAACACGGATATCGTCGAGTCGGATATTGTGGGATCAGAGCAATAAATATGCGTTGGTTAATTGCCGTTTCTATTATTCTTGTGCTGCTGCTATCGGTCATTCCTTTGCCTTTTGTTTGGCAGCAGTGGCGTCCAGAGTTTATGGCGTTACTGGTTATCTATTGGGCAACGTATTCGCCGGATTATTTTGGTGTTTTCATGGCTTGGGTCAGCGGTATTTTGCTTGATGTGGTTGAGCTGTTACCTTTAGGTTATCATTCCTTAGGCTTAATCATTATTGCCTACTTGGCTAATTTAGCCTATCAGCGAATCCGCAGTTATGCATTATGGCAGCAGGCTGTATGGGTCTTTATATTGGTTGGTATCTACCAGTTATTATGTAATTGGGTCAGTGGTTTAATGAATAAGCCGATAGAAACTAACGAATTTTTAATTGCGGCAGTGTTTACCGCTTTTTTATGGCCATTGTGGGTGATGACATTTCGGATGATTAGAATACGTTTTCGAATTCCTTGATGTTAAAACGGCTGATCATGATATTGACTTTTAGGTTTTTCAGTTATGCGTAAATGGGTCACGCATAGTTTACGATATGCTTATTACAGCTTTGCCATTGCTGTTATTGTTATTGCTATGGCCTTGCAGAGTGTGCGCTTATTAGCCCCGCAGATTGATAGTCTTCGCCCATCGATAGAAAGTTTTCTACGCACTGAAATTGGTGCAAATGTGGCTTTAGGTCAGCTGGATGCTAACTGGTATGGTTTACGTCCTCATGTGTTGGTGAATGATTTATCGATTGATGATGATCAAGGCAATAATTTATTAAGCATTGCTCAAGCAGATTTTACCTTAGATATTCTTACCAGTATTGTTGAAGCACAATGGGTTTGGCGAAAGGTCGCCTTTAACGATATTTATCTGGATGTTAAGCAGCATCAGGATGGCCGTTGGAAAGTGGCTGGTTTGCCTGCAGGTTCATCGGCAAGTTCTACTTGGCGTTATCATAGTCCAATGGACTTGTTCGAATCTATTCCTCAGGTCAACTTAGATAATGCAACGATTAAGTTTACATTTCAGAATCAGCAGACTATTCAGGTATTTGTTCCCGTCATTAAAATCGAAAACTTAGGTGGCTTTCATCGCATGGAGGCCTCAGCCTCTATCAACAGTAAGGATGTTTTTTCACTAATATTGGAGCGGCAAACGGGGCAGGTTGACAATAATTATGCGAAGGCATTGCTAGAGTTTAAAGAATTTCCTATAGATGATGTTGTCTCTGGTTTTGTAAAAGAGAGTGCTTTATCTTTAGCTCCTTCTATTCCAAAAGCCAACCCCCAGGACTTATCATTCATTGATGGCTCTATTTGGTTGGACTTTGTCAGTGAACAATCTTTAGATGTCGTTGGTGACTTATCACTGAATCGCTTTCCCGCTATTGCGAATATTAGCAAAGAATTTCTAGATCATTCTGCGAAGTTAACAGTATCCGGAAGCCTTGATCGTGATGAGGGGTGGTCTGTTGCTTTGCAGAATGTCCACATTGCTAATCAACCGGTAAAGGCGCAAACGGTTATTCAATCTCAACAGGAACAACTATCATTATTGGTTGATGCAATTGATATTGGGTCTTTGTCTTCTTGGGTTAATCAACACGCTAAGCAACTATTACCAAACTCCGTGCAGATTGCGTTAGATAATATGCAGCCACGTGGTTATTTAAAGAATGTAGAGCTTGTGGTTGATCGTTCAGATTGGAAGGCCTCAACGTTATCTGCCATGGTAGAAGGGGTCTCTGTATCACCTTCTAATAATATTCCGGGTTTTGAAAATATTAACGGTTATCTAGAAACGAGTATTAATGGTGGTTTTATTAATACCGAAGGAAACGAATTTTCTTTCTTTGTGCAAAATGTTTATGAAGCCCCCTTTACGTTTGATCGACTAGATGCACAAATTGCTTGGTCTTTATCACCCGATGATAATCAGATTGTTATTAATAGTAATAATATCTCAGCAACATCAGAGTTCGGGCAAGCCAATGGCTTTTTTTATATTGATATGCCTTGGCAAAAAGGGAGTCGTAAAAGTGAGCTGATTTTGCAGCTAGGTTTACGCGATAGTGATGCAGCTTATACACAGCAATTATTACCTAAAAGGATCCCTGAGCGTTTAAAAACATGGTTAACGAATAGTGTTACTGGTGGTGCTGTGACTCAGGCTGGCTTTGTTTATCGAGGAGGATTTTCTGGTGCCGCTAATAGCCGAAGTTACCAACTGTTTTTAGATGTTGAAGATGGCGCATTGGATTACAGTGAAGACTGGCCAGAACTGGTAGACATAAAAGCGTCGGTGCTATTAGATAATCAATATGTCACGGCTCATGTTGACAGTGCCAGTGTCTTTGATGAAACGGTAGAGAATATTGATGTTGTGTGGCCCGGTGATGGTCGTAACACATTGAATGTTAAAATAGAGTCTCAGTTATCGGCCCCAGTGGGTTTGCGATTCTTAAATGAAAGTTGGTTGCAAAGTAAGGTGGGCGATACATTTGAGAACTGGTTGGCAACGGGTCAGTTAAGAGCCTCTGTTGATGTTGATATTCCTTTAGCTAAGGAGGGTATTGGTGAAAGTGCTTCCCAATATGTTGACGTGGAGTTTTTGGGTAATACGCTTGAGCTGAACGACCAAAATTTATCACTTTCATCAGTTTCAGGGAACGTTATTTATTCTACGGATAAAGGTATTTTTTCCGATAACCTCTCTGCCGTTGTTTTTGATAACCCACTATCTTTATCTTTAGCTCAGCGTTCTACCAACGATTTTGTTGCCAGTGAGCATTTACAAATATTAGCGCAAGGAGCCGTTAGCATTGACTCACTGTCGCAGTGGACAGGTTTATCTGAGCTAACAGTGCTTGATGGTGTGGCTCCTTATGATCTGCGTTTGCATATTCCTTTCGATAAACAAGCAGCTCCCTACACGGCAAAACTACAAGTCGAATCGGACTTGCTCGGTGTTTCTAGCCCTTTGCCAGCCCCTTTTTATAAAGCGGCTAATCATCGCCGACCTTTCCTATTAGAAAGTACTATTGCTAACTCTCGTTTAGAGCATAACATGACGATTGGTGCTCAAGAGGGGGAGTCTATAGAACCAATAAAAGCAGCGATGCTGATAGACTCAGAGGGTCCTAAACGAAGCCTATCTGGTTTTTTGATGGTGGGTGACCATGCAAGTACAACTCCTCCGAAGCTGGTGCCTAATAATGTATTTTCTATTCGTGCCTCATTAAAAGAGTTCGCTTTAGACGAGTGGATTGATGTGTTTTCTAAGCAGATAGACAGCAACACAAAGCAGCAGTCTGATGTGCAGTTACACTACGATATTAGTGCTGAAACTATTAATATTAGAGAAAGGCAATTTACTGATGTTGGTATTGTGGGTACAAAAACACAACAGCAATGGCGCGCCTTGTTAAATACTCCATTCACGAAAGGGACGCTGTTAGTTGATGATCGTTTGAATGTGCCGATTGAGTTGAGCTTAGATTATTTGACGCTTTCATCATCAGACGATGAGTCTGTTCAGGTTCAACCACAGGACCCTTTGCAAGGGGTCGATTTGTCATGGTTAAGGCCTACACAGGTATCTATTGCTTCATTAGTTTACGATGATAAACCTCTCGGTAATTGGTCATTTACTTTATCTCCCGAAAATAATGGTTTAAGGGTTGATGATTTATATGCAAGTTTTAGTGGGTTATCTTTGCACGGAAGCGGTAAAGACTCTGGTGCATCGCTCATTTGGCAAAGGCCAACCAGAGATGAGCTTGGTTTAACACGTTTTATCGGTGTTCTCGAAGGTGGTGGAATTCAACAGTTATTTAATGATTGGTCGCAAGAGCCATTGTTTCAGAGCGAAGAAACGGGTTTTACAATCAATGTAAGCTGGTCGGGTTCCCCTGCTTTTTTTGCGATGAGTCGATTGCAGGGGCATATGAATGTTGCTATGACAAACGGTTTATTTGCGCAAAGCACAGGTCAGTCTTCTAGTGGGTTGTTACGTTTGTTTGGCTTATTTAATTTTGATACTTGGGCACGTAGGCTTCGCCTTGATTTTTCTGACTTATACAAAAAGGGCATTGTTTTTGATAGCTTAGCTACCCGACTCAACTTTAATAACGGGTTTATTTATTTTCAAGAGCCACTGGTTGTTAAATCACCGTCCAGTGAATTTACGATGGCCGGCGTTATTGATTACCCCAATGAAAGTATTGATACGGTTTTAGTGACAACACTGCCTGTTGGTGGTAATTTGACTTTTGCTGCTGCGCTTGTTGCTGGTTTACCCGCTGCAGCGGGTGTCTATATTGTAAGTAAAATATTCAAACCGCAAGTGGATAAAGTTTCAAGTCTCACTTATGCCATAAAAGGAGGTTGGGCTCAGCCAGAGGTGAAGTTTATTAATATATTTAATAACGAGCTGAAAGAATAATTAACTCGATCGGTAATGATACCGACCATCATGTTAGTGATTGTTCATACTAGAAATGGTATCTCTTAGTAAAACGAATAATGCTTTTTTGTATTTGTTGCTTTTACCATTCTGATTTTTGTTCTCTTTTATTGCATTTCTAACAAGCTGATTAAATTGTTGCCTGTCGGTTGATGGGTACTGACTAATAAAATCACCGACTGCGTTTGAGTCTGTATCGATCAGCCTATCCCGCCATTGTTCCGCTTGCCTAAGGTGTACATCTTTCAGCGAATCCTGATTTTTGATTTGGGATAATTTTTCTTGTATTGGCTCTACGTCACTTTTACGAATAAGCTTAGCTATAAATGACATTTGTCGATTACGCGCATTGCCGACTTTTATTTTTTTATAAGTATGTAATGCTTCTAGTATTTCTTGATCCAGAGGGATGGTCGACAATTGCTTATCACTCAACAGGAGTAATTCCTCGCCAATTTCTTTGTAGGCTTGCATCGATTTTTTAATGGCTGTACGGCTAACAAAGACATCGTCTTCATCGTCATATTGGTTATCTTCATTCATATATGAGCCTTTAATGTAAGTATTTATCGATGGTGGTGAGTTATCAAAAATCAGGAATAAAAAAGAGTGGCTAAACCAAGAAATGATAAAAAGCCAACGACATCGGTTAGCGTAGTGAGTGCCACTCCGCCAGCAAGTGCTGGGTCGATACCACATCGCTTTAAAATAGAGGGTAGCAGTGTACCACCAATAGCAGCCGTCATTAAATTAATGAGTGTGGCTAGGGCGATAATAAATGACATGGTGATATCGTTAAACCACCAAGAAGTGATTAGTCCTAAAGCAGTTGCCCATATCATGCCATTAATGCAGCCAGAAAGCATTTCTCGATTCAGTAGCCAATGTCTGTTGGCTGGGCCTATTTTGCCCAAAGCCATACCTCTTATGACCACGGTGAGTGTTTGGCTGCCTGCGACTCCCCCCATGCTGGCAACAATCGGCATGAGTACAGCCAAAGCGACGACTTTGTCGATAGTTTCTTGAAACATATTGATAACAGAAGACGCTAGTATGGCGGTGAGTAAGTTGATGCCAAGCCATATCGCTCTCCGAGGCGTGGTCTTGATCAGAGGAGCGAAGGTATCTTCGTCTTCATCTAGACCCGCTAGGCTCATTAATGAGTGGTCTGCGTCTTCAATAATGACATCAACCACATCATCAATCGTAATACGCCCCACGATTTTATTATTTT
>JAHDEM010000008.1:47146-69902 GCA_020628895.1 Candidatus Endobugula sp.
ATAATGACATCAACCACATCATCAATCGTAATACGCCCCACGATTTTATTATTTTCATCAATAACCGGTGCCGATACCCAGTCATTTTGTTCGAATAGTTGAGCCACTTGACTGTCTTTCATGGTAACCGCTAATGCATCTATTTCTGTGTGCATAATTTCTCGCACACTGATGCTTGGATCAGAGGTCAACAGTTTACTCATAGATAATGTGCCCAGTAGCACATCATTCTGATTAACTACAAATAACTGGTCTGTTGAATTTGGGATTTCATCATGTCGTCTAAGATAACGAATGACAACATCTAATGTAAAACGAGGACGTACGGTGATAATGTCCGTATTCATTAACCCACCGGCGGTGTCCTCCTCATAAGCCAGTACTGTTTCAACGCGTGCTCGATTTTGCTCTGACATCGCTTCGAGCACTTCTTGGATAATGCGATCAGGCAGTTGTTGTAGTATGTCGGCAACATCGTCTACATCGAGGTCTTCGGTGATATCCGCGACCTCTTGCGTATCCATTGTTTTTACGATTTCGCCTGTGAGCTCGTCAGAGATCTCTTGTAAAACTTCGCCTCGCTTATCGTCATCTATCATTGACCATAAAATTTTACGCGAAGGAGGGGGTGAGGATTCTAATAGTCGCGAGATATCAATAGGCTTTAATCCGTTGAGCATTCGCTGTACGGACTGTATTTCCCCATTGCTTTCTAGGATACTCGATAATTGGCTCAGCTGCTCTTGCGTTTTATCGACTTGTTGTTCATTAATGCTTTGCATATTGCTGATGCTTTTTATTCAGCCTCATCAAACCGATTATTGATTAATGTTTCAATAGCATCCATTGCTGCGTTCTCATCTTCACCCTCTACTGTAATTTCAATATCTGTTCCTTTGCTGGCTGCCAATAACATGAGTGACATAACACTTTTGCAGTCGACGCTTTTTCCGTTAGCGGTGAGTTCGGTTTTACTTGAGAAGCGATTGGCGACGCCCGTTAGCTTTGCAGCGGCTCTTGCATGTAAGCCAAGCTTGTTGATAATCGTTAGGGAGCGTTTAATCATGTTGTAATAGTTCTCTGTGTCGACATTGGATATTGTTGGATACTTTATCAAAATAATGACTTAAACGCTCACATAGATAGACAGAACGATGCTGTCCACCTGTGCAGCCAACAGCGATAGTCATATAGCTACGGTTGTTTTCTTTATAACAAGGCAGCCATTTTTCAACAAAGCGCCTAATATCTTGATACATTTCATCAACAGTGTCTTGTTGGTCTAGGAATAATTTAACAGCTTGGTCTTTTCCCGTTAGTGGTCTTAGCTCGGGCTTCCAGTGCGGGTTGGGTAAACAGCGAACATCGAAAACGAGATCTGCATCCTGTGGAACACCATATTTAAAACCAAAGGACTGAAACATAATGGCTAGGCCATCTTCATCGTTGGTTATAAAGCGGCGTTTAACAAAATCACGTAGGTCATGAAACTTCATGTCGCTAGTATCAATAACAACATCGGCTACCTCAAATACAGGTTTGAGTAACTCTCGCTCTTGTTGTATGGCTTGCCGTAAGTCTGTTTGTTTGTCGCTTAACGGATGTTTACGTCTGGTCTCGCTAAAGCGCTGTATGAGTTTGTCATCATTCGCATCTAAGAATAAAACTTGCCGATCAAGTTCGTTAACATCTGAATTTAAAATAATTTCTGGTAGTTGTCGCAGATCTTCATTGTGGTTTCTGGCATCAATGCTAATGGCATATCGAACATTATCAAGCTTTTTATTGTATTGAGCTAAAGTGGGTAAAAGCGATGCAGGTAGGTTATCTATACAGGTGAAGCCAATGTCTTCGAGTACATGAAGTGCTGTACTTTTTCCAGAGCCGGATCGACCACTAATGATAACTAATTGCATGTTTACCTCATGCTAATGATTGTTTATGTTGTTAGGGTGTTAAGCAGTGCTTCACTCGTTGTTGCTTGTCGCACATTTTGTAAGATGGTCTCGTCGGAAAATGTTTCAGCAATCTTGGCTAAGGTTTTTAGATGGTTTTCGTTATTACCCTCTGGAACCAGAAGGACAAAAATAACATCGACATCTTGGCCATCGATAGCATCAAAATCGATACTGTTTTCTAACGTAATTAGCATCGCGATTGTTTGGCTGCATTCTGAAATTCTGCAATGGGGGATGGCTATACCATTGCCAATACCTGTTGAACCCAGCTTCTCACGTGCAATGAGTGCACTGAACAAAGTGTTAGCATTTAAATTCGGATAATACTCTCCTAGGTGTTCAGCAATGTCTTCTAGTATGCGTTTTTTACTGCTGCTGCTATGTTTGCACAGCGTCATATTGGTTGATAAAAGTGAGGCTATATCCATAATAAATACATATCTTAATGTGAATAATTGTATCAAATGTTCATGTAATCAATATTACAGTATTTGGCTGAAATCAGCTTAAATTATTTTTCCTTAAACGAGTTGTTTTCGCTCATTCGAAGGTGGAATTGACATTGATTCTCGGTATTTTGCTATTGTTCTTCTTGCCACTTTAATACCTTGATCGGCTAGTAACGTGGTTATTTTGCTGTCGCTTAGTGGCTTGGCAACATTCTCTGCAGCAATGAGTTTCTTAATGATCGCTCGTATGGCAGTTGAAGAGCATTCTCCACCAGAGTCTGTGCTTACATGGCTAGAGAAAAAATATTTGAGTTCAAAGATACCTTTTGGGGTATGCATATATTTATTCGTTGTCACACGGGAAATGGTTGATTCATGCATATCTACAATTTCTGCAATATCGTGTAATACCAACGGTTTCATTGCTTCTTCACCGAAGTCTAAGAACCCTTTTTGTTTTTCGATAATAGAGGTAGACACTTTTAAGAGTGTTTCGTTACGGCTTTGGAGGCTTTTAAGAAACCAGCGTGCTTCTTGTAAGTTGTCTTTAAGATAGGTGTTATCACTGCTGGAATCGGCTCGTTTGACTAGACCTGCATACTGATTATTAATCCGTATTTTGGGCGCTATATCAGGGTTTAGTTCTACTACCCAGCGGTCATTTTTTTTGGTGACAAAAACATCAGGCACTACATATTCTGTGTTGTCACTGCCGATGTCTTCACCTGGTCGAGGATTGGTATTTTGAATAAGCGCAATGGCAGATTTTAGATCGTTTTCTTTAATGCGTAATTTACGCATCAGTGTTTTGTAATCTCGAGTGGCTAGTAATGGTAAATGTTCTTGGACAATCAGCTTGGCTGTTTTTAAGCCTGCCATTTGCTCTGCATCATCATCGGGAAAATGCTGTGTCAGTTGATTGAGTTGTATAAGTAAGCACTCGCTTAGGTCTTGTGCGGCAACTCCAGGAGGGTCAAACTGTTGAAGCCGATGAAGAACGGCAATCACTTCGTCTTCTTCTACATCGTCTAATGTATCCTGTAAAGAGGTGAAAATATCGCTAATGCTCGAAGAGAGTAATCCGCTAGGTTGTATATCATCTAATATCGTTAATGCAATGGAATAATCTTTTTCGGAGAAGTGTGTAAGGTTTAATTGCCACATTAAGTGGTCCTGCAAACTTTCACTATGGCCTCTTTGGGACTCGAAATGCTCGTCTTCGTTATGTGATGCTGGTGTGCTTGCGCTGGCAGAATTTTGATAGACATCATCCCAGCTGGTATCAACAGGAAGATCTTCTGGAATATTCTGTGACCAATCTAAATCGTCTGCATTGCTGGTTTCGCTTGTTTTTGTTTCGTCGCTAGATGCTGAATATTCTGGGGAGGTATCTTCTGGGCTGGGTTTTTCGATTTGTGTATTAACACCCGATTGCGTATCTTCTTTTGAGTCGGACTTATGACTTTCTTCGACCACCTCAAGCATTGGGTTGGTATCTAATGCTTCTTGAATTTCATTCTGTAGGTCAAGTGTTGATAGCTGTAGCAAACGTATGGCTTGCTGTAGCTGTGGTGTCATGGTGAGGCTCTGCCCCATCTTAAGTTGCAATGATTGTTTCATTAGGCTGACATTATCTCGTTGCGGTGGTATTACTGTCGATGAATCTATATATACATGTCCGCCTAATGCTATGTAAGTCGCAGGAAAGGCATATCGTAGGGAGGATGGCTACATATCTATCATGTACAATCATGCCTATAATTTTAGTCAGTGATTGGCGTTTAAGCAAGACTTATGCCTATTTGTTATAGGAGTTTTTGAGCAGTCTTAGAGAAGTGTACGGATTTTGTTTTGATTAAACTATTTCTGTTGGTTTTAGTGGGTAGGAGGGGATTAGTGATTTCCATTTATATTGAGAAGTCATTACCTAAATAAACATCTTTTACTTGTTGATTCTCTAAGATGTCTTCAGCGGTGCCACTGGCGATAATATGCCCTTCGCTAACGATGTATGCCTTTTCACATATAGCCAATGTTTCTCTAACATTATGGTCGGTAATAAGTACCCCTATGCCTCTTTCTTGGAGGTGTGTGATAATCTGTTTAATATCGTTAACTGATATGGGGTCAACACCTGCAAAAGGCTCGTCAAGCAGGATAAACTCTGGCTCGGTTGCCAGAGCTCTGGCAATTTCTACTCGGCGTCGCTCGCCTCCGGACAGCGACATACCCAGAGAGTCTCTGATATGAGTGATGTGGAATTCTTGCAGCAACGTTTCAAGCTTTTCCAGTCGTTGTGCTCGATTCAATTCTTTTCTGGTTTCTAATATGGCAAGTATATTATCGGTAACAGATAATTTTCTAAATACAGAAGCTTCCTGTGGCAGGTAACCTATTCCTGCTCTGGCTCGTCCGTGCATGGGTAAGTGGCTAATGTCTTTCCCATTAATCGAAATAATACCATTGTCTGCGCCGACAAGCCCTGCGATCATATAGAAGCAGGTTGTTTTTCCTGCTCCATTGGGACCTAACAATCCAACTATTTGACCGCGCTTCACATTGATGGATACATCAATAACTACGGGTCGTTTTTTATAGCTTTTAGCTAAATTGTTTGCTTCTAGGGTAGACATAATGTGTGGTTTTGCTACTGCATCTATTGTGTATTGTTATTGAGAAGGTTCTAGTACCATAATGACACGGCCATTCTGGCTGCCGCCAGCATTAACAATAGTTGTTTTCATGTCGTATCTGATGTTATTACTTTCGGTTGTTCTGCCTTGTTGCTTTAGTGAAGCATTGTCTGTCATCAATAATATTTCTGTATCAATGTTATATTTGATCGTGTCGCCGGTAGCAATCATGTCTTCGTCTTGACCGTCGGGGCGTTGTTTGAATGTAGCAGGTTTTCCTTTTGCAACCATCTCGCTAACCTTGCCATCTTTGTCAAATATTACAATTTCGTCGCCAGTGATGCGTATGGAACCTTGGGTAATAACAACATCCCCTTGATATGTAGTGATTCCTTTTTGATCATTTTTCTGTGCGCTATCAGCACTGACGTTGATTGGTTGATTGCGATCCTCAGCCAACGCCGCAATGTGGCTGGCATAGCCAAAAGTAATGATAATTAAAGCGGTGGCAAGTAAATGATAATTAAGGGGCTTCATAGCGGCTCCGAACATTGGATAACAACTCTATTGTTTCGGTGTCTAGCGATATTTTCAGTCCTATCGATGTTGTAACACCTGATTCGTTTTTAATGGTAACAGGTTTTTTTGTTTCAGCGTAACGCTGCTTTGGAATAATCAATAGTTCTTCCGAGGTGATAACGGTGTATTTTTTGCTGTCAGGGTTAATTTGTTCGAGAGTAACATTTCCTGTTAGTAAGAATTGTTCGTGATTATGTGTACTTCGCCCATGATCTGATGATGCTTTCCATGGTGTGTCTTTGCTAGTGATACTATTTGTAGTTGCTTCATCTGCTTTCCCAAAAAAGGTAAATATTGGGAAGTCTAATAGAGCGTAGTTTTCCAAATTGCCACTATTTGTGTCGAAGTAACTCACTTTGTCTGCGGTGAGTATGTGCGTAATATCGCCATTAGCATTATATTGTGTCGTTTTAGTTTTAATGAGATAGGAGCTAGGGAATAGTTTTTCTTTTGACTCTTTCTTGTCATTAAAATCCAATAAATCCGAAGTCGGAGAGAAGATAAGAATAACAGCGAGCAATGCAAGTAATGCAATGATACTGATGATATGCCATTTCCCTGTAGCAATGATTTTCATAAATAAAATTCTAAGGCGCTATTAAATGAGTCCTGTGCTTGCATAATCATATCACAAGCCTCTCTAACTGCACCTTCTCCACCTTTATATTCACTTTTCCAGTGAGAATAATGTTGGATGACTCTATGGGCATTTGCGGGTGCTAATCCCAAACCGACTTGGCGAATAATGGGTAGATCTGGGTAATCATCACCCATATGGGCAATTTGTTCAAAGCCAAGCTTTAGTGCGTCGTTGGTTAATAACTCTTGCAGAGCGTCCAGTTTATCTTCCCTGCCTTGAATCAAAAAGCGAATCCCTAAATCCTGTGCACGCTTTTGTACGATATGGCTCGTTCTGCCAGTAATGATAGCGACATCTACTCCCGATTTTTGTAGCATTTTAATACCGTGACCATCTAGAGAGTTAAATGCTTTTATTTCTTCACCGCTATTGCTGAAGTATAGTTTTCCGTCAGATAAGACGCCGTCCACATCTAATATGAGTAAGCGTATTTTTTTTGCCCGTTCGATAATTTCTGGGTCAATGGGAGGAGTGATCATGTTTCTTCCTTTAGTTATAAAATTCCAGCGCGTAATAAATCGTGCATATGTATGACACCAGCGGGTTGTTTTTGATCATCTGTCACCACTAAAACGGTAATCTTTTTTTGTTCCATAATACCTAGAGCTTCTGCAGCTAGTATATTTTCGGCGATCGTGGTTGGGTTGTGCGTCATCACTTGTGTGATATTGATGTCCCTAATGTCATCCCCAGAATCAATGGTTCTGCGTAAGTCTCCATCGGTAAATATCCCCATCAGTGCCTGGTTCTCATCTAATATCGTTGTTACCCCTAGCCCCTTTTGTGTCATTTCTAATAGGGCTTCACTTAATGAAGCGCCTTTGTTCACCTTGGGAATGGCAGGGCCTGTATTCATAAGATCAGAAACTTTTAATAATAACCTTTTGCCTAGTGCTCCTCCTGGGTGGGAAAAAGCAAAGTCTTCAGCGGTAAAACCCTTTGCCTCTAAAAGCGCTACAGCTAAAGCGTCTCCCATAACTAGAGTGACGGTTGTGCTAGATGTAGGAGCAAGGTCTAACGGACAAGCTTCAGATGTAACACCAATATCAAGGTTGACAGTTGCAGCATTCGCTAGCGTAGAGCTAGGCTTGCCTGTCATGCTAATAATAGGTGTGTGTAAGCGTTTGAGTCTCGGTAGTAATGCCGTAATTTCTGGAGAATCACCAGAATTGGATATGGCTATAACCACATCATTTGCTGTAATCATACCTAAATCGCCATGGCTTGCTTCCCCTGGATGTACAAAAAATGCAGGGGTGCCAGTGCTTGCTAAAGTCGCAGCGATTTTATTGCCGATATGTCCTGATTTTCCCATGCCTGTCACGATAACGCGCCCTTTGCAGTCATGCATTATTTGGCAAGCTTGATGAAATGTTTCGTCAATTTTTTCGCTGAGTTTGCTTACCGCATCTATCTCCATAGATATAGTGCGCTTACCTATAGATATGTAATCAGCATATTTTGAGCGTTGGGTTGTCATAGTCGTGTGGAAACCTCAAGGTATATCTAAAACAGTAGTGTGTAGTAGCCAGCGTAAAGTATCAATAGTACGATGCCAGATAAGCGGCCAAGCGATGCCTGTTTCTTAGCGATGTACCCCCAGAATAATAAAGTGCATAAGACAAGACTGATGCCTAACATCGATAAGTAATCTCTATTAAAGACTTCTTGGACCATATTTAAGGGGTGTATCAGCGCTGGAATACCTGCAACCAGCAACAAATTAAAAATGTTAGAGCCGATAACATTACCTATTGCGATATCGTGGTGCCCTTTAAGTACACTAATCACTGAAGCCGCTAATTCTGGCAGGCTTGTACCAATGGCAACAATGGTTAATCCAATAATTAGAGGACTAACACCCAGGTTTGTAGCGACTGTTGTTGCGCCCCATACTAGAGCTTCAGCGCTAGCAACTAGTATCGCAAGCCCTAAGAGGAACCATAAAACAGCAAGCCACATTTTCATTGTGTGAATATCTTCTTCATCCTCTGGATGTTGCTTTTTGCTGTATACCAGCCATACCATTAACGGTAACATGAGTGCTATAAGGATCAATCCTTCGATACGGCTGAGTTGTCCGTTATATAAAAACCATCCTGCGATACCCATTACAGCCAACATGATTGGGACTTCTTGTTTGAGAATATAAGACTTGACGGTGATTGGTGCGACTAAAGCAGTGATTCCCAGTACAAGTCCAACATTGGCTAGGTTTGACCCTAGAGCATTACCTATAGCAATCTCGCCAGCGCCTTTAAGTGATGCGCTAATAGACACCACAATCTCAGGTGCTGATGTGCCAAAAGCAACCACCGTTAAACCAATCAAAAGCTTGGGTACGCCAAGGTTATTGGCAATGGCTGCACTGCTCTCTACAAATCGGTCAGCGCTCCATACAAGACCAATAAAGCCTAAAATAATGGTAAGCCAAGGTAAAAATTGGGTCATCGAAGTATCCATTGTGAATGTAAATTGCTCTAGAAGTGTTTAGCGGGACTAGTCAAAAAGTTATCTATTATCGAATAAAGGGCGTAGATGGTATAGTGTGCGGGTACAAATGTCAGCTACTATTCAGTTTTAATGGTTATAATTACCAGATGATTTGATAGTTGTCTGTTTTAAGGTTCTTAATCTGTTTGGAGGTAAAAATGAGTAGTTGTAATAGTATGGTGCAGACGATACAAAAACTGGCGGTGTGTGCGGTGATATTGCTTGGTAATATGGTATCTATGAATGCAAATGCGCAAGCAACCTACTCTGATCCTCATAAAGTGGTAGCCGATACAACCACTCAAGTGATTGAGCTATTAAAGACAGGTATCGATCCCGCTAAGCAGCCTGATGAATTTATTGAGCAAGTGTCAGCTATATTAGACCCTGTTGTTGCGTTTGATTATATTGCTAAGGGTGTTATGGGAGTTCACGCAGAAAATGCTTCTCCAGAGCAAATCAAACAATTCTCCGCATCGTTTAAAAAGGGGTTGGTGAGCACCTATGGTCAGGGTATTTCTAACTTCCAAGACTTGGATATCGTTGTTTTACCATCTAGTGAGCCTATCGGTGATCGTCGCCGTGTCCCTGTGGTTCAAGAAATACGTACTTCATCGGGGGTTACCAAGGTTTCTTATAGTATGGCTAAAAATCGTAAAGGGCAGTGGAAAATGTTGAACTTAGTACTTAGCGGTATTAATTTTGGTCAAACATTCCGAGGTCAGTTTGCTGCAGCAGTAGACAGAAATGGTGGTGATATCGATAAGACCATCCAAGAATGGGAAAATGGTGTGAAATAAGATCAGTTAAGTACCTAAAAGCAGCCCGAATATAGTGCATCTAACGTCTTTTTTTATTACACTGGCGCGCTAGTTTTATGTTGTAAAAGGCCATTTGTTAATTAATCGGCTTTTTCGGCTTCGAAGTTTAATTTCCCTTATTTAAGAGTATTACCATGGAATCTGAAGCGATCGAATCTCTTCTTTCACAAGAATTTATTAATGCTGATATCACGGTTGTGGTTGAAGGTAGTCATGTTAACCTTGAAATTATCAGCGATGCATTTGAAGGTTTAAATACACTCAAGCGTCAGCAAAAAGTCTATGGCGTTTTAAATGAACATATCGCCAGTGGTGCGATACATGCCGTGAATATGAAAACATTAACCGTTCAAGAAGCTTCCTAATAACAAGATTCTTTTCCAATTCAAGACAGCTATCTATGGATAAATTAATTATTAAGGGTGGTGGCCCTTTAAATGGCGAGATTCGTATATCTGGCTCCAAAAACTCAGCACTGCCTATTTTGGCCGCGACTATTTTAGCTGAAACCCCCATACAAATTGGTAATTTGCCCCATTTAAATGACATTACAACGATGTTGGCATTGCTCCGTAGTATGGGGCTTTCTGTCACGTTAAATGAAAAAATGAGTGTAGAGATAGATGCTAATACTATCGCAGAGTACACAGCTCCTTACGACTTAGTAAAAACGATGCGGGCTTCTATCTTAGTATTAGGTCCAATGTTGGCTCGATATGGTGAGGCTAACGTGTCATTCCCCGGTGGTTGTGCCATTGGTAGTCGTCCAGTTGATATCCACCTTAGTGGCTTAGAGGCAATGGGTGCGATTATTGAGGTTGACGAGGGCTATATTCGTGCAAAAAGCGATGGCCGTCTAAAGGGTGCTAACATCGTTATGGAAACGGTGACTGTGGGTGGTACCGAGAACTTGCTGATGGCCGCTGTTTTGGCTGATGGTCAAACGGTGCTGCAAAATGCAGCGCGAGAGCCAGAAGTGGTTGACCTAGCAAATTGCTTGCAGGCCATGGGAGCAAAAATAGAAGGTATTGGTACCGATACCCTGACGATTGAGGGTGTTGAGCGCTTAACGGGGTGTTATTACAAAGTAATGCCAGACCGGATTGAAACGGGTACATTTCTTACTGCTGCTGCTGCCACGCGTGGGCGTGTTAAATTAAAAGATACACGCGCTGATATACTAGAGGTCGTGTTGACCAAGTTAGAAGAGGCGGGAGCGGTGATTACCACGGGTGAAGATTGGATTGAGTTGGATATGCAAGGCAAGCGTCCAAAAGCAGTGAGTTTGAAAACAGCTCCATATCCTGCGTTCCCTACCGATATGCAGGCCCAATTTACCGCAATGAATGCTGTGTCTGAGGGAACAGGTACCGTTATTGAAACCATTTTTGAAAACCGCTTGATACAAATTCACGAGCTCAATCGTATGGGCGCCAAAATTAAATTAGAGGGTAATACTGCTATTGTGGCAGGTGTAGAGCGATTAAATGCAGCCCCCGTTATGGCAACGGATCTGCGTGCTTCTGCCAGCTTGGTGATTGCAGCCCTAGTGGCCGAAGGTGATACGGTTGTCGATCGTATTTACCATATTGATCGTGGCTATGAATGTATTGAGGAAAAGTTACAGCTGTTGGGGGTGAATATTCGTAGGGTGCCTGGTTAGGTTTTTCCAGCAAGTACCTCTATATATGACCTTCTTTTTTAAAGAGTAAAGAATACTATGTCACAACTGACAATTGCGCTCACAAAGGGCCGAATATTAATCGAAACATTGCCCCTACTTGCTGCTGCTGGAATTGAACCAGCAGAAGATATTAGCAAAAGCCGAAAGTTGGCGTTTGATACCAATTTACCTCATGTTAAATTGCTTGTGTTAAGAGGCAGTGATGTGCCTACTTATGTTCAATTTGGTGCAGCCGATATGGGGGTGTCTGGCAAAGATATGTTGCTTGAACATGGTGGCGATGGTTTATATTCTTTGGTCGATTTAGGTATTGCCCGTTGTAAGCTAATGACAGCAGCTATTAAAGGGCAGCCAGAGAAGGTAGGGCGTATTAAGGTTGCCACCAAGTATGTGAATGTTGCTAGACGCTTTTATGCTGAGCAAGGAAGGCAAGCAGACTTTATTAAATTATATGGTGCGATGGAGCTTGCTCCAATTATGGGGTTAGCAGATGAAATTGTTGATATCGTAGATACAGGTAATACATTGCGCGCAAATGGGTTGGAGTCAAAAATTGAAATAGCAGATATCAGTTCTCGTTTAATTGCCAACAAAGCGTCGATGAAAATGAAACATAGCTTGATGCAGCCGATCATTGATTCCATATCCAGCACGGTTAATGCGTCTGTCTAATAGGTTTTATAAAAATGATTATTCAGCGTTTAAATACCAATGATGAGAATTTTTCTCGCCAGTTAGACGGTTTGCTAAAGTGGTCTTCAGTTTCTGATTCCAATGTTGTTTCTGTGGTTAACGACATTTTATCTCGAGTGGAATCTGAAGGTGATTCTGCTTTGCTTGAATACACCAATCAATTTGATCGTCGAGAGATTAATACCATAGGTGAGGTTAAAATATCTTCGCAGGCGCTAGTAGAAGCACTTGAGTCATTGCCTTCACAGCAGCGAGAGGCTTTGGTCCTTGCCGCAAAACGAGTGCGTGACTATCACGAGCACCAAAAACAAGACTCTTGGCAATACACAGAGGAAAATGGGACTGTTCTAGGGCAAAAAATAACCCCCATGGACCGCGTTGGTTTGTATGTCCCGGGTGGCAAGGCTTCTTACCCATCGTCAGTATTGATGAATGCTATCCCTGCCAAGGTAGCCGGCGTTTCCGAAGTGGTAATGGTGGTTCCTTCCCCTGATGGTGTTTTGAATCCCATGGTGCTAGCCGCTGCGGCTATTGCTGGAGTCGACGAGGTTTACACCATCGGTGGTGCTCAAGCAATAGCGGCTCTAGCCTATGGTACAGAAACGATTGCCAAGGTGGATAAAATCGTGGGGCCGGGGAATATCTATGTTGCTACAGCAAAACGTGCGGTATTTGGCTTAGTGGATATTGATATGATCGCAGGTCCATCTGAAATCTTGGTGGTATGTGATGGCCAGACAAATCCCGACTGGGTTGCGATGGATTTATTCTCTCAAGCAGAGCATGACGAACAAGCTCAAGCTATCCTAATTGCCACTGATGATGAGTATTTGGACAAGGTTTATCAGAGTATAGCGTCTTTGCTACCTACCTTGTCTCGTTCAACCATTGTCGAGCAATCGTTGAAAACCAGAGGGGCGTTAATAAAAGCGCAAAACAAGGCGCAGACAATAGAACTTATTAACCGTATAGCACCAGAACATTTGGAGTTATCTGTTGAAGATCCTCAGTCTTACGTTAGTGAGATTCGTCATGCTGGTGCCATCTTTATGGGGCGACATACCTCAGAGGCCTTGGGTGATTACTGTGCAGGACCTAACCATGTTTTACCTACCTCAGGTACTGCTCGTTTCTCTTCGCCGTTAGGGGTTTATGACTTTCAAAAACGGAGCTCGTTGATTTATTGCTCGCCACAGGGGGCAAGTGAGCTAGGCTCTGTAGCCTCTGTATTAGCAAGAGGAGAGTCTCTTGAGGCGCATGCCAGGTCTGCGGAATATCGTGTTTTACAGGAAATTGATGAGTCGTAAAGACTCATCAATTGGGGATAAATGACTTGATTATTTGCTACTAGGGCGTGTACCTACAAGGGCATTAAACTGTAATTGTTCGCCGTCTCTTAATAAGGTAATACGAACATTATCGTTGGGTCTAACGTTAGCCATTAAATTCATCCCCTCTCGACCATTCATAATGGCTTGTTGATTAATGTGGGTAATCACATCACCTGCTTTAATGCCTGATTGGTCTGCGGGTCCGTTAGGATATATCCCAGTGATCAGGACTCCCGTGCTTTCTTGGTTAAAAAGGTTGGGTTCATCAATGGTGCGCGCTTCAATGCCTAGCCAGCCGCGAATGGCTCTGCCTGAGCTGATAATATCATTCATGATAATAACGGCTATGTCTGCTGGTATAGCAAACCCAATGCCTACAGCGGAGTTGGATTGGGTGGTATTCAGTATGGCGGTGTTGATCCCAAGTAATTTTCCGTTGGTATCGATTAGCGCTCCTCCAGAATTACCTGGGTTAATAGCGGCGTCTGTTTGGATGAAATTCTCGTAAACATTAATGCCTAAACCGTGTCGGCCTGTTGCGGAAATAATACCTTGAGTCACTGTTTGACCAACACTGAATGGGTTGCCTATGGCTAAAACGACATCGCCTATCTGGGATTTTTGGGGTTCTCCCAGAGTGATGGATGTCAGGTTGTCTAAAGGGATTTTTAGGACGGCCAGATCTGTTTCTGGGTCAGAGCCGACAATTTCTGCTCTGGTTTCTCGGCCGTCATGTAAAGAAACAATAATTTCTTGTGAACCGGCAATCACATGATTGTTGGTTAAAAGGTATCCACCGTTATTGATAATAACTCCTGAACCTAGTGCAGACGACATACGTTGCTGCTGGGGAATATCGGCACTGTTAAAGAAATGCCTAAACAATGGGTCATCAAAGAGAGGGTTTCGTTGGTTGTCGACTTGTTTTAGCGTGAAGATATTCACCACCGCTGGTGCTGCTCGTTTGACAGCGCCAGCATAAGAAATAGGTTCTTGTGTCGGAGGAATAAAAAATTGGCTCACTTGCAGACCAAGTGAATAACGCAAATGAGGTTGCGATAGGATAAATATAAGGCCAACTGCTAAGCCCATCACAACAGGCCAGCCTAAGAAACTAATGAGTTTACGCATATGGTTTGCTCATTTTCCTGCGTCGTGCCCGACGCTTATCCTGCCCGCTGGGAATCTTGTGATGGGTGAATGGTGTCAGGTGATATCGTTTCTTCAGGTGTTAGTCCGTAGTCTTCACTTAGTGTTCCTTCACTGGGTGCCCAATCTTTAGGGGGTTCAAAATCCTCTTCATTGATGTTTAGAGAGGTGTCCCCGTCGGTGGGGTTAGTAGAGAGTAATTGCCTGCTGATATCAACATTGGCCAGCTTTAAGGCGCTGCCCGCTAAATGTTCGTGAACATCTTTATAGTTCTGTGTTAAATTATTCACCAACTTTGCGGTTTCTGCAAAGTGTTCGGTCACTTCTTGTTGGTAATCCGCTAAGCTTTCCTCAGCTTGTTGAAGACGTGATTCCAGTGATCGCGTTTTTTGCTCGCTGGCAGAAAGAGAGCGTGTAAGTAATAGGCTTAAAAGGCCACCCAGGATGAAAGTGGTGACAGCAACAATCAATAATGTGGTCAATGAATACACATTTTTCTCCTTAACATAAATCTATGGCTAGATCATACGCACAACTAGGGTCAGAGTAAATTATTCTGTTTATTTGCCTAGTTGAATTGAGGTTGGTCATTAATTAGTACGTATTGTATATATGATAAGTTTAACTCCTATAGAGCGCTATGAAAAAGACTTGTTGCGCTCCGATTTTCTTCCTGATGCTTCGCAGCGAATGGCAGTAGAAAAGTTACAATCTTTGTACGAAGCATTGCTGGCAGATCAAGCTAAATCGAATAGCTGGTTTAAGCGTTTTTCCCAGAAATGGACTGCAAATGATAAAGAGCCTGTTCAGGGGCTGTACTTCTGGGGCGGCGTGGGTAGAGGTAAGACTTATTTGATGGATAACTTCTATGAAAGCCTGCCCTTTGATCAAAAAATGCGAGCGCATTTCTATCGTTTTATGCGACGAGTGCATCAAGAACTTAAGTCACTGAATAATGAAAAAAACCCTCTAGAAATTGTTGCCGATCGTATTGCTAGTGAAGCCAGAGTGATTTGCTTTGATGAATTTTTTGTCTCTGATATCACCGATGCAATGATTTTGGCTGGCTTATTAGATGGCTTGTTTCGTCGAGGGGTGACTTTGGTTGCTACGTCGAATATTGTGCCCGATGGTTTATATAAAGATGGTTTGCAGCGCGCTCGCTTTCTGCCGGCTATTGCTTTGCTCAATAAATATACCGAGGTTGTTAATGTTGATGGCGGCACAGACTATCGCTTGCGTAGTCTAGAGCAGGCTGAGCTATATCATTGGCCCTTGGACGACTCGGCCGATGAAAGTATTTATAAGAGTTTCTTTAGTTTGGTGCCGGATAAAGAAGAGATTGCACAGAATGTTGCCTTGGAGGTTGAGGGTAGGGAGATTTTATGTCGTTATCATGCTGAGGATGTGGTTTGGTTTGATTTCGAGCGTTTGTGTGGTGGGCCTCGCTCCCAAAACGACTATATCGAACTCGCAAGAGAGTATCATGCTGTATTAGTGTCCGATGTCCCGGAATTAACCGAAAAACGAGAAGATCAAGCAAGACGCTTTATTAATCTTGTTGATGAGTTCTATGATCGAAGTGTCAAGCTGATATTATCAGCTGATAAACCCTTGCATGAACTTTATAGTGGTCACCAATTGCGCTTTGAGTTTGAGCGTACGACAAGCCGCTTATTGGAAATGCAAAGTCATGAGTATCTGGCTAGACCTCATAAGCCGTAGATGTGACTCAAAGTGCTTGTATATCTATTGCGGATCATATAGAATTCGCGCTCTTTTTTTTGGATGTACCCATTTGAAGGTTCAATTCAAAGGTTCGATAAACTTTAAAGGTTCAATAAAGGCAAACACAACATGAAGACTATAAGTGCCAATCCAGAAACGGTAAAGCGTGACTGGTATGTTATTGATGCTGAGGGCAAAACTCTAGGCCGTATGGCTGCTGAGATTGCCACCCGTTTACGCGGTAAGCATAAACCTGAGTACACTCCACACGTAGACACTGGCGATTACATCGTTGTTATTAATGCTGAGAAGGTTCAGGTAACTGGCAACAAAGCTAAAGACAAGATGTATCACCGTCACACTGGCTACGTAGGTGGACTTAAGTCACTCAGTTTCGAGAAAATGATCGAAAAAGCGCCTGAGCGCACTATCGAGAGCGCGGTTAAAGGTATGTTACCTAAGGGCCCGCTAGGTCGTGCAATGTATAAAAAATTGAAAGTTTACGCTGGAGCTGAGCATCCTCATACTGCACAGCAACCACAAGAACTGACATTATAATCAGGAGCAAACAATGACAGCTACTCAATATTACGGTACTGGGCGACGTAAAACGTCAACTGCTCGAGTGTTTATCACTAAGGGTACCGGTGCAATTAAAATTAATGGTCGTACTATCGAAGAATATTTTGGCCGCGAAGTTGCTCGTATGATCGTTCGGCAGCCTCTTGAATTATTAGACGCTGCGGAAGAATTTGATATCAATGCAACGGTTAAAGGTGGTGGTAGTTTCGGTCAGGCCGGTGCAATTCGTCATGGCCTAACTCGTGCATTAATGCAGTATAACGAAGATAACCGTGGTCCTTTACGTGAAGCGGGTTATGTTACTCGTGATGCTCGTGAAGTTGAGCGTAAGAAAGTGGGTCTGCGTAAAGCACGTAAGAAACCACAATTCTCGAAGCGTTAATTTCGCGGCTTTGTCCGAAAAATGCTCAGGTTGGTTGCAATCTGAGCATTTTTTTTGCCTCTTTACTATTAATACTCACATATCGTGTGGCGATTCTTGTCAGTATGGTCTAATTTCATTACCATGTGGCGATTTTTCGCAATAACAACAATAAGTAAAGCGGATTAGAGTAATTTATTGTAAGTAATCTAATATAAGCTGTGTCTTGGCACCGTATAAGTGTTGAGGCCTTTTCAGTAAGCAATCAGCGAGTGATGGGAGAATAGCGTCATGAGTGGTGACGAAGTAGTCAACGAAGGTCGACGTCGGTTTTTAACTGCCGCAACATCGGTAGTAGGTGCCGCAGGTGCGGTTGGTTTTATGGTGCCTTTTGTGGGGTCTTGGAATCCAAGTGCAAAAGCAAAAGCAGCGGGTGCTCCAGTGACAGTTAATCTGGCCAAAATAGAACCTGGGCAGATGGTTACTGAAGAATGGCGCGGCAAGCCTGTCTACATTATACGTCGCACCAAAGAAGCCATCGAAGGACTGAAAAAAGTTGAAAGTGAAGTCAGCGATCCAAATTCTGAAAAATCGTCTCAGCCGGATTATGTCGAAGGTAAAGAGGGGCGATCAATCAATCCTGAATTTATGATTATGTTAGGTGTTTGTACGCATTTAGGCTGTGCACCTAAGTTCCGCCCTGATGTGGGCGCGAAAGATCTCGGTGGTGATTCATGGCAGGGTGGTTTTTTCTGTCCTTGTCACGGTTCCAAGTTTGATTTAGCCGGGCGTGTTTATAAAGGTGTGCCAGCACCAATTAATTTAGAAATTCCCCCTCATTTTTATAAGACTGATACTACAGTGGTTATCGGTGAAGACGGAGGTGCAGCATAATGGGTTTTTTGACGGGTCTTTTAGAATGGGTTGATGCTCGCCTTCCTGTTGTTCGTGCATGGGATACCCATATGGGTAAATACTATGCACCCAAAAACTTTAATTTTTGGTACTTTTTTGGTGTTCTATCCATTTTAGTACTAGTTAATCAGCTACTAACCGGTATTTGGTTGGTAATGAGTTATGAGCCTTCAGCGGAAGGTGCTTTTGCCTCAGTAGAGTACATCATGCGTGATGTTGATTGGGGATGGTTAATCCGATATCTGCATTCGACAGGTGCATCGGCCTTCTTTGTGGTTGTATACCTACACATGTTCCGCGGTCTCTTGTATGGCTCTTATAAAGCCCCACGAGAGTTAGTGTGGATTTTTGGTATGACGATCTACCTTGCTCTAATGGCTGAAGCTTTCATGGGATACGTATTACCTTGGGGCCAGATGTCTTACTGGGGTGCTCAAGTTATTGTTTCCCTGTTTGGTGCTATTCCTTACATTGGTGAAGATCTTGTACAGTGGATTCGAGGCGATTATCTAATTTCGGGTATTACGCTTAACCGTTTCTTCTCGTTACATGTGATTGCATTGCCGATTGTTATCTTGGCTTTGGTCGTTTTACATATCCTTGCGTTGCATGAGGTTGGTTCTAATAACCCCGATGGCGTAGATATTAAGAAGAACAAAGATGAAAACGGCATTCCTAGAGACGGTGTACCTTTCCACCCCTTCTACACAGTACATGATTTAGTGGGTATTACTGTCTTCTTGTTTGTTTTCTGTTTCATACTTTTCTTTATGCCTGAGATGGGCGGTTTTTTTCTTGAGTATGCAAACTTCGAAGCAGCCAATAACTTAAAAACGCCAGAGCATATTGCACCTGTGTGGTACTTCACACCGTTTTATGCCATTTTACGTGCAGTGACTATTGATCTAGGTGGCGTTTTTACTGCTAAGTTACTTGGTTTTATGGCTATGGGTGCTGCCATTGCTATCCTGTTTGTTTTGCCTTGGTTAGATAAGAGTCCGGTACGCTCTATTCGTTATAAAGGATGGTTGCCGAAGATTCTCTTATTATTGTTTGCCGCTATTTTTGTGATCTTAGGTTATCTTGGTGTTAAATCACCCACTGATGGTAGAACAGTATTGTCACAGATCGGCACTATGTTTTACTTTGTGTTTTTCCTAACAATGCCTATCTGGACTAACCCTGAGTCACCTAAAGTGAAGTCGATACTTAATTGGGTTATTTGTATTGTACTGGCTGTGATGTTGTTGAATATTTCTTTCAGCTCATGGGGTAAGGAAGTGCCAGTATTGGTGCGTGGGTTTGGTCTTGCGCTGGCGATATTGACTGCGCTTCTGCCTATGCTTACCGCTAAAGACTTTGTGAAGCCTGAGCCTGAACGTACGCAAGCTAAAGGTCTTCCTCTCGGTCTTGTATGGTTGGGTGTACTTTTCTTTGTAGTCATGACTGTAGTGCCCATTAAGGCGGTAGCAGCCGGTGGTGCATTTGCTTGTGGTTCGCTGCCATGTGATGAGTTTGAGGCAGATTTAACGGATAAGCCTTCATTGCAACGAGGTGCTAAGTGGTTTGTCAACTACTGTATGGCCTGTCATTCTGCGCAATATTCTCGATATGAGCGTGTTGCCGACGATCTAGATATTCCTCATGATGTCATGCTAGATAACTTGGTGTTTGGCGACCAAAAGATTGGTGAGCTAATGACTATTGCCATGCAGCCAGATGATTCTAAGGCATGGTTTGGTGCAACGCCTCCGGACCTTACCTTGGTGGCTAGAGTGCGTTCACCAGAGTGGTTGTATACTTACTTGCGTAATTTTTACAAGGATCCTTCTCGCCCAACAGGTGTGAATAACCGCGTATTCGCTAATGTAGGTATGCCTCATGTAATGATGGAGCTACAAGGTCTTTTAGAATGTGGTCCTGGACCTAAATTGGACTCCGATGGATCGACATTGCGTAATGCACTGGGAGAGCCAGTGGTTGATGAGCATTGTGGAGCATTAGTCGAAAGCGACCTCAAAGGTTCAATGAATCAAGAAGAGTTCGATCAGGCGATTTATGATCTAGTGAACTTTATCGAATACATTGGTGAGCCTATAGCTGAAGAGCGTAAGAGCTTGGGTGTATTTGTATTGCTGTTTTTAGTCGTCTTGTTTGTCTTTGTTTATTTGCTTAATCGCGAGTATTGGAAAGGTATCCACTAAAATAGACTGTTTTGTGTTAAAATTCCCCGGCTTATTGTCTGGTTTACATCAAGTATAAGGTGCAAATTAGATAATAGGCCGTTCTTGTTTTCATTTTTCAACTAAATAATCGAGGTGAATCAATGGGTGTTGTCACCAAACGCTCATCAATGACGTATTTTTCTGATGCTCAGGATCATTACAGTCATCGTGTTAGAATTGTATTGGCAGAAAAAGGAGTTACATTCGATCTAGTCGATATTGACCCAAATGAACTCACTGAAGAAGTGTCTGAGTTGACACCTTATCAATCACTACCTGTATTGCTTGATCGTGATCTGGTACTTTATGAGTCCAAAGTCATGATGGAGTATTTAGATGAGCGTTTCCCTCATCCTCCACTATTGCCTGTTTACCCTGTTACTCGTGCGCAGAGTCGTTTGTGGATGCATCGCATAGAGAAAGACTGGTCCCCATTGGTCGACGCTATTGTTGCCAATAAATCACCTGAGTCAGTCGCTAGTGCGTCAAAAGAGCTTAAAGAGAGCCTGATGACGGTCGCTCCTATTTTTGCTGAAAAGCCTTATTTTATGAGTGATGAGTTTACATTGGTTGATTGTTGTTTAGGTCCTGTGTTGTGGCGTTTAAAGCATTTTGGTATCGATCTACCAATGACAAGGCAAACAAAGCCGCTGCATGAATATATGGAGCGTTTGTTTGCGCGTGAAGCTTTCCAGGAAAGTTTGACCGAACAAGAGCGTGAGATGCAAGCTTAATGAGCTTGTGCTTTGTCATAGTGAAAATATAAGTCTGGAAGCTATCTATGTCGATGACATCAAGTCGTCCTTATCTAGTCCGTGCATTGTATGATTGGATTATCGATAACCAATGCACACCTTATATCCTGGTTAATGCATTGCATTCGCAGGTCTTGGTGCCTCAGGATTTTGTGAACCCTGATGGTCAAATAGTGCTAAATGTCTCGCCAACCGCGGTGAGCGACTTTGTCATGAACGATGATAGTTTGTGTTTTAGTGCTCGCTTTGGCGGTGTTCCTACGGATATTTTTGTTCCTTCAGCTGCGATCATGGGCATATATGCAAAAGAGAATCAGCAGGGTATGATTTTCGAAATGGAGCCTGAACCGGAATCCCCGCCGCCATCACCATCAAGTAGTAGTTCAATCCATAAACTCCCCTCAAAGGGCAAGCCTAGTCTAAAGGTCGTTAAATAGTTCGTTAGTTGTTCCTACGTGACATCTATTTGAACCGATTGCAATTTATTATTCTTATTTGATCTTTACGATTGCTTTTTAATTTCTAATATTTATTGGTGATATTTCTCAATGTCATCAATACTTGTTGTGTCGATAACCATAATAATAATTAGAGCAAATACATTAGAAGGAGGTCATCTTAATGGCATTTCTAGAGCACACCTTAGGTATTATTTTACATCCAGATAGTGAGTGGAAGGCAATAAGGAACGAGAAACACTCGTTTCGTCAGGTATTTTTGAGTCACGTACCGCTATTAGCATTGATTCCCGTCCTAGCCTTTTTTATCGGTGTCACTCAGGTTGGTTGGAGTGTAGGAGGAGGTGACCCTGTTAAATTGACCGTTTTAAGTGCCATGGAGCTATGTGGGTTAACGTATTTTGCGCTACTTTTCGGGGTATACATTTTAGGTGAATTTATCAACTTTATGTCGAAAACATATGGCGTCAGAGACTCTGAAGAGAAGCGCCATTATGAAGGTACTGCGCTAGCTGTCTATATCTCAACGCCTGTTTTCCTTGCCGGCATCTTTGGTTTGTACCCAGATATTTGGTTGAATGTGACTGCTATAGGAATCGCAGGCATGTACTCTGTGTATTTGATTTATGAAGGCATTCCTATTTTAATGAATATCGATAAGGATCGAGCGTTTATGTACGCTAGTTCTGTGGTAACTGTTGGTTTGGTAATGCTTGTTGTATTGCTAGTCTCTGCGGTGATATTTTGGAATCTAGGCTTAGGTCCGGTATACGTAGATTAGCTATATCATAATTCCCACCTATAAAAAAAGCAGGTACAACCTGCTTTTTTTATAGGTGCAAGTTGTTTGACCTATTCTGTTATATATTCAAAGACTTTAACAACTTCCTGAACTCCCCCAATATTGCTGGTGACATTAGTGACATAATCGGCTTCAGTCTGAGTGAGTTTTCCCATTAGGTAAACGACCCCATCTTCTACAATCAATTTTACTTTAGTGCTTTGAATAATTTCGTCCGCAATGTAAGCCGTTTTTATTTTAGCGGCTAACCAAGTGTCATTAGTTCTTACGAGTAAAGCAGTATTGCCTTTAACTTGCAGTTCATTATAGACGTTACGAACAGAGTTGATTTGTTCTGCAGTTTGTTTGGCCAAGACTTTTAGTTCTTCGGTAGGCACCTGTCCAGTTAGCAGTAGGATATTGTTAACACTGGTCACGGTAATGTTGGAGAGTTTAAGGTCAGGGCTTGCCTTGTTGATATTGACACCTGCAATAACCTCAAGGCGTTGGTCATCCAGATA
>JAHDEM010000057.1:0-1088 GCA_020628895.1 Candidatus Endobugula sp.
GGAATACCTTCGTTGATATCAATTGTTGTTTTATCTTTAGCGATAATAGCTAAGACAAAGCTGGTAGCAAAGAATACAAAAGCCAGTACAGCGGTCGCTTTTGCGAAGAAATTACTTCCCCCTTGGCTTCCAAATACAGTTTGTGAGGCACCGCCACCAAATGAAGCACCTGCTTCAGCACCCTTGCCTTGCTGCATTAGGATTAAACCAATAATCGCTAAAGCAACTAACAAATGAATAACGATAACAATTGTTTCCATAATGTTTACCTAATCAATCTACTTTCTATCAATACTTATATCATCAAGCTCAGGGCAACTTAGCCTGCTGCGCTAATAATGGCTGAAAATTCTGTCGCATCTAACGCTGCACCACCAACCAAGGCACCATCGATATCTGGCTGTAAAAACAAAGCAACAGCAGTATCGGCCTTTACACTACCGCCATAAAGAACACGGGTAGAGCCGCCAGCAGAGCCTAGTTGCTCGCGAATAAATTGATGCACCTCTTGAGCCTGCTCTGGTGTTGCTGTCAGACCAGTACCAATTGCCCAAACAGGCTCATAAGCAATAACTGCTGCTTTTAAATCCTGCTCTGATAACAACGATGTAATCGCAGCCACTTGCTCTTGAATAACCGTTAGCGTATTGCCCGACTGACGTTGCTCTTGGGTTTCCCCAACGCAAATAATAGGCGTTAAACCTGCTTGCTGAGCAACTAACGCTTTACGAGCTACCAGTTCACTATTCTCATTGTGGTATTGCCTGCGCTCAGAATGGCCAACAATAACGTGGCTGCAACCTAAGTCTGACAACATTCCCACGGATATCTCACCAGTATAAGCACCTTCTTCGTGAATACTCACATCTTGAGCACCGTAGGATATAGCCTGGTTTGTCAAAAGCGACGATACTTGCGCGATATAAATAGCAGGAACACAAATCGAAACATCGACGGCAGAGTCTACACCTACTGTTGCAATCAGGCTTTTCACTAATGCCTTATTACTCGCAAGTGAGCCGTTCATTTTCCAATTGCCAACGACTAATGATTTACGCATATACCAACCTTTCTCGCTCTTTAACATG
>JAHDEM010000057.1:1188-3790 GCA_020628895.1 Candidatus Endobugula sp.
CTACGCCTTAAAGAGGCGCGCAATAGTAGCGAAGATAGAGGCAAGTTACAACTTTAACACTATATTCTGTGTGTTTTTATGCGCTAAGTGCATCTTCTACCGTGGCAGCCAATTCATTTGCCAAAGTATCGACTAGGGATATATCCTCCCCTTCAACCATAACACGGATCAACGGCTCTGTTCCTGAAGGGCGCAATAACACCCGCCCTTTTCCTGCTAGCTTCTCTTCAGCGTGGGCAACAGCCTTTTGAATCTCATTATTTACGGTAATATCGACTTTTTCTTTAATACGCACATTAATCATGGTTTGCGGCATTTTTAACATTCCATGTTTGGCTTCGGCAAGTGGCATTCCTAGAATACCTAAGGCATACACCACCTGTAATGCTGATACAATGCCATCACCGGTTGTTGTCACATCACTACAAATAATATGCCCCGAAGATTCTCCACCCAGTACCCAGTCGTGCTCCTTCATTTGCTCAATCACGTAACGATCACCGACATTGGCACGAATAAACGGAATACCTAAATTTTTAAAAGCCAACTCCAAGCCGTAATTGGACATAAGTGTTCCCACAACACCATTACAACCCTTTTCTTTATGTCGAGCACTAGAAATAACGTATAACAGCTCATCACCATCAACAATATCTCCATTACCATCGACAAATACAACGCGATCTCCATCACCATCAAACGCAATGCCCAGGTCAGCATTGATCTCTTTTACTCTCGCCTGTAGATGCTGTGGTACCGTTGAACCCGCAGATTCGTTGATATTGAGGCCATCTGGACTTGCATGAATCACATCAACAGTAGCGCCTAATTCACGAAAAACGCTAGGAGCAACCTGGTAGGTAGCGCCATTGGCACAATCTAATACGATCTTTAAATGGGATAATGTCACACTGCGCGGCAAGGTCCCCTTACAAAACTCAATATAGCGGCCAGCTGCATCGTTAATGCGTCGCGCTTTACCTAACAACTCAGCACTACTCATTACTTTTTCAAGTTCTGCTTCGATTTCTAACTCTACAGAATCAGATAGCTTTGACCCTTTACCCGAGAAAAACTTAATCCCGTTATCGTAATAGGGATTATGAGAGGCACTGATAACAATACCCGCTTGAGCGCGAAAAGCTTGTGTTAGATAGGCAATAGCAGGGGTTGGCATAGGCCCTAACAAACCGACATCAACACCGGCATTAATTAGCCCTGCTTCTAGAGCAGATTCAAACATATAACCCGATATCCGTGTATCTTTGCCAATGAGGATAAATTTACTACTCTCGGCATCTTTACATAAGACTCGTCCCGCAGCCCAACCTAATTTCAACATAAAATCAGGCGTTACAGGCGCTTCACCCACTCTGCCACGAATCCCATCTGTTCCAAAATAACGTCTAGACACTTAACTATTTCCTTAAATTACACGAATAATAACTATACGATCTATTTTAATTGATTTATTGATCATGATCACTAACTGCACAAAAAACATCAATGGCATCGCGAGTTGCCTGTATGTCGTGCACTCGCAATATTTTTGCCCCACGCTCTAATGACATCATAGCTAATGCGAGGCTCGCGGGTAAACGCTCTTCTAAATCCCTACCCAACAAATGACCAATAAGTGACTTTCTAGATAGCCCGACTAAAACTGGAAACCCTAATTGTTCAATCATTGGCAATTGAGCTAACAGCATCAGATTATGCTGCAGCGTTTTACCAAAACCAAAGCCTGGATCGATCCATATTTTTTCCGGTGCAATACCTGCTTGCTGACTCATATCTATGCGCTGTTTTAAAAAGTTAGCGACATCGTTGTTCACCTGATCATAAGTAGGGTTATCTTGCATATTTGTGGGAGTGCCTTGCATATGCATTAGGCATACAAATAGCGATGATGAAGCGGCTGCTTCTAACGCACCTTCACGGGCTAGTGCTCTTACATCGTTAATAATATGAGCGCCTGCTGATGCTGCTTCAAGCATTAGCCGAGGAGTGCTAGTATCGACAGAAACCGCTAAATCTGTCTCCTGCACAGCTAATTCAACGATAGGCATCACTCGATCAAGCTCTTCTTGTTCACTCACAGGTGAAGCACCGGGTCGAGTAGACTCTCCTCCGATATCAAGAATATCCGCACCTTCATCAACTAGCAGCTGCAATCTTGCTTTGACCTTGTTTTGATCCAACTTGCGACCGTGATAAAGCAGCCCTCCGTCAGAGAAGGAATCAGGGGTGGCATTAACAATAGCCATCAACTTAGGGGAAGAAAGATCTAACTTAGGATGATTAACTGACATATTTCGTTATTGTAAAGCAAAAAACCTCTGTGAGAGACCCAGAGGTTTATTCACTATAAGTATTTATTATAATTCTTCTGCAGGCCCACCAATAGGGTCTGAACCATCTTTCCTATCCGAAGGTTTATCAGAGACTGCTGACCCACCATCGGAGGAATTATCGTTGTGCCAGTCTTGCGGCGGACGAACTTTGCGACGAGCCATCAAATCATCTACTTGCTCCGAATCGATGGTTTCATACTCCATCAATGCGTCTTTCATGGCTTCTAAAATATCGCGATTATCTTCCA
>JAHDEM010000057.1:3890-8924 GCA_020628895.1 Candidatus Endobugula sp.
TCATACTCCATCAATGCGTCTTTCATGGCTTCTAAAATATCGCGATTATCTTCCAAAATCTTTTTGGCTTGTGCATAAGTGCGGTCCATTATGCCACGCACCTCTTCATCAATAGTGGTTGAAGTCGAAGGCGAGTAATTTTTAGGACTGCCCATCATTTGCGGATCTTCTTCACCATAATGCAGTGGGCCCATTTTTTCGGATAAACCCCATTTGGTAACCATGTTACGTGCAATCTGAGTAGCTCGTTCGATATCGTTAGACGCACCTGTTGTCACCCCATCGAATCCCAAAGTCATTTCTTCGGCAATACGACCACCAAATAATGAGCAAAGCTGAGATTCTAACGCCCGCTTACTAAGACTGTATTTGTCTTCCTCTGGCAAAAACTGAGTAACACCCAACGCACGACCTCGAGGAATAATAGTCACCTTATGTACAGGATCATGCTCCGGCACTAAGCGACCAACAATGGCATGACCAGCTTCATGATAAGCGGTATTTTCTTTTTCTTTCTCGCTCATTACCATGGTTTTGCGCTCCGCACCCATTAGTATCTTGTCGCGAGCTTTTTCAAATTCTTCATTGGTTACCACACGGCGGTTTGCTCGTGCAGCAAAAAGTGCCGCTTCATTGATTAGATTAGCTAAATCAGCTCCTGAGAAACCTGGGGTACCGCGAGCAATAATCGATGGGTCTACCTTATCGCCAATAGGCACTTTACGCATATGGACTTTTAAAATTTGCTCACGACCACGAATATCAGGTAAGCCAACGTGCACTTGTCTGTCAAAGCGACCAGGGCGCATCAAAGCCTTATCAAGGACATCTGGGCGGTTTGTCGCTGCAATCACGATAACACCTTCGTTACCCTCAAACCCATCCATCTCAACGAGCAATTGGTTCAACGTTTGTTCTCGCTCATCGTTACCACCGCCATGACCGCCGCCACGATGACGACCCACAGCATCAATCTCGTCGATAAAAATAATGCAAGGGGAGTGCTTTTTAGCTTGTTCAAACATGTCACGCACACGAGATGCACCAACACCCACAAACATTTCTACAAAATCAGAACCCGAAATAGAGAAAAAAGGGACTTTGGCTTCACCAGCGATGGCTTTAGCCAATAAAGTTTTACCCGTACCTGGCTGCCCCGCCATTAGGACACCTCTTGGAATTTTACCCCCAAGGCGCTGAAATTTACTCGGGTCACTCAGGAATTCAACTAACTCTTGAACATCTTCTTTTGCTTCGTCTACACCTGCGACATCTGCAAAAGTCACATTAATTTGGTCTTCACCAAGCAGACGAGCCTTACTTTTACCAAAGCTCATCGGCCCGCCTTTACCGCCTGCGCCACCTTGCATCTGACGCATGAAAAACATAAACACAGCAATGATAATTAAGATAGGGAAACTAGCAACGAGCAATTGCCGCCATAGGCTGGCTTCTTCGGGCTCAGGAGCAGTCACGGCAACATTATAATTGAGCAAGTCATCCATGAGCTTATCATCTCTAACCTGAGGGCGAACGGTACGGAATTCAGTACCGTTAATATATTTGCCCGTGATGGTCACACCATCAATAGAAACTTCACTCACGCGGCCTGTTTGGACTTCCTTAACAAAATCTGAGTAACCTAGCAGCTGGTTTTGTTCCGGCTTATCGAAACCATTCACCACCATTAAAATAACGGCAGCAATCACCAACCATAACACTAAGTTTTTTGCCATGTCGTTCAAATGAATACCCTCTTTTACTTCAATTATCTATTATTAATGGCTACTTTGGCTTATCGAACCAATACCTATTACTACAGTATATAGCCAATTTTGCATACTCTTCGATTATTTCCGACTATAAACACCGATGTCTTATAATCTGACCCTGTAAAGCACGCTTATATCCCCACGAAATGCTTAATTTCTGCCACTAAGCACTAAACTAAGCCCCTTTAAAGCCCTTAGCGACCCAATACACTTCTCGTGACCTTGCTCTAGAAGCATCGGGCTTTCGAGTGACAACGCTCGTAAAGTATTTACGTGTTTCAGCCATTAACGTATCAAAGCCCTCACCCTGAAACACCTTCGTAACAAAACAACCACCCTGATTGAGGGTTTGTACCGCCATATCTAAGGCTAATTCAACTAAATACATGGATCTGGGCTGATCTACGTCGGCCATACCACTCATATTGGGTGCCATATCGGAAATAACAAGGTCTGCCTTAAAACCAGACATCGCATCCATCAATTTATTGAATACTTCGTCCTCTGTAAAATCACCTTGAATAAAGTCAACACCTGCGATGGTGTCCATAGGCAAAATATCAGACGCAATCACTGTGCCGTTATCACCCACCAGCTCTGCAGCCACTTGAGACCAACCACCAGGGGCTGAACCGAGATCGATCACAGTCATATTGCGGCGAATGAGTTTATCTTTTTTATTTAATTCTAGCAGTTTATAGCTAGCACGAGAGCGGTAACCATCTTGCTGTGATCGTTGGACATATTGGTCCTTAAAATGCTCTTGGAGCCAACCTTTACTACTTTTTGAACGAGCCATACTTTAGAAATTTATTGACAACAATAATAATAGATACAGAGTAATAGACTATGAGGTGAAATAAAACTAAAATGCGCGTTTTTCGCTGGTATATAGACTTAATAACGGTAATTACCCAATTAACACCTTGTTTTCTAGGCTCTATACTGCACGATACTCATTCAATCACGCTATTTGTCCATTTTTGGCATTCCAACACAGAAGGTAAACCATGTCTTTAAGCAACGAACAAAAGAAACGCTATCGCAATATAGGGCATAACTTACACCCCATTGTGACGATTGCTGGAAATGGTGTCACCGAGAATATTATTGCAGAAATAAATCGAGCATTAGACGATCACGAGCTCATTAAAATCAAAGTGATCGTTAATGATAGGGAGCTTAGAGCACAAACCGTTAAGCACATTTGCGATACAGTGGATGCTACAGATATACAACAGATCGGTAAGGTCGCCTTAATACTAAGAGAAGCCAAAAAGCCAAATGCTAAGCTATCTAATATTAGATAGCTGCAAGCAATTTTCGGTTCCCTAATTTTACTGTCAAGCGTTTTTGGTTTTACTCTAAGCTCGTCGCTACGAGCTATAAGCTATCTTTTTAGATATGCTTAACGCTCTCAATATCGTATTCAACATCACCAGAAGGGATCTTAATGGTCACTTCATCTCCTTCTGACTTGCCAATTAATCCTCTCGCAATGGGAGAATTAACAGAGATTTTACCGGCTTTAACATCAGCTTCGTCATCACCTACAATTTGATAAGTCACCACTTCTTCGGTCTCGACATTAAGCAGCTCAACAGTCACCCCAAAGATCACTCTTCCGGTACACGGTAGTGCTGTAATGTCGATGACTTGGCTATTGGATAACTTGCCTTCAATTTCCTGAATGCGACCTTCGCAAAAGCTTTGTTGCTCTCTAGCAGCATGATACTCAGCATTTTCCTTTAGGTCACCATGCTCACGGGCCTCAGCAATGGCTTGAACAATTTTTGGACGCTGAACCTTTTTCAGATCTTCTAACTCGGCTTGCAAAGCATCGGCACCTAGTTGGGTCATTGGAACTTTTGTACTCATAAATTTAACCCTTATCCCTTAGCCAAACGCTTATGCAAGTTTTGCACACTTCTAACTTGCTCTTCTTTACCTACATAGCCCAATGCTTGACTCACTGCTTCGCCACCGGCCAGAGTGGTCGTGTAATAAACACTATGGCTTTCTGCGCTACGGCGAATGCTAGAAGAATCTTTAATGGCTTGTCGCCCCTCTGTTGTATTAATAATCAACGAAATCTGGTCGTTCTTGATCATATCAACAATATGTGGGCGCCCTTCAGCGACTTTATTCACACTGGTCACATTGAGACCAGCATCAGCAAGCACCTTATGAGTACCTAAAGTCGCTACCAACTCAAAACCCTGCTCAGCTAAGGATGCAGCAACTGCTACGATACCCTCTTTATCAACATCTCGTACACTGATAAAAGCTCGACCAGTGCTAGGTATAATATCACCAGCACCTCTTTGCGCTTTACCGTAAGCCTCTGCAAACGTATCACCTACACCCATTACCTCACCTGTTGATTTCATCTCAGGGCCGAGAATGGGGTCTACAGCAGGGAATTTATTAAAAGGGAATACCGCTTCTTTCACACTGTAATAAGGAGGCACCACCTCTGCGGTGAAACCTTGTTCAGCCAAACTAGTACCTGCCTGACAACGTGCGGCTACCTTAGCCAACGAGGTACCAATACACTTCGACACAAAAGGTACCGTTCGAGACGCACGAGGGTTGACTTCGATAACGTAAATTTCCCCACCCTGATAGGCTAGCTGCACATTCATTAGACCAATAACACCTAACTCTAGTGCCATCTTTTTCACCTGTTCGCGCATTAGATCTTGCACATCTTCAGGCAAAGAATAAGGAGGTAATGAACAAGCAGAATCACCAGAGTGAACACCGCATTGTTCGATATGTTGCATAATGGCACCAATCACAACTTGCTTGCCATCACTGACTGCATCGATATCGACTTCTATCGCTGCACTCAAGAAATGGTCTAATAAGACAGGAGCGTCATCGGATGCTTGAACAGCTTCGGTCATATAGGTTTGAAGCTCTTTAATGTTATATACGATCTCCATTGCACGGCCACCTAATACATAAGATGGGCGAACCACCAACGGATAACCCACTTGATCAGCCGTATTTATCGCTTCTTCTGTCGAACGAACAATCGCATTAGATGGTTGCTTAAGGCCTAAATTATTGATCATCTGCTGAAAACGCTCACGGTCTTCTGCACGATCAATCGCATCTGGAGAAGTACCAATAATTGGTACACCTTCGGCTTCCAAATCACGCGCTAGTTTAAGCGGTGTTTGCCCACCAAACTGTACGATAACGCCTTTTGGCTGTTCTTTGCGAACAATTTCTAATACATCTTCTAATGTCACTG
>JAHDEM010000057.1:9024-15622 GCA_020628895.1 Candidatus Endobugula sp.
ACGCCTTTTGGCTGTTCTTTGCGAACAATTTCTAATACATCTTCTAATGTCACTGGCTCAAAAAACAATCGATCCGAAGTATCATAATCTGTTGATACCGTTTCGGGGTTACAGTTAACCATAATGGTTTCGTAACCATCTTCACGCATCGCTAATGCTGCGTGAACACAACAGTAATCGAACTCGATACCCTGGCCAATTCGGTTAGGGCCACCACCAATAACCATGATCTTATCTTTGGCTGAGGTCTGCGCTTCACATTCTTCCTCATAGCTCGAATACATATAAGCCGTTGGCGTAGAAAATTCTGCGGCACAGGTGTCTACACGCTTATAAACGGGAACGACATTAAGTGCATGTCTATGATCACGAACTGCTTTTTCACTCTCATTTAACAGCACAGATAAGCGTTTATCCGAAAAGCCCTTTCGCTTTAGTGCAAACAAAGTGGCTTTATCAAGATCGTCTAAACGACTTTCGCTTAATAGGTTTTCTAAATCAATCAACTCTTTAATCTGAACTAAAAACCATGGGTCGATGGAGGACTGATCGAACACCTCGTCAATGCTCATGCCAGCTCGGAATGCATCGCCCACATACCAAATTCGCTCAGCACCTGGAGTTGATAGGTCCCGACGAATACTACTCATTGCATCTTCGGCTTCTAGATCCACTATCGGCTCAAGCCCAGCAGAACCAACCTCTAAACCACGCAAGGCCTTTTGTAGGGATTCTTGGAAAGTGCGACCAATCGCCATCACCTCACCAACAGACTTCATCTGTGTGGTTAAGCGCGCATCGGCATCACCAAATTTCTCAAAGGTAAACCGAGGGATTTTGGTGACGACATAGTCGATACTAGGCTCAAATGATGATGGTGTCTTACCACCAGTAATATCATTTTGCAGCTCATCAAGGGTATAACCGACTGCCAATTTAGCTGCCACTTTTGCAATAGGGAAACCAGTTGCTTTAGAGGCAAGCGCCGATGAACGCGAAACGCGAGGATTCATCTCAATAACAACAAGGCGACCGTTCTCTGGGTTAACGGCAAACTGCACATTAGAACCACCCGTTTCTACACCAATTTCACGCAATACCGCCAGTGAGGCGTTACGCATAATTTGCAATTCTTTATCTGTCAGTGTCTGGGCTGGTGCGACAGTAATTGAGTCACCCGTATGGACGCCCATTGGGTCGAAGTTTTCGATAGAGCAAATGATAATACAGTTATCATTTTTATCACGAACCACTTCCATTTCGTACTCTTTCCAACCCAATAATGACTCGTCAATGAGAAGCTCATGTGTCGGTGAAAGATCAAAACCTCGAGTACAAATTTCTTCGAATTCTTCCCAGTTATAGGCAATACCGCCGCCAGAACCACCCATAGTAAAAGAGGGGCGGATGATCACAGGGAAGCCAAATTTTTTCGGCACTTTAAGTGCTTCTTCCATGGTGTGAACAATATCAGCTCGCGCGCACTCAAGGCCAATTCGCTTCATCGCTTGGTCGAAGAGATTACGATCCTCAGCCATGTGAATAGCATCGTAATTAGCGCCAATTAGCTCGATATTGTATTTTTCCAATACACCGTTTTCATGCAAGGCTAACGCACAGTTTAATGCTGTTTGTCCTCCCATGGTGGGCAAAATAGCATCCGGACGTTCAGCCTCAATGATTTTCTCAACCGTTTGCCAGTTGATAGGTTCTATGTAAGTCGCGTCCGCCATAGCAGGATCAGTCATAATCGTAGCGGGGTTAGAATTCACCAAGATAACGCGATAACCTTCTTCACGTAACGCCTTACACGCTTGCGCTCCCGAATAGTCAAACTCACATGCTTGACCAATAACAATGGGACCTGCACCAAGGATTAAAATACTTTCTAAGTCAGTTCTTTTAGGCATGGGATTTTTGTTTTACTCTTTTCTCTTTAGCAACGAAAGTTAATTTCGTGAAGTCTCTTTATTAGGCCTTCATCAATTCGATGAAGTGATCAAACAATGGCGCCGCATCATGAGGGCCTGGGCTCGCTTCTGGATGTCCCTGAAAGCTAAATGCGGGCTTATCCGTTAAATGAATACCCTGCAATGAATCGTCAAACAAGGACCGATGGGTGACTTTTACATTTGCTGGCAAGCTCTCTTCGTCAGCAGCAAAACCATGGTTCTGACTAGTAATCAACACCACGTCTGTTTCTACATTTTGTACAGGGTGGTTACCACCGTGATGACCAAATTTCATTTTGACCGTTTTGGCACCACACGCCAGTGCGAGTAACTGATGTCCAAGACAGATACCAAAAATAGGAATATTGCTCTGTAACAGTTCTTGAATCGCGTCTATAGCATAATCACAGGGTTCTGGGTCGCCAGGGCCATTGGATAAGAAAATACCATCTGGATTCATATCTAACACTTCTTGGGCAGGTGTCTGAGCAGGTACTACAGTTAAGTCACACCCCCTATCCACTAACATGCGCAAGATATTGCGTTTAACACCAAAGTCATAGGCAACAACTTTAAAACGTTTTTCGGTAGAGGACTTGAATCCTTCACCTAAAGACCAACTACCTTCATTCCACACATAAGGCTCTTTAACGGTGACTTCTTTGGCCAAATCTAGGCCTTTTAGCCCAGCAAAAGCTTTAGCGGCAGAAAGCGCATTCGCCTCATCTAATGCATCGCCGGCCATTATGCAGCCATTTTGCGCACCTTTTTCGCGTAGAATACGAGTTAGACGACGAGTATCAATATCAGCAATTCCAAGAATATTACGCGTTTTAAGATACACATCGAGTGATTGTTTACTGCGGAAATTACTTTCTAGTAATGGAAGGTCACGTATTACTAGGCCTGATGCCCATATGGCAGAACACTCTTCATCTTCTTGGTTAACCCCAACATTACCAATATGTGGGTAAGTAAGAGTGACAATCTGTTTAGCATAAGAGGGATCAGTTAAGATTTCCTGATAACCTGTCATTGCAGTATTAAAGACGACCTCACCAACGGTAATACCATCTGCACCAATGGCAGAACCACGAAAAACGCTACCGTCAGCAAGTACTAGGATCGCAGGTCGTTTATAGGCAAGCGCCTGCTGAATGGGTTGTAGGGCACCCGTTGTCACATAACCTCCAAGAGTCTGGGCTATTTACTTACAGCGTTAAATAACTTAAGTAAAACATTCGTTATCTAGGCGCTACTATCCTGCTGCTATTAATCAATAACATACGGAAAATAAGCAAATAGGTAAAAAATAGCTATAAAAAAGCGAGATGAAATATCAGCTAGCATTTAAGCACCTCACTGTATCACCTCGCTCTCGATCGGAATACCTGCAAACTATACATGGGGCTTCCGCTGATTGGGGCGTAATTGTACGTCAAACCCAGATCAACGTCCATAGAGAAAATGCACACAAATGTAACAACCTATTGCACAATGCTTTTAGGCAGTCGGGCAATCACACGCACACCAGACACCCCATCATCGAGCGACAACACCACAAAATGCCCATCATGTATTTCTACGATGCGCTTAGCTATCGCCAACCCCATACCTAAATGGGTTACGCTACCAACACTAGCATAAGGCATTAGCACTTTTTCCAGCTCTGTCGCACTTAACCCAGCACCATCGTTTTCAATAATCAGCGAAATATGTTCTGACTCCTCTTCACAAAAAACCCGGGTAACCACACTATTACAAGGGTCTTTTTTATCAGCAGCAGCTGTTCCTATGAAACAAGAGTGGCACAAGCAATTGTTTAATATTTCTGAAAAATAGGTAGACCATAAGGCAGGGTGACCAACCACAATAGGCAGTTTATCTATTTGAATATCCACATGGGAATGAATCTGAGCCAACTCTCTAAAATCGGGATCAAGCAACACCTGCTCGCACAGATTAACTAAGTGACAGTTTTCTTCTCTGTCATTGATACCATAGAGTCGCGCATAGCGGGACAACGCCATTAGCTGGCCCTGCGCTTTCTGCCCCTCACTCACGATAATACTCAGCCAACGCAAGGCTTTATCATCAATGTTCTTTTTATCTATGTTGTTAGAATATTCATCAATTAACAATTGAGAAAACCCAGACGCAGCCCTAAGCGCTGCACCCACATCATGAGATAAAGTACGTAACACGGTTTGCAGGTATTTTTCATCAAGGGGCATAGGCTACACATTATTATCATTTTTTAATAACGTAAAATAAAAAGTAGCCCCTTCGCCTTTCTCGGAGTCCACCCATATCTCACCCCCATGTCGTTCAACAACTTTACGACATATTGCTAAACCCACACCAGTTCCTGCAAATTCTCCATGACCATGCAAACGCTTAAAGACTTCAAATATCTGTTGCTGATAACGCCCATCAATACCGATACCATTATCATTGATCTCAAACTGCCAGTGAGTAGACAGATCTTTCACTTTGATATAAATATGCGGTTGAGCATCTTTTAGCTGGTACTTGATACCATTATTGATTAAGTTTTGAAACAACTGATACAACTGTGTTTTATTACCATGCACAGTAGGCAGCTGATCATATTCAATATTTGCACTACTATTTTTATCGTTGGATTGAAGGCTCTGTTTAACAATATCGATAAGCTCCATCACATTCACTGATTCTAGAGGTTGCGTATCTCTATCAATACGTGAGTATGCCAAAATATCAGAAATCAAAATTTGTGCTCTGGCAGCACCGTCAATCATATAATTAAAATACCGCTGTCCTTTTTCATCATGCTGTAAAGTCTCTGCTAAATGCAATTGTAATAATTCCGAAAAGCTGCGGATAATGCGCAAAGGCTCCTGCAAGTCGTGCGAACAAACAAAAGCAAAATGCTCTAGCTCTTCATTCGAGTCTGCCAGTTTTGCCATCAGCTTATCTCTCTCAATATCCGCATTTTTTTGATAAGTGATATCTTCAACAGATCCAGCCATTCGTACAGGAGAATTGTTTTCATCCCATATAGCCTGCCCTTTAGCATGCAACCAGACATACTCGCCATTCTCACAACGAAAGCGATACTCTACATCGTAGGGCGTTTTATTTTCTAAGTGGGCATCTAAGATCGACAAGGTATTATCTTTATCTTCTGGGTGTAAACGCTTAGTAAACTCATCGATAGTTGACATAAAATCGTCACCACCAACACCAACAATTTCTTTAAATCGATCAGACCAAAACAAATTTCCCGTCAACAAATCAAAATCCCACAACCCTATAGATGAACCATCAACCGAAACTTCATAACGTTGCTCACTTTCCAACAACGCTTGCTGTGTATTTTTAATATCGGTAATATCGCGTGCAATCCCCAAAATAAATAATTCTTTATTATGACCAACAAAGCGTACCTTCTTTGTTAGCATGGTTCGCCTTTGCCCGTCAGGGAAAACCAACTCCTCTTCAACCTCAGATGCTCCTTCATTAAAAGCATGGCGATCATTAGCAAGAAATAACTGAGCCTCTTCTTGATCATACCCTTCTAGACTCATTGTGCCAATAACACTACCTCTAAGATGCTCGGGGTATAGATTTAAAAATGCTTTATTGGCTTGAACGAAACAAAGGTTTTTATCTTTTACAAAGATAGAATCTGGGATAGTATCAAAAATCAATGACTGAAAATCTAGAGAACTTTTCAACATCTCCTCTTTATCCGCCAATACCGTTTTAGTTTTTGACAAAACTTTTAAAGGATGAAAAATAATATGAAACCCTAAAAAAAATAATACACAAAAGACCAAGAAGAGACTCAAAAAAACCGTTAAAAAAACCTCAATTAAAAAACTTTCTTTATTTTTTTCGCAAAAGTTATCAAATGAGGAATAAATAAAAGAAACACCATAATCATCTAAAAATGACTGGGGTTGCGTATCGTTCAAAAAAGAAGTCTGACCAAAGCTAATCAATTTCCCATCTTTTGAATAAGCAAAAGAGGCCCGAGGCATTTCTCTTAACATATCACTATAAATCATCAATGGGTCTGCATTAAAGCGTGCAATAACTAAACCCTTAATTTGATTACCGTAAACAATAGGAGTAGCCAGTTCAAACTGAGGATAATCACCCGATCTAATACGAAAAGACTTTTCATATACGTCACTTGGATGAGTAATATTATACAACGGCTTAGTCCATTGAAAATCTTGCTGTTCTTGCACTTCTGTAATACTTACCTGCCCTTGAGCATCTAATATTGTTAACTGAGGATCTTCGCCTAACAAGCGAGCACGAGAAACAAAACTTTTTAGCGCAGAGCGATTACCCCCTTGAAAAAGAATAGTACTAGACACAACAGGTGAAGATACGATATCTCTAATCACTACTGCCCTAACGTCCAAATATTGTTTCAGGTGGATTGCAAACGCATTAGCAACAATCCTATCTGATTCTTTTTTCGTACTATCACAATCCATGTCTATTGATGAAGACAAAAAAACAAAAATCACGAAAAAAAATATAACAATTGCTGAAATAACAAATACTAAGAACAACTTAATAATCGGCCATTTTTCTTCTAGAACGTCTTTATCTTGTCGCCACATAAATCGATTCCTAAAATGGCCATT
>JAHDEM010000058.1:0-12198 GCA_020628895.1 Candidatus Endobugula sp.
GCCATTATGGTGGCCTTACATAAAACAATGATTAGTGAGTTAGATGGTATCGGTAAAAAGATGCCTCTGACTATGACCGCATTCTTTATTGCCGCTCTTAGTATTATCGGCCTGCCTCCTTTGGCAGGGGTGTGGAGTAAATTGTTAATTGCCCAAGGTGCTTTAGTGGCTGATCATATCTGGGTGGTAGGTGTTTTATTGTTGAGTTCCTTGCTGAATATTGCTTACTTATTACCTATTCCAATACGTGCTTTTTTTGCTAGAGCAAGCCATGTAGGATCTGAAGTAGCAGTTTCGGAAGTCACTATTAAAGAAGCGCCTTTGCCGTGTTTGATAGCAATAACTATAACAAGTATCGCTTGTGTATTATTGTTCCTATGGCCTGATAGCGTTCTTCAGTTATTAACCAATATAGAGTAGTTTAATTTTAAAGGTAGTGGTGATGAATAATCATAAACCCAGCGGTTTTTTTTACCAGCCTAATACCATTCGGTGGATATTAAGAATCTTTTATGCGCTTTGTGTTTTATTGGTTTTAGCTGATTTTATTGTTCATCGCCATATACTCACAAATATTGAGAAAATACCTGCATTTTATGCACTATACGGTTTTGTTGCCTGTGTGATACTGGTATTGATAGCCTCACAAATGCGCAAATTTTTGATGCGAGATGAACAATATTACGATACTGATAGCAGTGAATCCATAACAGAAAAAGCAGAGGTTAATCATGACTGAACTTTTTCTTAGTTTTCCTCCCTTTTTACTATTTTACATAGGCGCTTTTGCTCTCGTTTTTCTTCGGGGTGCTGTTGCTTCTGCCGTTACTATATTCATTCCTGTTTTGAGTTTTGTTGTATTACTGTATTGGCCTCATGGTGAGTTTTTTAATTATTCACTGATGGGAATGGATTTAGTATTAGTAAAAATCGACAAACTTAGCCTTTTATTTGCTTATTTATTTCATCTTGCTGCCTTAATCGGTGGTATTTATGCGCTGCATGTTAAAGATAAAGTACAACAAATTGCGTCACTAGCTTATGTGGGTAGCGGTATCGGTGCTGTTTTTGCCGGAGACTGGATATCGTTGTTTATTTTCTGGGAGCTTTTAGCGCTAACATCGGTGTTTTTAATTTGGGCCAGTCGTACACCTTCAAGCTATCAAAGTGGGATGCGTTATTTAGTTGTTCAAGTGTTGTCGGGTGTATTGTTGTTCGCTGGAGCATTATTGTTAATCCACCAAACAGGTAGTGTTGAGCAAGGTGTCTTGGAATTAAATAGCCTCAGTGCTTGGCTGATTTTTATTGCGATAGGCATTAAGTGTGGTTTTCCTTTTTTACATAGTTGGATCACCGATGCTTATCCAGAATCAACACCAACAGGCACCGTATTTTTGTGTGCATTAACCACAAAAGTAGCGGTATATGCCTTAGCGAGGAATTTCGCAGGCGAAGAGTTACTGATCACAATTGGTTTGGTCATGGCGTGCTTCCCTATATTTTATGCGGTCATTGAAAATGACTTACGCCGCGTGCTTGCTTATAGCATGATTAACCAGATTGGCTTTATGGTGTGCGGCATTGGTATCGGTACGGAGATGGCAATCAATGGTGCAGTGGCCCATGCTTTTAATGATGTTATCTTTAAAGGCTTGTTAATGATGTCTATGGGAGCTGTCTTATATCGGGTAGGGCATGTAAATGGTTCCCATTTGGGTGGTTTATATAAAAGTATGCCTAAAACAACGGTGCTGTGCATTGTCGGTGCTGCATCGATATCGGCTTTCCCTTTATTTAGTGGTTTTGTGAGTAAGTCTATTATTATGCTAGAAATGCTTGAAGCAGGGCATACTGTTGGTTGGTTGTTATTACTCTTTGCTGCCGCAGGTGTTTTCCACCATGCGGGTATTAAAATTCCATTCTTCGCCTTCTTTGCTCATGACTCAGGTCTAAGTGTAAAAGAGGCACCTATTAATATGGTAGTGGCTATGGGAATAGGTGCGTCACTATGCATTTTGATTGGTAGTTATCCGAGTATTTTATATTCTTTATTACCCTTCCCGATGGACTATTCACCTTATGATGTGACGCATGTCTTAACACAGTTACAGTTACTGTTCTTCTCAGCCTTGGCGTTTGTTTGGCTGAATATGAAAGGCCTATATCCGCCAGAGCTACCTTCTGTAAATATAGATGCTGATTGGTTGTATCGCCGATTAGCTCCAGCAGTGATTGTATGGATAAAGGAAGTAGTCGAGAAAGGTTACACCTTGGTGATACGCTTAACCTCTTACACAACTAGTGCCGGTATTAAATGGCTTGCCCGTTACAGTGAACCACAATCGTTGTTGGCTAGGGGATGGGCTATCCACTTTATGTTAATTGCGCTAATGTTAATGATGATTATTGTTCTACTCTTTAATTATCTACGACAAATATAATTATTTTCCTCCCAGTTTGTTTCGTTTATTCAATTGAATATCGTAAATGTTTTTTTATTGAAATAATTTAAATATTGCATTAATGATTGAGTGATTTAATGCAATAACTTATTAGCAAGTATTGGATATGCTGTTTTATTTAAAGTTGTATATGTAGCCCCTCGTTCTTTGCTAAAAAATTTAATCAATAAAAAAGACTGATATGAGTGTTGCAGAATATACGCACGGCCCTATTAATAGACATTTGTTAATCATGACAGTAGCGGCTACTGCCAGCTTAATCATGGTCTTTGTCTCTGACTTGGCAGATATGTATTATCTCAGTTTGTTGGGGGTAGAGGAGGTGATGGCTGCGGTTGGTTATGCTGGACCTATTTTACTTTTTACTATTACCTTATGTATAGGTTTGTCTATAGCCTGCAGCGCTTTAGTCTCAACGGCTATTGGTTCAGAGAATAAACAGGTTATTCAAGAATCCGTTACGGCTTCTTTTATTTTTTCACTCATTATTATTATTCCTATAACACTATTACTTTGGTTCTTCTCTCCAGATATTGTTTCTCTTTTAGGAGGTGAAGGCTTATCTGCAACGTATGCTGATCAATACCTGTCTATTGTTATTCCTAGTACACCTTTATTAGCCCTATGTATTTCCTTAGGCAGCGTTATGAGAGCAAGAGGAGATGCATTAAATTCTATGCTGATTACAGTGCTAGGTGGATCTTTGAATATTATTTTGGATCCTATCTTTATTTTTGTGCTGGATATGGGCATAGAAGGTGCTGCGGTGGCCACAGTTATTAGTCGTTTAGCTATGGTTTTTTATGGCTTTTATATTGTGTCTTATAAAAATGGGCTAATGGTTTATCGTCATGTAAAAAGGTATTTTGACTACTGGAGAAATTACATAAAAGTTGCAGTACCTGTGATGTGTACAGATTTCTCGATTCCCTTTGGTATCGCTTTTATGACCTATGTTATGGCGCAATTTGGTGATAGTGCGGTGGTGGGCAATACCATAGTGAGTCGTATTCAACCCGTTGCCTTTATCGGTTTGTACGCACTTGCTGCTATAGTGGGGCCAATTGTGGGGCAGAACTTTGGTGCTCAGAAAATGGATCGAGTGGCAGAAACGGTTTATTCATCCCTTCGTTTTGTGGTTATTTATTGTGTAGCTGTTTGTGCTATTTTGTGGATAGGCCAATCATTATTGGTGCCTGTTTTTAATACGACAGATGAGGCCAATGAGCTAATTTATTTATTCTGCAATGGTATGAGTTTAATTTTTATATTTAATGGTATCACCTTAGTGACGAATGCTTTTTTTAGCCATGTAGGATTCGCTTATTATTCTGCCATTATTGATATTACTAAAGCCACGTTTGGCACTATTCCTTTTGCTATTGCAGGAGCTTATGTTAATGGACCTGAGGGGGCTTTGTGGGGCGTTTTTCTAGGTGCAGTGATTATTAGCATTGTTGGTTTACTCATCGCCAATCGTCTTATAAAACGATTGGCTGCCCGCGTTGTTGAGTAATATATCTTGACTAAATCTACCTTTAGACCCCTTCGGGGTTAACGGATCTTTCTTAGAATAACACCAGCTTCTAAGTGTTCTGTATAGGGGAACTGGTCAAAGGCAGCTAGTGACTCAATACTATGAGTTTCACATAACTGTATTAGATTATTAGTTAATGTAGTTGGGTTGCAGGAGATATAAATAATGTTATCGAACTGTTTAATAATATCGATAGTATGATCGTCTAAACCTGCTCTAGGCGGATCAACAAATACAGTGGAAAACTGGTAACTATCTAAATCAATATCCGCTAAGCGTCTAAACGTTCTCACCTTATCCATTGCCTGTGAGAAGTCCTCGCTCGACATCCTAACGATCGTGACATTATTAATATCATTTTTTATGATATTTTTCTGTGCAGCATTGACCGAAGATTTCGAAATTTCAGTGGCAATCACTCGATTAAAATTCTGAGATAAGGGTAACGTGAAGTTACCATTACCACAGTAGAGTTCCAGTAAATCCCCAGTGCTATTTTGACTATTGTTTACCGCCCACGTTAGCATCTTCTCACAAACTGTTGCATTGGGCTGTGTAAAACTCCCTTCGTTTTGCTGGTAAGAAAATGTGCGACCGTTAACGGTTAGTTCTTCGTTAACAAAGTCTCGATCAAGAATAACTTTTTGTTTCCGGCTTCGGCCTATGATGTGAATACCGAGCTGATGTTTAATTGGTGTTATTGCTTTAATCCATTGTTCATCAATGGGGCGATGATAAATCATGGATACTAAAGTATCTTGTGTGAGAGTGGTTAAAAATTCTATCTGGAATAATTTTTTTCGTAGTACGGTATTATTATTTATCTCATGCATTAGCTTAGGCATAAGATCATTAATATTTTTTGCAGCAACAGGGAATTCTTTTAAAAAAACGGGCTTTTTCGTTTCTCTATCTGACATTGCATAATGTGTTTGCTCACCCTCATGCCATACTTTAAACTCCGCACGCATACGGTAGTGGCTTGTAGGGGACTCAAATACGGTAATCTCTGGCAGATTATGCTGTTTGATAACAGATAATTGATCTTTAAAGGTTTCGACCTTGGTATTGAGTTGCTGCTGGTATTGGTCAGGGTAAACAGAGAAAAGGGTCATAGAGAGAAAGGCTTGTGTAAACGTTAAGTTGATGCTTGGATGGTAATAATAGCAATACCGTATAAAATGCCTATTATAGAGCCCAAGCATTATAAAATCACAGGGTAAGGCGAGTTATTTTAACCTTATCTACTCGACTTAATCGGTATATAGTCCTGCTATCATAGTCATGAGCTCTTACCCACAACAAAGTTTAGGTTATCGTATAAAGGCCAATAATACAGAGATTAATAGTATAGAGGTTATATGATTAAGCGTATTAATGTTTCAGTGTCGTCACAAGGTTTATATGATATTACTGCCCAAGTTAAACAGGTAGTAGAAACCTCCGAAATAACACAGGGATTATGTACATTATATATTCAACACACATCTGCCAGCCTATTAATACAAGAAAATTATGACCCCAGCGCTAAATATGACTTAGAGCAATGGCTTAATCGCTTGGTACCAGAAAATGATCCCCTTTATACCCATACCATAGAGGGGCCCGATGATATGCCTGCACATATCAAATCGGCGCTCACAACAAGCTCATTATCGATTCCTGTGGAAAATGGCCAGATGTTATTGGGTACTTGGCAGGGGATATTTTTATGGGAACACCGCTACGGACATCAAAACAGAACGGTGATTGTTAGTACTCTGTCCTAACACAGCAGCTCAATATCACATACATTACCCAGTGGTGAAACACTCTATTGTTAAAGTGATTTTTTATCACTGTATTTTGGAAAAGCACTATGGAAAAAGCGAGATACACACAAGGCTCTATTGCTAGGCACTTACTCATTATGACAGGCTCAGCAACGACGGGTTTGGTGATGATCTTTTTATCAGACCTTGTCGATATGTATTTCCTTGGCCTGCTAGGAGAGGCAGAAATTGCCGCTGCAGTGGGTTTTGCGGGTTCAATATTATTCTTCACCATCTCTATGAGTATCGGCTTGTCGATCGCTTGCAGTGCTCTATCATCCAAAGCGATTGGTTCGGGTGACTATCAAGCATCGACTCAAGCAGTGACATATTCGCTGGTATCAGCCTTTATTATGGTGCTTCCTGTCTGTGTTCTCTTATGGTTTCTTGTACCTACGCTATTGGAACTCTTGGGAGCCGAAGGGAGATCTTATGAGCTAGCGAAGCAGTATTTATTAATCATTATCCCCAGCATGCCAATATTGGCTGTATCTATGTCCTCTGGTGGTGTGATGCGTGCTAGAGGTGATGCAAAAGGGGCGATGTGGTTAACACTCTCTGGCGGTATTACCAATGTGGTTTTGGATCCTATTTTTATTTTTGGTTTAGATATGGGAATCCAGGGTGCAGCCGCGGCAACAGTGGTGAGCCGGTTTGTGATGCTAGGTTTTGGTTTGTATGTGGTGGTTTATCGTAATCGTTTGGTGAGTCGTTTTGTGTTGGCGCAATATAAACATCAAATCATGCAGTATATTAAGGTAGCGATACCGGCAGTATTAACCAATCTTTCAACTCCGATAGGGGTTGCCTATGTCACTTATGTTATGGCGCAGTTTGGTGATAGCGCTGTCGCAGGAAATGCGATTATCAGTCGTATACAGCCTGTTGCCTTTGCGGGTTTATTTGCTTTATCGGGTATTGTGGGGCCTATTGCAGGACAGAATTTTGGCGCTAAAAATATTTCTCGGGTGTATGAAACATTATACGAGTCTATCAAATTGACTCTTATTTATTGTGCTGTTGTATGTAGCCTCTTATGGCTAGTTAAGCCATTGTTAGTGCCTCTTTTTAATGCCTCAGAGGAAGCAAACGAACTAGTGTATCTCTTTTGTAATGGCATCAGCTTAATGTTTGTTTTTAATGGCCTAACCTTTATTACGAATGCGTTATTTAATAATTTAGGTGTTGCTCATTATTCGACGATCATAAACTTTTTAAAAGTGTCAGTAGGAACAGTGCCTTTTGTGATGGTGGGTGTATGGTTAGGCGATGCTAAGGGAGCTCTGTGGGGATTGTTTGCGGGTTCTATCGTTATTGGTTTATTGGGCTTAGTGGTAGCAATCAAGTTGTTGAGAAGGTTAGCTTGATTGCTAGGCTAGAACCATAACGCTGGGATTATAGTGGGGTTTTATCAGTTCCTATTGTTTTAGTTTAAAACGCTGAACAACATTAACCAGTTGTTCGTGTGTGTTCACTAGACTGTGTACGGATTCTAAATTCGTTTCGCCATTACTTTGTAAATTAACGACCACTTCTTGAATGCCACCCATATTTTTTGAAATTTCATTGGATGCTAATTCTTGTTCGGTAGACGCGTTAGAAATAACCGCGGCGATACTATCTATTTCGCTAATAGAGGTAATAAGGCCATCCAATACAATATTAACTTTACTGGTTTTTTCTGCTGCATCTTGGCAACTTTTTCGCGTGGATTCGATAATGTGTCCTATATTGCTGGTGCCATCTCTAAGGCCTCCTAGCATTTCATTAATTTCGGATGTACTTCTTTGTGTTCTCGCGGCTAAAGCTCTTACTTCGTCTGCGACCACAGCAAAGCCACGACCTTGTTCTCCTGCTCGAGCGGCTTCAATAGCAGCGTTGAGAGCAAGTAGATTAGTTTGTTCTGCGATGGATGCAATCACCTGAGCAATAGAGCCAATTTCGTCAGCATCTTTATTAAGAACGTTAAAAGATTCCGACATTTCGTCAACTTCGTTTACTAAACTTTGAACGCTTGATACAGCAGATAAGACAACCTCTTTTGACTCATTGGTTTGTTGCAGTGTGTCGCTAGCCAGTGAGGCCGTTTTGCGGGCGCTATTAGCAGCGGAGTCTGCTGAGTTACCCATTTCGGTAATGGCTGCGGCTATTTGTTCAGTTTCCTGTGTATGTGCGACGAGAAGTTCTTGGCTAGATTTTGCTTGTTTATTGAGTACTTCCACTTGCCTTTCTACCGACGAACTTGCATGAGAGACTTGTAAGATTAAGTCATGTAGTTTCTCAACGAATTGGTTAATATCGTTGGATATGATGCCGATGTCATCTTCTACTTTAACTTTTAGACGTTGGGTAAGATCAGCTTCTCCTTTTGACAAGTCTCGAATAACTGCCCGCAGGTCAACCATTGGTTTAAAGGCGAGTCGAATAAACACTAAACTTAATGCGGTTAATAAAATGGCAGATAAGATAAGAACCAGTGTAATTGAGCTTTTAAGCTCGGACGCTTTATCATTAATGTAATTTTGGTTAATAAAACCCGTGAGTTTCCAGGTTTTATTGGCCAATGGAATATCTTGTGTGGTAGCGATAACGCCATTTTCTGTCACATTCGAAAAAACTTTATTTTCTGAAGCATCGGTTAATTCAAAGTAACTTGTACTACCTGATGCATTTTTTAAATTATTTTGAATATCAGAAAGATCGATGTCGAAAAATTCGGTTTGAAATTCTGACCGTTTTATTGTCAAGCGAATGATAGCTTGGTCAGGTGATAGTAAATTGCTTAACTCAATATTGCTACTCAAATTTTCTGCTGTATTTTTTAAGTTAGATACGATGATTTCATCTTCGATCGATCCTTGAGAATTAACGCCTACGCCATTGTTAAAAATAGTAATTTCATTAAATCCAGTTGCTTTAGTCGTTTCGGCAACTTTGATCAACGATATTGTTAAAGATTGAGCGAGTAAAATCTTATTAGCAATATCACTCTTAAGTTTATCGCTTACCAAATTAATCTGCGTTTGTATTTTTTCAGTTTCTGATGACACTAAATAGCGCGAAATAATACTTCCTGCAGAGATATTAGCTATGATGATAGAGATTAGCATTACCATAATAACAACGGCGAAAATTTTAGATTTAAATGTTAGGTATTTAGCCATGTTTTAATTTCCAATTTTTACTTATGCTTTTAAATGTTTGTGGCAATATAAAGAATCGTTTTTAATGTGCCGGTCGATACATTAAAAATTTCAGTGAGGAATTAATTGCTCAATCTTAAGTGTAGGGTATATTTTGATATTTTTTATTCGATATCGAGATATGTCTACTGTCTCATATAGTGAATTGGTTGGAAAAGGTAGTACTAGGAATAGGCGATCTGGTAGGAGTTCTTATTAAATCGATTTAAAAATTATTGTCATCACCAACTTCAAATGGAACTTGTGCAAAGTAACGTTCAGGAGTGATGACTTGCTTGTTAATTCGCTTTTCTAATAATGCGTTCACATCTGCAAGTATTGAATATAGGGTGGATATTTGTTGGTTTTTTGTCACTGAGGTATTAATCGTATTACCCCAAATACTAAGATGCCGCGTGTTGATAACTCTGTAATCTTTATTTTTGGCCCATTCAGGAGCAACCAATTGTCCTATTTGTGTCATTAAATCGGTAGCAAGTTGCTTTTCTTGTTCAGTGTCTAGGGTTTCATTGAGCTCTTGTGTAGCTTGTATCCAGCCGCGTTTATATAGTGCCCATCCGTAATAGAATCGATGTACCCACATAAGGTAATCTCTTTGGCTAAGTGCTTCTTGATGTGCTTTATCTTCAGTGTATTTATCTAAAAAGTAATTGACTGTAGGAATATCATCTGACCAGCTTTGTTCATTGGGTAAGGATGAACAGGAAAAAAGCATAGCTAATAGTGGCAAGATAAGTAAGGTTTTAAATGGGATTTGCATGGGGTACATCAGGTTACGTCGTTGTTGAGGGATTAGCTCTATATTAATGTTGCATTATTTCACTAATGTAACATGTAAACGGTAAAGCCTTGTTGTTGATGAATCTGTTTGCACTTTCTTTCGCTAGCGGCTGCAAAATCTAATGCTTTAATATATTTGGGCAGATGAATAAATTCATTGACAACAAATAAGGCTATTCCACTGCTGTTCAAATGTTGATACGTTTGCTGTAAGAACTTGGATGTTAGTGAACTATCATGCAAAAAACCCTGATGAAACGGGGGGTTGCACAGTATCAGGTCAAAACATTGTTCAATAGTATTGGCACAATCAGAGGCGATAATATTGATTTTTGGTCCAGCTTTTACCAGTTCGAGGTTCTTTTCTGCGCACGATAATGCGGCCGCATTATTGTCGGTCGCGGTGATTTGCATCTCGGAATATAGCTCAGGGGTAAAATAACGATGCAAGTTGAGATATATCCATCCATAACCACAACCTAGATCAAGCAGTGTTTTAGGAGACAATTGCTTTTCTTGAATAACTTTCGGCAGTGTTTCTAAAAGAATTTGTGTACCTTTATCGATCTTATTCCAACCAAAAACACCTGGCTTACTGTAGATATAGGGATTGTGAGCTTGGTCTGTGACTATTTTTTGTATTTGATTATAGTGTTGATCATCCAGTAATGATCTGTGGCTAAACGCAGTAAAACACCCGCTGTAAACTTTCCCTGACTTCTTTAATTTGCCTAGACAGTTAAATTGCTTAATCAGTTTATCCGCGTAGGTTTTAATGCCCTCTTGTTTCTGTCCTGCAATGATCAGTTCGCCGTCGCTGTCAGCGAATAACTCTGTTATTCGATTAAATAGATAGTGTGTAAGTGCCTTTTCTTTAGATACTCGGTAAATAATGCGCGAGGGCAAGGGACTTAGTTCATCAAGTATAAAGTCACTAAATTGAACGTTCAGTGATTTTTTATCGGCTAGTTGGTATACATCGTATCGATTGGTAATAATCTGTAGTTGATCTGGGTTGGCACATGTAAAGTTGTGCAACATGGATAAAGCATTTTCATCTGCTAGCCATAATGTCGGTCTATCAGGTGTCTGTAAGTAGGGCGCTAGTAATGAAAATGTTGGGTCTATCATGGAAGAAATAACGCTGCTTCGTGATGATGCAATTCTCGGTATTGTCCTAACTCAAGCTCTTTGTCGAGCTCTATCTTGCCGACGGCTTCTCGGTGTAGGTGTTCAACATGATTACCGACAGCAGCTAACATGCGTTTTACCTGATGGTATTTACCCTCTTGGATACTGATTAAAATAGTGGTGTTGTCTATTTTATCGATATGCGCTGGAAGTGTGAGTTTTTTTTCATTGTGCAGCTGCACGCCTTGCTTAAGTGCTGTGATGGCATCATCGGTTATGTCTTGCGCAAGGTAAACCCGATAACGTTTAAAACATTCGGATCTAGGAGATGTTACTTGATGGCTCCACTGACCATCGTCAGTGATTAGCACTAAACCAGTCGTGTCTTTATCAAGCCGACCAGCAATATGCAATTTGTGTAAATTAGGCTCATCAATAAGATCCAGAACAGTAGTGTGTTCGCTATCCTCTGTAGCGCAGACAGTTTCTCTAGGCTTGTTCAGCATAAAATAACGAGCCTGCGGGGCATCAATGACTTGCTCATAAACAGCAACAGTATCCTCCTGTTGGTTAATATGCGCAGCAGGATTACTAGCGGGGATACCGTTTACCCTGACATGATCGTTCTTGAGTAAGCGTTTAACCTCATTGCGCGAGTAATCGGTGACCGAAGCAATATATTTATCCAACCTGATGGTTGTTTTATTCAAGGCTGATTTACTCAAGAATTTTTTTCTCACCAGAATCTACAGATTGGTAGATAAGGGTGTTAATTGTCATTGGTCCAACGCCGCCAGGCACCGGTGTATACGCTGCCACCCGATCGATTAAAGGCGCCAGCTCGATATCACCAATACCGCCGGGATGGTATCCAGCATCAACAACAACGGCTCCGTCTTTAATCCATTCAGCTTTAATAAATTCGGGTTTACCAACAGCACCAACGACGATATCCGCCTGTTTAATGTGCTCACTGAGGTTTTGGGTTCGAGAGTGGCAGATGGTTACTGTTGCATTAGCGCCCAATAACATCATTGCCATGGGTTTACCTAGAATAGGGCTTCGACCTACGACAACCGCATGCTTGCCTGATAGCTCTATATCATATGCCTCTAATAAACGCATAATCCCTTTGGGTGTTGCACAACCATAGGCATCTTCTCCCATACTCATACGTCCAAAACCTAAACAGGTCACACCATCTACATCTTTGCTCAAATCAATGGCATCGAAACATGCCCGTTCATCTATTTGTGATGGGACAGGGTGTTGCA
>JAHDEM010000058.1:12298-15493 GCA_020628895.1 Candidatus Endobugula sp.
TCAATGGCATCGAAACATGCCCGTTCATCTATTTGTGATGGGACAGGGTGTTGCAACAATATACCATGTACATCCTGATTATTATTGAGCTCATCTATAGTGCTTAGCAGTTCTTCAGTGGTTGTCGTTTCGGGCAATTCAACTTTCAACGAGTCCATGCCAATGCGCTTGCAAGCATTGCCTTTCATATTCACATAAGTAGCGGAGGCAGGGTCATTACCTACTAATATGGTGGCCAGAATAGGCGTTCGCCCATTGCTCTTGCTCTTTAATGCGCTAACGCGTTCACTGAGTTCGGCTTCCGTTTTTTTGGCAATTAATTTACCATCTAGTAAGAGTGCGCTCATTTTTGCAGTATTCCCGAAGATAAAAAGCGTATTTTCCCATAGCTGTCTTTTCATAGCTAGTAGATTGAAGCCACAATTAGTGGGTGAAAAACGCTAAACAACTGATTTATTTACCAGTTTCTAAAGAAAGTTTGAATTTATCGTTGACTGTATTAAGGTGCGTGGGTATCATGCGCACCTCTTCAAACATGGCCGTTTGTAGTGAGTGTAAAATTGCTAAGTGATTAGCTTATTCGGAGTGTAGCGCAGCTTGGTAGCGCATCTGGTTTGGGACCAGAGGGTCGGGGGTTCGAATCCCTCCACTCCGACCATTATTTTACTGCAGAGAAGTTAGGTCATGACTACGGGAAGACAAGTACGCGCCCGTAGCTCAGCTGGATAGAGCATCCGCCTTCTAAGCGGACGGTCAGAGGTTCGAATCCTCTCGGGCGCGCCAAATCGCTTATCGCTCTATTATTATGGTGACTGTAGCTCAGCTGGTAGAGCCCCGGATTGTGATTCCGGTGGTCGCGGGTTCGAACCCCGTCAGTCACCCCAACTATCTTATCTCTTTTCTTGTATATCGTATTTTTCAGGTCATAATGGCAATGCGTTTGTCATGGGCTTTGTTCATTTTATTACGGATGTTGTTTTAGTTATGACCACTTCTACTGATATTTCTTTAAAAGATGCTTTACGATTAGGTATGAGGCGCTTGGCTTCAGGTGTATGTGTTATCTCTACACAAGTTGATGGACAACGTTATGCAATGACAGCATCTTCGGTAACATCTCTTTCTGATAGTCCTGCTTCTTTACTCGTTTGTGTTAATAAAGATGCGGCCATGAGACCATTTTTTACTTATGGTCAGTCATTTGTAGTCAATGTGTTATCGCAATCGCAACAAGATATTTCGAATTTATGTGCTTCTGCACAAAGTGGTGAAGAACGGTTTGCTTTAGGCGATTGGCAAGAGAACGATAAGCAAATGCCATATTTAGCCGATGCTCAAGTCAACTTTTTTTGCCAAGTAGATAATGATAACTACCATTATGGTACCCACCAAATTGTGATCGGTTGTCTGGAAGAGGTTACTGTATCAGAAGCTGGCGTCGCGCCTTTAGTGTATGTCGATGGTGGATATGCGAAAATTGTTTAGCGGTTTAACGGAAGCTTAATCGTAAAGGTTGTCCCATTACCCATAGCGGATTCAACACCAATAGAACCTTGATGGTGTTCGGTAATGATAAAATAAGAAACGGATAAACCCAATCCAGTACCACTACCCGCTTCCTTTGTAGTGAAAAAGGGTTCAAAAATATGTTTCTGCGTCCAATCGTCCATGCCAGGCCCATTATCACTTACCGTTATTATCGCATGCTGCTTGTCTGTCGTTAGGCTAATGGTAATATCCAGTTCCCCTGGCTTGGTAATTTCTTCATTTATTGATGTTTGTAGATAGGCGTCGCTATAAGCTTGGTAGGCGTTATTAATAAGATTGAGGATGACTTGTTGTAATTCTGCTGCAGAGCCATAGACTAGAGGGCATGTGTCTGGAAAATCACGCACAATCGTAAAGGTGATATTCTCATATTTTTGACTCACGGATGAGGCGCTAATGGCCAAATCAATACTGCGATTGAGTAGTTCTATTAGTTGTATAGGCTTGTGTTGAAAACTATTAGAGCGGGAGAATTCCAGCATATTGGTCACAATGGATGCTGCTCGTTCCCCAGCCTCTTGTATATTGCTTAAAAACAGCAGAATTTTTCTCTCTTCTAGATATTGGTTAATGGTGTGTAAGTCTATGCTCAGTCGTTTTGCTGTTTCATTGTTGGCTGATAGTGTTGTGGATAAACGGCGATGAATATTTTGTAGGCTCTGTAATATGGTACCTAAGGGGTTGTTTACCTCGTGGGCAACCCCAGCAGCTAATTCACCTAGAGAGCCCATTTTTTCGTTTTGAATGATCATGTTTTCCAACTGAATGCGAGAGCTAACATCATCGATTCGGATAACCGCATTTTCTGCATCGGTGGTGACCAAGGGGTAAATGGTAATGTCTCTAAACCGAGCATTACTACCATGTCCTTCTTGAATGGCCTCTAGTTTTTGCGGCTTTTGTTGATCAATTGCAGTGGTGATCAATTTCATGCTGATAATCGGCTCATTAATCACTGACTGAAAGTGTTGTCCCAAAGCCTGGTGGTAGGGGGTGCCTGTTTTATTATTGGCTGCAGTATTCCAGTGAGTCACAATCCCGTTGCGGTCAATGCCGATAAGAATAGATGGCATGGAATTAACGATGCTTTGTAGGTAGTTTCGAGTTTCGGTTAATCGTGCTTTTGTCAGTTCGTGCTTGGAAATTTCTTCGTAGAGCTGGTTGTTAATGTTATATAGGCGATCATTGCGTTGGGAGCTTTGCTGCTGAAGATCTTTATATACTTTATTCAACAACTGTTCGCTTTTGCGTAAGTAGACAACATAGATGGCAAGCCCTGTTGCTATTGCAGCAAATATTGTCATCAATAGAGTGCTAAAAGGTATCGACAGCATTTTAATCCGCCAGTCATTTGATAGATTGAAAGTCCACCTATATTTATTATTTTGATGGTATCTAGTGTATTTCTTTGATGGGTAATATTTTAGCTTGTTTCGTGAGAAAAGAGTACGTGTTGTCGTTTGCGGCGCCAGTTCGGTCTTGATCGTAACACTTTGTATTTATTTAAATAAAAACCCCATTAAATAAAAAATCTTATCGAAACTGTTTGACACCGCCTGCCAATCCGGTAGAATGCGCAGCTCTTCGGCATGGGGTGGTTAGCTCAGCTGGGAGAGCGGCGCCCTTACAAGGCGTAGGTCACAGGTT
>JAHDEM010000059.1:0-2017 GCA_020628895.1 Candidatus Endobugula sp.
GCCACTAGCCACTAGCCACTAGCCACTAGCCACTAGCCACTAGCCACTAGCCACTCCTGCGGCTTGAGATAGACTTGTGTTAATTCAGCTTCTGCGCTGCCCTCTTCAGGTTGATAATTATATTCCCACCTTACCAATGGCGGTAAAGACATTAAAATGGATTCTGTACGCCCACCGGTTTGTAAGCCAAACAATGTTCCGCGGTCAAAGACCAAATTAAATTCAACATAACGACCTCGTCGATAAAGCTGAAATTCCCTTTGTTTTTCAGAAAAATCTTCATCTTTGCGTCGTAACATAATAGGGCGATAAGCATCAACAAAGCTATTGCCAACCGATTGCATTAAGGCAAAGCTGTCTTCGAATCCAAGCTCGTTTAGATCATCAAAAAATACACCACCAATTCCTCTAGGCTCATCGCGGTGTTTAAGATAAAAATAGTTATCACACCATTGCTTAAAGTGCGGATAAAATTTTTCGCCAAAAGGATCACAGGCCTCTTTAGCTGTGCGATGCCAATGAATACAATCTTCTTTGTTGCCGTAGTAAGGCGTCAAATCATAACCACCACCAAACCACCACACTGGTGCCTCGCCTTCTTTCTCCGCAATAAAAAAACGCACATTCATATGTGTCGTCGGTACAAGAGGGTTGTGTGGATGAATCACCAATGATACCCCCATTGCCTCAAAGCTACGACCGGCCAGTTCGGGGCGATTCGCCGTAGCAGAGACTGGCATAGTATCACCAAATACATGGGAAAAATTAACGCCGCCTTTTTCAATCACGTTGCCATCGGCCAGTACACGAGAGCGTCCACCGCCGCCTTCAGCGCGTTCCCATGAGTCCTCAACAAAAGGGTGCCCATCAATTTCACTTAATGCATCACAAATACTATCTTGCAGCGATAAAAGATAAGCGCGAACATTGTCTTTATTAGGAGTACTCATATTTACTAACAGCCATGGTTAAACGGAAAAGGTAAAAAACAGAAAATATGCTATGCATTATAAGAGCATTTTAGATTGGAAGTTTGATTAAAAACAAACAATGTAACAATTGATAGCCCCGACTTTTTTGAGGATTTAACAACCCTTTAACTATCGAATCACCTTACCCGATTCAAGATCAGTAATCGTCGAGGGCTTTGTACTGGAACCAACCTGTGCCTTGGCAATATTATCGAGTAAACGATGGTGATGAAAATAATGATGAACTTGCCAGGCATGTGTTGGTGCTGGCCGACCTTGTGGGTTTGCTGAGGTGGAGACAATCGGTCCGCCAACGGCGTCGCACAGCGCCTTAACATAAGGATGGTTGCTGACACGTAAAGCCACAGAGCGATGCTTACCGCTCACCCATTTGGGTATTGAGCCATTATTGGGTACCAACCACGTAAAAGGTCCCGGCCAAGAGTCTTCTAATTGCTGTCTTTGAGTATCACTGATATCCGTTAAAAACGGTGTAAATTGTTCCATGGATGAAGCAACTAAAATCAGACCTTTGCTCACATGTCGCTGTTTTAAGGACAAAATCGCATTAACCGCCTCTTCATTAAATGGGTCACAACCCAGGCCCCAAACCGCCTCTGTGGGGTAAGCAACCACACCGCCGTTTAAGATAATGTGTGCGTTAATCATAATGTCAGGATAAAAAACAGTCTTCATAATAGCCATTATACCCTTTCATAACCCTTATCAGAGAGTTTTATCCACCCGTTTATTTCTAGATCAATTAAATAACCACTCAGATCGCTAGGGAGTAAATGGGTGGTTGCCAATAGGTCTTCAGCGCAGACGATCTCAAATCCAATGGCATCTAGAATAGATTGTTCATCCTTGCTTAGACGAGTCTGGTCTAATGCAGAAAAATCGGATTCTAGAGCGTTATACACTTGTTCCTTAGTGTGCCCCATCATGCCGTCGAGTTGATCGATAATATCTTGGCTATTTTCTATGAGTGTTGCCCCATTTTTAATGAGTTGATGACACCCCTTACTAAGCGGATTATGAATAGA
>JAHDEM010000059.1:2117-10228 GCA_020628895.1 Candidatus Endobugula sp.
TGCCTAGCATTTGTGTATTTTTAATGCCTTGATGGGATGCATGGCGGGAGCCCACAATGGCTAGTTGAGGTAGCGATAAATTATTCACCTCACCCTTAATAAACAATACCGGAGGTGGACAATGGATTTCCCTTAATAGTGCAGGATACACATCGTCCTCAACAGTGATTACCCGACTATCGTGCTGCTCCAGGTGGGTGAATATGCCTTCGGCCATTTGTTGAAGGTCGCTACTGAGTTGCCGAATTTGAAAGTCAGTAATGAGCCCCAATGCTTTTTGCGAAATAAAAGGTATGGGATGCAATTGCTCTGGTGTTGCGGCTAAAAAAGCTTTAGCGTTGGAAAATAACGTCATCAGTTTCCAATATCGATGGGCACCAATATCCGGTAGCAGTGTGACCAATAGCGGATAGCAGATAATAGAGGAATGGGTAGAAGAAGTGTTTTCTTGCGTCATAGTTCATCCTTGAACAACAATGTATTAATGAAGGGTTTGGTTTATCTATGGGTTGCTTACATGATCGCGAATAACAACACCACGCTCAGCTTCTAAAACAATGGCTAAGCTCATTTTTTCGAAGACTTGGAACACCATAATTAGCCCTGCGCGTTCGTCAGGTAATTCAACGGTTCGTGGTGTTTTTTTCTTGGCATTACGATCTCGAATTTTGCCACCGTCTTTAAAAATACCCAGCAAGTGACCTTGCTGCATATTATCCCGTTTGCCGAGGTTAATCGCGATAATATCTAATCGCCCAGCCTGAGAGACGCCAGTTTCTACGTTCATAATCACCCCTTCTACCGGCTCATCAGGAGGTGAAGGGAAAAATGTTGAGTTAATTTTACGCTCTTCAATAGGAAGTAAGCGGTTACCAATCCGTATTTCGCTAGTGGAGCGGCTAACCCCAAAAGTAGCGACATCATTACTAATAGCACGAAGGTTGGCTCCTCCAACATCAACCGCCTGAACACCCAGTATTTCTTTAGTAATCGGGTCAAAATAATCCTGACCTTTGCGATAAATACCATAGTTTGTCAGGCTACCTGAAAAGTCTCCGCGAGCATAAATACGATCTCCAGCACTTAAAATCACCCGCTTTTCTTGTCCAGCAATCACATGTGCAGCAGAAGATAAGGTATCCGGTTCTACCACACGGTTGCGCAATAGAAACTTATTAATCGTTTCTAAAGGAATGGATTCGATGGCGGTTTTTAAAGGGGTGGTATGTACCTTAGGAGAGAGCTTAATAGTTTTTAGCGGACCATTATTGTCAGGAGTGCCTGGTTCCGAACGATTTGAAGGTTGAGCAGTGTTATTGCTGGCAGGTGTTTCAGGTGAGGTTGTACCCAAAGCGCTTTGTACCACTAATTGTGGTTTGCCATCGACAAATAATAAACGTATGACATCCCCGGGATAAATCAGGTCGGGGTTAGCAATATGGGAGTTACCCTGCCAAATTTCTCTCCACCGCCAAGGATCCTCTAAAAAGCGCCCAGAAATATCCCATAAGGTATCACCTGTCACAACGGTATAACTGTCGGGTCGATCTTCTCGTAACGAAGGGGCTTCTTGGGCATAACTGGCATAACAGGTCCCTAACCCAAGTAAACACAAGACCAAGGCATTTAAAATGGCTTTATTCATGAAGGCAAGCTCTAATCTCATCACCCAAAAAACACGTACATTTATTAGGTTTACTATTATAATTAACGTAGGATAACTGCCTTTATAGCATCAAATCCTGTATCATCATAGCCTTAGCAGCGATTCTTCGCTTTCTACAAGAAGTTATTCTAAAAACTTGCTACCACATCACGTGATAACAAGTCGTTAAAAGAGCACAAACAAGCAGCGCTGAACCATCAATAGCGTAGCGATAGAAAAATTATGGCAAAACTCACAATTCTTGAATTCCCCGATCCACGTTTACGCACCGTCGCCAAACCGGTTGAAAGCGTTAACGACGATATCCGTCAAATCATCGATAATATGTTTGAAACCATGTATGAAGCCCCAGGTATCGGCTTGGCGGCGACTCAGGTAAATATTCATCAACAAATTATTGTTATCGATGTAAGCGAAGACAAAAACGAGCCAATGGTCTTTATTAATCCAACACTCACGGTTATCGACGAAGCCACAGAGTCCTACGATGAAGGCTGCCTATCGGTTCCGGGGTATTACGAAGAAGTCGAACGCCCCATCCGGGTAAAAATAGACGCCTTAGATAAAAATGGGGATGCCTTTACCATAGAGCCCGAAGGCCTATTATCGGTATGCGTACAACATGAAATCGATCATTTAAATGGCAAGTTGTTTGTTGATTATCTGTCTAATATGAAGCGTCAACGCATCCGTAAAAAACTCGAAAAACAACATCGTGCAAAATAAATGCATGGTGTTGGTCATACGCTAAGTACTGGCCAACCCATTAAGGTCTTAAACGTGACAATACCCTCTACACCCTCTTCAGATTCCGGTGCGCAGCCTTTAAGAATTGTCTTTGCAGGCACTCCCCATTTTGCGGCTCATCATCTGCAGGCATTAATCGACAGTCCACATGAGATTGTTGCCGTATACACTCAACCGGATCGCCCTGCTGGTAGAGGTAAAAAATTAACACCCAGCCCCGTTAAAGCACTTGCCTTAGAGCATGGTTTAACCGTAGAACAACCGCCCTCATTAAAAGATACCAGCGCGCAACAACAATTAGCGACCTATCAAGCCGATGTGATGGTCGTAGTCGCCTATGGTTTACTGCTGCCTCAGGCTGTATTGGATATGCCAGATTATGGTTGCTTAAATGTGCATGGGTCGCTCTTGCCGCGCTGGCGTGGCGCTGCACCGATTCAACGCGCAGTTGAGTCTGGTGATGGGCAAACGGGTATTACCATTATGCAAATGGACAAAGGGCTCGATACGGGCGATATGCTCTATAAAGTTAATTGCGACATTAGCATGGATGACACCAGTGCAACCTTGCACGATAAATTAATGGCACTGGGTGCACCGGCATTACTACATGTATTGGCACAGCTAACGCAAAATACCCTAACGCCAGAAAAGCAAGACGACGCCATGGCTAACTACGCCGAAAAAATTACCAAACAAGAAGCGCAAATTCATTGGCACGAATCGGCAGAAAAAATCATCAAGAAAATTCATGCGTTTAATCCCTTTCCCATCGCTTATACATGGATAAACGATACGAGAATTAAAATTTATTCCGCACAAATACAAGCAGCTACTCAGAATAATTCTGCCAAAGCGGTTGGAGAAATTCTGGCGATAGACGAGAACGGTATTCAAGTATCCTGTGGTTCTTCAGAAGTGATTACCATAAAAACCCTGCAAATACCGAATAAAAAAGCCATGTCAGTCAAAGAGCTTATCAATGGGCATGCAGATCTTTTTGAAATTGGGCAATCATTTTCAATGCCAGATCTGACTTAAGATAGCGGCTAACGTTATGAAAAAAACCGTTAATGCACGTACAGCCACCATACAAGTACTTCTGCGTTTACAACAACAAAAAGGGTCTCTAGCCAGCGAGCTCACATTACTGGAAACACTAGAACCACAAGAAAAACGGTTTGCCCACGAGTTATGTTACGGGCTTTGTCGTTGGTACTATTTGATTGATGCCCAACTCAAGTCACTTGTTGCCAAGCCACTAAAAAATAAAGACGCCGATATTCGTTTATTGATGATGTTAGGTATTTACCAATTACAATTTACCCGAGTAGCGCCCCACGCCGCGATTAACGAAACCGTTAATGCCGTGATGTTTTTTAAAAAACCGTGGGCAAAAAAATTGGTTAATGGTGTATTACGGTCATACCAACGACAACAAGAAGAACTAACATCATCAAACCCATTAACCGATGTAGATGCTTGCCAACGCTCTCATCCACGCTGGTTACAAAAAGCCATTAGTCGCGCATGGCCAGAGCAAGCCGACCCTATTTTTACGGCCAACAATCAGCATCCACCGTTTACCTTACGTGTTAATCGACGGTACCATAGCGTGGAGCAATATCGCGATTTACTCAACAATACAGATATCCAGTCGACCCCAACATCTTATAGCGCCGACGGTTTAACATTATCAACGCCAACGGATGTCACACAATTACCGGGTTTTGCTCAAGGCCATATTAGCGTACAAGACGAAGCGGCTCAGCTAGCGGCAGAGTTATTACAATTACAACCGAATCAGCGTGTATTAGATGCCTGTTGTGCACCCGGTGGTAAAACCTGCCACATAGCAGAAGCACAATCGCAATTAGACACATTAGTGGCTATCGATCTAGAAGAGCGTCGACTTGCTCGTGTCAGAGAAAATATGGCTCGACTCTCGGTGGATGCACAAGTGATTTGTGGTGATGCCACCGAACCTGACACATGGTGGGATAAAAAACCCTTTGACCGTATTCTGTTAGATGCGCCGTGTTCGGCAACCGGTGTTATTCGGCGTCACCCCGACATTAAATTGCTGCGCACCCGTGACGCGATTGATCAACTCGCCGCATTACAACTGAAATTATTACAGTCACTTTGGCCGTTATTGGCAGATGGGGGTATACTATTGTATGCCACCTGTTCCGTATTGCCGCAAGAAAACGTAGAGGTTATCAAACAGTTTCTGAGTACTCAGACAGATGCGATGCATGATGTTTTAATAGCCAGTGACCAAGACAATCAACAGGCAAAAGCCCCTTGGGGTATTGAACAGGAATACGGCAGACAGTTACTACCGCAACATAACGGGCACGACGGGTTTTATTATGCGCGGCTGGTCAAAAACGCATAACAATAGCTAACAGATTATTAATAAAAGCGAACAGCGCGATGAAAGTAATTATATTAGGTGCAGGCCAAGTAGGTGCTTCAATAGCGGAACATCTTGCGGGTGAAAATAATGACATTGTTGTGGTCGATCATTCCATGGAAAGGCTGCGAGAGCTGCGAGACCGATTAGATATTGGGGTGATTTGTGGTCATGCCTCACATCCGCATGTATTGGAACAGGCCGAGATACAAGATGCCGATTTATTAATTGCCGTCACCGTTAACGACGAAGTGAATATGGTGGCCTGCCAAATTGCTTACAGCCTCTATCATACCCCCACAAAAATTGCTCGCATCCGCTCCTCTGCCTACTCGATTAACAAAGACAAATTATTTCAAAATGAACACTCCCCTGTTGATGTGATTATCAGTCCCGAGCGTTTAGTTTCCGATTATGTGAATCGACTCATCGAACACCCTGGTGCTTTACAGGTACTGGATTTTGCCGATGGCGCGATTCGCCTAGTGGCGGTTAAGGCCTATCATGGTGGTCCTTTAATTGGTGAACAACTGCAATTTTTCCGCAAACACATTCCCAATGTCGATACGCGAGTGGCGGCTATTTACCGTCGCGGTAAAGCCATTATGCCAAAGGGCTCAACGATTATCGAAGCCGACGATGAAGTGTTTTTCCTTGCTGCCCGCAAAGATATACGGGCGGTAATGAGCGAATTGCGTAAAATCGACAAGCCCTATAAACGTATAATGATTGCTGGCGGCGGTAATATTGGTCTGCGTTTAGCCAATAAAATCGAAAACAAATACAGCGTTAAAATTTTAGAATTGTCTCCCGAGCGTTGTCGAGAGCTAAGCGAAGAACTCAAATCCGCTATCGTATTACAGGGCAGCGCCTCCGATAAAGATTTATTGCTCGAAGAAAATATCGAAGAAACCGATGTGTTCTTAGCGCTCACTAACGATGACGAAGCCAACATCATGGCATCCTTATTAGCCAAGCGTTTAGGGGCCAAAAAAGTCATGGCCATCATCAACAATCCCGCCTATGTAGATCTTATCGACGGTGGCGAAATCGATATTGCGATCTCACCTCACCAAGCCACCGTGGGTAGCTTACTGTCCCATGTGCGCAGTGGCGATATGGTGAACGTGCATTCCCTACGCCGTGGTGCGGCAGAAGCTATCGAAGTAATTGCTCATGGCGACGAAAAAAGCTCGAAGGTTGTTGGCAAACCAATTGGCGAAGTCGACTTGCCTAAAGGCGCCACCATTGGTGCCATCTTCCGTGAAGATGAAACAGAAAACCAAGTGCTCATTGCCCACGACAATATTGTTATAGAAAGTGGTGATCACGTGATTGTTTTTCTGGTTGATAAAAATCAAACCAAACAAGTAGAAAAACTTTTCCAAGTCGGTTTCTCATTTTTTTAGCCTTGCATAACTGCGGTTTAAATAAAGGTATCCATTAATGCATTTTGCTATTGTGTTTCGTGTACTGGGATTATTGCTGATGCTATTTAGCATCACACTGATTCCGCCGATTTTGATTTCTATTATTTATCAAGATACCGCGACCCTTGCATTTGCATTATCATTTGTACTGATTTTTATTATTGGTGCTGTGGTATGGGCACCGGTGTATAAAAGTCGGCAAGACCTGCGTACTCGCGATGGATTTATTGTGACAGCACTGTTCTGGGTCGTACTAGGAGCGGCCGGTTCATTACCTTTTATTATTGCCGATAGCACATCTCTTTCGGTAGTCGATGCCGTGTTTGAATCTATATCCGGATTAACCACTACCGGTGCCACCGTTATCACCGGTTTAGACCAACTGCCTAAATCTATTTTATTTTATCGTCAGCAACTCCAGTGGTTGGGCGGTATAGGTATTATTGTGATCGCTGTTGCTATCTTGCCGATGTTAGGCATTGGGGGTATGCAGCTCTACCGCGCGGAAACACCGGGGCCAGTAAAAGACTCCAAACTCACCCCCCGTATTACCGAAACCGCAAAAGCCCTGTTTTTAATTTATGTAACACTCACCGTCGTCTGTGGATTCAGCTATTGGTTAGCGGGTATGACATTATTCGATGCCGTAGGCCATGCATTTTCTACGGTGGCTATCGGTGGATTTTCTACTCACGATAGCAGTATGGCATTTTTTGATAGCCCAACTATCTTAGTGATAGCGATGGTGTTTATGGTGCTATCGGGCATTAACTTTGCGTTGCATTTTGTTGCTTGGCGCTCGCACAGTATCTGGCATTATTTTGCAGACCCCGAAGTCCGCTTTTATTTATGGTGTGTGGTTATTGGTATTGTGATTACCATTTCCTATTTATATTTTTCATATACCTACGACTTTACTACCAGTGTACTTAACGGCTCTTTTGAACTCGTTTCTATTCTTACCACCACGGGTTTTGGTGTAGCAGATTACAGTGTTTGGCCCACTTTCTTACCGTTTATGTTATTTATGTTTGCCTTTATGGGTGGTTGTGGTGGTTCTACAGCCGGCGGTATTAAAGTGATGCGTGTACTGATGATTTGTAAACAAGGCATCCGCGAAATCCATCGGCTCATTCACCCTAATGCCATTATCTTAATTAAAGTAGGTCGTAAGCCTGTGCCCGATAGAGTGGTAGAAGCCATATGGGGTTTCTTTTCCGTTTACGTATTAAGCTTTATCTTAATGTTTTTATTATTGCTGGCAACAGGCTTAGATTTTATTACCGCATTCTCAGCCGTGGGTGCAGCCATCAATAACCTGGGCCCGGGCTTGGGCGATGTAGCGGCGCACTATGGCGACATTAACGATGTCGCCAAATGGATTTTATGTTTTGCTATGTTATTGGGGCGGTTAGAAATCTTTACCTTGCTAGTATTACTCACACCGGCATTCTGGCGTAGCTAAATACTTAACCCTAAGTACTGGCCGGGCCAAGGCCTGCTGTGTGAGCGTTGCGGTTAAAACAATATTCTGCAATCAATAAATTGAGCATCCAACTAGAATAAGCCGTAATAATGTAGGCCGTTTCAAAACCAAATAGTGATGCCAATAATGGCAGTTGTAAACGTAACGACACGGCGGCAAAGGTCATCGCAAAATTACGTACCATCCAGCGGCGATGTGCTTCAATATTACCCGCCAGAATATAACGCAGCGCTTGCAATGCACTTAACAGCCATAATAGCGATAAACACAAAAATCCGACGCCAGTTAACCAACCAGATTCCGAATAAAAACTCAAATACAGTCCGGCGATGCCGCCTATCAAAACACAGACCATATATACAC
>JAHDEM010000059.1:10328-14588 GCA_020628895.1 Candidatus Endobugula sp.
CGTCTTGTAAGTCTGAAACTGAAAACACCCTAACAGTAATGCAAGACCTCCACCCACAAAATGCGCCAGTACCCAAAGCCGCGGCAACTCGTGTAATTTCACATTAATACTGCTGGGATTCATCTGCGTGGATTGAATCAAAAAATAAGCGAGCGCATATACCGCAATACCCACAGACAAAAAACACATAATAAAAGTAGCCACTTTTTTTATCGGTGTCATCGGGGGTATGGTATTAAGATCGGTTGTCTGTGATGAAGAGTGTGTTCGGTTCATACTGTGCCTCTTTTTAATATAGATGCAGGCATGGTAAAGACAACAATCAGTATTTTCGGCCTATGTTATCGATTCGTACGTCTTAATCCATAACAATACACGCCACTTAATGGCCCAACTCGATAGGCTATTGCTGTTTACGATACTGCGAGGGCGTGACACCGGTAAATTTTTTAAAGGCACTATTAAATGTCGATTTAGAATTAAAGCCACTGCGCAGTGCTACTGCCAAAATGCCTTCCTCTGGGGATCGTTTAAACTCAGACTTAACAAAATTAATGCGATACTGATTAATAAAATCATAAAAATTCAGGCTCAACTGATCATTAATCACCTGCGATAGTTGATGGGTACTCACATGGCTCACATCGGCCAGTTTGGCCAGCGACAGCTGAGGGTCTAAAAATAATTGCTGCTGTTCAATAAGCTCTTGTATATCGGTTAATATGGAGTCTTGTAACTTTTCGGGTAAACGATTAACACCATATTTTTCTTTATCTGTTAAGGGGCGACTGTCACTTTTATCAAAAGACACCTGAAAAACCTGCGGTTGTTTTAAACTAAAATACGCGGTGCAATACATAAAAATGGCCGTACCAATATAAGGCGCATGATGAAACCAGCTGTGTAAAAAGTCATTCTCGCTATAGGTACTCCACTTATTACCGATCACCGTTAACCAAATAACCACATTTAAGAAAGACATTACCCATAACCAATTCAGTGTAGATTCACCGATAGTGGATAGCTGATTATTTAACTCGCGCCGATAAATAAACAATAAATAGATGGCCCATAAAACATACAGTGGCGATACTGTGGTGACCAAAAAGAAACCCCATTCATAATTCCAAGGCACATTAACATGGTGAATAAGATTTTCCATTAAGCGAATTTTGTCGTCTTCATTAAATAAAAAAAACGTATTTATTGTTAGAAAAAATGCAGTTAAAAAAGGGAAAAAATGCAAAGCATCAGCGACTGTTAGTCTTCGGGTTTGCGTTAGGCTTCTTGCATATAAATAAAATAATGGGCCGTATAAAATAGGGAAAAAAGTGGTTACACCCACAATATGAGGGTATTCATAAAAAACTTCGTGATAAATCAGCGAGATAAAAAGCGAATCAACCGACAATAAAAAAATCCAAATCGCCAGTAACCGATTCGCCAAATGATTTTCTTGGCGAATACCTAAGTACCACGCCAGTAAAAAACCAATAGCGGTCGAAAACGTAAAAAAATGTGACTGCCACATATTATTTTATAAATTCAGTGGGCTTTTCAATTTCGTAAAACCCTTCGGTAATCGTCTCTACTTTTCTCCTAATAAAGTGACCAACAAAGGCTTGTGCGTCATAAAGAGTGACACCGATGCAAAATGTTATACAAAGGCAAGAGGGATTTTTATGGATAGCAAGGCGCTCATTGCAGTGCATAGTGGGCCTATGTACAAAATGAGCAACGCGGATATACATATAAAATCACCATGACGACTATAATATTTTGCATCGGTGTCACTCTAATCCGCGATTATAAAAATAAGGGCCGACTTCATCGGTAAAAAAATCCAATAAAAACTCCGCATCAAACTGACCAATCTCCTGATCCAGTTCTTGAGAAAAATACAACGTAATTTTCTTTACCAGAATAGTTTTCTCTTCCTTGGTAAAACGAATATCAGCCATGATCATTATCCAATGGCTTAACCACCATAATATTGCCATCCACGCTCACAATCACACATGTCTCACCCTGCTCAATCGAATCGCTTTGGGAGTTGCTATCTAAACGGGCTGGCCAATCAATACCCGAATGGCGAATAGCTCCGCCGGCATGGGTAATGGTTTGTGCACACTTGACTTGTCTGCCAGACATATCACTGCTCTCATCCACCGGTACCTCCTTAGACTGAAAACGTCGTAAAGGTTGCCATAACAACTTGGCTGACAAGCTGGATAATATGCCCACACTTAACACCTCGGCTTCCCAAGCAGTGAGCACACCCATATACGACAAAATAGCGGTGAGAAAACAGCCGATACCAAAAAATAATAATAAACCGCTTAAACCCATCACGGTTAGTTCCAATACCAATGCCAAGCCCGCTAATAAGAACAGCAAGCTGGCATGATTATCGGCAAAGTATTCCATAATACCCATGGCGATCCCTTTAATATCTGATGTTATACATTATGTGAATTTAATGAGCCCGATACCGCAATCGCTTGCGCCACCGTGCTAGAAATATTGTCACTGGTTTTTCCGTCACTCAAAACAATGGTGCCTTCTTTGGCAATCGCTTGGTGTGCTGCAATGGCATCCTGTGCTAACGACAAGGTCACGGCTTTGGCCCCCTCTTTGGTGGCGGCTGTTTTACCCACTACTGCCAGTGCTTCGGACTCTGCTTCGGCGACCAATTTAATCGCAGTGGCTTTACCTTCGGCCTCCAATATTTGCGCTTCTTTTAATGCCTGTGCCGCTAATACTTGTTCTGCTTTTGCGGCTTCCGCATCTAGTACCCGCGCTCTTTTTAAACCTTCTGCTTCGGTAATGGCCGATGTCTTTACCCCTTCGGCGGTTAAAATCACCGAACGCTTTTCACGCTCTGCGGTCATTTGCTTTTCCATATCTTCGCGAATGGATTGTGGGGGTGAGATATCTTTAATCTCGTAACGGGTCACCATTACACCCCAAGGTTGTGTGGCTTCGGTCATCGCTTGTAGGATTTGCGCGTTAATGGCATCACGGTTTTGAAAACAATCGTCCAGCTCCAAAGAACCAATCGCATTACGCATAGTAGTCATCGCTAATTGAGTCACCGATAATTTATAGTCGGTAATATTATTCGTTGCAGCGGCGGCATCCACTACTTTCATAAATAAAATACCGTCGATTTCCAAAGTAATATTGTCTTTAGTAATGGCCGATTGCGACATAATATCGATCGACTGTTCCTTTAAATTACGATCAGCGGCCACCGTCTGAATAAAAGGCACAATAAAGTTAATACCCGCCGATAAGGTCTTGCTGTATTTGCCCATGGTATAAATCACAAAACCACGGTTCTGTGGTACAAAATGAACCGACTGTTTAATAGTAAAAAGAATAATTACAGCCACCCATACAAGAGGGCTTGTGGCAAAGTCGAGTAAATAATCCATAATTCTGTATCCGCTGATCTGACTGAAAAAATAATAAATTGTGTAACGTGAGTAATGTACGACGTCACCAATGTATAAGGCCACTAAGGTTAACACGATTTAGTCGCTGGTGTGTGTCAATGCGGGATGCTAGACGTCAGCACGAAAATCGTTCCCGACATTTTCAATGTACCCCTCTTCCCTGAGGGGCAACGCGAGACGCTTTTAATCGCCAGCTAACGGCATAGTTTCGTCCTCTAATTAACTATTTGGTTACATTGTGGCAATATAGCCTTGCTTGCACTATTCACCGCAACTTAGGGGGGTCTTTATGCTATCTGCAGGTACCTATTCTTATCACACACTCACCACAGGTGATCACTATCAAACAGGGCGTATTATGGTTACCGAGTCACATATTGTTGGCTATGCCGGGTTGGTGGGTGATCACTTCGATATACATATGGATGATCAATTTGCTATCGAGCATGGCTTTAAAGGCCGTATCGCACACGGGCTGTTAATTCTAGGTATGGTCGACGGTCTAAAAAACCGTGCCCCCGTACAAATACAAGCCATAGCATCGCTGGGATGGTCAGATTGGAAATTTACAGCACCGATTTACCCTGGCGATACCATTGTTGCCCAGATCAACGTCACCTCAAAACGCCCCACCTCCACCGAAGGGCGCGGCATCATCACACTGCAATTTGATGTAAAAAATCAACTCGGGCAAGTGGTACAGCAAGGGCAAAATGCACTATTAGTGGTGATGTAAAGGGAACGCTGGCACGACAATGGTTCCCGACATTGTCGATGTACCCCTCTTCCCTGAGGGGCAACG
>JAHDEM010000009.1:0-1635 GCA_020628895.1 Candidatus Endobugula sp.
GTATCAATCGGTATTATTTTATTGCCCGGTCCTAGCGTATTAGTCATTGTGTCAACCAGTCTTTGCGAAGGAAAGACACGAGGTCTACAAACGGTTGCTGGGACTAGTTTAGCGATGATCATCCAACTGATGGTAGCTGCACTGGGTACTAGTTGGCTGGTGCATTCTTTGGCCGAAGGATTTTTTTGGCTCAAATGGATAGGTGTTGCTTATTTAGTGTATCTGGGAATACAGCATTTTCTCAATATGCGTACAACCACACAAAATACAGTCTCTGCTATTGGTACATTCCAACGGGGTTTTTGGGTTTCCCTAACCAACCCTAAAACAATATTGTTTTTTAGTGCTTTTCTGCCACAATTTGCAGATGCCTCTGGTTCATATGCTGTTCAAATTGCAATTCTGTCGTTCCTTTTTTGGGGCTTAGCATTAATGATTGATTCAACCTATGTCATTTTGGCCAATAAGCTATCTCCTCTACTTAAAAGAAAGGGAGTATCTGCTTACCAAAATGGTATTAGTGGTACCTTATATTTAGGTGCTGGTGCGGCATTGGCAGCGACTAAAAACAGTTAATATTAGATTCTTAGTCGACATCGTATTGCCAGTGAATAGCACCTCATTAGAAAAAATATGGTCTTTATACCGTGATAATCTACGGGCATTTTTGCTATCTAAAATTAATAATGAAGCGGATGTGGACGATTTGCTTCAAGAAATTTTACTTAAAACCTACCAGAGTTTAGGTGAGATCAAAAAAGAAGACAGTATTAAATCGTGGTTGTTCCAAGTGGCGAACCGTACTGTTATTGACCATTATAGAAAAACCAATCGCCAATCAGATATCAATATGAATGATCTTTGGTATGGTGAAACCGAAGCGAATATTAAAGCGGAATTACTGCCTTGCCTGGAACCCTTTGTACAAAGCTTACCCGAAGATACGGCTGAATTATTGCGGTCCGTAGACCTTATAGGTGTATCACAAAAAAACTATGCTCAAAGCTTGGGGATTAGTTACTCCACATTAAAGTCGCGGGTACAAAAAGCGCGACAAGACTTAAAAGTGGTTTTCGAGCAATGTTGCCAATATCACCTAGATGGTAAGGGCCGGCTGATTGATTTTGAGCAAAAGGCTGATCATTGTAAAAAATGTTAATATTTTTTCGTCTTTTTTAACGTTCTATCGTCTTATTAAGTACAACCTGTGGTGAATTTAGGGCTGATCATTGATTAGTTCTGTCATGTAGCACGAGTAACAGAGTGTTTGTTGGTCCGCCTAACGCTGGATGCTTTTTATTGGTTTTTGCGTTGTGCGTCTAGCATCCAGCGTCAAGTAATCAATCGTTTTACTGGTCTAACGTGCCAAATTTTTCTAAATACACTACGGGTTAAGTACAGTACTTAATCAAGAGGAATAAAAATGTTAAAAGTCGTTAGTTTTAAGATATGTCCATTTGTTCAGCGTGTTACTGCTTTATTAGAAGCAAAAAAACTACCCTATGAAGTCGAATATATTAGTTTAAAAGATAAACCTCAGTGGTTTTTAGATATATCGCCTAACGGACAAGTCCCACTTCTCATAACAGAATCAGGCACTGCTTTATTTGAGTCTGATGCTATTGTTGAATATCT
>JAHDEM010000009.1:1735-57900 GCA_020628895.1 Candidatus Endobugula sp.
TCATAACAGAATCAGGCACTGCTTTATTTGAGTCTGATGCTATTGTTGAATATCTTGATGAAATAAGCCCTCCTATTGAAACCGGTGTTACACCAGAGCAAAGAGCAATAGACCGTGCGTGGAGCTATATAGCGACTAAGCATTATTTAGTGCAATGTAGCACGATGCGTAGTTCGGATGGTATGACACTGCAGGAGCGAGTGAATAAACTTAAAAAAATATTTGCTAAAGTAGAGGCTGCGTTGACAACATCGACCTATTTTAAAGGGGAAAGCTTGAGTAACGTTGATATAGCGTGGTTACCTTTATTACACCGTTCTTCTATTATTTGCCGTCGCTCTGGTTATGATATGTTAGAAGGCTACCCTAAAGTGCAGGCATGGAGAAAAGCAACAATGAACTCGGGTATTGTGGCTGGCTCGGTGGCAGAGGACTTTGAGGAAGCATTTTCAGGATTTTATTTGTCAACAGAAACGTATTTGGGGGCTCAGGCAGAGTCTTCAGCATTATTAAAATGTGTTGCAGAAAATCAATGTGCAAATTGTTGTTAGCTATTATAAATATTTGCGCTTTTTTTAACCCGTTTTAAATATTATTGACAAAGCTTAGACATTTTTAAATTAGTTTTTAAAGCGTCTAAGCTTTTGATTGTTATTCTCTACATAAAATAATCTTTCTTATCACATGCAGAATCTTGTTCGATATAAGCTGCTAAGTTTTTACCCGTCTCGTCGTCAAATATTTCTTGGGTACATTGTAAGGTGCGTATTCTGTCGAGCCTAAAATGACGGAAGTCTTTACGTTTTTCACACCAGCTTGCGAGCAACCAGACAGGGCTTAAAAATATTAAAGCCAAAGGCCGTAAGGTACGAGAGGTGGCTCGATTGGCTTCATCACTATATTCAATTAAAATTTTTCTGCGTATACGAATAGATTCTCGCAAATCAGAAAAACTCACTGTCCAAGGAGGCATCGCCTTAGTTGGCACGGAGTAGGTGGTAATTTGTTGGAGCTCACCTTGTACTTCTGCAGGCAATACCGCTTGAATCTTATCGAATGCATTATTGGCTTTTTCTGCGAACTTATCGTCTGTCCACTGGCGCACTATACTGATACCTAAGCCAATAGCCTCTAGCTCATCTCTATCAAAGGTGATAGGAGGTAGATAGTATTGCTTGTCGATCACATAGCCTACACCAGCCTCTCCCGTAATAGGCACTCCAGAGTCCATCAAATCGTGAATATCTCGGTAAACCGTGCGTGTACAAATATTAAACTCTTCCGCGATACGCTGAGCGGTTACCGCACGGCGTCGTCCACGTAAAAAGTGAGTTAATTTGATTAATCTATCTGCACGTCGCATGGCTGTCTCTATTTTTTGTCTCTAACTGATAGGGTTTCATCTTTTTAGAAATTATAGTGTAAAGCAAGCCTACTGACACCATGCTGTCAGTAGGTGGTGGATATACTGCATTTTCTTAATGAGCACCTATTTTAAATCTGGCTAGTTATTTTGAGTGACGGTGCATGAGATAGGTATTTATTAATAATAACTCAGTAATTAATAGGAGAGAATGTTATGAATAACCCAGTTGGTTGGTTTGATATTTATGTGGATGATTTATCAAGAGCTCAACAATTTTATGAATCCGTACTTGATGTAAAACTAGATGATTTTAGCGACCCTAGTGACCCACAAATACAAATGAAATCATTTACTTCAGATATGGAAAAATACGGCGCTACAGGTGCTTTGGTTAAAATGGAAAGTATAAAAGCAGGGCAAAATAGTGTTGTGGTTTATTTTTCATGCGGTGACTGTGCTATCGAAGAATCTCGTGTGGAGTCTGCAGGCGGAAAAGTAGAAAGGCCAAAATTTTCCATCGGTGAGTATGGCTTTATATCTTTAGTGCAGGATACCGAAGGCAATACCATTGGCTTGCATTCTATTAGTTAAATGATGTTTAGTGAGACCTTTTTACATTATTATCTTGCTCATCAGGGCAAGATAGTAATCGATTTATTTAAGCTGTTATCAAGTAAGTCTTAAATTCTAATACGTCACCTTTTTACTATCGTAAAACCTCAACCTCGTTACACTCTGTTACATATATCACTTCCTGTGCTATTGAGTTTCTTTGTCTAGACCTTCACACTTTATCCATAGTCTTATACTTATTGTGATATTCAGTGAATGATATGTGTTGGTTGTTGTCCTAAGGCCTAAATAGCATTGATAAGATCGCATGTTAGATCATCAACTCATCATCACTTTGCGTAGTGTAATTAATATATTTAACGTGCTAATTAGGTGTACGAGTAACTACTTTATTTTTAATCAATGGTATACATCTGACTATTAGCATGACATTTACAGGTAACGTTTCTCTATGATTAATGCGCGTAATATTAGTAAATCGGTCAATACAGCCGAAGGTCCCTTAACCATATTAGATAATATTGACTTGTCGGTGAGTGATGGTGAGAGCCTTGCCATTGTTGGTGCATCAGGCTCAGGCAAGTCAACCTTATTAGGGATTTTGGCGGGTTTAGATATTCCCAGTTCAGGAGAAATGGTACTGGCAGGAAAGTCACTGACGTCTATGGATGAAGAGGGAAGAGCGGCAGTACGTGCCGAAAGTGTAGGGTTTGTTTTTCAGTCCTTTCAATTATTACCGGGATTAAATGCGTTAGAAAATGTGATGCTGCCTTTAGAACTACATGGTGTTGCCCAAGCAGAAGAAAAAGCTAGAGGTTATTTGGAGCGTGTAGGTCTGTCCCATCGTTTATATCATTATCCTAAACAGCTCTCAGGTGGGGAGCAACAGCGAGTAGCGGTAGCGCGCGCATTTGCTAGTGAGCCAGAAATCTTATTTGCCGATGAGCCAACAGGTAACTTAGATAGTGCCACAGGGGCGCATATTATCGAGCTTATTTTTGCCCTGAACGCGGAGCAAGGTACCACTTTAGTTTTAGTCACCCATGAAGAACGCCTAGCACAGCGCTGCTCTCGCAAGATTACTTTAGATGCTGGAAAATGTATTGACACTGATGAGGTATCAATGGATTCACCTGCAGAGGTAGCAACAGGAGCGTGACTATGAAGGCATTGAATGTTGCTTTGGCCGCTAAATTACTATGGCGCAATTGGCGTAGTGGTGAGGTAAAAATTCTGACTAGTGCATTAGTGTTGGCGGTTGCTGTAGTGACCGCCATCGCGGTATTTTCTAGTCGTATGGACCAATCTTTAATTCGTCAGAGCAATACCTACTTGGCGGCTGATCGAGTGATCTCTAGTCGTTTGGCTATACCCGAAACATGGCAAACACAGCCTAACTCCTACGACTTGCAACAAACCCGAGTGACTGAATTTAGCTCGATGGTGTTTGCTAGCAAAGATGATGTTGATGAAATGCATCTAGCCTCGGTGAAAGCGGTTGGTGATTTATATCCCTTGCGTGGACAACTGGAAGTCAGCGATATTGCCTTCGCTTTAGGAGACGATATTAGTATTGCCCAGTCTGTTCCCGAACCTGGGGAAGTTTGGGTGGATTCGCGCTTATTGCCACTGATGAATATAGACTTGGGTGATACCTTAGCGGTAGGGGATAAATCCTTTAATGTCAGCAAAATTGTAATACGGGAGCCAGATACCACTGCGAGCTTCTCGATGCTTGGCCCCAGAGTATTAATGAATCAAAAAGACCTTGAGGATACAGGCGTCATTCAACCGGGTAGTCGAGTGACTTACCGGTGGTTAATCGCGGGGGAGGAATCAAACCTACAGCAATTTGAGCAGTGGTTAACACCACAGCTAGGCGAACATTACCGCTTTAGAACCATCAAAAATTCGCAACGTAATATTAGTTCCGCTTTAGATCGTGGCACACGTTTTTTAATGCTTGCTGCGGTTATTGGTGTGTTATTAGCTAGTGTGGCGATTGCCATTGCGGCTCAACAGTTTTCTCGCCGCCATGTGGATCAGGTGGCTTTACTAAAAAGTTTAGGTGCTAGTGCTAGATTAGTTAGGCTGCTGTATTTCATGCAAATGCTTATTTTAGGCGTTATTGCTGCAATTGTTGGTGTTTTGGCCGGTGAATTTATTCAGCGTGCTATTGCCTCAAGTATAGAGTCGTTATTTGCGATAGAGCTCGTGTCTGCGACTTGGAGCGCTTATGCAACGGGCTGGTTAACAGGGCTTTTATGCTTATTATGTTTTGCTTTACCTCCATTGTGGCATCTACCTAAGGTTTCTCCTTTAAAAATATTACGCCGAGAGTTGGCTGTTGCGGGGGTTAGTGTATGGATTAAAGGTCTGCTAGGTGTTGCTGCTATTATTGCGTTGATTGGTTTTTATAGTGGCGATAGTTTTATTACGCTATCCATCGTTGGTGGTTTTAGCGTTGTGGTCTTACTTGGCGGTTTATTGGCTTTAATCATGCTGCGTTATAGCCACCAAATGGGTAGTAGAGCGGGTAGCTATTGGCGTTTAGCACTCACTAATTTAGAACGGTATCGTACACAAAGCATTATGCAAATTTTAGTGTTTGCCTGTGCTTTAATGTTATTGATGGTCCTATATGCTATACGCACCAGTCTTATCGAAGAATGGCGGCTGCAGCTACCTGATGATGCACCCAATCATTTTGTTATGAATATTGCGCCTTACGAAGTCAATGAAGTTGAACAACTATTTGCAGATAATCAGTTAGTTCCTAGTCCTTTGTATCCTATGGTATTGGGGCGCATTAGTGCGCTTAATGAGGTGATTTTTACTCAGGAAGATAGACAACGTTCTAACTCTCTGCGTCGAGAACTCAATTTAAGCTGGGCGGAATCTATAGCCCCAGATAACCAGCTATTGGAAGGACAGTGGTGGGACAGTTGGCAGAGTACTACTGGGTTGCCTGGTGTGTCTGTTGAAGTTGAGGAAGCAAAAGAAATTGGCCTGTCACTGGGTGATGTTATTACCTTTAGTCTAGGTGGAATTGAATTAAAAGCAGAGGTAGCGAGTTTTCGCTCGGTAGATTGGAATGCTATGCGGCCTAATTTCTTCTTTTTATTTTCACCAGGAACACTCGATAATTATTCAGCCAATTTTCTGACGAGTGTTTTTATTCCTGCGGAGCAAAAACCGTTTGTGAATACCTTATTAAGACAGCACCCAACCATTGTTATTATTGAGGTCGACCGTATTATCGAACGTATTCGCTCTATTGTAGAACAAGTCGGTAGGGGAATAGAGCTGGTATTATGGTTAGTACTCTTAGGTGGTGTAATGGTACTGATTGCTGCAGTGAATGCGAGTATGGCTAACCGAATGCAAGAGACGGGTTTGTTAAGAGCATTAGGTAGTGGGCGAGCACTTATCTTGCGTAGCTTGGCTATAGAATTTGCAGTATTAGGATTATTAGCCGGTGTCTTAGGCGTATTGGGCGCTGAGGTTCTGTTGATGGGATTGCAGTGGATGGTATTCGAAGGGGATATTTATCCGCACTATGAACTATGGGCTGCTGGGCCAATACTGGGCGCACTATTTATTGGTGCTCTAGGGGTGATTTCATGCCGACGAGTGGTTTCTGTTCCACCCAATTTGGTACTAAGAGAAATTGAGTCTTAGAGATTATTTTAATTAAAAAAATAAAACGAGAGCTTTTATGTCTCACCTTACAAAAATATTAATCTCAGGGCTATTGATATTATTCATATTTTCATCGGCATATGCAGATGAAAAAACAATACTGGCTAGTGGTTATGTAACCGCAAAATTTAAGGCTGATGGCCAGCCATCCGTTGAAGGACGTTGGCAAATATATACCGATGGCCAGCGCTATTTTATAGAGCTACTTGACGATTTTAGAGCGAAAGAAGGGCCGGATGTTAAAATATTTGTATCGGCTAAAAAAGAGAGGCGAATCGAAGGTTATAACGCTGCTAGAGATAGTATATTCGTGTCTAACTTGCGTTCTTTTTCCGGTACCGAAATTTATGAAATTCCTGAAGATGTGAATATAGAAAATCTGAAAACGCTAATTTTTCATTGTGAATTTTACAGTAAATTATGGGGCACTAGTGTTATTAATCAAAAATAGTTGCCAGTAAATACTTCTCCTTGTTCAAGATAATATTGATTTACAAATCATACTTTATAGTTTGTAGAATATCTTCGACGTTATCCTTTGTGACTGCTGAACCTTTTATCGCAATCCAACTAGGAATCGCACGCTCTAGAAGAGATAAAATCGTTGTCCGAGCAACAACCTCTCCCTGAATATAAGGGTTTTGTGCGACTACGCCAATAACATGGTGCCCATTCGATAAAGCATTTGCTGTGTTTTGGCTGAGATCAACAGTAACCAAGGGTAGATTTAGATTTTTTTCGTCAATAACCACAATAGTATCCATAGCTGGTACATCCCACACGACAAAAATGCCAGATAATTGTGGATTATTTTCGATTAATTCCTGAGCGGCCACTTTTACGTGCTTTAATGAATGAAATCTTGTTGTAATAATATCTGTATCTGGGCGATTGCTTCTAAACCAGCGTCCAAAAGAGATTTCACGCTCGTTGGTTGCATAGAAATCTGTCCCAAATGTTAATATTCCTACAGCCCCTTTGTGAGGAATATGAGGCGATAATATTTCGGCAGCAGTTGTTCCAATATGAAAATTATCGGACGAAATAAAAGAGGAATAATCTCGGCCAGGTAGCAGTCCAGTCGGCACGCTGTCATGCAGGATAAGTTTTTTTCCTGATTCAGAAATATGACGATGGGCATCAATGACATCTAAGTTACCTATGGGAATAGAAATCACAGCATCAATATCAGAGCGTTTTGATAAAGTGGTCAGTGCATCTATTTGAAGTTGAGGGGTAAATTGGCAGTCAATAATATCGTCAACGATGATGTCATGTTCACTAAGTATATTCATCAATCCTTTTAGCGATTGCTTAGACCAGTCGCTACTTGTCGTATGGTATACCACTGCAATACGAAATTTCTGATCACGAGCCTGTTGGCTTTGAATAGGTGATAGTGATACTTCATTAAGCTTAGTGGGATGTTCTCCATGCGGTCCTAAACCAGTAACCGACATAACAGTGCCTCTTTAATAATTATTATATAAAAGTTAATCGACTATAAATTCTTCGATTCTATTATCTTGATTCAATTCACCTAATAATCCCTTAAATTTCGGCTCGTTTGCTGGGTGCCCATATAAAACCCATTGTTTTAAATAGGCAGGTTCAAATAAGCCATCAGCTGCAATCGCAGCTGAACCAATTAGTCCTGCAGAATGCCCCAACACAGATGCTTCTACTAAAGTATCCTTAGATATCAGTGGATGTGCATTACGATATATCATTTCTCTAATTGCAGCTAAAAGAATGTCATTATCCTGTACTAGTGAGCCGCTAATAATAATTCTTGATGGATTGAGCATATTGGCTATCGTCGCTATATTTTGTCCTATTCGTCTTCCGCAGTTAGAGAGTATTTCCATCGCAACATGATCTGCAGCTCTAGCTGCATTGGACACATCAATAGCATTTATGTTTGCTTGTTGTGCCAGAATATTTTCTAGTATTTTACTTTGTCCAGAATTCGCAGCGTCATTTCCTAATTTTGCGACCATCAACTCACCAGCTACCGAATTTAATGAGCTAGTAGCACCTGCTGACTCAACAGGAGTGTGCCCTATAAGTCCTGTCAGTCCATTAGCACCTTGGTATAGTGATCCATTGATAATAAGACTAGCTTCGATACGATTACTTACTTTAACAAATAGCACAGTCTCTGATTCAAAAGTGTCTAGTGACTGAGTTTGTCCCATAGCCATGGCTTCCACACTACCACGTATCCACACAGGAGCTTTATAGTAGGATAATAGTTGTTCAATTAGAGGTGCATCAGCCCATGCTGAGGGCATTGAAGGGGTTTTGTAAAAAAAGTGGGAGTTCGAAAAACTTTCTACAGGCCCTGGTATAGATAAACCAATACCTAGTACATCGATATTTGTTACCTCGCGATCAAGTAATAAATCGAATAAAGCAATCAAATGCTTCATTATCTGATCGCTACTAGCATTTGCATCTATATTTTCATGGTGCTCGGTGAGTAAATTACCTGATAAGTCGGCCATACCTACACCTAATACCTCTTGTTCAATAGAGGCTACCAGAAATCGGCCAGCATCAGCATTAAACTGGATAAGCCGTGGTGCACGTCCTCCTGTAGTGACTCCTAGACTACCTTCATTGATAAAACCAATATCAGAAAGAACGGATAGCCTATCGGTAACTGCTGTTCTACCCATTTCACAGGTTCGCTCTATTTCTTGTCGAGTTAGGTGTTTTTTATTGCGAAGTAAATTAAGAATTTGCTCTACACCGGGTGCAAGTGACTTTGAATAGGTCTCACGTACTCTAAGATTCTTCGATGTTTGGTTCTTATCGTTTTGTACAAACATGTCTTATTCTTTGGCCCGCTATCATTTTCTTATTATTGAGGATGCAAGGTGATTATATCTGCTGCTTTGCAGTATTCAATGGCATATTTCGTTAAAAACCAATCTTTTGCATAAAAAATACAAAAGATTGTTATCTTTTGCATAAAATGTTTGACTGTGGGCGCTTAGTTGTCGTATAAAGTAACCAATCTTCTGTTGGAGAATAAAAATAATGATAAAAAACAAACTATCTTATCAAGCAAACTGTTGGGGTCCATTAGGCGGTAATGCCGTAGGCGTGACTTCTACCACTAAATTAACCTACCGTACCTTTGGTGATATGGATAAAGCTTTCGCTGATATTCGTGCAGCAGGTTATGTAGGAGTGGAAATATTTGATGGCAATTTGTTAGATCTGTCAGTTTCAGAGAGTAGATCTTTACTGAATAACAATGGTCTTGAACTTGTTGCTGCCTACTCTGGAGGCAACCTCATATTTAAGGACATTTTATCTGAGGAGTTAAATCGATTTAGAATTGTTGCGGATCGGTTGGCTGAATTAGGTGCACCTCACTTAGTTGTTGGCGGAGGAGCTAAAAGATTCGACGGGCCAAAAGACAGTGATTACTCAGTGTTAGCAGATTCCTTGGAACAAGTAGTGACAATAGCTAAAGAAAGGGGACTTGAAGCTCACTACCATCCGCACTTAACGACTTTGGCTGAAACCGAAGACCAAGTGCGCCGAGTTTTTGAACAGACCTCCATTCGCTTTTGCCCAGATACGGCTCACTTGGCTGCAGCAGGTGGGAACCCTGCACAAATGATAAAAGAGCATAAAGATAGGATTAGCTACGTCCATCTTAAAGGATTTCAGGCAGACCCATTTGCTTTCACACCTTTAGATCAAGGTACCCTTGATCATGCATTTATTCTTGATGCACTTAAAGAAATAAATTTTTCAGGTTGGTTAACTACTGAGTTAGACGAGTGGCCAGACCCGAGTGAAGGTGCCAGAAGTAGCATGGCCTACCTAAAAGATCAGTTGAACCTTAGCTGAATACCTAAGAAGTAAAATCATTACAGTAAAAATAACTATAACAAGACGAAATTTGATTTCGACTATTCACATGAGGAAAATAATAATGATGATTAAAAAAATCCTAGCCACCAGTGCTATTGCACTTTCTGTTGCTGCAGGAGGTATAACCTCTTCAGTATTTGCTAATCCTGATAAAGCGCTTGCTGAATTGGAAAAACAGGTCTGGTCTAAAGGGCCTAATGGCGAAAACCCAACACCAGCATCTGATTTAGTTCTCACATCATCAGAACTTGAGAAAATTAAATCAATGAAAGCTAAAGCAGCAATTGTTATGCACTATGGTGGCAATGATTGGTCTCGTGCTCAAATTGAAGGTTTGGAATATCAGTTTAAAGAAATGGGTATAGAGGTTATTGCTATCACCGATGCCGGTTTTAAACCCGAAAAACAAGTCGCTGATATTGAAACAGTGATGACGCAAAAGCCTGATATTATTATCTCAGTTCCTAGCGATCCGGCAGCAACAGCAGCAGCTTATAAAAGAGCAGCAGAAGCGGGAATTAAAATCGTCTTCATGGAAAATACACCACCAGGTTTAAAGGCGGGCGAGGATTACGTTTCAGTAGTTTCTGCTGATAACTATGGTAATGGTGTTGCCTCTGCTCATTTAATGGCTAAAGCGTTAAATGAAAAAGGCAAAGTAGGGCTGGTTTATCACGCGGCTGATTTTTTCGTTACTCGCCAACGCTATGACGCCTTCAAAAAAACGATCGCTGAAAATTATCCCAACATTAAAATTGTGTCTGAACAAGGTATTGGAGGACCGGATTTTTCAGGTGACGCAGATAAAGTCGCTTCGGCAATGTTGATATCAAATCGTGACATAGATGGCATTTGGGCGGTGTGGGACGTTCCGGCCGAAGGTGTTATTTCTGCAGCTCGTGTAGCTGGTCGCGACGATCTTGTTATTACGACTATCGATCTTGGAGAGAATGTGGCTATTAATATGGCTCAAGGTGGTTTTGTTAAAGGATTAGGAGCACAGCGACCATTTGACCAAGGTGTTGCTGAAGCTATTTTAGCCGGTTACGGTTTGTTGGGTAAAGAGGCACCTGATTTTGTCGCGTTACCTGCCTTACCTGTCTTTAAAGATAATTTACTTGATGCCTGGAAAGAGGTTTATCGAACAGAAGCAACAAAAAATATTAAGAAAAGTTTACGATAGATCTATTTTAAACAGCCTGACAAGTATCTAGTCAGGCTGACTTAATCACTTAAATTAATAAAAATAATAAGCATTATGAAAGATACAGAATTTGTTGTAGATCTAAAAAATATATCTAAAAGTTTTGGCGGAGTTAAAGCATTAACGGGTGTCAACTTCCGTTTATTACCAGGTGAAGTTCATGCTTTGTTGGGCGGTAATGGTGCAGGTAAATCAACGGTACTTAAAGTGCTTAATGGAGTTCATCAACCAGACTCTGGCAGCATTAGTATTGCTGGAAGAGTGATGCATAATTTAACACCAGAAACAGCTCGTGAATCTGGTATTGCTATGATTTTTCAGGAACTAAGCTTAATTCCTTCATTGAGTGTTGCTCAAAATGTATTTTTGACAAGAGAAAATAAATCGAATTTTGGCTTAATTGATGACACTACAGCAGAGAAAAAGTCTCAAGAATTATTCAATATGCTGGATGTTGATGTTAATCCAAAAAGCTTGGTTTCCGAGCTGGGGGCAGGGCAGCGCCAACTAACAGAAATAGTAAAAGCAATCAGCCAAAATGCAAAAGTGCTTGTGCTTGATGAACCATCAACAGCGCTCTCTGTATCTGATGTGGAGCGTTTATTTGTTTTTTTGCGAAAACTAAAAAAACAAGGTGTTGCAATCGTCTATGTTAGTCATCGTATGGATGAAATTGCGCGAATAGCGGATCGTGCAACTATTTTTCGTGACGGAAGAAATGTTATCACCGCCCCAATTGATCAGCTACCGATTGATACAATGATTGAATATATCGTGGGTAAAAGGTCGTTGGGGTTAAGTGACATTAAACGTGATTCTGTCAAATTAGGTAAAGCCTTATTGACTTTAAAAAATGTTTCAGGCCGTTATAAACCAAATAATATTTCCTTGTCTTTGCATCAAGGAGAAGTTATTGGTTTAGCAGGGCTTTTGGGCTCTGGTCGATCGTCGTTAGCAAAAGTTATTGCAGGTGTCGATCCAATTGTTGAGGGTGAGGTTTTTGTTAATAGCAATAATATTAAACTTCGTAATTCTAGTGATGCCATAACTGCAGGCATCGCTTTGGTACCTGAATCTAGAGCAACCCAAGGTATGATTGCTAGCCACTCGCTTGCAAGTAATATTACTTTACCAATATTAGAAGAGCTGTCGACAAATGGGATTGTTAATAATGCGAAAGTGCGAAAAATTTCTCAGGAAAAAATTCGTGAATTGAATATCAAAACAGCTTCGCAAGATCATGCAGTATCTACATTATCCGGTGGAAATCAACAAAAGGTTGTTATCAGTAAATGGTTAGTAACTAATCCAGATATTTTAATTTTAGATGAACCTACAGCAGGTATCGATATTGGATCGAAGTCTGAAATTATTGAATTAATTCGTGATCTAGCAAGAGAGGGTAAAGCCATTTTGATGATTTCTTCAGAACTAACAGAGCTTCTTGCTGCCTGTGACCGAATAGCTGTTATGAATGATGGAGAAATTTTTAATATTCACGATAGAAAAGATCTGGATGATCCAACTCTGTCCGATGATCCAGAAAACCAACTTCAGGATGCTGAGCAAAAACTTCAGTTGCTTATCCAAGATGCATTAACCATTAAATCTTAGGAAGATTAGTATGTCTTTAAATGATACATCCACAGAAAAAACAACCCTGCTTGAATGGGGTTTAATAAATTGGCGCCGTAATATTATCTATATCGGATTTATCGCTATTTTTATCATCTTCTCTATTACCTTACATGATAAAGGCTTTTTAGATCCAACTAATTTACTCAACATTATTCGTCAAACAGCAATGATTGCGGTAATGGCTATTGCCATGACTTTTGTATTATCTTGCGGAGAAATTGATCTCTCGGTTGGCGCAGTAGCTGGACTAACTTCTGTCACCGTTGCCATGGCTATTGATGCTGGAGGGATGATTTTTGGAATAGGGATTGGTATCGCTACTGGTATCGCTGTTGGTGTTTTTAATGGATTGTTAACCACAAAAATTGGTATCCCTTCCTTTTTAACTACCTTGGCTATGATGGGTATCGCTAAAGGAGTGGCTATGTGGATTAGCGATACTGCTGCAGTACCAATCATTGAACCGAGTTACTCTTGGTTATTCGGTGGTGGTTCAATAGGCATTATCCCTGTATTAGCAATTTGGATGTTAGTTCTAGGTATTCTTGGGCATTTTACACTAAAGCGTACAGGGTTTGGGCGTCGAGTTTTAGCCACCGGTGGTGGTGAGCAAGCTGCACGTTACTCGGGTATTAATACTAATGCGATTAAATTTAAAGTGTTAGTGCTTTCATCTTGTGCTGCCGCATTAGCTGGCATGCTTTACGCAGGGCGCTTGCAATCTGGAAGATTTCAGTTGGGTGAAGGAGATGAACTGTCTGTTATTGCAGCAGCAGTATTAGGTGGAACTAGTTTATTCGGTGGATATGGCACAGTTATTGGCACCATTGTTGGTGCTTTGATGATCGGTCTAATTAATAACGGACTGATTTTAATGGGGTTGGAATTCAGCCAACAACTTATCGCACGTGGAGGGATTATTATCCTTGCCGTCGCCCTCAGTCAAAAAAGGAGCTAATGTATGATTCCTAAATGTACCATTATAGGCACTGTGATTGCTAAACCAGAAAAGAGAGAGGAATTGAAAGATATCCTCTACGCGCAGGTTGACCCAACGCGTTCTGAAGAAGGTTGTATCAATTATGATTTTCATAGCGATGCTAAAGATTCTTGCGTGTTTGTTTTTTATGAGAATTGGCAAACACAGGAAGATCTTGACGAGCATTTGCGTAAACCGCATTTAAAGCCTCTGTTTGAACGACAGGAAGAATTATTGGCTAGGCCAGTAGAGATACGCTACTTAAATATGATCAGTGACTTTGTGTCTCAATAATATAGGAGTATTTTTTATGGGACAGATTAAAGGTCCAGGTATTTTTCTAGCCCAATTTTCAGGTGATCAAGCCCCGTTTAATAATCTAGAATCAATTGCACAATGGGCTGCAAATCTGGGTTATAAATCTGTTCAGCTTCCTACCTTTGATCGACGATTATTTGATCTAGATAAGGCAGCAAGTAGTCAAACTTATTGTGATGAAATTGTCGGTAAATGCCGAGAAGCAGGTATAGAAATTAGTGAATTGTCCACGCATTTGCAAGGCCAATTAGTCGCTGTTAATCCCGCCTACGATTTAAGCTTTGATGCCTTTGCTCCCAAAGAACTAAAAGGTAAACCTTCTGTAAGACAGGCTTGGGCAGTGGACCAGCTTAAGCAAGCTGCTATTGCCTCGCGCCGAATGGGTTTAAATACTACGGTTAGTTTTACTGGGGCTTTGGCATGGCCTTATATATACCCTTGGCCGCAGCGACCTCAGGGTCTTGTAGAGGAAACATTTGCTGAGCTAGCTAGGCGTTGGTTGCCTATCTTTGATGCTTATGCAGAACAAGGTGTAGACATTGGTTTTGAGATTCACCCGGGGGAGGACGTTTTTGATGGTGCAACATTCGAAATGTTTTTAAATGCAGTTAATGATCATGAGGTATGTAGAATTAACTACGATCCGTCCCATTTTCTTTTACAGCAGATGGATTATCTTGAGTTTATTGATATTTATCACGAGCGTATTTGTGCATTTCATGTAAAAGATGCAGAGTTTAATCCAACAGGTCGGCAAGGTGTTTACTCCGGTTACCAAGGATGGCAGAACCGTGCAGGCCGTTTTAGAAGTCTTGGCGATGGACAAGTTAACTTTGGTGCTATTTTTTCTAAGTTAACGCAATACGGATACGATAGCTGGGCAGTATTAGAATGGGAGTGCTGCTTAAAATCATCAGAGCAAGGGGCTAGAGAGGGAGCTCCATTTATTGCAGAACATATTATCGAGTCGACGGGTAAGGCTTTTGATGATTTTGCTGGAGGTAATGTAGATAGATCTGTTATCAACTCAATGTTAGGGATAACGTAATGAGAAAGCTTAGATTAGGAATGGTTGGTGGAGGACAGGGAGCCTTTATTGGTGGTGTGCACCGTATTGCGGCTAGACTTGATGGACAATGGGACTTAGTTGCAGGTGCCTTGTCTTCAGATCCAGAAAAATCTATAGCTTCTGCTCAGGAGTTGGGTATTGATTCCCAGAGGGCATATACAGATTTTAAAGAAATGGCAAAAGCTGAGGCAACAAGAACTGATGGGATAGATGCTGTAGCCATTGTCACTCCAAATCATATGCATGCTGATCCAGCTGTCACTTTTCTAGAGTCTGGTATTCATGTTATCTGTGATAAACCGTTGGCTTCGACTGATCAGGATGCAGTTCGAATTAAACAAGCCGCTCATGCGTCAAACGCCAGTTTTATTCTTACACATAACTACACAGGGTACCCAATGGTTCGTCAAGCACGAGAGATGTTTTTGTCTGGTTGTCTGGGTGAACTTAGGTTACTGCAAGTTGAATATTTGCAAGATTGGCTAAGTCACCCCTCATCACCAGATAATAAACAAGCGAAATGGCGAACAAATCCTAACTTAGCAGGTGCTGGTTGTATTGGTGATATTGGAACACACGCTTTTAATTTAGCGCACTTTATCACCAATCAATTACCTTCAAAATTATCAGCGGACTTAACAAGCATAGTCGATGCTAGAGCAGTGGATGATAACGCGAATGTCTTACTTCGTTACCCAAATGGTGCTAGAGGTATTTTGTGGGCCAGTCAAGTCGCAGTGGGTAATGAAAATGGTCTAAGGCTTCGTATTTATGGTGATAAAGGCGGCTTAGAGTGGCATCAAGAAATGCCAAATCAATTAATGTTTACCCATTTTGGGCAGGCAACTCAGGTATTGACTAGAGGTTCTGAATCAATGACAGCACCTATAGCACATCAAGCCACACGTCTACCTGCGGGCCATCCTGAAGGTTATCTTGAGGCTTTTGCTACGTTATATAAGGAAGCTGCTGAGTTGATTCGCGGTAACATGCATATGAGTACTTTATTACCCACTCTCAACGACGGGCTTATAGGTATGGAGTTTATTCGTGCAGCGATTGATTCGAGTAAACAAGACAGTGTTTGGGTACCCTTAAATTGTTCATAAATATACAAAGGTCTATATATATCAGCTAATAACTCACTTAGTGTTTGAAGGATGCGCTGTAAAGGGATGAATGGCAAAACTACATAACAGGATGTTCTTCTAATTATAACGTTAACACAGGAAAACAATAATGAATATCAATAAAACATTGGCTTTAATAACGTTTATTATTTTTTCTTCTGCTCTCTCTTCAGCCCATGCTGAAAAAGCAGACTATGGAAAATTGTACGATAAGGTTACCACACAGGAAAAAACATTAGTTTTTAATCAATTTACTAATGATGATGCTATGAGCTTAGGTATGCAGATGGTAAAGGATGCACAAAAAGATAATTTGGCCATTACTATTGATATTGCTCGTAATGGGCAGCAATTATTTCACTATGCTTTACCTGGTACAGCACGTGAAAATGATATTTGGGTTCAACGTAAAAATGAGGTGACTAATCGTTCGTATCAATCTTCATTAAAAATGTGGTATTGGCAAGAACAAGGATGGATGGAAGAGCTTTTCCACATGAATTATATTGAGATGTGGGGATTAAATACAGAAAAAGCAATGAACTTAGGAGGAGCTTTTCCATTAACAGTTAAAAACGTTGGCACTATTGGTACTATTACTGTATCTGGTCTACCTCATGAAAAAGACCATGACTTTATTGTAAAGTCTCTTGAGAAGTATTTAAACGTCAAAGTTCCTAACTAAATATTTATTCAACAGGTAAACAAGAAGTTACCACTTTAGCGTAGCTAATCATTGATTAGCTACGCTCTTTTTAATTTTTAGTAAGACATATAAATATCTATATTAGATGTTAGTCGTTAGTTGGTAAAAGAAATAAAAAATTACTCACTATCTCCTTCCCGCATTCTGTCGCAAATGACTCAGGGTGAAACTGAATACCGTATATAGGATATTCTTTGTGTTGAACGCCCATAATTTCGAATTGGCCACCTTGATGAATTTTTTCTAAATCATCAAATGATTCGGTACCACAGTCACCCACCGTAGCGGTTAAGCGCAAGCAATCCGGTAACGTGTGAGGTTTTGCTATTAAAGAGTGGTAACGCATCACTTCTACTTGATCAGGTATATTAACAAATATGCCTTCGCTTTTATGAGTGACTGGGCTAATTTTTCCATGCATCGGTAAATGTGCTTTGATGATGTCGCCACCAAAACCATGCACAATGCCCTGCATGCCTAGGCAAACACCTAATAGGGGGGTTGTTTTACCAATCTCTTGTATTACTTGTGCGCATACACCAAAATATTTTTCATCATCAGGTGAGCCTGGTCCGGGTGAAATAATGACTCGGTCGGGTTGTTCTGCCTGAATATCTTCGATGGTGACTTCGTCGTTACGTTTAACAATAATCGTAAAGTTTTCTATTTCACCTGCATATTGTTTGCTAGTGAGAATTTCACCAACAAATTGATATAGGTTGTAGGTAAAGGAATCATAATTATCAATAATATAGACTTTCATTAGGCATTCCCTTGTCCAGCAGTTTGATTTTCGGGTAAAAACTTATCGAGCACTTTTTTGGTTCCTGCAAACTTTCTTTGAATTTCTTCGTATTCGTCATCAGGGTTAGAGTCGTAAACATTGCCACCACAGGTTTGTACATAAGCGTTATTGCCATTGGCAAATACGGTGCGAATAGGGATAGCAAAGGCGCAGTCACCGTTAAACGAAAAATGTCCAACCGCACCACCATAAGGTCCACGTCCGTCGACTTCTAAGTCATCGATAATTTTCATGGCTTCTATTTTTGGTGCGCCTGTTAATGTACCTGCAGGGAAATTACTGGCTAAGGCAGAGAACATATCGTCTTTTTCTGAAATAATACCAACAATTTCACTGGCAATATGTTGAACATGGCTAAAGCGTTTAATATCCATCAAGCTACGTACTTTTACTGTGCCGAATTGTGCAACACGGCCAATATCGTTACGGTGTAAATCCACAATCATATTGTGTTCGGCAATTTCTTTGGGATCGTTTAGCAGTGTTCTTGCTAAAGCGGTATCTTCTTCGGGTGTTGCACCGCGTTTAGTTGTACCGGCCAGCGGGAAGGTTTCCATCTCTCCTTGCCGCAAGCGGAATAATAATTCAGGGCTGGCGCCAATTAATCGTTGTTCACCAAATTTCACGTAATACATTTGTGGTGATGGGTTCACTTCTCTGAGTTGCTCATAAATATTAATCGCATCGCCATCGAGTGAATAATGTTTTTTAAACCCAACTTCTGTTTGAAATATTTTTCCGTCGATAATATCTTGTTTGACCTTTAGAACGGCATCACGATGCTGTTCTCTATTCATCGTTTCTTTAATGGGGGTTACTACTAGCTTCCCACTGACAACATTATCGGCTTCGATAAATTTCTCAACAAGAGACAATCGACTATTCTCATAGTAAAAATAAATAATCTCTCCTGTCATTTTGTCTAATATAAGACCGTCTTTATATAAGCCAAAGCGAAAGGTATCGAACATATCACTGTCTTGTAGATGAAGTGATGGTTCAAAATAATTCATACTGTCATAGGCAAGGTAACCACTTAGACCACCAGCATATTTACGCGATACAATATCCTGTGGCACGATGCTACGCAGTAATTCATAAGGATTATCTGACGGGTAGTTTTCTACATGTCCGTCTTTTTCCTCTATGCTCAAAGTATTGTCATTAGCATAGATTAACTTTTCCGGATCGAAACCAATAATAGAATAACGGGAGATATGGCTGTCTTCACCTAGGGATTCAAAGTAAAAGCAGTTATTATATTCTTGTTCTATTTTTTTAAATAATTGAAAGAAATCACAATCCGCAGTAATCGTCACATAATGCGGTTTGCGAGGGAGCGTGATTTTGGGTGGTTGTTTACACATAATTCAGTATTTTGCCCTTATCAATAAAACAAAATAGCTTATTGCTACTTTATTTGTTGTCTTTTAAGCGCATTAGAGCCTCGAGTAACCGTCGCAATGCCCACACCAAGTTTCTCGGCGATTTGGCGCTGCGGCATACCCGACTTTAAAAGCTTAAAAATTTGTAATCGTTTACTAATTTCATCTATTTCATTTTCAGTTAGCAGGTCGTGTAAAGTGTTTTCTAACTTTTCAGCAGTGTCACCTTCTAACAGATGTTGTATTAGCTCATCGATATATTGTTGTTTTGTATTCATGTACTAGTACATTAACACGCTCGGTAGATAAGTCAACTATTTAGAGCAAATATATTAGTATTAAACTTAGAGGCTAGAGGCTAGAGGCTAGAGGCTGGTTTTTTGATACAAATATATTTTAAAATCCCCAGTATCCTGTAATGAATGTGTATCTTGTAAACGTAAACGTCCTGAGTAGGGAATTCGATGGGCATGTGGAGTCATGCTGACGAGTTGCATAATACTCGTATTATCTTTTAGATGAATAGGCACTTGTATGGCTTGTTCATGTACCAAAGTAAAACTCTCAGAAAAATAGCTTTGATGTTTTTCTGTGGAGTAATCGTTAACATTATCATAAATAATGCGGCGTAAGGCATGTAAATGGTTATCACCTGGGCCTGCGTAGAGTACATAGCCGTTAGGCTTTAAATGTTGTAAGAAAGAGTTTGCCTCTACGCGAGAAAAAATACTCACAATCACATCAAATGCCTCTTTAACGTAAGGTAAACGGCTACTTGATGCCACACACCAGTGAACTTCCTTATTAGTTGCAGCGGCATGAATAGCGGGCTTGGAAATATCCAAGCCGTAAACGCGGCTGTTTTCTAGTGATTGTTGAATCTGTTGAGTATAAAACCCCTCGCCACAACCGGAATCTAAAATAGAAAAATGATCAGATGGTTGGCAATGGGATAACACCGACAATATCGCATCGGCAAATGCTTGATAATGACCTGCTCTGAGAAAATCGCTGCGAGCCTTAACCATTTGCGCATTATCACCAGGGTTTTTGGAGCTTTTATACTGTGATAACAATAAATTAATATATCCCTTTTTGTGAAAATCAAAACTGTGGTTTTGGTCACAGCGCAAGGAATTATTGTTAACCTTTAACGGGCTTTGGCATATGGGGCAGGCATATAGAGTCATTTATTGAATAATGCTAGTGTGATGAATAGTCGTAGCAAATCATATTAGATTCGGCTTATTGTGACAATGTCTTTCCTTGTAGCTGATAAGCAAAAGCAATGATTTGTGCAATAGCAATGTAAAGGCTTTCGGGAATTTCATCGCCTAATTCGAGTTCTGCTAATAATTCTAACAAGGGTGGGTTTTCACATAGTGTCACTCCGTTGGCTTTGGCGATATCAATAATCGTTTGTGCTGTTTCGCCTTCACCTTTAGCGGTGATTGTTGGTGTATTTTCTCCATCATAATACAGAGCAACAGCTTGTATTAAGTCTTCGGTGGTTATTGCTGGCGTTTCTTCATATGACATTTTATTGATCATTCGTATTAAGTGGTTACATCCACTAAATTGTAGTCTAGTGATAATGACTGTTTAGGTGGCTTTCCTTCTATACAAGTTAAGTCTTCTACATTAAGTCCCTTGGCAATTAAATTGTTTCTTAAGGAGGCGAGTCGGTTTTTAGCCGTTTGGCAAAGCCAATGAGATTCTGTCCATAGCGTGACAGAGACAGTGTCTTGTATCACTGTTAATTGGGTATGAAGTTGTTCAATATTTTTCGTATCTTTCCCTGGTAAATCAAACGACATAAAGACTTGCCAGCGACGGGTGAGATGATGATTCTCGTCACTCTCATTATCGTTTTCATTTTCATTATCATCGTCGTAGTTAAATCTTCTCCCATTGTTTTCTTCATGAATTTCTTTAATACTCAGTTGTAATGGAAGCACTTGATCCCCCCAACGAAGCGCTATTTCGGTGTTGATAGTTAAGCCTTTGGTTAACACGTTTTCAGCTTCACTATTGAGTGACCTTAATTGATTAAAGTGGATTTTTTCTTGAGAACTCTGGATTAATTGTGCTAATTGTTTATGAATGACCTCTTTTAATTTTTTCGTACTATGATTGGTATTTTCGGATACTTTAATGCCTAATAATTGCAAAATATGAGTAATTTGTTCAGGAGGGGTCGAGCTTTTTCCATGGGTGCTGGTTACCAGTGGTATGTTAGATAAAAATTGTACCAGTGCATTTTCCAGTGTCGATAGTTGCTTAGTTGAGCTCAATAAAGTGTTAGCTGAGTTATGTGGTGATTCATTATTTAACGCTTGCGATAGCTTCCCTAAAATAGTTCTTAAATCATGACTTAGTGATTGCTGGGAATGCACCTTCTGCTCCGTGAATATACCACTGGTGTTAAGGGCCGTTTTTAATTGTGGACCAGTCGATAGGGTTTGATTCGAATGAATAAAAGTCGATAACTGTTTTAGTGCTTGCTGTATTTTAGGTGAGGCTAGATCGGCTTGCAGATTAACTGGAAGTTTCTCTAATAAGTGAATCACATTGAGTAAACGGCTGGTATTTTGTTGCAGTGGTAGTGATTGCCTTAGCCCTTCTGTCATGGCAGTACGTATATTACTAATTGATGGTTTGATGACAATGTCCTTGTTGTGATTCATTTGTAATAAGAGCATGTCACCTTTTTTAAAGGTATTGGGAGTAATTGTAGTTAGTATTTTATGTCCAGTAGAGGGATCGACCAGCTTCACCATATAAAGAGTATTCTGCGTAGTCGGTTTAGAGAGTATTTGTGCCGCTACCTCGGGATTGAGCTTAGCAAGTAACAGTTGGTTTTGTTTATTTAATGGCTGTATGCTTTTTACTTCGGCATGAAGCTGTTGTTGACCTTGTAATCGCTGAACGATGGCCTGTAATTGTTGAGCTTGTGTTGCTTTAATGGCCAACTGAGTATTATTAGCGATTGTTGGCTTTTGGCTTTGCTGTACATTACTTGTATCAGCCGTTATTGCCTGCGATGCTGATTGGCTCTTCGGTGCAGATGCTTGGGTAGAAGACGCAGTGACTACAACACCAGTGGTTGATTGCCCGCCAGCGGCTTTGGGTGTATGACTAACAGTAGAGACAGGTCTTGTATTAGGGAGCTCGCTCATACAGTTTTGATCTTAAAATAGTGGCAATATATCTTTAAGCATAGCAAGTTCTATCTATTTCTGTAGTTGTTCGTATAATAGCTGCTTTTAATAAATATTGATGATTAATGGCTGCTCTTACTACTCATTCAACTGATCATAAAACAAACACTGCATTGTTAACATTTAAGCAGTTTGGTTGTACTCGTGACAGTCGTGTTTTATTTGAGGGAATTGATTTCGATATTTATGCTGGAGACGTAGTTCAAGTGGAAGGACCTAATGGAACAGGTAAAACCACTTTATTACGTGCGCTAACAAGGCTGCTCCCTGATTACGAAGGGGAGATACTATGGCGCGGTAAAACACTCAGTCATGCTCATTATGATTTTTTATCTCAGCTGTTATTCATTGGGCATCTACCCGGTATAAAAAAAACCTTAACCCCTCGCGAAAACCTCGCTTTTTTATCCAGTCTTAATGGCACCAGTACGCTCTCAGATATTGATGACGCTCTAGCACAGGTGGGCTTGTACGGTTATGAAGACATGCCATGTTACCAATTATCAGCAGGCCAAAATCGGCGCATTGCTTTGGCACGGTTATATCTTACAAAAGCATTGGTTTGGGTATTAGATGAACCTTATACCGCAGTAGATGTGGCGGGTATCAAAAAGCTAGAAGCACTATTTGAATATCATGCCAAGCAGGGCGGGTGCGTTATACTCACCAGTCATCAACCACCGAATATCCGAGATTTAAAACACCTGTCACTGACGGATTATTCAGGTGGTGATTCATCATCGGCTTCAGTTATTGAAGGGGCGTATGATGAGTAACTCTCAATCCCTGTCTGCCACATTATTATCGGTGTTTCGTCGCGACTTGGTGATCGCCTTTCGTCAACGTAGTGATATGCTCAATCCGATTGTGTTTTTCTTGATGGTGGTGACGATGATGCCATTAGGTATCTCTCCGCAAGCAAGCACGCTAGCCCAGTTGGCTCCGGGATTATTATGGGTGATTGCATTATTAGCCTGTTTACTATCATTAGACGGTTTATTTCGAACAGACTACGATGATGGTACCTTAGAGCAATTGATCTTAAGCCCGCAACCTCTGTATTTTATTGTGATTATCAAAGCGCTAGTGCATTGGTTAACCACGGGTTTACCTTTAACGTTAGTTGCTCCATTATTGGGCGTTTTGTTAGCTTTGCCCTCCGATGGGTTTATTCCTCTGTGGTTGTCATTACTACTAGGAACATTAACATTAAGTTTTGTGGGTGCTATTGGTGCGGCATTAACCGTATCTCTACGTAAAGGTGGCCTGTTATTATCATTAATAATTATGCCTTTATACGTTCCTGTACTTATTTTTGGGGCGAGCACAGTCCGTTCTGCGGTTGAGGGAATCCCTTATACAGGGGCATTAGCCGTATTAGGTATGTTTTGTGCTTTAGCGTTGATGCTTGCGCCATTAGCCATTGTTGGAGCATTAAAAATGAGTGTTCAGGAATAAAGCAAACGCGTTAGCATAACGTATATTGAAGAGAGGATATTATTTTGGGTTGGCAGTGGTTTCATCAATTGGGTTCTCCAAGGTGGTTTTATGAAAAAACTAGCCGTTGGATGCCTTGGATAGGTGCTATTGCACTTATTTTATTGGTTGTTGGGGCAGTATGGGGACTGGCTTATGCCCCTGTAGATGCGAAGCAAGGTAATAGTTATCGAATCATTTACATTCATGTGCCTGCTGCATTTCTGGCTTTAGCAGGTTACTACATTATGGCTATTGCCGGTGCAGTAGGGATTATTTGGCAAATGAAGTTGTCCTACACGGTGATGCGATCGGCTGCGCCTATTGGTGCGACATTAACTTTTATTGCCTTGGTAACAGGGGCAGTATGGGGCAAGCCTACATGGGGTACATGGTGGGTTTGGGATGCTCGCATCACCTCAATGCTTATTTTGTTTTTCCTATATCTAGGGGTGATGGCATTACAAGGGGCGTACCAAAACCAGAATACGGCCAATAAAGCAGGTGCTATTTTGGCTTTAGTAGGGACTATTAATATCCCCATTATTTATAAATCCGTTGATTGGTGGTTCACTTTACATCAGCCTGCCACTTTAAAATTAACTGGCGAGTCAAGTATCGATCCCTCAATGGCGTATCCCTTATTGATTATGATTGCTGGATTTTATGGTTTGTATGCATGGTTATTAATGCATTGGACAAGAATGGATATTTTACACTCAGAGCAAAAAACAGCTTGGGTAAAAGCGTTAGTCAGTAGTAAATAATAGTTAGCCTATTGATAGGATATTTTATGACATTTCAGTTTAACTCATTGATCGACTTCTTAAATATGGCAGGCCATGGCCCTTATGTATGGGCCAGTTATGCTATTACCACCATTGCTCTTGTCACATTAGTGGTTTATCCACTCATGCAAAAGAAGCAGATAATAGCCCAAATTAGGCGCCAGCAACGTATAAGTAATCCGCCAGAGTAACCTCCTGAGTAAAGAGTAACGTCATTCAGCCAAGAGTATATTGTTAATTATGCATCCAGCCCGAAAGCAACGACTGTTTATTGTTTTATTTATTGTGATATTTTCCAGCATCGCCATTTTGTTGATGACCTATGCTCTACGTGAAAATATCAACTTATTCTATCCACCAACGAAAATTGTTTCTGGCGAGGCCCCAGTGAATACTCGTATTCGGGGTGGAGGTTGCGTCGTTCCTGGTTCAATCGTGCGCTCTACACAAGATCTAACAGTGGACTTTCTTATCACCGATGGTGTCGCAGAAGTGGCTGTTACTTATACAGGAATACTGCCTGATTTGTTTGCTGAGGGAGAGGCGGCAGTAGTCAATGGTACGTTAAATGCCTCTGGTGTGTTTGAAGCAACCGAGGTGCTGGCGAAGCATGATGAAAACTATATGCCAGCCGAGGTTGTTGAAGCTATGGCTGAGTCATCAGAACGTACAGGGACTCAACATCAAGCCACTTGTGATGGTATATAGCTCACTTATCGATGTATACGTGATAAATATTGCCAATAAAGTAATATGTCTAATGACATACAGCTAAACCAATCTATTAACTAAGAGTCACCACATATGTTGCCAGAACTCGGTCATGTCGCCTTGATTATTTCCTTACTCCTGTTTGTGTGTTTGGCAATCGTGCCGTTAGTAGGGGTATATACACATAATCGCTTACTCATGGCCAGTAGCCGATCATTGGCATTAGGCAGTTTTATTTTTATTTTGATCAGCTTCTTATGCTTGGTAAAAGCATTTTTAGATGATGACTTCTCCGTGGCTTATGTCGCTAATCACTCCAATACCTTACTGCCTACTGTCTATAAAGTGAGTGCAGTGTGGGGAGGGCATGAAGGCTCATTGTTATTATGGGGGCTGATTCTTTCTACATGGACATTCGCCGTCAGTATTTTTAGCCGCCATCTGCCGATTGATATGTTGGCCCGTGTGTTAGCGGTGATGGGGATGATTTCTATAGGCTTTGTCCTGTTTATGTTGTTTACGTCAAACCCTTTTGATCGAATTTTACCGATTATGCCTACCGAAGGCAGTGACTTAAACCCATTGCTTCAGGACCCTGGTCTTATTATTCATCCTCCTATGTTGTATATGGGGTATGTGGGTTTTTCAGTGGCTTTTGCTTTTGCTATTGCCGCACTAATGTCTGGACGGTTAGATAGTGCATGGGCGCGTTGGTCCCGTCCGTGGACGACAGTAGCATGGTCTTTTTTAACAATAGGTATTGCTCTAGGCAGCTGGTGGGCGTACTACGAGCTTGGTTGGGGAGGCTGGTGGTTCTGGGACCCAGTAGAAAATGCTTCCTTTATGCCTTGGCTGGTGGGTACAGCGTTAATGCACTCGTTGGCGGTAACAGAAAAGCGCGGTGTGTTTAAAAGCTGGACAATTCTTTTAGCGATATTTGCCTTTTCGTTAAGCCTATTAGGGACGTTTTTAGTTCGTTCGGGCGTCTTGACCTCAGTACACGCATTTGCCACAGACCCAGAAAGAGGTTTGTTTATCTTACTGTTCTTACTGGTGGTGATTGGCGGTTCCTTATTGCTGTATGCGGTTCGAGCACCAGCCGTGAAAAGTATTGCTTCTTTTGAGTGGCTATCGCGTGAATTATTTTTATTAAGTAATAATATTCTACTCGCGGTTATTATGCTGACCGTGCTTTTAGGTACTTTGTATCCATTATTTGCAGATGCGCTCGGATGGGGGAAAATATCGGTTGGCCCTCCCTATTTTAACGCGTTTTTTGTGCCGTTGATGGGTGTACTATGCCTATTAATGGGCATAGGCCCACTCACGCTATGGAAGAAGACCAGCAAAGAAAAGTTATGGAACTTCATCAAACGGCCTATCGTGGGTAGTATTGTCTTAGGCGTAATATTCCCTGTATTTTATGGTGAAAGTTATTCCGTGTTTGCGGCAATTACAGTGATTGTGGCTATGTGGATTGTATTGACTTTAGTGGTTGATATACGCCACAAAATACGTAACGCATCCAGTATAACCATCGGCTTGTCACGATTGACTCGAAGCTATTATGGGATGGTGGTTGCCCATTTAGGGGTTGCCGTAACCGTCTTGGGCGCTTGTTTAAATACCATTTATAGTGATCAGCGTGATTTGCGTATGGAAGAGGGCGAACGTTTAGCGTTAGGACGTTACGAATACCACTTGGTTGCTATTAATGGGGTTGCTGGACCTAATTACAGAGCGCAGCAAGGTCATATAGATGTTTATAAAAACGAACAACTCGTGGCCAGTTTATTCCCAGAGAAAAGGCGTTACTTATCTGGTGGGAATATTATGACCGAAGCAGGTATTGAATCCAGTTTTTGGGGTGATATTTACGTTGCACTGGGAGAGTCCTTAGGTCGCACCGATAATGGTCTTCAGGCTTGGGCTGTACGTTTGCATGATAAACCATTCGTTAACTGGATATGGTTAGGTTCTTTGTTAATGGCCTTAGGGGGTATCTGGGCAATCAGTGATAAGCGTTACCGTTTGAAAAATAAAACAGCCCAGAAAAAAACAGCTGTTTATCCACCAGCAGAGAGTATAGAATCAAACGTATAGTCACTCGTATTAGGCAAGGTATGATGAGTCGTTTAAAGTTATTTATTCCTTTTATTATTTTTATTGTACTAGCGGCATTCTTCTGGAGAGGTTTATCGCTAGATCCTACCGAAATGCCATCGGCGCTAATTGATAAAACATTCCCTGAATTCTCATTGCCTTCATTGGCAGATGAAAACAATAGTCTTACTCGCGAAGACCTCCTAGGGCAGGTGAGTTTAGTGAATGTATGGGCTACTTGGTGTGCTGCCTGTAAATTTGAACACCCGGTCTTAAATACTTTGGCTGATCAAGGGGTGGCTATTATTGGTATTAATTATAAAGATAATACCAGTGGTGCACGTAAATGGTTAGACGAGCTGGGAGATCCTTACCAAATGACGATTGTGGATACACGAGGTTCATTGGGTATTGATCTAGGTGTTTTTGGTGCTCCAGAAACCTATGTGGTCGATAAAAAAGGTGTGATTCGTCATAAGCATGTGGGTATTGTTAATATGCAGGTGTGGAATGAAAGTTTAGAGCCATTGTATAAGCAATTAGCCCAAGAATAAGAAATTCGATAGTTTTTTCTGTAAATGAAAACAAGAAAAGTGTAGCTTGAGCCACTTCACCGATAAAATGAATTGTTGATTTAAAGACCAATAATAGTAATAATGTAGATAGCTATATAAGCTGAAACATATCACTGGAAGATAAAGTATCTAAAAGGGAATCTCTTAAAAACCTTTAACCTCCTTGTGAAAAATTTATCAATCAATAAGTTTAAATACTAATTTTTAGTTTTAAATGGATAGGCATATCTATGTCAAAAAGGAGGATTCACTGAAAATCGTTTTAACTATTATTGGTTTATTAATGGTGGCTTCCGTCAATGCTGCACAGGAAGATTCTCACGGTACAATTACCAATATATATTCTTATACTCAATATGGCGGTGGTGATATTCAAATACAGGTTTCTCATCCTTCCCCTAGCTGTCAGGGTGGGTTTTGGCTAAGCCCAGATGACCCAGGATTTACTTCAACGTTGAGTTTTCTGCTTTCTGGTTATCATGCAGGAAGTACTTTTCATTTTTCAGGCGAAAATACACAAATTTGGGGTGGTTCGGGTGCCGATTATTGTCGCCTAACCTCTGTTGGATTACGACAGTAATTCGATCAAATACGTTAATTAAATCGAACAAAACAATAATTTTTTTGTTCGATTTTGTAAAGTTTGCAGAAACAAATTAAGTGTTAAGCTACATAATTCTAATGAGCGAACGTTAAGTTAATGCAGCAGATAATAGCTGTTGAGTGTAAGGGTGCGATGGTTTGTTGAGTACGCTCTTTGCTTCACCTTCTTCTACGATTTCTCCATTTTTAATCACAATAATATTATGACTGAGCGCCTTGATAACGTGTATATCATGGCTGATAAAAACGTAAGTCAGCTGGCGTTCTTTTTGTAGTTTTCTTAATAAGTCGATAACCTGCATTTGCACCGCACGATCCAATGCCGAGGTGGGTTCATCTAAAAATACGACTTTGGGGTTAATGATGAGTGCTCTAGCAATAGCAATGCGTTGACGCTGGCCACCTGAAAACTCATGGGGGTACCGGTTTTTAGTGGCTGGATCTAATCCAACCTCTTGCATAATTTCATCGACTTTACGATCTATCTCATCAATATCCATTTTTCCATACAGGTGTAATCCTTCACTGATAATTTGTTTAACGCTCATACGTGGACTTAAGCTAGCAAATGGGTCTTGGAAAATCATTTGCATTTTGCGCCGTAGAGGGCGTAGTTCTTTTTCCGTTAAATCCGAAATTGACTGGTTATCTAATAAAATTTTCCCTTCTGATTGGATTAATCGAAGCATGGCCAGCGCTAATGTAGACTTACCCGAGCCACTTTCACCTAATATCCCTAGTGTGCTGCCTGACTCTATCGACAAATTAATATTGCGAAGTGCGTGAAAAAAATCAGTGCAACGGCCAAAAAGTGGTTTATTTTTAGGGAAGCTTACCGACAGAGACTTTGTAGAAATAGTATGAGTTACTGCTTCTTCACTCGTTGTTTGCTTTTTAATGGCAACGGGCTCACCACTGGGGTGACTATCAATTAACAATTGAGTGTAAGTATTTTTGGGTTGCTCTAAAATATTTTGTGTTTGACCACTCTCTACAATTTCACCTTGGTTCATCACCAAAATTCGGTCTGCCATATATTTTACGACGCCTAAATCGTGGGTGATGAGTAAAATACTCATTTTATATTGCGTTTGTAATTCTTTTAATAAATCGAGAATTTCTTTTTGTACCGTAACATCTAATGCCGTAGTAGGTTCATCAGCGATCAACAATTCTGGTTGATTGGCTAAGGCCATTGCAATCATCACTCGTTGTCGTTGGCCACCTGAAAGTTCGTGAGGGTAAGAGGTCAACTTTTCCTCGGCATCTGTAATATGTACTTGTTTGAGTAATTCAATCACCTTTTCTTTGATGTGTTTTTTAGGAACAACTTGGTGAATGCGTAACACTTCCGCAATTTGTTTTTCGATAGTGTGTAATGGATTTAAGGCACTCATAGGCTCTTGGAAAATCATGCCTATTTTGCGTCCCCGAATAGATGTCATTGTATTTAGTGGTAATGTTAATAGATCTTCATCATCAAAGAGTATCTCTCCACTTGGGTGATAAGCCACCGGGTAGGGGAGTAGACGCATAATCGAATGCGCAGTAAGAGACTTGCCTGAACCTGATTCACCAACAAGGGCTAGTGTTTCATTATGATATACATCAAAACTCACATTTTTCACAATATGAGTATTGCTTTGACCCTGATGAAAAGAGACGGACAGTTGATTAACTTGTAATAGTGTATTCATTGAGATTTTATTCATTGGGCCTTTCTTCATTGGGAAAGTAACCTTGGATCAAATGCGTCTCTGATACCTTCACCAATAAAAACTAATAGAGTCAACATGGTTGATAACACCATAAAAGCGGTAATGGCTAGCCAAGGTGCGTGTAAATTTCCTTTGCCTTGAGACATTAACTCACCTAGAGAGGCTGATCCTGCTGGAAGTCCAAAACCTAAAAAATCTAAAGAGGTAAGGGTGCTGATTGCTCCGGTTAATACAAAAGGTAGCATAGTCATGGTAGCGACCATGGCATTGGGTAGAATGTGCCGATACATAATGGTTGTGTTGCTCACACCCATTGCTTTTGCTGCTCGGACATAGTCGAGATTTCTGCCGCGTAAAAATTCAGCACGCACCACATCCACTAATCCAGTCCAGCTAAACAAAAGCATAACTGCTAGTAGCCACCAAAAATTAGGCTGGATAATACTGGCAAGTATTATCAGTACAAAAAGTTGTGGCAGGCCACTCCAAATTTCTAAAAAGCGTTGGCCATATAAATCAATCCGTCCGCCATAAAAGCCTTGTGCAGCCCCTACAGCAACACCAATAATACTGCTACCGATGGTCAGTGCTAAGGCAAATAGAATCGATATTCTAAATCCATACAGTACACGAGCAAATACATCTCTGGCCTGATCGTCCGTACCTATCCAGTTTTGTGCGGTTGGCGAAGAAGGCGCTGGTTCTGGTAAGTCGGCGATATGTGTATCGTAACTAAAGGGCACTAAAGGCCAAATAATCCAGCCTTTTTCCTCTATCAGTTCAACGACAAAAGGATCGCTGTATTCAGCTTCAGTTTCAAAGTCGCCGCCAAAGGTGGTTTCTGGGTAAGAAACAAAAACAGGAACATAAAGTTGATTGTCGTAGGCGATTAATAGGGGTTTATCATTAGCAATAAGTTCGGCAAACAAGCTCGTAAAAAACAAGATAGAAAATATCAATAAACTCCATGAGGCACGCTTATTATGAAAAAATGTGTCCCAGCGCCGCTGATTAATAGGGGAAAGTTTTTCATAGAGTGTGTTTGTAATACGACGGCTCATCTGCTCTTGCCCGTTAAACTTGTCGGTCTTCAAAATCGATACGGGGATCAACTAACACGTATACGAGATCGGAAATCAGTTTAATAATTAAACCAATTAAGGTAAAAATAAAAAGAGTGCCAAATATAACCGGATAGTCTCGATTAAGTACCGATTCAAAACCCAGTAAGCCAAGCCCATCAAGAGAAAATATTACTTCAATCAATAATGAGCCAGTCACAAATATGCCTAGGAAGGCTGCAGGAAAGCCAGAAATAATAATCAACATTGCATTGCGAAAAACATGCCCGTAAAGCACTTGATTTTCTTTTAAGCCTTTCGCTCTGGCTGTGGTGACATACTGCTTATTTATTTCATCTAAAAAAGAATTTTTAGTTAGCATAGTAAGGGTTGCAAACCCACCAATAGTATAGGCAATTAAGGGTAGGGTGAGATGCCAAAAATAGTCTTTGATTTTTTCCAGTATAGTCATTTGTTCAAAGTCTGGAGACGTTAAACCCCTTAAGGGAAACCAATCTAAAAAGCTGCCGCCAGCAAATACAACAATAAATAGTATGCCTAATAAAAAACTAGGGATTGCACTAGTAACGACAATAAAAAAACTGGTCCATACATCAAAACGACTCCCATGAGATACCGCTTTATAAACTCCCATAGGGATTGATATAAAATAAATTAATAAGGTGCTCCATAAACCTAATGAAATAGTCACGGGCATTTTTTCTAAAATCAAATCGATGACAGAAATATTGCGAAAAAAACTATCACCAAAATCGAACTGCACGTAACTAATCAGCATATCAAAAAAACGTTCATATGCTGGTTTATCAAAACCGTATAATATTTGTATTTCTGCGATCACTTCTGGAGGTAGGCCCTGTGCGCCACGATATTGATCGTTAGCTTGAGAACTACTCGATTCAATACTACCGCTACTGCCACTAGCACGCTCAATGTTGCTATGACCATGCCCTTGTATATTAGCAATCATTTGCTCGACAGGGCCACCCGGTGCGGCCTGAATAATAATAAAGTTGATTAGCAGTATTCCAAATAATGTTGGAATAATCAGCAAAAGGCGCCTGAGAATATAATTGGCCATGATTTTTAGTTAGCTGCGTTATTGCTAAGTAATGCTTTGGCTTTTTCCTCGTCATACCACCAAGTAAATATACCGCCTAAATAATATTTATCGTACTTGGGTGCAGTATCTGGGATACCAAACTTGTTCCAATAAACAATATTGCTTGATGGTTTGTACCATTGTGGGATTAGAAAATGGTGATGTAATAGTGCTCTATCTAGTGCGCGTGTTGCAGTAACCAATGCTTGTCGGCCGTCTGCTTGAATAACATGCTCTACTAATTGGTCAATGGCAGGGTTTTTAATGCCAATCTGATTGGAACTGCCTTCAGTATCTGCTGCTTTTGTTCCCCAGAAATCACGTTGTTCATTTCCTGGTGATTCACTTTGACCAAAAGAATGTATCATCATGTCAAAATCGAAGCTGCGAGCTCGATTGATATATTGCGAGGTGTCGACTAGTCGAACACTAGCATTAATGCCGAGTTTCTCAAGACTTTTAACAAAAGGGTTAACGATGCGTTCAAAACTAGGAGAGACCAATAAAATTTCAAAACGAATAGCTTCACCTTGTTTGTTATATAGCTGGTTATCTTTTATGCTATAGCCAGCACTATCTAATAATTTTTTGGCTGTTCTTAAGCCTTTACGATTACGTCCCGAGCCATCGGTAACAGGTAGGGTATAGGCTTCGTTAAATACACTTGATGGTAGTTGTTCTTTGAGAGGTAATAATAGTTCTAGTTCTTTTTCATCAGGTAAGCCGGATGATGCTAATTCACTGTTAACGAAAAAACTATTGGTACGTTCATAAATATTATAAAAAAGAGTCTGATTTGACCATTCGAAATCAAACGCATAAGACATGGCTTTACGTAATTCAACGTCCTGAAACATGGGTTTGCGTAGATTAAATATAAATGCTTGCATTCCGCTATTCGCTTCATGGGGAATAGTATTTTTGAGCAGCATGTTATTTCTTACAGAGGGTACGTCATAGGCTGTTGCCCAGGATTTAGAACTATTCTCCCAACGATAGTCATACTCATTGGCTTTAAGTGCTTCGATGGCAACATTCGTATCTCGATAATAATCTACGCTAATCGAATCAAAATTATATTGGTCCTTATTAACTGCTAAATCTTTAGCCCAATAATTGTTGTTACGTTGATAAGTAATGTTACGACCTGCATCGACACTGGCCACACGGTAAGGTCCACTGCCTATAGGTATTTCTAGACTGCTTTTAGCGAATTCTTTATCTTGCCAAAAATGTTTAGGTAAAACGGGTACTTGACCAATAATTAATGCTAATTCTGCATTTTGATTATTTTTAAACGTAAACTTAACGGTATGTGTATCTAAAGCCTCAACCTTTTCTACATCGGCATAATAGAATTTATATAAGGGTCGCCCTTGATCAATCAAAAGGTTAAAGCTAAAAACAACATCATCAGCCGTAACGGGCCTGTCGTCGTGAAAGCGAGCTTCTGGGTGTAAATGAAAGATAATCCAGCTTCTATCTTTAGGGTATTCGATACTCTTTGCTAATAGACCATATTTGGTAAAGGGTTCGTCCAGTGAAGCAACCATTAGAGTATCGTACAATAAGCCAGTATTACCTGCCGGAGTGCCTTTAGCGATAAAAGGGTTTAGACTGTCGAAAGTTCCCGTACCATGTAAGCGTAACTTGCCGCCTTTTTTTGCTTTGGCAGAGGTGTAATCAAAGCGCTCGAAGTTAGCTGGATATTTGATCGAACCGTGCATGGATATAGCATGGCTTTTGATTATTTCTTGATCAGCCTTGGGTGAAGTATTCGCTTGGCTGTGTAAACTGAATAGAAGAGTGATAAAACTAATGAGTAGTGCGGGTAAAGAAATAAAGACGATATTTTTCACGTGATTCACTCTTTTTAGTTAGCGGAATTATAGTGGGTTATTTAAATCATTATGACTATGATTATAGCGGCTATTTAAAACTTCTGTCATTGCTCTATGACTACTATTTATCGTCGATAGTTCACTCAGTCAAATTGACGCTTTTATGTGAGTATAAAAAGTAGCAATATTTATGCTGCATAAGATGAAAATAATTTTTATATGGTTGCATACAAAAGGAAATGCTTTTTAGTTTGTTTGTTTTTCGATCAATTTTACGGTTTGGGTTAACTCTTAGATCAATTTGGGTTAGATTCTGAGGGCTAACGGGCTATTAATTAGAGCAAAAATGTGTTTCCTAGTGTATTTTATTAAGCACTCGATTAGAATCTCGTACCGTCGCAAGGTGGCAGTCATGTTACTGATTTCCTATTTACTTCTAAAATTATAGATACTGACTCAATGAATAATAATCCTGACTTTCGATCTAAAGATTTCCTTAAATCTCATATCAATGCGATTTTTGATTTTTACCACCCTACTTGCGTGGATGCCCAAGGTGGGTTCTTTCATGTATACAATACGAATGGGAATATCCCTGCTCCTAATAGCCGTCATTTAGTGAATAGTACTCGCTTTGTCATTAATTATGCGCGTATGGCACGTATTAACAATGATGAATCATATCTTGAGTACTGCCATCACGGGTTAAATTTTATACAGCAAGTGCATAGATCGGTTGATGGTAATCAATTTTATTGGGAGCTGGATAATGCTAAGCCTGTGTTAGAGAATGATTACTGCTATGGTTGGGCGTTTGTTATGCTGGCCTATGCCGAAGCGATCAATAGCGGACTTAGTGAATATAAAGATGCTTTGTACGAAACCCACGAATTGATGAGTCAAAAGTTCTGGCAAGAAGAACATCAACTATATGCCGATGAGTACAATGCCAGCGGTCAGATAGATGATTATCGTGGTCAAAATGCCAATATGCATTCTGTTGAGGCATTATTAAGTTGTTATGCTGCAACCAAAGACGAGCAATTTCTTGATAGGGCTTATCAGATTGCTTCTCGTATCAGTAAGGATCTTGCTGATTCAAAACAACAATTAATATGGGAGCATTTCACCCAACAGTGGGATATTGATTGGCAATACAATATCGATAAGCCAGATGATATGTTTCGTCCTTGGGGATTTCAAACCGGTCATCAAACAGAGTGGACCAAGTTATTATTAATGTTATATCAGTATCGCCCAGAAGCATGGATGGTTGAGCGTGCAGAGCACCTATTTGTTAAAGGTATGGAGTATGGATGGGATGATACTCACGGTGGCCTAGTTTACGGTTTTGATCCAGAAGGTAATGTCTGTGATTGGGATAAGCATTTTTGGGTGCATGCAGAGTCCTTTGCAGCGGCAGCTTATCTAGTTGCGGTTACAGGTAAGGAGCAATATGCATCTGATTATCAGCGCATCTGGGAATATTCGTGGAAGCATTTGGTCGATCATGAATATGGTGCTTGGCATCATAAGTTAACCCGGGAAGGTCAGCTTATTTCTGATATTAAAAGTCCATTAGGCAAAAATGACTACCATACATTAGGGGCTTGTTACGATTCTTTAAATGCGTTTGCTTTAATAGACTAATAAAATACCCTCGTATCATCAATTGATATGAGGGTTTATTTCTACGGCACTTTTTACCGCACTTTTTTATTTGCTATCACGCCTTTTTCTACTTATTGTTTTTATTTAAAAACAATATCTCCATAGATTTAATTTCCAGTTAAAATATTATAATTTTTTATCGATATTTTTAATTTTTTTCTTTTATTAAATACTCTTATTTAAATTCTCCCCAAATTTAATAATAATTTTTCTTTTAAGTGACTTTTTAGATCATTGTATTGATGATGATTTTACTTTTTGATTAACAGTTTCTGTTTTTATCAACTGAGTTAACTAACGACTCCTGGCCATATTTGTTTTGTTAGTTAACTTGTTTGGTTAAAATCTTACAATTTTTTCAGCTGTGATTGGAATATGGCGTTGCGATGGCCGCTCATAGAATGACTGGGTCTCATATTATGGATGGCTTGGCTAAAGGTGAGATTTTTTGTTAAAAGAGTACCTGAAAAAGATTTTATTTGCATATGGTTTCCTAGCGATCAGTGTGTCATTACATTTGGTTATGTACAGTCTCTTATGTTTAATAATGTAAGTGAGTAACAATCAAATATTCAAATGCAGGTGGCGTACTCTATTATTAGTTAAGAGGTTAAGGTTTAATTTAATGTTCATAGAGAATCAATCCCGGTGCGTAAAAGCGTTTCCGGTAAAAAACTTGATGGTTGCGGTAAAGAATTGGTTGAAGCGTTATCTGGTTCAATAGATTCGTTAAAATATTGGTTGGAGTAGTCATATAAATGACTTAGATTTTTCATTATATTTTTTCTAAAAACTAGTATCCATTATTTATAATGATTTTTTGGTAGTGCGATAAAATTATTTTTCTGTACTAGATCTTGATTGATTTCTTTAATGATTTATTGCCTTAATATAATTTATTGTTATCATTTTCACCCTTTAATCTATAATATGGTTTTTAATTAAAACGTTTCAATCTATTACGATAAGTAAAAAAATATATTATATAAATTTTTGTTGCTGTTTATTTTTTATTTTATCTTTAATCTATTTTTTTAGACGAAATTCCATTTTTTATCCTTTATTTAATAAAATTCTTTATTTTTTCTTGCGTGTTATTGTTTTCTTTGGTTATCTAAATTGACATTTTATTAATAAACATATGTTTTTTTCGAGCATTGTTTTTATTTACATAAAACGTCATTTCTGCAGATGAAAACGTTACAAGTTTTATGTGGAAATTATTTTTGTTGAATGATGATTGATTATGCTGAAGGAAATTAATAATGATTAAGATAAAAAGAAAAATAATATGTTTAATATTCACTCTGTACTATTTAAATGCTTCTGTAAGTTATGCAGAAAATAGTGTGGAGGTGATGCATTGGTGGACTTCCGTTGGTGCAGAAGCAAAAGCTATTGGTACATTAAAGTCAGATTTGGCTGAAAAGGGGATTGGGTGGTTTGATATGCCAATTGTTGGAGGGGGTGGAGGGAATTCTAGTGAGGTTTTGCGCGCTCGAGTTATTGCTGGAAACCCTCCAACATCAGCAGCTTTGCTAGGCAATAAAATAACAGAGTGGGCTAACAGAGAGGGTGCATTAAGAAATTTAAATTCTGTCGCGGAGAAAGAGGAATGGTCTAGATTGATTCCGCGTGCGGTACAAAAGTTTTCTAAGCATAATGGTGATTGGATAGCCGCACCTATCGACTTTCACTCAACTAACTGGATATGGATTAATAAAGAGGCGCTTGATGCAGCAGGAGGTAAAGCTCCGGAGACTTGGGATGAGCTTGTTAATGTATTAGATAAAATGAAGGAAAACGGAATTGTACCCTTAGGTCATGGAGGAGAAGCTTGGCAAGAAATGACGATTTTTGATTCTATTGTTCTTGGTTTAGGTGATGATTTTTATCAATCGGCTTTTTTTGATCTGGACCCTTTAGTATTAAGTGGCCCTAAAATGCTGGAAGCTTTTGATCGTATGGCAAAGCTTCGTACTTATGTTGATGATAATTTTTCCGGGCGTGATTGGAATATTGTCGTAGCTATGGTTGCTCAGGGAAAAGCGGGTATGCAGATCATGGGGGACTGGGCTAAAGGTGAGATTCTTAATGTTGGTAAATTGCCTGATAGGGATTTTATTTGTATCCGTTTCCCTGGTACTCAGGGTGCAATAACATTTAACTCGGGTCAGTTTGTTATGTTTAACGATGTGGCAGAGGAACAAAAGGCGGTTCAGCTTGAGATGGCATCGTCAATTATGAGTAAAAAGGTTCAGTTTGGTTTTAATGTTTACAAGGGCTCTATACCTGCAAGGGTGGATCTTGATAGCGATGGTTTTGATAGTTGTGCGAAAAAAGCAATGGAAGATTTAGCTCAAGCGGATGCATCTGGTCGTTTATACGGTTCCATGGCTCACGGACATGCGTCTACTACTGAAATTCAAGGGGCGTTTTATGAAGTGGTTACTGCACATTTTAACGGTGAGTTAACTAGTCAAGAAGCCGTTAATGAATTGGTACAGTCAATTGCAAATCTGACACAGTAAAAATAATGCGATTATACGGGTATATACCTGTATAATTTTTTGTTGCTTTGCAGCATTTTGTTGGGATGTTCTGGTTTTTTGCCAGAACACTAACTTGCAATCATTAATGTTCAGGCAAAAAACAATTTATTCGTTAGGTAAAAATTTAAGTTGCGGGGCGAGTAATGTTTGACCTAGCTCGTTATCACTATTACGCAATTTATCAAGCATGTGTTTACCCAAAGCTTCGCCGGTCATTTCAATATCTTCGATAATTTGGTCAACCGGTGTTGCCAGCTGATCTAATATTCCTGATGTTGATTTAACAACAAAGTTATAATGTGTGATGACATACTCTACAGGTAATTGATCTCTTAGCCCTGATGTAATCGCTAGGTAAGAACTTTCTCCTGGGCACACAAAGCCGTCTGGTGCATTTCCCTTTTTAATTCTTTCGCTTATCCATGATCGTATTTCGTGACTTTCTGAATCAAGGTCAATGTTTTCAGGGATTTCAAAATCCACATTAAAATCCCTGATTGCTTTCATAAATCCGGTGTGTAAATGCTGATTAAAAGAAAGTGTTGTTGGGGGCAAAATAATACAGATTTTTTTGCTTTTCTTTTCAACAAGCCTTTTAACCGCTTCATAGGCAAAACGTTGGTTGTCGTAATCAACATATGAATGCGGTGCAGCAAATTCTGTTCTGCCATGACTAATAAAAGGATGGTTGACCTCTAATAAATAGCGTATGCGATTATCGAAAGGTTGTGTGCGAGTAAAAATAATTCCGTCAGAAAATTTATTTCTGACAATCGACTTGATTGGGCTTAATTCATCTTCCTTGCTAAAACTAGGGGTTATATTAAGGTGGTAGCCAGAACCATGAAGTGCTCGAGTTAGACCTACGATCAATGAGTTGCCAAAACCAATGGATTCTTGGTGTGGGCATAATACTAAGCTAACGACTTTTGTTTTTCCTGTGCGTAATCGTTGTGCAGCTCTGTCGGGAACGTAGCCAATCTCTTCTGCAACACTGGCGACACGATGGCGAGTTTTAAGGGCGATTTCTGGAGCGCCTGATAATGCTCTTGATACGGTAGTAATTGCCAAGCCCGTTAATTCCGAGATGGTTTTTAACGTGGGGCGCTCATCTGATTTCATGATGTTAATTCGTTTGTATGCTATTTTAGTTATAGATAATTATAGGTCTTACTTATTATTATGATGGTGTTATTTAATTGTGTCACCATTTTTCACCTTTTATACATTCGCGTAGCATAACATTTTTTATCGGTTTTTTTTAATCCCTTATCCATCCCTTATTTTTAAAACCTTACAAATTAACGTTTTAAATTTCATAGAAAGCCTTTGCGCGAGAATTATTTTCGTTGAAATTAAAATGTATATATGTTTGGTTTTTGGTGCAAATTTTGGTGGTTTTATACAAAATAATTATTGTTTTTTTGTTGTTTTTTTGTTTGGCGCTTCAATCTTTATCACGTGTCGATAAAAAACGAGGGTATATGGGGTCTTAATTGAAATAATGTGTTGCGCTTTTAGGATGATCGGGGTAAAGTTTAAAACGTTGCAAAATATGTAACGCTATTATCCTTCTGATATAGGAAAAATAACGAATAAAACCTGTTGGAGAAAAATAAATGATAAGAACTAACTTAACAAAGACTCTTAAACTAACCGCATCAGCTGCACTAATTATGGGTGCTGCAAATGCTGCGACAGCAGATAGCAACGTAGAAGTAATGCACTGGTGGACTTCAGGTGGTGAAGCGAAAGCACTAGACGTGCTTAAAGCTGACTTGGAATCTAAAGGTATCAGCTGGTCAGATATGCCTATCGCTGGTGGTGGTGGTGATAATGCCAACACTGTATTGCGTGCTCGTGTAACTGCTGGTAACCCTCCAACAGCGGCTCAAATGCTAGGTTATGCAATCTTAGATTGGGCTAATGTTGATGGTGCTCTAGGTAACTTGAATGCCGCTGCTGCTAAGGAAAACTGGGATGCTGTAGTACCTAAAGCATTACAGAAGTTCGCTAAGCACGACGGTAACTGGATTTCTGCTCCTGTAAATATCCATTCAACTAACTGGATGTGGTTCAACAAATCAGCTCTTGACGCTGTTGGTGGTAAAGCGCCAACTACTTGGGAAGAATTTGTTGCGGTACTAGATGGCATGAAAGCTAACGGTATTACTCCTTTAGCTCATGGTGGTCAAGCTTGGCAAGAAGCGACAATTTTTGATGCTGTTGCTCTAAGCTTAGGTGATGACTTCTATACATCAGCCTTTATCGATCTAGATCCTGCTGCTTTAGGCGGTGCCAAAATGCTAGAAGCATTTAACCGTATGGCTAAACTTCGCTCTTATGTAGATGACAATTTCTCTGGTCGTGACTGGAACTTGGCTTCTGCAATGGTTATCGAAGGCAAAGCAGGTGTACAATTGATGGGTGACTGGGCGAAAGGTGAATTCCTTAACGCTGGTCAAGTGCCTGGTAAAGACTTTGTTTGCGTACGTTTCCCTGGTACTCAAGGTGCTGTAACATTTAACGCTGACCAATTTGCTATGTTCAACGTTAGTGATGACAAAAAAGCTTCTCAGCTAGCAATGGCATCATCAGTATTAAGCCCTGAGTTCCAATCGGCATTTAACGTAGTTAAAGGTTCTGTGCCTGCGCGTACAGACGTATCTGATGCTGCATTTGATGACTGTGGTAAGAAAGGTATTGCTGACCTAGCGGAAGCTAACTCAGCTGGTCGTTTATATGGTTCAATGGCTCATGGTCATGCTGCACCAGATGCGATCAAAGGAGCTCTTTATGACGTTGTAACTGCTCACTTTAACGGTGAATATTCTAGTGAAGAAGCCGTTCAAGAGTTAGTAGCAGCTATCGACGCAGCTAAGTAAGTCTCTTAAAAAAACGTAATTTCTGTCTGTATTGCTCTATAATAGAGTGATGCAGTCAGAGTATTGGCCGGCTTTATGTCGGCCAATTTAACATTATAGTGAGATAAATATGAAATATAGATTCCAGCAGTGGTTGCCTAAGATTATTTTGGCGCCAAGCTGTTTACTGATTTTAGTGTGTGTGTACGGATTTATTGTATACACAGGGTATTTGTCCATGACGGACTCTAAAATGTTACCTTCCTACGGGTGGGTTGGTCTTGAAAATTATTCTAAGTTGTGGGCGCTCCCTAACTGGTGGTTAGCTATTAAAAACTTGGCAATTTTCGGTATTCTCTACATCTTGATTAGTTCCATTATGGGATTGTTGTTGGCTATTTTGCTAGACCAAAAGATACGCGCTGAGAGTGTTATTAGACCTATCTATTTATACCCAATGGCATTGTCATTTATCGTGACAGGTACAGCATGGAAATGGTTTTTGGATCCAGGTATCGGTCTTGAAAACACTATGCAAAACCTTGGTTGGGAATCTTTCGAATTCAATTGGATTAAAGATCGTACCATGGCTATTTATACTGTAGTGATCGCTGCTGTTTGGCAATCCTCAGGCTTTATTATGGCTATGTTCTTGTCAGGCCTTCGTGGCGTTGATAATGAGATTATCAAAGCTGCGCAAATAGATGGTGCTTCATCTGTCACTATCTACAGAAAAATTATTATTCCTCTAATGCGCCCTGTGTTTTTGTCGGCGTTCGTGGTATTGGCGCATTTAGCAATTAAAGCATACGATTTAGTTATTGCTTTAACTGGTGGTGGTCCTGGTAGAGCGACAGAGCTCCCGGCAACCTTTATGTATTCATATACGTTCACGCGTAATTCTATGGGTATTGGTGCCTCATCAGCTATTATCATGTTAATTATGATCTTCTCGATCATTATTCCTTATGTTTACAGTGAATTGAAAAGCGGAGAGAGAAAATGAGTGGTGTTTCTCAAGATAACGCTGTTAAGGGTAATGCTCTTATACGCACAATAATTTATATCGTTCTAATATTGTTCGTTATTTATTACCTATTGCCATTATATGTAATGGTTGTTAACTCCTTGAAGCCGTTAAGCGAAATTCGTAGCGGTGATATGATGGCTTTGCCTGTTGAGTGGACTTTTGAGCCGTGGTTGAATGCATGGTCGTACGCTCAGATTGGTGTTCAACCAACAGGTTTAAAACCTTATTTCATTAACTCCATTTTGATGGTTGTGCCAGCAGTAATGATATCTACCGTTTTAGGTGCTTTAAATGGTTATGTCTTAACCAAGTGGCGCTTTAAAGGTGACGGTATTGTTTTTGGTATGTTGTTACTGTCTTGCTTTATTCCATTTCAGATTGTATTGATCCCAATGGCTAAAATTTTAGGTTTGGTTGGTCTAGCGGGTTCGACATCAGGTCTGGTATTGGTTCATGTGGTTTACGGTCTAGGTTTTACGACCTTGTTTTTCCGTAACTATTATGAGGCGTTCCCAACAGAGCTGGTTAGAGCTGCACAAATTGATGGGGCGACCTTCTTCCAAATATTCTTCCGCATTCTATTGCCTAGTTCAGCGCCTATCATTGTGGTAAGTGTTATCTGGCAATTTACAGGTATTTGGAATGACTTCTTATTTGGAGCATCATTCGCTGACTTTGATACAACACCAATGACGGTTGCATTAAACAACTTGGTTAGCTCTTCAACAGGGGTGAAGGAATATAATGTTCACTTTGCAGGCGCTATTTTAGCTGCTTTACCCACCCTAATCGTATACATCGTTTCTGGACGTTACTTCGTCCGCGGCTTAATGGCCGGTGCAGTTAAAGGATAAAAAATCATGGCTTCTCTTACTATTGAAAACTTACACAAAACTTATGGCAAATCCGTTGATGTTCTAAAAGGTATCGACTTAGAAATCGAAGATGGCGGTTTCCTAGTATTGGTTGGGCCTTCTGGTTGTGGTAAGTCAACACTGTTGAACACAATCGCGGGTCTTGAAGATATCACTGGTGGTGATATCAAGATTGGTGAAAAATCCGTTGCTGGTTTACACCCATCAAACCGCGATATTGCAATGGTGTTCCAGTCGTACGCACTATACCCAAATATGACTGTTGGCGAGAATATCAGCTTCGGTATGGAAATCCGTGGTATTAGCAAAGAAGAGCAACAGAAAGCGATCAATGAAGTATCCGATATGTTGCAAATCTCTCAGTTGCTGGATCGTAAACCAGGACAGTTGTCTGGTGGTCAGCGTCAGCGTGTTGCAATGGGCCGTGCGTTAGTTCGTGATCCTAAGATCTTCTTGTTTGACGAGCCTCTATCAAACCTTGATGCGAAACTACGTGTTGATATGCGTACAGAAATCAAGCGCTTACACCAGAGAATGGGTACAACGATTGTTTATGTAACTCATGATCAGATCGAAGCGTTAACTCTGGCGACTAAGATTGCTGTTCTTAAAGATGGTTATTTGCAGCAAGCAGGTAGCCCAGCTGAAATCTACAACAATCCGGTTAATATGTTTGTTGCTGACTTCATGGGTTCTCCATCGATGAACCTAATCGATGCTACGGTTGCTAAATCAGGTGACGGTCTTGAAATTGTTCTTGAAGGTAAAGAAGGTAATAACGTTACTTTGCCAATTAAAGACAAGGGTCAGCTAAGCGATTATGTTGGTAAGAAAATTGTATTTGGTATTCGCCCAGAAGCCCTAACTGATGTTGATGGTGCAGACAGGAACTCAACAGAAATTGTTGAAAAATCTTGTTTGATTGAGGTTGTTGAGCCTGCAGGTTCTGATACTTTTGCTATTACACACTTGGGTAGTCAAGAAGTAATTGCACGTCTTCGTGCTGATGCTGAAATCAGTGCCGGTGAAAGTGCAACATTGGCATTTAATTTAAGTAAAGCGGTTTACTTTGACCCTGATACAACAATGCGTATTGCGTAATTGTTGTTATCTAAAGGTTTTGTGATTTTACGTTATTTGAGATGGAGTATAGAAAACCCACAGTATGGACATTAACTAATGAGTTTACATCAGTCGATGTTCTCTCTGTGGGTGCTTCGATCGATAACCTAGTATTTAGTTTACCAGATAGCATAAAAGCAAAACCTTTAGCCTCTGCTCCTTGGGGTGAGCCTGAACTGAAGTCTTCAAGTTTAGAATATATCCCTGCACATCTACAATTTCTAGGAGGCGAATGGCCTTGTGTGCCGTTCGGCTCAATTTCTATTGATGAATCTCACCATGGCTTTTGTACGGATCATGAATGGGATGTGTGTTCTAAAAGCAAAGATCGTATTACTCTTCGAATAATTTATCCTGACGGCCATATAGTTAATTGTGTTGAAAGGTCAATTACTCTAGCCCCAGATCAAGCAGCTGTTGACTTCTCTTTAACTATTGATGTCAATCAAGCATGCAAGCTACCAGTTGGTTTGCACCCTATCTTTGCAGTTCCTCGTAAACAGAATAGCCTTTTTATTAAATCGCCTGAATATACTCATGCGCGGACAATTATTGAGAGGTTTTCTCCTCCCACTAGTCGCTTTGTTCCTGATACATTATTAAATAATGACGGAAATGTTGAAGTGATGGGTGGTGGTAATGTTAATATATGGCGCCACCCGCTACCCCCAGGTGAAGATCTTGTTCAGCTCTGGGATACAGATGGGCAAGTTGAATTACACTACCCATATGAAAATTATAAGGCAGTGCTTACGTGGGATGAAACATTGTTACCTCATTGCTTGTTGTGGGTGGCTAACCCAGGAGTGACGAGTGTTGCTCAATTGGGTGATTTTTACGGCATTGGTGTTGAACCTGTTAATTCTTGGTTTGATCGTAATGATGATCAGCCAGTAGGTCGGTCTGGAGAAGGGGTAGATTGCTCTCCTGACGAACTCCTTTGTATTCGTTATCGCTTAGCGTGTCAAACGCTATGATTATAGCTGCAGTGTCAGCTATTTTTTTATATTAATTAAAGGTTATATGTATGATTCTTTGTTGTGGTGAGGCTCTAATCGATATGATCCCGTCGACTTCTGATGATGGGAATACCACCTATGCTCCTCATTCTGGAGGTGCTATTTTTAACACGGCTATCGCCTTGGGTCGTTTGGGTGTTAGTACAAAAATGCTAACGGGTTTATCTACAGATCTCTTTGGTACTCAGCTGCGAGAAGCGCTAGAAGCAAGTTTGGTAGATACCTCATTGGTCGTTGAAAGTAGTAACCCAACAACACTGGCGTTTGTTCAGCTTGTCAATGGGCATGCTAAGTATACTTTTTATGATGAAAATACTGCGGGCAGGGTGTTTTCTGAAAAAGACTTACCAGAGATACCCACAGATATTGCTGCTATCTACCTAGGCGGCATTAGTTTGTGTAGTGAGCCTGCGGCAGATGCTTATCGAGCTATTGCTGAAAATGAGTCTGATAATAAAGTCATCATGGTTGATCCTAATATTAGGGCGAATTTTATTTCTGATGAAGCAATCTATCGAGAAAGGTTGGATCGAATGCTCGCCTGTGCTGATATCGTAAAAGTGTCTGATGAAGATCTGGATTGGATGATTGCAGATACAAGCTTGTCTCAAGATACTAAGATGGAGCAGCTTATCCATAAGGGAGCTTCTATTGTTATTATGACTCGGGGTAAGGATGGCGCGAAAGCCATGATGGCAGATAAATCCATTGTTGAAGTTCCCTCTAAGTTAGTAGAGGTGGTTGATACCGTTGGTGCAGGAGATACCTATAATGCAGGTTTTATTGCCAAATTATCCGAATTAAGTGTTTTAGATAAAACATCAATTAAAAATATAGATAAGAGCCAGTTGTCAGAAGCCTTATCATTTGGTGCTTCTGTTGCGGCAGTGACCGTTTCCCGAGCCGGTGCCAATCCTCCTTGGAAGCATGAGTTGTAATGCTATCCTAAGTATCAATTTTTTATCAGCAGGTATATTTTTTATCCTGCTGATAATGATACGCGTAACTTATAACGTTTTAAATTTTAGCTCCTGCCTTTTTTTCTTAATAATCCATAAAATCTATTAAATGTTTGTGGGTTGTAATATCTCATTAAAATAACTCGTACATACTGCATTCATAGGATTTGGAATGCTTGAAGGTCTAGTTGTAGAGGGAAAACCCAGTGTTAATTAGCTTCATATTAGAGTAGTATACAAACTTATTAATGTTTAACCTATTATAACGTTTTAAATGCATAGTTTTTGCTGAGAATATACTTTTTATCCCTTTGTGGGAGAGGTAAAGTATCTGTTTGGTTGAACGACGTAAAGTATGCTGGGTCACATAGCAATCATCTCTTGTTTTTCAAGTATGCATGTGACTCACAGTATCCAATGAAAAATAGAAAACTAGTAAATGTAAAAATAAGGTAACCCTATGAAAAAAGTTGCAATTAATGGATTTGGTCGTATCGGTCGTAATGTAATGCGTGCATGGTTAGAGCGTCGAGCAGATATCGATTTTGAAATTGTTGCCATCAACGACCTTGGTGATACAGAAATAAATGCTCACTTATTAAAATACGATTCAGTTCATGGCACTTTACCCGAAGACATCCGTGCTGACGGTGATAGTATCCTAATAGATGATACAAAAATCACAGTATTGAGCGAGCGTGACCCAGCCCTGCTTCCATGGGGTGATTTGGGTGTTGACTTAGTTATGGAATGTACAGGTTTCTTTACAGAAGGTAGTAAAGCACAAGCACATATTGATGCCGGTGCTAAAAAAGTGGTTATTTCAGCACCAGGTAAAAATGTTGATAAAACAGTTGTTTATGGTGTTAACCACCAGCTATTGACAGCAGAAGACAACATTATTTCGAATGCATCATGTACAACTAACTGTTTGGCTCCATTAGTACATACCTTACACAACGAAGTAGGTATTGTTAAAGGCTTAGCGAATACTATCCACTCTTATACTAATGACCAGCGTCTGTCTGATGTTTATCACACTGATCTATTCCGTGCGCGTTCAGCAACTCAATCTATGATTCCAACAAAAACCGGCGCGGCTGCAGCTGTTGGCCTTGTTATCCCCGAGATGGCTGGAAAAATCGATGGTTTGGCGATTCGTATTCCCACAATTAACGTATCTCTACTAGACTTTACTTTTGAAGCGGGTCGCGATACTTCGGTAGAAGAGGTTAACAGCATATTAAAAACTGCTGCGGAAGGGCCTTTAGCTGGTGTATTAGCATTAAATAGCGTTCCACTAGTGAGTATCGACTTTAACCATAATCCTGCTTCAAGTATTGCCGATGCAAGCCATACACGTGTTATTGGTAATCAAGTGAAAGTATTATCGTGGTATGACAATGAGTGGGGTTTCTCTAACCGTATGTTAGATACGTCAGGTTACTTACTTGCACTATAATAGTGTGATATGCCGTTAACAATTAATAAAAACAAAAGCCCTACAGTGTATCTGTAGGGCATTGAGTGACTACATTTTATGATTAAGCCTTGTAATATTTTAATAATCGGCGGCGAAGGTGACCTAGCCTTTAGAAAGCTATATCCCGCCTTATTTAATTTAGAATGCCAGGGGTTGTTACCAGAAGGTACCACTATTTATGGTATAGGCCGAGGGCGTTTTACTGAAGAAGAATTCTTCAAAAATGTCAAAACTTGGATTGAAAAAAGCGAATATACCATCGAAGTTAAATCTGATATGTGGGAATTATTTTCTGCACGTGTCAAGCAGTTTGTAGGTGATGCCACTTCTCCTGAATCCTTGTTGACATTAAAGAGCGAACTTAATGACAACGATAATGTTGTTTATTTATCGACTCCTCCTAATATTTTCTCAAAAGTGTGTAAAGCATTAGATGATGCTAAGTTGGTTGAAAATACACGTATAGTCGTAGAAAAGCCGCTGGGTGATTCTAAAGCTTCTTTTGAAGAGATTAATCAACATTTCCAAGCTATCTTCAACGAAGATCAGATTTATCGTATTGATCACTATCTAGGTAAAGAAACGGTTCAAAACCTTTTAGCGCTTCGCTTTGCTAACTCACTATTTGAGCCCTTATGGAGCCGCCACTATATCGATCATGTGCAGATTACGGCAGCAGAAACGGTAGGAGCGGGTGGCCGTTGGGCATTTTATGATAAAGCGGGTGCCTTACGTGATATGGTCCAAAACCACTTGTTGCAGTTGTTATGTTTGGTGAGTATGGAGCCGCCAGCTAAAAACGATTCTAATGATGTTCGCGATGAAAAGCTCAAAGCTTTGCGCTGTCTAAAGCCAATTACGGCAGAGAATGTTGAGGCGTTAACCATTCGTGGACAATATGAGCAAGGTGTCGCTGACGATAAAGTCGCTGCTGCTTACATCAACGAAGAAGATGCTCAAGATAGCGAATCTAATACAGAAACCTTTGTTGCTGTAAAAGCAGAAATTGAGAATTCTCGCTGGCATGGTGTGCCTTTTTATCTACGTACAGGCAAGCGTATGCCTATTCGTTACTCCGAAATCACTATTCAATTTAAACCGATTGCTCATCAGGTCTTAGCCGGCTCGGCAAGTCTGCCAGCTAACCGCTTAACGATTCGTTTACAACCGAATGAAGGTGTTGAGCTTAGGCTAATTAATAAAGTGCCCGGTTTGAGTGAAGAAACAGAACTGCAAAGTGTTGGTTTAGACCTTTCCTTTGATAAAGCATTTAAAGACCACCGTTCTCCTAGTGCTTATGAGCGTATGTTGTTGGATGTGATTAGAGCCGACCAGACTCTCTTTATGCGTGCAGACGAGTTGGGCGCCGCTTGGGGTTGGGTTGACGGTATTATTGAAGGTTGGGAAGCGAATTCACAACCCGCATTAAAATATAATGCCGGTAGTTGGGGGCCTGTAGAATCCACTGTTATGTTGTCTAGAGATGGGCGTCAATGGTTTGATTATGGGAGAAACTCATAATGAAAACCTATGATAACCATCAAGCGTTAGTAGTGGAATTAGCTGCCAATATACTGGAAAAACTTGATCAAGCGATCCAAAAAGATGGCTGTGCAAGCATTGCGTTTTCTGGTGGTGGTACACCTAAATTATTGTTTCAGTATCTAGCTAAACAAGATTTTGATTGGTCAAAAGTGCAAATCACTTTAGTGGATGAGCGCTGTGTTGATGATTCAGATTCTCGCTCCAATGCTAAATTAATTAAAGATAACTTAATTAGTCAATTGGCTAGCCAGCCTACTTTTTTTCCGATGTATGTCGGTGGTGACGGAGAGGTGGCTTTAGATAACTCTAGACAGGCGCTTTCTTCTATCAAGTTACCATTAGATGTTGCTATTTTAGGTATGGGGGGCGATGGTCACACAGCTTCTTTTTTCCCTGACTCGGACAATATCAGCCAAATGCTTGATTTGTCAGATAAGACCCGCTTAATGACAACACAGTCAGCATCTTCAATAGAGCAGCGTATTACATGGAGTTTATCCACTTTATTGGAAACCCATTGGCTGGCTTTGCATATTGTTGGTGAGTCCAAAGCGGTTGTATTTGAACAGGCAAAGAAAGATAATGATCCTCTAACTTTACCTATCAGTGCTGTTATTGATCAGCAGCAGTCTCCACTATCTGTATTTTATACTCCAGAGTCGTAAATCATGAACAAAATTATCCAAGAAGTTACCGGTAACATTAAGGCGCGTAGCCAGTCATCACGTGATGCATATTTAGCACGTCTAGATAGAGTTCAGAGTAAAGCACCCCCTGCGGATTGTTTATCGTGCAGTAATATGGCTCATGTCGTTGCAGCAAGCCCTGATTCTGATAAAGATTCTATTGCTGAGCACCGTAGCCAAAACATTGGTATTGTCACTGCATATAACGATATGTTGTCAGCACATCAACCGTTGCTCACTTATCCGGAGCGAATGAAAGAAGTGGCTCGCCAGCTTGGTGTCACTGCTCAAGTCGCTGGTGGTGTTCCGGCTATGTGCGATGGAGTCACGCAAGGCCAGCCTGGAATGGAGTTAAGCCTGTTTAGTCGTGATGTTATCGCAATGGCAACGGCGGTTTCATTAACTCACAATGTGTTCGATGCAGTGGCCTGCTTAGGTGTGTGCGATAAAATTGTCCCAGGTATGATGATGGGAGCATTGCAATTTGGGCATCTACCTACCGTATTTATTCCAGCAGGGCCAATGACATCGGGTATCCCTAATAGCGAAAAAGCGGCTATTAGAGAGAAATTTGTTAAAGGTGAGGTGGGCACCGATGTGCTGTTTAAAACAGAGTCTGCCTCTTACCATAGTGCAGGCACTTGTACTTTCTACGGTACTGCTAATTCAAACCAGCTATTAATGGAGATGTTAGGGGTTCAACTGCCTTCAACATCGTTTGTGAATACAGGTACCGAATTGCGTGATGCATTGACTGATGAGTCAGTTAGACGGCTTGTTAAATCAGCCCCACTATCGCAGGTAGTGACGGCAGAATCATTTGTTAACTCCATTATTGGCTTATTGGCTACTGGCGGATCAACCAACCATACTCTTCATATCGTTGCTATGGCGAAAGCCGCTGGCTTAAATATCACTTGGGAAGATTTTGATGCGCTATCTAAAGTGGTCCCATTAATCGCCAAGGTGTATCCGAATGGTTCAGCGGATGTTAACCACTTCCGTGATGCAGGCGGTATTGCATTTATGGTCCATGCGCTTAGACAGGAAGGTTTGCTTAATGAAGATGTGCAAACTGTTATGGGCGCAGGTCTTGACCCCTATGAGAAAGAGCCAGAGCTCAATACTGAAACTGGCGTTTTATCGTGGTCATCATCCGTAACCGCTAGCCGTAATACTGAAATATTACGTTCGCCAAAAGAGCCTTTTGATAAAGAGGGTGGTGTGCGTCTACTACAGGGTAATTTAGGTAAGGCAGTGGTTAAGGCATCTGCCGTAAAACCTGAATTCCGCAAAATTACAGCGCCATGCCATACTTTTTCTTCTCAGGAAGAGTTACAGGAAGCCTTTAAAAATGGGGAATTGGAAAAAGACTTTGTTGCGGTTGTACGTTTTCAGGGTGCAGCGGCAAATGGTATGCCTGAATTACATAAAATGTTGCCTCCACTAGCAGTGTTGCAGGATAAAGGTTTTAAAGTTGCCCTAATCACCGACGGTCGATTATCTGGAGCCTCAGGTAAGGTGCTTGCTGCTATTCATTTAACCCCAGAAGCCAAATTAAATGGTAATATTGCGAAGTTGCAGGATGGTGATTTAATTACTGTTGATGCTGAACAAGGTCTATTACAAGTAGAGCTAGATGAAAACACGCTAAACGCACGTACAGCATCGGCGGAACCTGAAATTGACGATACGCTAGGACGTCATTTATTTGCTTCCATGAGGAAAGTGGTTACCAGTGCTGAAGAAGGTGCTAGTGTATTTGACTGGGACGCTTGATAATAGCAGCCATATCCATAAACTAGTGGCTTCGCTTTTTATATGAGGGCGAAGTCATCATGTTGAGTAAATATTAGGAAAGTAAATATGCAAAAGAACGTCGCTGAATTTAACCAAAATCATGCGCCAGCATTACCTGTGATAAAGGTAGATGTTGCAGAAGATATTATTCCCTTGGCGCAAGCATTGGGTCGCGGGGGTATTACGTCATTAGAAATCACTTTGCGTTCTGATGCAGCAATGGATGCTATTAAGCTAGCTAAACAAGAATTCCCTGATTTTTGTATCAGTGCAGGTACAGTCACTCAAACGAGCCAAATTGAAGAGCTGGCTAAGATGGGCTGTGTCGATTTTATGGTAACTCCAGGTATTACTGCATCCCTGCTTGATGCTGCAAAAGCAAATGGCGTAGAAATTTTACCCGGCGTTAATGGTCCGAGTGATGTCATTCTTGGAAAAGAGTATGGTTTGGAGTATTTTAAGTTGTTCCCAGCCACGGTCGTTGGCGGAATCCCAATGCTTAAAGCACTAGGTGGCCCTTTTCCTGACCTTAAGTTTTGCCCTACTGGCGGTTTAACTCCAGACAACTTTATGGACTTTTATTCTCTGCCAAATGTCTTTGCCTTTGGTGGTTCTTGGATGGTAGCTGGTTCGCTTATCGCAGAAAAGAACTGGGCTAAGGTAGAAGAATTGACTAAGCAAACAATCGACCAGATCGTATAAATTCGATCTTACCTAATGGATTAAATATCAAATGATATGAGCGAAGGACCGCTGTCATCTATTTCTATATACCATCCCTTTTCCCCCCAATCTCCCAGTACCCAACGTTCAGCGTCAACAGTATTATGTTTAATGGTTAACGTGTGTTTATTCGGTCGGTGGGTATGTCCATGAATAAGGTTATGCACATTATGCTCTTCCATAATGCGTATCACTTCTTCTTCGGTGACATCCATAATATCCGCTGCTTTTAGGCTTTTCATGGTTTGGCTTTTATCTTGTATTTCAGCCACAATTTGGCGTCTTTGCTCGATAGGCTGCCCCAAGAATTGTTGTTGCCACTGTGTGGAACGAGCCATTTTCCTAAAGGCCAGATAATCGACATCTTTAGTGCATAAGCTGTCGCCATGCATCAGCAGGTAGTTTGAATGGTTGTAACTAAGCACGTAGGGGTCATTAAGCAAGGTAGCCTGGCAGCGTTGGGCAAAATCTTCTCCTGCCAAAAAATCTCTGTTGCCATGCATAAAATACAGCTGATGGCCGTCTTGGGTGCTGTAAGTATGAAGTTTTTCGATGACTTCTTGATAAAGCGGAGTGTCGTCGTCATCCCCCAGCCAAGCTTCAAAAAAGTCGCCCAATATGTAGAGAGCTTGTACCTGTTGGGCTTTTGTTTCTAGAAAATGGTAAAAAGCCTGCGTGATAGCAGGCCTTTTAGGGTCGAGATGGAGGTCTGAAATAAACAGTAAGCTCATTGGTCTCTATTAGTTTTAAGTGCTATTGGAAGCGTATTAAGCGTTAGCTGCTTCGGTAGAGGCTTTTTCAGAAATAGTGACTTTTTCAATGATGACGGCTTCTACAGGTACATCTTGATGGAAGCCACTGGAACCAGTTTCAACAACTTTAATAGCATCGATAACGTCTTGACCTTCAGTGACCTTACCAAATACGCAATATCCCCAACCTTGGGTGTTTTTAGCCGTATGGTTCAAAAAATCATTGTCTTTAACATTAATAAAAAACTGTGAGCTAGCGCTATCAGGGTCCATTGTTCTTGCCATTGCCACTGTGTAACAGTCGTTTTTAAGACCGTTGTCTGCTTCATTGGCAATAGGTGCTCGCGTTTCTTTTTGCTCCATTTGATCGTCAAAACCACCGCCTTGAATCATAAAATCATTGATTACACGGTGAAAAATAGTGCCTTCATAAAATCCATCTTCTGCGTATTGCTGGAAATTGGCTGCCGAAATAGGCGCTTTTTCAAAATCCAACTCAATAGTAATATCACCAAAATTAGTATGTAACGTGACCATTAAAATATCCTGTTATTGTTAAATATAGGTATTTGAGTTCAATGCTTATACGCTATCACAGTAAATAATGTGTATTACTCTGTGAATTTATTATGTGAGAACATCAAGAGCCCGCTATAATACGCCTTTTAACACATTTCTTCTACTCATCGGATGCTGTAACGGATAATTTATGACCGTAAATGATACCCCCATAGGTTCTAGGACCCACCTAGATAATGATAATGCCAATGACAAACCTTCTCGCCCGCCGCACTTTTTAGAACAAATTATTCAGGGCGATATTCAGTCAGGTAAAACGCCGCAAATCGTTACTCGTTTTCCTCCAGAGCCTAATGGATACCTTCATATTGGGCATGCGAAATCGATTTGTTTAAATTTTGGTTTGGCCGAGACCTTTGGTGGTGTCTGCAATCTTAGGTTTGACGATACTAATCCGGCGAAAGAAGACCAAGAATATATCGATGCCATTATTCGCGATGTTGAATGGTTAGGGTTTCGTTGGCAAGGCGATGTACGTTATGCCTCTAGCTATTTTCAGCAACTACATGACTGGGCGGTTGATTTAATCGAACAGGGTAAAGCCTATGTATGCCACTTAACGGCTGATCAAGCACGTGAGTACCGCGGGACATTAACCGAGGCCGGTCAAAATAGCCCTTATCGTGAGAGAACGATAGAAGAGAATTTAGCCGAGTTTACCAAAATGCGAGAAGGCCACTACGATGAAGGAACATGTGTATTAAGGGCTAAAATCGATATGGCCAGCCCGAATATGAATATGCGTGACCCTATCTTATACCGTATACGTAAGCAAACTCACCACCAAACAGGCGACGATTGGTGCATTTATCCCACTTATGATTTTGCCCATGGGCAAGAGGATGCTATAGAGGGTATTACCCATTCGATTTGTACACTTGAGTTCGCAGATCATCGTCCTTTGTACGAATGGTTTGTTCAGCATTTGCCTGTTCCTAGTGAACCGACGCAATACGAATTTGGCCGCCTTAATTTAAATTACACCGTGACCTCAAAACGTAAACTAAAACAGCTGGTTGATGAGCAGCATGTTGACGGTTGGGATGACCCTCGTTTGCCTACGATTGCTGGTCTGCGTCGACGTGGCGTTAGACCGGAAGCCTTGCGTAAATTTTGCGATATGATCGGTGTGACTAAATCCGATGGTGTTGTTGATGTCGCTATGTTAGAACATGCGATTCGTGATGATTTAGATAAAAATGCTCCTCGAGCGATGTGTGTGCTGAATCCTTTAAAGGTCACTTTAACGAATTATCCAGAAGATAAGACAGAAGTAATGCATGCTCAGGGGCATCCAAATAGGGATGACTTAGAAGAGCGCGAGTTACCTTTTAGCCGAGAAATTTTTATTGATGCTGATGATTTTAGAGAAGAAGCGAATAAAAAATATAAACGCTTAGTGATTGGTAAGCGAGTGCGCCTGCGTAATGCTTATGTGATTGAAGCCGATGAATGTGTAAAGGATGAGCAAGGTAATATTGTTGAAGTAAAAGCGCGAGTCATAGAAGGAACGGTTGGTAATAACCCCGAAGATGGAATTAAACCCAAAGGCGTTATTCAGTGGGTTGACGGTAAGCAACACGCTACGTTTGATGTTGCCTTATACGATCGTTTATTTACTGACGAATCGCCAGATGCGGGTGATAAAGACTTTTTATCATTGATCAACCCAAGCAGCTTAGAGAAAAAGACTCAGTGCGTGGGTGAGATAGGTTTGGCCAATGCTGTTGTAGGTACGACATATCAATTCGAACGAGAAGGTTATTTTTGTCGTGATACTCGATCAGAAATACTCACGTTTAATCGTACCATCGGTTTACGAGATACCTTCGTAGGTTAACCCGAAACGAAATGAACAATAGATTTGCAATATTCATAAATAGAGAACGTAATGACTTTAAAAATTTATAACACACTAACACGAGACAAAGCCGTATTTACACCCATAGAAGAGGGTAAGATTCGTTTGTATGTGTGTGGAATGACTGTTTACGATTACTGTCATATAGGACATGCGCGAGTATTAGTATCGTTTGATGTGATCGTACGTTTTTTACGTTCACAGGGATGGGAAGTCGAGTACGTGCGTAATATTACCGATGTTGACGATAAAATTATTAAAAGAGCACAAGAAAACCAAGAAGACAGTGCAACACTAGCAGAACGTTTTATTGATGCCATGCACGAAGATGAGGAGTTACTTAATGTACAACCTCCCAGCCAAGAGCCGCGTGCAACTGCTCATATAGGCAATATTATTAATATGGTGAGCGTGCTCGTTGACAAGGGTTACGCGTATGTAGCTAGCAATAACGATGTGTATTATCGAGTGGATAAATTTGATTCTTACGGTAAATTATCGGGCAAAAAGCCAGATGAGTTACTCGCTGGTGCTCGGATAGAAGTAGGGGACGTAAAAGAAGATCCACGAGATTTTGCTTTATGGAAATCTGTTGATACTCAGACTAAAGATGGATCAACATCATGGCCATCGCCATGGGGTGATGGTCGTCCGG
>JAHDEM010000009.1:58000-63341 GCA_020628895.1 Candidatus Endobugula sp.
CAGACTAAAGATGGATCAACATCATGGCCATCGCCATGGGGTGATGGTCGTCCGGGTTGGCATATTGAATGTTCAGCAATGAGTAAAGCCTGTTTAGGCGATACTTTTGATATTCACGGTGGTGGCCCTGACTTGCCTTTTCCACACCACGAAAACGAAATTGCGCAAAGTGAAGCGGCTAATGGATGTCAGTCAGTGAATTACTGGATGCATGCTGGAGCGGTACGTGTAGATGGTGAAAAGATGTCTAAATCATTAGGTAATTTTTTTACTATCCGGGATGTGTTAAAAAAATACCATCCTGAAGTAATTCGTTATCTGATTGTTAGTAGTCATTATCGTAGTAGTATCAATTATTCGGAAGAAAATTTGGTCGAAGCTAAGCAAGGCTTGGATCGTTTTTACCAAACACTAAAAAGTTATTCGGATGTGTCTGCGAGTAATCTTAAAGAAATAAAAGATAGTCCATACTACTCGCAATTTGTAGACGCGATGAACGATGATTTTAATACACGTGTAGCATTAGCGGGTATGTATGATTTAGTAAAAGCGATCAATACAGCCGCTAAAACGGATCAAGCTAAAGCGATATCACTGGTGGCTGAACTAAAAGCCATGGCTGATATTTTAGGTATTCTTCAAGAAGATGCAGTTGTTTTTTTACAGGGCGGTAGTAATAATTCAGATGATCTTTCTAGCGATGCTATAGAGGCCCTTATCGAAGAGCGTATACAAGCTAAGAAGGACAAACAATATGACCGAGCCGATGAAATACGTATGCAATTGGATGCTCAGGGGATATTGCTTGAAGATTCTCGAGAAGGCACAACTTGGCGTAGAAAATAATTTGTAATTGAACTTGCAGTAATAAAGTTAATAGGTACATTAAAAGTGGTTATGAGTCAGTCGGAAGCATTGCAGAATAGGTTTGAAAAAATTCGTTCGAATAAAGTATTTGAACTATTTGTTGTGGGTATCATTATTTTTTCTGCCGTAATGATTGGTGCTAGAACCTACGATGTCCCCGATTCAGTTTCACGTGTCGTTTTCTTTTTAGATTGGTTTATTACTATTTTCTTTTTATGTGAAATTACTATTCGTTTTTTAGGAGAAAAAAATAAAAAGGATTTCTTTAAGCAAGCATGGAATATTTTTGACACAGTGATTGTAATTGTGAGTCTGGTTCCAGTGGAAGATAGTGAGTTGGCGATTGTCGGCCGTCTTATTCGCATATTCCGTGTGCTTAGAATGGTGTCAATCATTCCTGAATTACGCATGTTGCTTAATTCGTTAATTAAGGCCTTGCCTCGCTTAGGCTATGTGGCACTGCTGATGTTTATTATTTTTTATATTTATGCGGCTATTGGTGCGACTTTCTTCAGTGAAATTAATCCCAGCCTGTGGGGCGATATTGCCTTAAGTTTGCTCACTTTGTTTAGGGTGATGACATTTGAGGACTGGACAGATGTGATGTACGAAACCATGGAAGTGTATGGTTATAGTTGGTTTTATTATCTTACCTTTATCTTTTTTACGGCTTTTGCTTTTTTAAATATGATTATTGGTATTGTTGTGAATGTGCTTGAGGAAGAGCATCAAGAGCAAAGCCGTTTAGATGGCGAGCCTACAATGGCAGAAGTCTATCAAGAATTACAGGAACTCAAGGCTTTACTTAAGCAACAAAACCCTCAAACTGAGTCAATACCTAAAGAATAACAATGACAACCAATATCAGTGATGACTCAAAAACCTATCTTTCTCGATCAGCTTTAGCCGAAAAATTAGGCGTTACACTGAAAGAGCTAACGCAATTGCTGATTGAGTCAGGCTGGCTAGCCCATCAAGAGAATGCTGGTAGTGAAGGAAAGAAAAAAAGCGATTGGTTACTGACCGAAAAAGGTAAGTTTGAAGGTGGGATTTATCGAGAAAGTAAAAAATTTGGCCGTTATATTGTATGGCCAGATAAAGTATTGTCTCACCCAGCTATTAAGACAATAACCGAAACGACAATTACCGCAACGGCGATAGGTACACATTTTTCAATTCCAGCAAAAATAGTGAATAAACTGTTTGCTGAGATGGGATGGATCACCTCTTTCTCTAAAGGATGGCGGGTTAGCGCTTGTGGAGAGGCAAATGGAGGGCTCCAGAATACCAATAAAGATACTGGTGTTCCCTATGTCACATGGTCAAGGTCTATACTAGATAGTCTAGCCCTCTCATCACAGGTAAAACACTACCTAGGAGAAAAAGATAATACGCCGACTGTACTCATCAACGGTAGCACTTTTTATCGTGCTTTAGATGGCCACTATTTTTCCTCTATACAAGAATTACATATTGCACATTTTTTATATTTGTCGAATATTTCTTATGCATATCAACGAAAGCTATCGCTATCGCAACAAGAAAGTATAGTTGTTGATTTTTATCTTCCGAAAGAAAGCCTTTTTATTTTTTATCATCAAAACAATGTCAACCCTGGAAGGTTAACTCAACAGCTAGAACAAGATGAGCTCATTAAAAAGTATCAATTAAATGCCATTGTTATTACAGATGCTGATCTAGAATCGTTAGATCAGTATTTGTCCAAGTCGTTGATTAAGCTAGGTGTTAGCCATATCTAACGATACTCCTTAATCTTAAGTATTCACCTTACATAGAATATTGCCGACAAAATAGCAGGTTATCACCATGAACATAACATTTTTAGGTTTAGGGGTAATGGGATATCCCATGGCGGGCCACCTACAAAAGGCAGGGCATGATGTGTGTGTCTACAACCGAACAACGGCCAAAGCGATTCGTTGGGTCGAACAATACCAAGGACGTTATGCCGAAACGCCATCGCTAGCAGTTAAGAATGCTGAGATGGTTATGATCTGTGTGGGTAATGACGATGATGTGCGAGAAATGACGACGGGTAAGCAGGGGATTTTTTCTTCTTTGTCCCCCGATACTATCGTGATAGATCATACGACAACATCCAGTGACTTAGCGAAAGAATTATCGACAGCGGCTAAAAACGTAAATATACATTTTTTAGATGCCCCAGTATCAGGGGGTCAAGCGGGAGCAGAAAATGCTCAGCTGGCGATTATGGTAGGTGGCGACAGCGCTATTTTCTCACGTGTGCAGCCGGTATTAGATATTTATGCGAAATCAATGACGTTGATGGGTGGGCCGGGAGCAGGCCAGGCAACTAAAATGGTGAATCAGTTATTAATTGCCGGGGTGTTGCAAGGTATGTCCGAAGGTTTTGCATTAGCCGAGAAAGAGGGGCTGTCGTTACCGGATGTGATCAGTGCTATTAGCGAAGGTGCTGCGGGTAGTTGGCAATTATCGAATCGAGGTTACAATATTCATAATAACAAGTTCGATTACGGCTTCGCTATTGATTGGATGTGTAAAGACCTTAATTTTTGTCTTAATGCAGCCAAACATCACGACCTGACACTTCCTAATGCACAGCAAGTTTATGAGACTTATCAACGCTTACAGCAACTGGGTTGTGGCCGATTAGATACATCTGCATTGGTTAAACAGTATGAGGATGAATGACTAATGCACTCGGTAGCAAGCTTAGTCTCATTTTTAATGAAAATAGCCGGCCTTGATCATGGTGTTGATTAAGTCATCTTCTTGCGGAAACCAGCCTGTAGTACTTTGTGTCCATTGGCTTGATGCTGGCATATCCATAGCCGCAAACATGGCTAACCAACCAAAATGCTGTTCAGCTTGTTCATCGGTTATAGATTTTGTTGGAATGCCTAATCCTTTAGCAATGGCTTCGGCTATTGTCCGAAAGGCAATGCCTTCCTCGGCGACTGCATGATAGCGTGACCCTGCTAGGGGCTGCTCCAAGACATCACAAAAAAGTCGTGCCGCATCGTTGCGATGTACAGCAGGCCAACGGTTTTCACCATCACTGATATACGCAGATATGCCCGTTTGTTTGGCTAATGCAATAAGAGCGGGAATAAACGCCTTATCACCTACACCATATACAGTAGGTGCTAGACGGATAACACTGGTTTGTACTCCTTGTTTGCAATAGCGAAGAAAATCTTCCGAAGCGGTTCTAGGAGCCTCTGGCAGGCCCAAATCCTTTTCGTTAGCAATCCTGTTTTTTATTGTTACTGCTGTTCCGGATGTGGCGATAAGTGTTTTGTTGGTCCCCGATAATGCATTAGCCATTGCATCGAGTAGCTGGCCGTCTTTAATACAATTATCTACATACTGTGAAAAATCATGATTAAAAGCCATATGTATCACAGCATCGACCTCGTCGAGCACAGGTGTGATAGTGCTGGGGTTAGCAATGTCTCCAAGGTGCATCTGGTGTCCTGATTCAAGTAGAGCGTTAGCCGAAGACTCATTACGGGCTAAACCAATAACTTTATGGCCTCGATTATCCAATTCTTTAACAACGGCGGAGCCCACAAAGCCAGTTGCTCCAGTCACAAATACTTTCATATTAATTTCCCCGTATTGATTATGGAGCAATTTTATTGCACGCTATTATCCTGTTAAAGACGTTACTTTATAGGGGTATAAATACTAATAGGATAAAATAGATGAAAGATGATAACTCGTTAGGGGTGTTCTTGATGAGTCGTAGAAAACGTCTTGATCCAGCCGCTTTTGGATTTTCAGGCAGGCGGCGCACACCGGGCTTACGGCGTGAGGAAGTGGCGCAAAGGGCTAATATTAGTACGACTTGGTATACCTGGCTTGAACAGGGGCGTGGCGGTGCCCCTTCTGTTAGAGTACTAGAGAGTCTTAGCGAAGCTTTGATGCTTACCGAGAGCGAGAGAGAGCACCTTTTCCTTATTGCTATAGGTCATTCTCCTCAGGCATCTGTTGATTTGTATGAAGGTATTACAGCGCGTTTACAGCGTTTTCTCGACGACTTAGCCTTGATTCCCGCTATTATTGTCACTCCACAATGGGACGTTATTGCATGGAATTATGCGGCGTGTATGACTCTTTCCGATTACAGTACCTTATCAACAAACGATCGCAATATATTGCGCAGAATATTCCTAGACGATGATGTAAGGCATATTCAAGAGGACTGGGACAGCGTAGCACGTTATGTGGTTGCCACGTTTCGTGCAGAGGTCATTCGTGCAGGAGAAAATGATAGAGCAGTAGCGCTTATTAACGAGCTCTCTGCAAAGAGCGCCGAATTTTCAATGATGTGGGCCGACAACGACGTGCGTACCACTGGAGAGGGTATTAAGAAAATACAGCACCCATCGCAAGGCGATATAGTGCTTGAGTTCTCCTCTTTTAGCGTTGATGGCCGGCCTGATTTGCGGATGTTAATTTATAATCC
>JAHDEM010000060.1:0-1234 GCA_020628895.1 Candidatus Endobugula sp.
ACAGCTAACAGCTAACAGCTAACAGCTAACAGCTAACAGCTAACAAAAATTTTGGTGATTTTTAGAATTTCTTGTCAACTGTTTCTTTAGGTTTTTACTGTAAGCTGTCTTCTGTAAACTGTTAACTATCTTTAACCCAATATATAAACAAAAATAAATAAACCAACCCAAACCACATCTACAAAGTGCCAATACCAACTAGCCGCTTCAAACCCAAAGCAATCTTCGTGCTTAAAGTGTCCTTTAAGCACAGAGCGCAGCCACATGACTAACAGCATAAAAGTACCAATAGTTACATGAGCACCATGAAAGCCCGTCAGCATAAAGAATGTGGTTCCATAAACGCCGGTATCTAATTTTAGGCCTACATCATAAGCGTGAATATATTCTTCAGCCTGTAAAAAAACAAAAATAATCCCTAACAATACGGTAATCCCTAACCAAATATTAAATGGTCTACGGTTATTATTTTTAAGAGCTGTGTGTGCCATATGTACCGTAACACTTGAAGTTAATAGCACCGCCGTATTCCAAAAAGGTAGCCACGACCAAATAGATTTAGCAGTGGTGATACTCATATTCTCGCCAGGTCCTACCACCTGTGCATCGGCACCATTGACCGCTGCATCCGGTGTTATCATTAATGGCCACTCGGCAACAAACCCGCTCCATAAAATTTCATGAGTACTAGCATGAACGCCTTCACCAGATAACCAAGGAAGAGCAAAACTACGAATATAATATAGAGCACCAAAAAATGCCGCGAAGAACATAACTTCACTAAAAATAAACCAACCCATTCCCCAAACATAGGAACGTTTGAGTTGGGCATCGTTTAAACCCGCCATATTTTCGTGGATGACTGCACTAAACCAGAACCATAACACCAGCGCCATAATCAAAGAGCCAGCTAAAAAAATCGTAGCGGTACCGCCATTGATCCAACTTGCCAAACCATATGCCATTGCGCCCATACCAACAGACGCAAAGATCGGCAATTTACTTTGCTCCGGAACGTAATATGTACCTTCTGCCATAGGATGTCTCCATCAATTTTTTATCTTTTTATTAGTTTTTCTTATTCGTACTCATTAATTTATCGCAGCGACTGCAGGTTGTTGCGATTGTGTAATATCAAATAACGTGTAAGACAATGTGATTGTTTTAATATGTTTAGGAATATCTAAATCAACAATAAAGCTTAACCCTAATTCTGCACTTTCTCCTGCAGCCA
>JAHDEM010000060.1:1334-13872 GCA_020628895.1 Candidatus Endobugula sp.
GTTAACAGCTGAGTAAGGGCCTCCGGTTTTTCCGTTAAGCCCTGTGATATCACAAAATAAATCATACAAAGGCGGCATGATAAAAACGGCAAACACAAACATCATCACAACCGTTGCACCGAGTTTGGCACAAAGTACAGGGGTTGAATTGTTTTGCCAAAATTTCATATTTATAAACCTTTAGCTACAAGCCTCTAGCTCCAAGGGTTTTTCTTGAAGCTTGTGGCTTGCTACTCGTTTTTATTTAATCTCAGGTGGTGTTGTAAATGTATGGTAAGGTGCAGGAGAAGCCACCGTCCACTCGAGACCTTCTGGATCTTCCCAGACTTCATCGGTTGCTGGCTTACCATTGCGAATAGTCGCAATCACGTTATACAACAACATAATTTGTGCTGCACCAAATAGGAATGCACCACAACTTGAGATCATATTAAAGTCGGCAAAGAACTGGTTGTAATCAGGCACTCGGCGTTGCATCCCCGCTAAACCAACAAAATGCATAGGGAAGAAAGTGAGGTTTAAACCGATAAATGCTATCCAAAACTGGGTTTTACCCATGGTCTCGTTATACATTTTTCCGCACCACTTAGGTAACCAGTAGTAAACCCCCGCTGTAATGGAGAAGATTGCACCTGGTACCAACACATAATGGAAATGTGCTACGACAAAATAAGTATCATGATATTGGAAATCTGCCGGAGCAATCGCTAGCATCAATCCAGAGAAGCCACCAATGGTAAATAAAATCACAAATGCGATAGAAAATAGCATAGGGGTTTCGAAAGTCATCGCTCCACGGAACATAGTGGTGACCCAGTTAAATACTTTCACACCCGTAGGCACCGCAATCAGCATGGTGGCATACATAAAGAATAGCTCACCGGCTATTGGCATACCTACCGTAAACATATGGTGCGCCCAAACAATGAAGCTTAAAAATGCAATCGATGCTGTGGCGTACACCATTGATGAATAACCAAATAGTGGCTTGCGGGCAAATGTTGGGATAATCGCACTGACGATACCAAAAGCAGGCAAGATCATAATATACACTTCAGGATGTCCGAAGAACCAGAATACATGCTGGAACAATACTGGATCACCACCACCAGCAGCATCAAAGAAGCTAGTGCCGAAATGAATATCCATCAACATCATAGTAACGACACCCGCTAATACAGGCATCACCGCAATTAATAAATAAGCAGTAATTAACCACGTCCATACGAACAGCGGCATTTTCATCAGCGTCATGCCCGGTGCGCGCATATTTAAGATAGTCGCAATAATATTAATCGCGCCCATAATCGAACTGGCACCCATAATATGCACAGCAAAAATAAAGAAGGTCACACTAGGTGGCGCATAAGTAGTTGATAGCGGCGCATAAAAAGTCCACCCAAAGTTAGGGCCACCGCCTTCCATAAATAGTGTAGAAACCATAATGGCAAACGCGAATGGTAATATCCAGAAACTCCAGTTATTCATCCGTGGTAATGCCATATCAGGTGCACCGACCATCATTGGAATCATCCAGTTGGCCAAACCGACAAAGGCTGGCATAACCGCACCGAATACCATCACCAGACCGTGCATGGTGGTCATCTGGTTAAAAAATTCCGGATCGACAATTTGCAAACCGGGTTCAAATAATTCTGCGCGAATCACTAAGGCGAATACACCGCCTAATAAAAACATTGCAAAACTAAACCAAAGATACATTGAGCCAATATCTTTGTGGTTGGTGGTGTACAACCACCGTGTAAAGCCTTTAGCAGGACCGTGAGCCATGATAATTCCCCTACTCGTTTTATTAGAGTTATATGCCTTGCTTAAAATTAAGTATGTCGATAGGTTGCACTGTGTCGCCAACATTATTACCAAATGCATTACGCTGATAAGTAATAACCGCTGCAGTGTCTACTTCGGATAATGTATCTTTATAAGCAGCCATCGCTGGATTGTCTTTACTACCGTTAATCACAATATCCAAATGCGCTGCAATATCTCCAGTAGCAATTGGGCTGCCCGCAATCGCTTTACCCACACCGCCTTCACCGTTGGCACCGTGACAAGCCAAACATGCTTTAGCATAAACAGCTTCACCTTGCTCCATTAACTCATCCAAAGTGAATGTCTTGCTGGTAAGCGCTTTGATTTTTTCTGCCTGCTCGCGGCGTTCAGCCAACCACTCAACGTATTCTGTTTCTTCAACGGCTTTAACAACCACCGGCATAAAACCATGGTCTTTACCACATAGCTCAGCACACACACCGCGGTAGATGCCAGGCTGCTCTACTTTTGTCCAACTTTCATTGATGTAACCTGGTATGGCATCACGCTTGACGGCCAAATCAGGTACCCACCACGCGTGAATCACATCATTAGATGTCACTAAAAAACGGACTTTTTTATTGGTTGGAATGACTAGAGGTTCGTCTACCTCTAAGAGGTAATGATCCCCTTTGGGAACTTGGTTATTAATCTGTTCTTGGGGTGTACTTAAACGACTGAAGAAACTGACATCTTGATCAAGATATTCATATTTCCAGTACCATTGGTATCCCGTGATAACAATGTCCACTTCGGACTCAGAGGTGTCGTAAAGCTTAACCAAGGTTTTAGTGGCTGGCCAAGCCATAGCGATCAGGATAGCAAAGGGAACCACTGTCCAGAGAATTTCTAACGCTGTACTCTCGTGAAAATTAGCCGCTTTGGCACCATTGGCTTTTCGATGCACAATCATGGAATAAAACATCACGCCAAAAACCACCACGCCAATGCCAACACACCACCAGAATATGTCCATGTGTAAACCATAGACCTCAAGACTGATAGGAGTGACACCTTTTGTCATATTAACAGTAGAGCGTCCGACTTCTTCCGCTAGTGCACGCCCACTAACGAACAATGAAGCAAACAATAACGCAGGAATAGACAACCAAGCCATAAGCCGGTTTATTGTATTTAACATCTCCCAATGCTCCGTGTAGATAGAGTTATAATTATTCTTACACTGCTGAATCTGCATGAAAATGACACACCCACAAACACAGCATGCAAGCGCAAGCCTACACGGGGGGGTATTCATACAAACATTTTTCGTTTTATTGCGATTATTAATAGAGTTATTGGCTGTGCTTGTACTACTTATAATTATTTATCAAACACATGACCGAGGCCAAATCTTCATTCTATTCATTTTTACAGAAGAGATACCTCTAAAGCGGATGCCTAGACTTACACTCTCGCACAACAAGGACAATGGTCATATTGCCCGCGTGGGTATAAATGTTTTGAATAAAGTATGCGGCTATCGTCGAAGACTGATAAGGCGAGCCATCCAACAATGTACGGTTAACAACCTGTCGCAATATGGAAAAAATAACAAACTGGATAATGGACCTATTTTTCCCAGTGCATAGGGAGCCACAGAGAGGGAGTAATGTCAATAATTTTGTTACTCAAACAACCAATTTAGTCGCTATAGGTTATTTTTTGACCGAGCAATATCAAAGAATGTTTGCTTAGCTTTCTAAAATTACAGCTATACTTAGTAAGTCATTACTTGAATAACCTGTGTTGCGACGCCATATACAACATTATGATTCAATCGCCGGAAAAGTTAAGCGCTTATATCGATACGATTTTTGCTGAGTCGAAAAGTAAGATCAATAGCACAGACGCCCCTGATAACCTAGAGGGTGTTATTGAACAGCGTATAGAATTAGTCTCTGCATTATTTGCGATCCCACAATCTCATGCACATCGTGTTATTTATCAATTTGTTCACGAATACATTGCCTCCTGCCCTGATTTGTTTTGTGCTTTTGACAACTTAGGTGAAATAACTAATATACCCAGCTATACCCAACCCTTTCTCCATAAGGCTTATGATTTCTTTTTTATCAACCACCCCGCTATCGACAAAATGACAGGCTGCCATGCGTTACTGAGCAAGGCCTATTTATTTCACCGCATGCTAGAAGAGCTCAATGATCGCGTTATGGTCGAAAGGCAACACCCATTGGCACCGGTTGATATTAGCCATACCAATCTGATTGCCCATACGTTAATTGGTGATGAAGATGCTAACTTACTTGATCAAACCATTTTAATTGAGCTGGAATTAATTAACGTCACGTTAAAAAATAAAGTCGATAACATTTTCAGTAATGAAGAAGCGAAAAAACAAACAGCCTATTTGAAAAAGCAAGGCTGGAGCGATGTATTAAATCGCTGGCCAATATTGGGCAAGGACCTTGCCCAAATATTAGACCAGTAGGTATTTAAAGACAGTGTTAGACTGTGCAACCATAGTAAGAAAAATTACTCCGCGAAGTAAGCCGAACCATAAGCTTTTAAAACAGCTGCTAGATCATCATAAAAAGTGTCAGAAATGGTTGCTTGAACAGCATCCTGCGATAATAACACCTCAGACAAACGACTCACTTTTTGATAAGGCGCTAATAAATCCAGCGATGTTTTCTTTTTTAAGGTATCTAATTGCACAAAAAATGGAGCGAAGGCAGCATCAATCATTTGCATATTGTCACTACTAAAGTAACGCGTATCTGACAGATGATTTTCTACATGCTGTAATAGATTATCCAAATTTTCTTTAGTTGCGTCTTGTTGTTCAGCATCCGCTGTTAAATGCCCAAAACCAGCAAACGTTAACTGCGAAGCAAACTCAATCCAGGCACGATCGTGCGCACGTTGCAACGCATCCTCTGAGTGCACTGAACCCATAGTTATCTCATTAATATATTCACAAATCACTTGTGATTCAAAAACAGCTACTTCATCATCTACTCGCAATACAGGCACTTTGCCTAAAGGCGATATTTTTAAAAACCATTCAGGCTTATTCGATAAATCGATTAATGTCATTTTATAATCAACATTTTTTAGGCCCAAAATAATTCTTGCGCGCATAACAAAAGGACAAACAGAAAAAGAAATTAATTCTAAAGAAGGGTTACTCATAACAATAGTCTCACACAATAAATGAAATAATATCGTTATGATAAATAAGCTCGATAATAAGCGAAATACTCCATGCGGAGTAGTGGATGCTTTTAGTAATATAAGGTCACTGAGCAGTTGCTATTAGCATCAACCCCATACCACTTGACCAAGGGTTTATTGGTAAAGTCTGTTCGGCTATTGTAAGCAGATTTTTGGAGAATCTTTTGCACCTGCGTTTTTACTGTCCACTCACTTTTTCCTAAAATAGTGGCAATTTCCCAGTTGGTTTTTCCTTTCTTCAGCCAGTGAATAATATTATCCTCTACCGAGCTAAATCGAGATAATTTTTTTATAGAGGACTGTTTATTATCTCTAATATAAGGATGCTGACTGATCAACGCTAATACTTCTTTTATTTTTTGAGGGTCACACTTTTTTGATTGACCATCCGTATGGTATAAAGATAAATATAAAACTGATGACATATCTTCGCCAATAAAACCATCTAACAAAACACTTTGTATATTATGTTCCCTTAATATAGCGTTAAATTTTTCTTTGTTATCGTTAGAAGATGAGTGTTGAACACTCGCATATTGAGGCAAGTGATCTAACAACCACTGGCTTAACAAAGGACATCCGGGCTCTATTGTACTAGCCATTTGATGGCAAAAGTCATCACTAACACTAAAATTAAAAACGGCCTTTACCTCTAAGCCCAAGGTTCGTAAATTAGCCACCCCCAAAGAAAACATATCTACCAAAAATGTTTCTTTAATTAATACCCTTAACCAAGAATGAAATATTTCCGACTCTCTATCATCGAAAATATCCTCTACTATATTGTTGGTCTTTGCTAAATAATTACCCATTTAATATCCTACTAATGCTCTGAGTTATTGGCATTAGGATCAAGAATTAATATTTGCGTTTCTTCTTTTACTTGCTCTTCAGTTACGTTCACTCGAGTGTCCAATTCACGAGGGTTTTGCTTAAAACGCATTTCATCGTGAAAGCCACAGCTCACACATTCACGAAATTCTTTGCCGTCTTCTTTATACATAACAAGCTTATCTATTGCGCCACAACGGGGACAAACGGCACCGGCTATAAATCGTTTTTTCGCTTTAAATGTCATACTAAAAACCCGAGTGTCTTAATAAGGCATCCACCGATGGTTCTCTACCACGAAAGGCAACAAATAAGTCCATTGCCGGTTGCGAACCACCATTAGCTAAAACCGTTTGTAAAAACTTCTCACCCGTTGCTTTATCAAAAATACCTTTCTCCTCGAATAAAGAAAAAGCGTCTGCCGACAAGACCTCGGCCCATTTATAACTGTAATATCCCGCGGCATAACCCCCAGCAAAAATATGGCTAAAGCTATTTTGAAATTTATTAAAAGCAGGTGGAGTGGTTACTGCAACTTGCTTACGCACGTCGTCTAAAACTGATTGCACAGTTTGCATTTTCTCAGGGTTATAATTGGCATGTAAACATAAATCAAATAGGGCAAATTCCAACTGACGAACCATTTGCATTCCTGATTGAAAATTCTTGGCTGCCAACATTTTTTCCAGCATATCTTCAGGTAAAGATTCACCGGTTTCGTAGTGGGCAGAAATCAGAGGAATCACTGTTTTTTCCCAACACCAGTTCTCTAAAAACTGGCTAGGTAACTCAACTGCATCCCAAGCAACACCACTAATACCGCTAACAGCTGCATCGGTCATTTGCGTTAACATATGATGCAAGCCGTGACCAAATTCATGGAACAATGTGGTCACTTCTTGGTGTGTAAGTAACGATGGTGTATCACCCACTGGCGCAGTAAAGTTGCAGGTTAAATAAGCAACGGGTAACTGCAGTTGCTTTTCGTTGTTAATATCACGTAAGCGTCTTGTGCGACAATCTGCCATCCATGCACCACCACGTTTTTTATCGCGGGCATAAATATCAAAATAAAAATACGCGAGCGTTTGCTTGTCTCTTTCAATGCGATAAAAACGCACATCAGGGTGATATAAGGCAACATCAGTAACCGAGACAATCGTAATATCAAATAGCCGATTGACTACGGTAAACATACCCTCAAGCACTTTTTCTGCTGGAAAGTAAGGACGCAACTCTTCTTGCGAGATGGCATATTTTTCTTGGCGCAACTTCTCACTGTAATAGCTCATATCCCACGCCTGAAGTTGATCAATTCCGCCTTGTGACTGGGCATACTCGGTAAGCTGATCAAGATCTTTTTGCGCATGAGGTTTAGATTTTTGTGCCAAGTCTTGCAAAAAGGCGATCACTTGCTCAGGCGAATCCGCCATTTTTGTCGCTAGTGATAACTGTGCATAATTATCGAAATTCAATAATACTGCCAGCTCATGTCGAAGCGACAATATTTCATCAATTAGTGGCGCATTATCGAGTTTTTCTTTCTCTGCCAGAACACTACCAGCCGAAGCTCTGGTGGCAAATGCATGATACATTTGCTCACGTAAAGCACGATCATCGGCATAGGTCATTACCGCCATATAGGACGGCATATCCAAGGTGACGACATAACCCGATAATTGTTTTTGCTGAGCCGTTTGTTGGGCCGCTGCAATCGCAATATCTGGCAAACCGGCGAGCGCTTCTACATCATCAAATTGCAAATACCAAGCTTGTGTCGCATCGAGGACATTATTCGAAAATTGGTTAGATAACGCCGATAATCGCTTTTTTATCTCGCCATAACGCTGCTTTTCTTCTTTCGGTAAAGCCACACCCGCCAATGTAAAATCACGCAAAGCCTGCTTAATGACCATTTGTTGTGCGGTACTTAACAACTCAAAATACGCACTTTCTGCTAGCTGCTTATAAGCGCGATATAAAGGCTCATGCTGATCGATAGCGGTACCAAACTCTGTTAGCTTTTCGATACATTTTTCATACACTTGTCGTAATTCATCACTGTTTTTAACCCCATTTAAATGGCTCACAGGCGACCATGTTTGATTAAGCAAATCCGAAGCTTCTTCAAAAGGGGCCACTAAATTCTCCCATGTTGGTGCCTCGCCGTTGTCAATCAATGCCAGCTGTTGCTTTAATACCGCGAAAACGTGATCTATGCGGTCTTGTACCGCAGGTTCTATATGCGCTACATCAATGTCGTTAAAGGGCGGAAGGAGGTGTTCTTCTATTAGTGGGTTACTCATATTTTTTACTGTCTTCAAGTGAATGCGTTATGATAATCAATAAGAATGTGGGGGCATATCTGCCTTTTCCAACAACAATTTATACGGAGAATCGATGAATGGGCGATCAAACCGCTATCAGAACTTATAAAAATAGCACACCTGTGCTCGGAGAGCGGGTTTATATTGATCCCGCAGCGGTGGTTATTGGTGATGTCACCTTAGGCGACGATAGCTCGGTGTGGCCTTGCACCGTGATTCGCGGTGATATGCACCACATTCGTATTGGTGCTCGCACCAGCGTTCAAGACGGCTCGGTATTACATATTACGCATGCAGGGGAATTTAATGAAGACGGGTGGCCCTTAACGGTTGGTGACGATGTTACCATCGGCCATAACGTTAACTTACACGGCTGCACCGTAGGCAATCGTGTTCTTGTTGGTATTGGCTCTATTATTCTCGATGGCGCCATTGTTGAAGACGACGTGGTAATAGGCGCAGGAACGCTAGTCCCTCCGGGGAAAGTGCTGGAAAGTGGCTATATGTATATGGGGAGCCCTTGTAAAAAAATACGCCCTTTGAAAGAATCGGAAAAAGCGTTCTTTACGTACTCAGCGAACAATTATGTGGCTCTAAAAGAGACTTTTTTAGACGAATAGAGCAAACTTGAAGCCACTCAAACTGTGAACAGGTGATCAATGAAGGAGTAAAGTGTATGCGTAGACTACTATTAATCCGCCATGCAAAATCCAGCTGGGCCTATCCACATTTGAAAGATCATGATCGCCCTATAAACAAACGTGGCGAAAAAGACGCCTACACTATGGCCAGTTTTTTGCGCGATCAACCACAACGTGTGCAAACTATTTTTTCAAGCACTGCTGCTCGCGCTCTAGGGTTTGCTGAGACCATCAGCGGTACCGCGGACATCCCCTTAGAAACCGACCCATGGTTGTTTACTTTCGATGCACAAAAGTTATTTGAGCGGTTAATTAGCTTACCCAATCATTTATCGTCTGTTGCGGTTGTTGCCCATAATCCAGCCATTACGGTGATGGCCAATCATCTAACCAATAGCAATATAGAGAGTATTCCCACTTGTGGTATTGTTGCGATTAATTGTGATATTGACCAATGGCGCCAGTTAGAATCTGGAGCGCCTCATACGCTGGACTATTTTGAACATCCTAAGAGTATTCACTTAGCGTCTGTTTAGGTTTTGTTAAATAGCGCTAAAGCGGCAAACTGCAGTAGCATAATTGTTTTACCATCTTGTATCTCACCGGTTGCGATCATCCCCATCGCCTGGTCAAAGGGCAGTTCCAAGACTTCTATATCTTCACCTTCGCTTTCTACTCCACCACCATTACTGATTCTTTCACCGGAGGTATACTCAGCAACAAAGAAATAGAGTTTTTCAGTTACCGAACCTGGGCTCATATAAGCCTCGAAGACCTTACGCACCGCCTGCACCTGATAACCAGTCTCCTCTTAGACCTCAAGCTTAATACGCTCTTCTGGGCTGGCATTATCGAGCAAACCCGCTGCGGTCTCGATCAACAAACCATCCGCTAAGCCATTAACATAGGTAGGAAAACGAAACTGCTTGATCAGCACCACCGATCTTGCATCAAGGTTATACAATAAAATCGTCGCACCATTGCCACGATCATAGGTTTCGCGAGATTGGGTTTGCCATTGACCATTATTGCGCAAATAAGCAAAGGTGGTTTTTTTGAGGACATACCAATCATCCGACAAGGTCTCAATATGCTGAATTTTTACTCTATCTCTCATTTTATCCCACCAATCACTATTGTTATTACCCAATGGCATTGATAATATGTGCAAAAACGTTAACATTCAAGAATATTCGTGCAATAACACATAAGATAGTAAAAGGCTTTATCGATCATGCTGACTCAACAACGCAAACAGTACATCTTAGAACGCTTAGAAGAAGACGGACAAATTGTTGCTAAAAGCCTAGCCGAAGAGCTCGCGTTATCAGAAGACACTATCCGTCGGGATTTGCGCGAACTGGCCAAAGAGGGCTTACTGCAACGAGTCCATGGTGGCGCATTACCCGCCTCACCCGCAACAGCAGATTTTAGCCAGCGCGAAAGTATTGCTAGCGATGGTAAAGCTAGCATTGGAAAAACCGCCGCTTCTATCATCCAAGATAAGCAAATAATCATTATTGATGGCGGCACCACAGCAATACAACTCGCCCGGCAGCTACCAACACACTTAGCGGCCACCGTGGTAACCCATAGCCCTCATATTGCTGTAGAACTCATTCACCACCCAAACATCGATGTGATTATTATCGGCGGCAGCCTCTTTAAACACTCCATGGTCACAATGGGTACAGCAGCCATAGATGCACTGTCTCATATTCAAGCAGATATCTTTTTTATGGGTGTGACAGGTATTCACCCCCAAGCAGGATTAAGCACAGGGTATCTAGAAGAAGCCTATATGAAAAAAGCGCTCAGTCAGCACGCGGCCGAAACCTTTGTGATGGCATCTCACGAAAAGCTTGATGTTGCCTCTGCTTACCATATTATGCCCTTCACGGAGATTAACGGAATCATTGTAGAGCCACATATAGCAAGTGAGCGCTTACAACCTTATAAGCAACAGGGCATTCAGATCATTCAAAGCTCGTAAACACAACCCAACATCACAGGAATATTTATGCAATATTTACATACCATGGTTAGAGTCAAGGATATTCAAACATCACTCTCGTTTTATTGTGATGCGCTGGGATTACAAGAAGTTAAACGTACCGACTATGAACAGGGTCGATTTACCCTCATCTTTTTGGCTGCACCTGATGACCTTGATAGAGCCAACAGCCACAATGGGCCGATGCTAGAGCTAACGTATAATTGGGATCCAGAAGACTATGAAGGCGGACGCAACTTCGGGCACTTAGCATACCGGGTGGATAATCTTTATGATTTCTGCGAACACCTTATGAATAAAGGCGTTACCATTAACCGCCCACCACGTGATGGGCATATGGCTTTTATTCGTTCACCGGACGGCATTTCTATAGAGCTACTGCAAAAAGGCGATGCATTAGCGCCAAAAGAGCCTTGGGCATCGATGGAAAATACCGGATCGTGGTGATCCGGTTATTGATCGGTCATCAAAAACGATTAATGCAGTGTTGCCAGCTTCGCTTTTAGCTCTTCTGGTGAATTCGCGTCTTCTAAAGCGACGCGAATACGATTAAATGCCTCGGCCGCAATCTGAGCGCGGGAAGCATAAGTGGTCAGAGAACCCCCATTCCACCCTGCTAATTTAAGCGCCTCTTTCTTAAAGCCTTGAGCATTACCATCTTGTTTTCCCATAGCAATTAAAGCTTGTTCGATAAGCACATGTGGTGGCTTATCCCCCCCTATTTTCATAAAGTCTTCTGGTTGAACTTCTGAATACACTTGCGTCACTACAATTCTCCTTTATCTTGATTAATTGCCTTAAGTATAGGTAGAGAACCCGTATTTTCTCGGTTTTTTTTAAGAAAAATTCACACCAAATCCGCTAAAAACCTAGGCAAAGAGTTATAAGCCGCCATTTTTATGGCGCTTTTGAAAAAGAAAACGAAACTTTATTTGTGCTGCATATTCCGGGAAAACGAATGTCTTGTTGATTAAGCTGCCAAATATCCAACAACGCCTTTTAACATAGCCACACTGCACAGCCTTTGACGCTCTCTCACGGATCACAAATGAGTTTTTTACGACTGTTTTTCACTCGTAGGGACAGACAAATTGACAGATATATTTTTCTTTATCATTAATTGTTTTAAAAATTATTGTTGGTATGTAGATTTAATACTTGCGCATGTTACCAGTAACATATTATAGTGTTACCCGTAACATTGCGCTATGTGTACATTTTCTCCATTAAACAATGACTTATAAAAAGGTAAAAAAAATGAAGCGTTCATCTAAGTTTATTGCAACAGCACTTGCCAGCTTGCTTAGTACTTCTGCACTTGCAGCTGACTTTTACCTTAAATTCCAATCCTCTGATCATTCTGGAGATAATAACTTCTTGATCCAAAAAAGTTGGGCGGATCGAGTAGAAAAAATGTCTGGTGGGCGCCTTAAGATTGATCTTCTTCCTGTGGGCAGTGTGCTAAAGCACACCGAAACACTGACCTCATTAAAAACCGGTATTCTCGATGGCCACATTACCGCCACAGGCTACTTTTCAGGTAAGGACCCGGCTTTTGGTTTGATCGGCAATACCGTTGGAGCATGGTCAGATACCTCGCAACTCTTACAGTTTATGAACTATGGCGGTGGCAATGAGCTACTAACAGAACTTTATGCACCTTATGGTGTGAAATTTGTTGGCGCAAGCACAAC
>JAHDEM010000001.1:0-17917 GCA_020628895.1 Candidatus Endobugula sp.
ACTGATTTCTCCCCTTTGTACTGTGATGAAACCGGTAAAGGGCTAGTGACTCAATATGATAAAAATGATGTGGAATCAGCGGGTCTAGTTAAATTCGACTTTCTCGGTTTACGAACGCTCACCATTATCGACTGGGCCGTTACTATGATTAATAGTCGCGCTGATGAAAAAGTCGATATCGATTTTATCCCACTAGATGATGATGCCACTTTCAAGATGCTGAAAACCGCTGAAACAACAGCGGTGTTTCAGCTTGAATCACGAGGCATGAAGGACCTTATTAAGCGGCTACAGCCAGATAATATTGAAGATTTAACCGCTTTGGTTGCACTGTTTCGGCCAGGTCCACTTCAATCAGGCATGGTTGATGACTTTATTAACCGTAAGCATGGTCGAGCCGAAGTGGCTTACCCTGATGCTAAATATCAGCACGAGAAGCTTAAGCCCATATTGGCTCCGACTTATGGGGTTATCGTTTATCAAGAGCAGGTAATGCAGATTGCTCAGGAACTTGCTGGGTATACCTTAGGTGGTGCCGATATGTTACGTCGTGCCATGGGTAAGAAAAAGCCAGAAGAAATGGCCAAGCAACGAGCCGTTTTTGAGGAGGGAGCTAAGGACCAGGGTATAGACCCTGAATTGGCCATTAAAATCTTCGATTTGGTGGAAAAATTTGCGGGTTACGGATTTAACAAATCGCATTCTGCGGCTTATGCTGTTGTGTCTTATCAAACCGCTTGGCTTAAGACGCATTATCCTGCTCAATTTATGGCGGCCACCATGTCTTCCGATATGGATAAGACAGATAAGGTGGTGACATTTGTTGAAGAATGTCGATCAATGAAACTTAACTTATTGCCACCCGATGTTAATCAAGGCCAGTTTCAATTTACGGTAGATAAAGACAACAATATTATTTATGGCTTAGGAGCGATTAAAGGCTTAGGGGAAGGGCCTGTCGATAATATAATAGAAGCACGTCAGCAGGGGCCCTTTAAAGACTTGTTTGATTTTTGTGCTCGTATAGACTCACGTAAAGTGAATAAACGAGCACTAGAGGCGCTAGTTCGTAGTGGTTCTTTTGATACGATTGGCCCAGATGCCAGTAATTCAGAGCGAGATCTTGATCATACCCGAGCGATTTTAATGGCTTCTTTAGGTGAAGCCGTAAAAAGTGCCGAGCAGCAGCAAGCGAATGCGAATGCCGGTATGACCGACTTGTTTGGAGATACGCTGCCTGGCCAAGGGGACAGTGGAAGTAGTTACGATAATTTTTTATCGACTAGGCGCTGGACGATGAAGGAGCGCCTTAATGGAGAAAACGAGACAATCGGCCTTTACCTGACAGGTCATCCCATCGACGAGTATGAGCAAGAAGTGAAACATCTGGTTTCTTCGCGTATCTCCCACTTGGTTGCCGATAAAAAGACAGTAAAGATAGCGGGTTTAGTGATTGCTATGCGTGTGATGAAAACGAAACGTGGCGATACCATGGGTTTTATCACAGTAGACGATCGCACTGGCCGTATGGAAGTGGCTGTATTTGCTGATACTTATGAAGAGTACAGAGATAAATTGGTTAAAGATGCTTTACTGATTGTCGAAGGGCAGGTGAGTCACGATGACTACAGTGGTGGCTTAAAAATGCGTGCTGATAAAGTCACACCTCTGGACGAAGCTAGGCAAGCCCAATTGCGAACAATCCATCTTAAATGGAACAGCCTTAATCTTACATCGGGTTGCTCAAGAGAATTAATGCGTATATTGGATCACTATCGATCACAAGGTGCTAATCACTCACAAGGTTGTAAAGTTGTTGTCGACTATTGTCGTGCAGATGCGAAAGCCAGCATCAAACTGGGTGATACCTGGCGGGTTGATCCAGTGGATGAATTGATTCAAAAACTCCGTCACGAATTTGGTCACTCTAGTATCGAATTAGGGTACGATCACTAAGCTCTCTTGCTCTACTTTTGTATTAATTGTTGTTTCTCTATTCGTTAAGAGTCATTTCTTTTACTTAATGTCTGATTAAAGTATTCGTTAGCAGCGGCTCGAAATCACCTGGTGGTTTTTCAAACGTTCCATTTCTTAAGAGGCTATGTCGGCTTTTTCGACTTCTGGCCTCTCATCAGCAATTTTAATTTCACAGTTATCTATAATATTTTGTTCTTTTCTTTATAAAAGCTATAAGAATATCCCCCTTATATAGTCAAAGTCGTAGGTTTATTCGACAGTTTGGCACGTAAATCAACATTTATTTCATTTTTTGGTCTCTTAACCAAATTCTACTCCGACTTTAGTCGAAGCGATCTTCTGTTTATTCGGGCAAATTTACATATAATATTTTTCCAGTTACCTAATTTTTAACTACTTCTTGGTGCTGAATTTTGATTATTAAGTGGTTTGAAATGGCGACGTTATTATTAAATGAGGCGGTATATTTATCGATATACCGGATGTCTTTTTCGCATGTTTATTATAAAAACGGAGTGTCGGAATGATTTCAGGTGCGAACGCGAACGCTGTTCAACAAAAAGCTAAACCTTATTATGCTTCAACGATGGATATTGGTTTTCAGGACTTAGAACGTCTGAAAGCCAAAGCACGTATTCCTGTAATGTCAGGAACGGCAGGCAATGTACTATCTGTTCTGCAGCAACGAATTGGACATCAGCCATTAGATATTAAAAATATTGCTGATTGCCTGCAATTGTCGAAACGAACACTACAAAGAAGATTGAAGGAACACATGGTGAGTTTTGTTGATCTGCGCGACAGAGTACGCTTTAATTGCGCGATTGATTGCCTACTAATCGACGGAATGAGTATCGAAGCAACATCAAAACACCTAGACTTCTCAGACAGAACAAGCTTTACAAATGCTTTTAAGCGCTGGTCTGATCTGTCACCAAGTGCATTTAGAAAGCTTTATCGCGATTACGTCTAGTTTTCCCATAACTGTGTGTATTGCTACTTCCTGTGGTAATACACCTAGTTTTTGAGCATCTTTTAAACAACTTTTTGCCCCCCATTTCTTTACTTGTTTACCTTATTTGTTGATTGCCTCCGTTGTCGAAAAACGGTAGAGTGTGCGCTAATTTTTCAATGATAATAAGAGGTTAGCATGTCGTTTTTCATTCCATCCGCGCACGCTCAGGCAGCCCCTGCTGCTCCAGCGGGAGATTTCTCTGGTTTATTGCTTATTGTGGGCATGTTCGTACTGATGTATTTCATGATCATACGTCCCCAGCGTAAACGACAAAAAGAGCATCAGACACTTATTAACGATGTATCTAAAGGCGATGAGGTGTTAACTACTGGTGGTATCATTGGTAAAGTGACTAAAGTGGATGGTGATTACATGGTTCTTGAAGTATCCAATAATGTAGAGCTCAAATTCCAGAAAGTATCGCTTCACGCTGTTTTGCCAAAGGGTACTATTAAAGCCATTTAATATCGATGGCTTTGATTTTCTTGCTCTAGGCATGGTTCTAGGGCAAGGTTTGAAGTTGCTCAGATTGCTTTATGTTGTTTATCAATATTGCTTTTTAACCTTTTGATTATAAAGGCTATTTTATGCCAAAAGAGTTTGCCAAAAAGCTAGTTATTGCTATTTCTTCTAGGGCTTTGTTTGACTTAGATGATAGTCATGAAATCTATGTTAAAGAAGGCTTAAAGGCCTATTCAGAATACCAAATAGCGCATGAGAATGATGTTCTTGATCCAGGAAGTGCCTTTTCTCTGGTTGAAAGATTACTTCAGCTCAATACGTTGGCTGGTAATTCGCCCCGTGTGGAAATTATTCTGTTATCACGCAATAGCGCGGATACAGGGCTACGTATATTTAACTCCATTCAACATTACCAATTAGACATTACTCGTGCGGCATTCTCTGGTGGAGAAAGCCCCTATCGTTATATTGAGGCCTTTGGGTGCCACCTATTTCTCTCTACGGAAGGAGAGGACGTAAGGCATGCTCTGGATCATGGTATTGCGGCAGCTACGCTTATACCTGCACGGCTAGGGGCCAGTAAAGGAGATCAACTAAGATTTGCTTTTGATGGTGATGCAGTATTGTTTTCTGATGAGGCAGAACGTGTTTACAAGCAGCAGGGATTGGAAGCGTTCACTAGAAATGAGCAGGAGTCGGCAAAAACGCCTCTTACAGGGGGGCCTTTTAAAGCGTTCCTCTCCGCACTTCAGCACCTCCAGGCCGAGTTTGTCGGCGATGACTGCCCCATACGTACAGCACTGGTTACTGCGCGTTCTGCTCCGGCTCATGAACGTGTCATACGAACATTAAGGGCTTGGGATATTCGTATCGATGAATCGTTGTTTTTGGGAGGATTACCAAAGGGTGACTTTTTGAAAGCATATGGTGCGGATGTGTTTTTTGACGATCAAGCTTCTCATTGTGAGTCAGCAAAAGAGCATGTTGTTGCTACAGGGCATGTTCCTCATGGTATTGCAAACGAGTAAATAAGCCCGCAAGCCTTTGTGTCACGTCTAATATTACTTACTTCTATTCTTTATCTGTCTATAAACAATCGTATGTTTGCAATAAGTGCTGCTATTCTTCTAAGTAGGTTAACAATATTGCCTTGTAGGTGATATGTTGTAGTTTATCTCTCGGGTTGTAGGTCTATTGATAAGACCTGATAGCCGGATGTCGGAGATTTTGTGTGATCAAAAGAATTTTATTGGCTGTCGATTTAGGTGTATATACTCCATACTTACTGCAGCATGCAGCCAGTTTGTCTAAGCAATATCAGGCTAGCATCGTCGTCGTACACGCGGTACAGCCACTAGGTAGCCTTGGTCATGCGTTGTTGCAAACCTATTTGAAACCAGAAACTCGTAAGGTCTTAACAACAACGGGTATGGATGGTGTAGTTGAGCAAATTCGCACTAAGGTAATTGATATTTTAACGGATGAATATATGAGTGGCGATATGGAATTGCCTCGGGTAGAGGGCGTGGTTGTTAAGCCTGGAGAGCCAGAAGAGGTTATTTTTGATACCGCTGCCGAAAAACAAGTCGACATGATTATATTAGGTAGTTGTTCCTCTGACCCTAGTGGTTCACACTTAGGCGCTGTTTCTCAAAAGATCCTTGGTGCCTCTAAATGGCCTGTGTACCTTGTGCCATACCCTTATCCGGTATGGTTGCAGTCCAGTGGTCGTAACGATGAGCGCCGCCTCTAGAAAAAGACAAACTTAAGTCCCAGTCCCATTAGAATTGAAGCCAGTATTGGCTGGAGGAGACGGCTGGGAATATGCTTACTTAACTTTGCTCCCCAATGAATAGCTGGTAGGGAACCTATCAGTAAACTACCTAGTAGTACAAAATCGACATTCCCTAGTAATAGATGTGCGAAACCAGCAATAAATGTTAAGGGCACTGCGTGAGCGATATCGATACCGACTACCTTATGAATGGGGAGGTATGGGTAAAGCACCATCAGTAGAGCAGCACCAATAGCGCCAGCACCTACAGACGACAATGTAACGAAGACCCCTAATATTGCACCCATTATAATAGTGAATGCAGAGGCGTGATTTTTGGCTGCAGAAAAAATGCTATCGGGGTTGTGGATATCCTTTTTGAGTCGTTGACGAAAGAATAATACGAATGAAGTTAGCACGAGCATGATGCCTAGGGCAGAGGTTAAAATATGACTGTATTCGTCGGCATCACTAAAGAATAAATGCAGGGCAATGGAAGTGAGTATTGCCGCAGGAATGCTACCAGATGCTAATTTTAGCACTAATGACCAATCAATATGTTTTTGCTTGTGATGAGCAACCATGCCGCCAGATTTGGTTATTGCAGCATAGAGTAGGTCTGTTCCTATAGCGACGTTGGGTGGAAAGCCGAACATAAGCAGCAGGGGTGTCATGAGTGAACCGCCGCCAACGCCAGTGATACCAACAGCCAAACCAACGGCGGCACCGGCAAATATGTAGAGTAAAAACATTAAATCCATGAGTTATTCGTCGTAATCATCATTCGCTATAAATATGAAAAGTTAGCATTTCTATTTTGGGCGATATAGTCTAAAGTTATAGATAACTTCATCTACCATAATTAAAATAAAAAAATCGTTGGCAAATATACCGAATTAGAACTATTCTTGATAAGAATATTTACTTCTATTTTTATAACATCAAATACTAGTGGAGAGGATTAATGAAGCTTCAGCAATTGCGCTATATATGGGAAGTAGCTCATCATGATCTGAACGTGTCAGCCACAGCCCAAAGCTTATATACATCACAGCCTGGTATTAGTAAGCAAATACGCTTGCTAGAAGATGAACTTGGTGTGGAGATATTTTCTCGTAGCGGAAAGCATTTAACCAGAATTACCCCTGCTGGAGAAGCTATTTTACATACCGCGGGTGAGATTTTGCGCAAAGTCGAGAGTATTAAGCAGGTGGCGCAAGAGTTTAGTAACGACAAAAAAGGCAGTTTGTCCCTGGCGACAACGCATACCCAAGCTCGTTACATGTTACCCCCCATTATTAAGAGTTTTATCGACCAGTACCCTGAGGTATCTTTGCATATGCATCAGGGCACACCGATGCAGATATCAGAAATGGCGGCAGATGGTACGGTTGATTTTGCTATTGCCACAGAGGCAATGGAATTATTTAGCGATCTCATAATGATGCCTTGCTATCAGTGGAATCGCAGTATTGTTGTGCCTAAAGATCATCCCCTGTGTCATGTATCTGAGTTGACTTTAGAGGAGGTCGCTAAACATCCAATTGTCACTTATGTATTTGGGTTTACTGGGCGTTCTAAGTTGGATGAAGCCTTTATGGAGCGGGGTTTAGCCCCCAAAATTGTGTTTACCGCAGCTGATGCTGATGTGATTAAAACCTATGTGCGTTTGGGTTTAGGTGTGGGCATTATTGCTAGTATGGCTCATGATGAGAACCTTGATAGCGATTTAGTTTCGTTAGACGCCAGCGAGTTATTTAGACCAAGTATTACTAAGATTGGTTTCCGTAGAGGTACCTTTATTCGCGGCTTTATGTATGAGTTTATGGAAAATTTTGCTCCTCATTTAACAAGAACCATGGTGGACGAGGCATACAGCTGTACTTCTAGATTGGAATTAGATGAGTTATTTCAACATGTTAGGTTGCCGACTTATTAGTATTGATAAGGCGTTAGCTTAATAGTTTTTGTGTCCCTGAAAACCTCGAAGAACAACCTTCTTCCGAGGTTTTTTTATGCCTGTTTCTCACACGATTAGCAATTGTTAACTACACTTTATGGTAGCGTTTCGAAGTGTGAATAGGCCCATAAATGATGAATGTAGGTATTGACGGAAGTGGTTTCTGTCGGACTTCTAGATCTATCTTATGTTCCTCAGGTTGGTTGTTTTTTCGTCAGCAGGGAAGGGCTATATTTTATCTTTATTGCACAGAAGATGGTAATTGTTAGGGGGCAATTAACGGTATGTCGCGCAAATCTTTTTTTATTGGTGGTGGTTTATTTATTCTGATTATCAATGTATCAGTTTTTGCTACATTGTATCTTTCTGGTGTGATTTTTCAGCCCTCAGCGCAAGAAATAGAAGCCGAAAGGTTGGCTCAGGAAGAGGCCGCAAATGCACTTAAGGAAGCCGAGAGATATGCGAATCTTGAACCATTGCCAGAGTTTAAGTCAAAAGCAAACTATGTCCGCTCAATGGGGCAGGCCATCCAGATGTGTGAGGCTGTGTTACATGAGAAAGAGCCTTCATCTAAGACTTGGGCAGTTAACTACGTGGAAAGCCGTTATCTGCCCAATAAGGAAACATATTTAGTCTTTATCGACTACGAAACAATTGCTTTGTCAGGAGCAGAGCCAAAAGTCATGAAGGCAACTTGTGAAGTGAGTGAATCTGAAAATACAGTGGCGAGTTGGAGTGCTAAAAAGTTGGAAATATGATCTCTAGCTACAAGCTACAAGCTACAAGCTACAAGCTACAAGCCGCCAATTTCTAAGTTGGCGGCAGGGTATTTTAAAGTTAATTAAGATTGATTGAATATCTATTTTCTCTTATTTATTAATAACTTCTTTAACAAATTTAAAGTAAATTGTATAAATGGTGGTTTCACCTTGATCATTTTCTACAATGAAAAAGGGGGCTTTTGTAACACCGTGTTTCGCTGCTAATAGCATGCCTTCACTGTTAGGGTCTGCCTCGTCAGCAACAACAATGTTGTTGATATACTTTAATTGATCGCCTTCTTCCATTTTGGCTAAGACTTCACCACATTTTTTACAAGGTGAACCATCAGCAAATACCTTTTTAACGAATGTAACTTTTACTGCTTTTTCCATTAGGTTTCCTCACTGCTTTTTGATAGTTTTTTAATATAGCTATCGAATAGGCGCGTAGCATAGCAAAAAGCTATGTCTAAACGTAGTATTTTTCTTTTATAAGGTTATGACAAAAATAAGTATGAGACTTTTCGCCGTCAAGATACTTTCTTGAGCGCTTTCTCTTGTCAGATAATGGACGTCTTGCTTCACACACTGTATCCTAGCGCCTGTTTTTTGGGTGGCGATAAACGTCAAATATCAATGTGTGTTAACGATTTGAAGGGGAAGAGTGTGGAATTAGCGTGTTTAGATTTAGAAGGGGTATTAATCCCAGAAATATGGATTGAATTTGCTAATAAAACAGGCATAGAGGAGCTGAAAGCTACCACACGAGATATTCCTGATTATGATGTTTTGATGAAACAGCGTTTACGCATTTTAGATGAGCATGGGCTAGGCTTGAATGAAATACAAGAGGTGATTGCCACTCTAGAGCCATTACCTGGGGCAAGAGAGTTTATTGACTGGTTGCGTGAGCGTTTTCAGGTCATTATTTTGTCAGACACTTTTTATGAATTTTCTCAGCCACTTATGCGCCAGCTGGGTTTTCCTACACTGTTTTGTCACCGGCTTGAAACAGACGAGTCTGGTCGTGTTGTGGACTATACATTGCGTCAAAAAGATCCAAAGCGCCAATCTATCTTGGCTTTACAAGGTCTGTACTACCGTACTATCGCGGCTGGTGATTCATATAACGACACCACAATGCTAGGTCAGGCAGATGCAGGCATTTTATTCAAATCACCACAAAATGTGATTGATGAATTCCCTCAGTTTCCAGCAGTTCATGAATACGAAGATCTTAAGAAGGAATTTATTAAAGCGAGTAATCGCGACTTAAGCTTGTAGAGGGCTCTTACCACTGCAGAATAAGCTATGCATTTGGCACTTTATTGGGCTGAAACGTTGTTAAAACGTCCAATATCGTGTCAATCTTGGTTAAGCTCTCTTGATATTCTTCCTTAGCTTCCGAATCGGCTACAATACCACCGCCTCCCCAGCAGTATAGATTTTCACCGTCACAGGCGATCGTTCTTATCGTAATGTTGCTGTCCATATCGCCTAAGTGGTTGATATAGGCAATGCTACCGCAATAAATCGAGCGCTTATGGTCTTCTAACTCTCGAATAATCTCCATGGCTCTTTTTTTAGGAGCTCCTGTAATTGACCCTCCTGGGAAGCAGCCTTTTAATACATCCAGTGCCGTTTTATCTTTATCCATTCGACCGGTAACACTGCTCACTAAATGATGCACATTAGGATAGCTTTTAAGCTCAAATAGGGCTGGAACATCGATGCTTCCGGGGATACAGTTTTTACCTAGGTCGTTTCTTAATAGGTCGACAATCATAAGGTTTTCTGCCCGATTCTTTTCGCTATTCAATAACGTGTCAGCATTTTTTTGATCAATTTCCTTGTTCTTGTGCCGAGCCATGGTTCCTTTAATTGGTTGGGTTAGAACCGATTGTTGGTGAATCTGTAACAGCCTTTCTGGTGATAAGGACATAATAGTTTGTCCTCCAAGGTCCATAAAGGCCGAAAAAGGCGATGCCATAGCATTGCGTAAATCGATGTAAGCCTCGTAGGGGTCTCCCTCGTAGGGGGTATGAAAAGATTGTGATAGATTTACCTGATAGCAATCGCCATTAAGAATGTATTGATGAATTTGGTTGATTTTGTCGAAATAGCTTTCTTTGCTGGTTTGTTGTTGCAGCTGTCGTATTGCAAATTTAGGTGTCTTGAGGCCTTGGTCGTCAGCAATCAGGCTTTCGAGTCTCGCTTTATTAATGTAATTCTGGCGCTTATCTTGGTTTAAAGAAACAAAATAAGATTTATGTAACTCATGATCTTGAATAATTGCCCAATCATAAAGACCGGCCACCATATCAGGCAATTGGGCGGTTTGCTCTGTTTCTTCTATATCTGGTGTAATATGATGTAAATCATAGCCAAGCTCATAGGCAAAATAACTAATAATACCGCCATAGAAGGGGAGTGGATTTTCTTGCTCCTGACTTTGATCGTTATCTTCGCTAACGTGTAATGCTTGTGAGGCGATTTTTAGTAAATCGAAAGGGTTTGCTCTTGAATGATGATCGGCTTCTTGTTCGTAGTATTGTTGATTTGGGCGGTTATATTCTGTGTGATCATAGCAATAATGAAATATGCTGGTTGTGTTGCCGTGAGTCACCCAACGTTGGCTCGGTTGTGCCGTGATAATATCGTAACGTCCAGAGTGGCTATTGGGTTTGCCACTGTCTAGCCAGCATGCAAAAGGGAGGTTTCTAATAGCAGAAAAAATGGTACTGCTATCAGCAGAGTAGGCAATTTCACTGATAAAAGGCGTCATATTTTGGGATATCATTAGTGTTACTTACTTAAGACCGATTCATGACTGACAGGTCATGTTAAACCATCTATTATACCTTTGTGCTTCTGTTAATGTGTGTGCTTTATAGGAATATTTAAGTGTACTTATTGAATATGACGAGCAGATGAGTTTTTGTTCTTCTAGTTATACTTTAAGGGGTGATAATGTTTTATCCGTTAGAAAGACTAATGAATTTGTACGATGGATACCAGCAAGCTTTTTCGGTAGCAGGACACTCTGTGCTGTTACTTCAACATGAAGGGCGTTGTCATTTGTTGTTAAATCAATGCCCTCATCAACAAGCGCCTCTCTTTTCGCCACGAGCTTCTTCTAGCATCGATCAAAATATGCTTCGATGCCCTGTGCATGGAATGAGATTTAGTCTGCGTGATGGCTCATCCCCTGATGGCTGTGCGCAGAAGTTACAGTTTCTTCCAATTGCTTACGAAGGAAATCGATTAGGGGTTGATTTGTAGCTAGAATAAGGGTTTAAGAGCATTTAATTGCATAGTCAATTGTTTTTATATCAATAATTGACTATGCTATTCAGGCTATTTTAGCTCTTTATTGCTTTTGCTTGTGATACAGCATTACCGATATAGTTGGCAGGAGTGAGTGCGCGAATATCGTCTTTTGCAGATTCTGGTATGTCTAAGTTTTCGACAAAGGCTGATAGGATTTCAGGAGTAATAGTGACTCCACGAGTTAATGCCTTTAATTTTTCGTAAGGTTCGTCTACACCATAGCGACGCATTATTGTTTGAATAGGTTCCGCTAAAACTTCCCAGCTACTATCTAAATCGGCTGCTAACCGTTCATCATTAATTTGTAATTTACCTAAACCTTTAGCTAGAGAAGCGAAGGCAATGGCACAGTATCCAAAGCCTACACCCATATTACGTAATACAGTAGAGTCAGTGAGGTCTCTCTGCCATCGCGATACGGGTAATTTGGCACCTAAGTGGGAGAAAACAGCGTTAGCGATACCTAAGTTACCTTCAGCATTTTCGAAATCAATAGGATTCACTTTATGTGGCATGGTAGATGAACCTACTTCGCCAGCAATAGTTTTTTGCTTGAAGTAACCGAGTGAAATATAACCCCAGACATCTCGGCTAAAGTCAATCAAGATAGTGTTGCAGCGAGAAATTGCATCAAATAGTTCGGCAATATAATCATGTGGCTCAATTTGTGTGGTGTAAGGGTTCCACTGAATACCTAAGCTAGTCACAAAGTCATCGGCATTGGCTTGCCAGTCGATATCACCATAGGCTGATAAGTGCGCATTATAGTTGCCCACAGCACCATTAATTTTACCTAGTAGAGCTACCGATTGAATTTGGTCGAATTGTCGCTGTAAACGGGCAACAACATTAGCAATTTCCTTACCTACGGTAGTGGGTGATGCCGTTTGTCCATGCGTGCGAGAAAGCATAGGAATTTCAGCAAAGTCAACAGCCATAGTGGTCAGTGAAGAAATAATGCCCTCCAGCTGGCTGGTCAAGACCTCTCGACCTGCTTTTAGCATCAATGCATGTGATAGATTGTTAATATCTTCAGAAGTACAGGCAAAATGAACAAACTCTTTAATAGCATCTAGCTCTGAGTTGTTAGCAAATTGCTCTTTAATAAAGTACTCAACCGCTTTTACATCATGGTTTGTTACGCTTTCTATCTCTTTAATGCGTTGTGCATTTTCTACAGAGAAATCGTTAACTAGCTTATCAAGATAATCGTTTGCTGCTTGGCTAAGTGCTGGCACTTCGCTGATTTGAGAATGGGCAGCTAATTGTTGTAACCAGCGAATTTCTACCTCTACGCGATAACGTATTAAACCAAATTCACTAAAAATAGAGCGATAGTCAACGGTTTTGCTGCCGTAGCGGCCATCGATAGGAGAAACTGCAGTAAGGGAGGATAAATCCATAGATGATTACCTTGTATTCTAAAGGGCTGAAAAAGGCGCAATCATACCTGAAAATCGCTTAAAACGAGAGAAATTTTATCTATCTGGGCACAAAGTGCCTAAATTACTGTCTCTGACTATGACAATGGTGATATCAAGCTCGATAGTAGTGCACACATAACTGGCATGTGTGTCGCCATAGTCTATGCTGATTATAAGTACATGGCGCAAACCCTATAGCAATCTATTCGATCTTAGACTGGTGAAATACTTCGATTAATAGCCAGACCGATTAAGGCTTTCTATAAGGTAGGTGTTGATATTATTTATTATTTTGGGAGTCCCTTATGGACATGAGTCTTATAATTACCCACCCTCGATCTGCTTTTTATTCTCAACTGTCAGAGGCCATTACTGCAAAATGTAGTGCTAAAGACAGTAAACCTTTACAGGCTTTTGCTGAGTTGTTTTTTGAGCACTATCCTATTGAAGAATTGGGTGGGCATGATATTAATGACATTATAGGGATGTTAAAGGATAGTTATGACTTCCTAAGTTCATATAGGCAGAAACGAGCCAAAGTTAGAGCCTTTAATCCTACCCTAGATAAAGACGGGTGGGTGAGTGATAACACGGTTATTACCGTCCACTATAATGATGTCCCTTTTGTTATCGACTCGGTAAGAATCGCATTAACGAATAGTGGGCTTGCTATAAAAAGCATTAAAAATCTGGTGTTAGCAACTCGCCGGGATTCAAAAGGTGACTTGGTTGACTTTTTCGCTGATGGCGATGAAGAGAAAGCTGCAGGGGCACCACTCAGTTGTCCACCTAATAAAGAGCTGCTTATCTATATTGAGGTTGATAAACATAGTAAATCTAAAGACCTCAACGCAATGGCAACAGCGATAAGAAAGACGATAGCCGATGTGAACGTGGTTAATAATCACTATGGGAATATTGTTGATGAGCTTCAGGGGTTGAGAGAATGTATTCCTTATGGTCGTCAACATCATTCAAGAGAAGAAATATACGAAGCCAACCATTTTGTTGCATGGCTTATGGCTGCTAATTTTACTTTCTTAGGTTATGCCTTTTACGAAGGCGCAACCAAAAAGATATCAAAACAGCTATCTAAGGATGATTCAGTATCTGTAAATTTAAAAAAATCTTACGGAGTATTAAATAACAAGGATAGTATCAACGATTATTTACTATTGGATGAAGGAGAACAACTGCAAGAAGGAGGAGCGTTGCTTTCTTTTAGTAAATCTCCAGTGCGTTCATCCATTCATCGCTCAGCTTATCCTGACCATATTGTTATTAAATCTTATGACAGCGATGGCAGTGTACAAGGCTTGCACCATATTATTGGTTTGTATACGTCACAAGTTTATCGTGCAAGTGTGACAGAAATTCCGTTTATTCGACAAAAAGTAAAAGAAATATACCAGTATGCTGATTTAACGCCAAAGAGTTATGAAGGTAAAGTACTGAGACACACTCTTGAAACTTTTCCTAGGAATGAACTGTTCCAGACCAGCTCTGAAGAGCTTACCAAAACATTATTGGGTATTACTCAGATTAATGAGAGGCAGTTAGTTAAATTATTTGCGCGTAAGTCAGAAGATAACTTATTTGTTCGTGTAATGGCTTATGTGCCTAGAGATCAGTTCTCAACCAATTTGCGAGAACAAATGTTAAAAACTATTGGTAATGCAGTGGGAGCAGAATCTAACGAGTTTTACAGTTTCTACTCGGAATCTTTGCTTGCTAGAACCTATATGATATTTCGTGTAGATACGGATAAAAACGCTTCGTGGACTGAAAAGGAGCTTGAAGAAAAAGTACAGATGTTAGCATGCTCATGGGGTGATACTCTACAAAGTAAGCTTGCCTCACATTATGATGAAGATGAAAGTAAACATCTATCTTCTATTTATCGACATGCATTTCCAATGGCTTATCAAAGTGATTTTTCTACGGATACGGCATTAGAAGATATTAAAACGATTAATGCTTTAAATGACGATCACCCGATTTCATTATGTTTTTCACAACCTGACCCTGCAAATAATAAAGTTGTTAGTTTTAAAGTATTTAATTACTCAGAAGCATTACCACTATCTGACATTATCCCCGTTCTTGAACGCATGAACTTGAAGGTGATTGGCGAACACCCTTATAAAATTAAGGCGGCAAATAATTCAGTCTGGATTCATGATTTTCTTTTACATACGAAATTTGAAAACAGTATCGAATTGGGAGATATTCGAGGCTTATTTGAAGATGCTTTTATCCATATATGGCAACGTACTGTTGAGAATGATTTTTTTAACGGATTAGTACTTTCTGCAAAAATGGCATGGCGAGATGTCAATGTTTTACGTGCCTATGCAGCTTATATGAAACAGATAACTTTTCCGTTTAGTAAGCGCGCTATTATTAAAACGCTTATGGATTATCCTGCGTTATCTCAACAATTGGTTGAGCTATTTTACTTACGCTTCGATCCCCAAAAAGATAGAAGAGAATCACAGCGTGCTTATCAAAAATTGCATAAACAGCTGATTAAATCGTTAGAATCAGTCAGTAACTTGAATGACGATCGTATTCTCAGACAGTATATTGCTTTAATTCAAGGAACCGTGCGTACCAATTATTTTCAAGATGTAAACGGTGTTAATAAAGACTATATCTCTTTCAAAATGATGCCTAAAAGTATTCCCGATGTGCCTGAACCGCGCCCTGAGTATGAGATATTTGTTTACTCTCCTCGCATAGAAGGTGTGCATTTACGTGGTGGTAAAGTTGCCCGAGGTGGGTTGCGTTGGTCTGATCGCGGTGAAGATTTCCGTACGGAGGTCTTAGGCTTGGTGAAAGCACAAAGTGTGAAAAATGCAGTCATCGTTCCCAGTGGTGCTAAAGGTGGTTTTGTTGCGAAAAAAGCTTCCATGGCCGATGGTCGTGATGCCTTTATGAAAGAAGGTGTGAGTTGTTACCAAACCTTTATTAGAGGTTTGCTGGATGTGACTGATAATCTAGAAAAGGGCAAAGTCGTTGCACCAGAAAATGTTGTAAGACAGGACGAAGATGATCCTTATCTCGTTGTTGCTGCTGATAAGGGTACCGCTACTTTTTCCGACATTGCCAATGAAATATCTATTGAATATGGTCACTGGTTAGGTGATGCCTTTGCTTCTGGTGGTAGTGTTGGCTATGACCATAAAGGAATGGGAATTACTGCAAGAGGTGCATGGGTCTCGGTGCAACGTCATTTTAAAGAGCAAGGGCTAAATGTTCAAAAAGAAGATTTCACAGTGGTTGGAATTGGAGACATGGCTGGTGATGTATTTGGTAATGGCATGTTAATGTCTAGACATATTTGTTTAACAGCGGCGTTTAATCATTTGCATATTTTTATTGATCCAACACCAAATGCTGCTACTAGTTACAAAGAAAGGGAGCGACTATTTACCACGCCTGGGACCAATTGGGCTGATTATAATCAGAAGCTTATATCAAAAGGTGGTGGTGTTTTTTCACGGGATGCAAAATCAATCGACATTTCTCCACAAATGCAGGAAGCGTTTGATATTAAATCCTCCTCTTTAACACCAACGGAATTAATTACCGCCTTATTAAAATCACCTGTTGATCTTATTTGGAACGGCGGAATTGGAACCTATGTGAAGGGTGGGAATGAATCCCATGCGGATATTGGTGATAAGGCCAATGATGCCTTGCGGATCAATGGTTCTCAATTGCGTTGTAAAGTGTTTGGCGAAGGAGGCAACTTAGGCTTAAGTCAATTAGGTCGTATAGAATTTTGTAGCAACGGTGGTGCGTGTAATACCGATTTTATTGACAATGCCGCCGGAGTGGATTGTTCAGACCATGAAGTGAATATAAAAATATTATTAAGCGATATTATAGCGAATGGTGGCCTGTCTGAATCTCAGCGAAACCGTTTATTGGCCAGTATGACCGATACGGTGGCAGAAATGGTATTAAGCAATAATTACAGTCAAACGCAATCAATAAGTTTGGCTGAGCGTGAGGCCTTTTCTCGTATTGGAGAATATCGTCGTTTAATTAATGCGATGGAAGAATCGGGTCGTTTGGACAGGGAGCTAGAATTTATTCCTTCTGATCAGGAACTACTTGATAGAACAGCTGAGCGTCAATCTCTAACGCGACCAGAACTTTCGGTGCTCAATTGTTACGTAAAAGTCGAGTTAAAAGAGCTATTGGCAGTAGATGAAATAGCGGACAATCAATATTTATCATCTTGGGTAGAAAAGGCCTTCCCGGAAAAGTTACTTACAAAATACAAACGTAACATTCATAACCATATCCTACGTAAAGAAATTATTGCCACACAATTAGCGAACGATATGGTTAACAATATGGGAATGACATTTTGTCACCGTATGATGGAATCCACGGGAGAAAGTGCGCCTGCAGTGGCGATGGCCTATGTGGTTGCTCGCGATGTTTTCCAGTTCGATGCCTTCCAGAAAAAAGTGGAAGAACTAGATTATAAAGTCCCTGCTAACGATCAATTAGTCTTACTCTCTTCTATGATGCGACGGGTGCGTCGAGGCACGCGATGGTTCTTGCGTAATCGTCATGCTGGAATGGATTTACAAAAAACGGTAGATATATTTAAGACAGCAGTAGCGAATGCTATTAAAATTACACCATCGGTACTGAATGAACCAGAAAAGAAAGTCTGGGAAGAGAAATGCGATCATTTTGAATCTCTAGGGCTAGACAGTGAATTATCTAATATTATGGCGATGCCTGGCCATTTGTTCTCGGGATTAGGTATCGCTGAGGCAGAGTTACAAAGTAAACAACCCACCGCAGATGTGGTTGAAATGCATCACTTGCTAGGCGATAAGCTAGGTTTGTACTGGTTTGCCCATGCGGTGACCGACGTAAAAGTCGAAAACTACTGGCAGGCAATGGCTAGAGAATCCTTTATTGATGATATCGATAAAGTGCTTCGTGTAATGACCGTAGGGTTACTACGACTAGAAGGCAAACGCTTTAGCCACGAAGAAACTATGCAGCTTTGGATGCAAGATTACCCTGTGCTGGTGACTCGCTGGCGAGATATTGCCCACGAACTGCAAACTAGTCAAAGCGTTGATTTTGCGATGTTCTCCGTCGCTATGCGAGAAATCACGGAGTTGGCAGAGGTCTGTCAATCCTGTGTTAAATTATCTGGTGACTGATCTTCTTTAATTT
>JAHDEM010000001.1:18017-27462 GCA_020628895.1 Candidatus Endobugula sp.
GCAGAGGTCTGTCAATCCTGTGTTAAATTATCTGGTGACTGATCTTCTTTAATTTTGTATTGAGGTAAAATAACTTGTTTATGGGAGTCGATAATAACAATACTGGCAGGCACAATAACATGCCTGCTGGTTCTTATAGACAAGTGCGCATTCCATTATCTATCTCCGCCGACGAATATTTACGCGTTTACCAAGGGGCTGCTAAAAAAGTCTCTGCCATAGACAGCCAAGGTAAGCGCATTAGCTTTCCTGTGAATATACTACAGCCTTTTGTTACCCGAGACGGCGTAGCGGGGGTGTTTGATATCTATTTTGATAGCGATAACCGTTTTCTGCGTATTGAAAAACTGATTTAGTTGTTTTTTAGTTAGCTATTGTTTTTTTAGACAATAAGGTCAATAATAAGCGATGTGGCGTGTTTAAATACGTTGACAATAATCACAGGAAGATAATACGTTTAAAAAGGATTCCCTTCATTAATATTTCTCTCCTGTAAATATACCTAAAGCAATGTTTTTTATCGATTTTTTAAAATATTTGATGTGATGCTATAGCCTTAAAAATACTTTATAGAGGAATAGATATGTTTAAAAAAATATTAATAGCGACAGTACTTTTAATTCTTAGTCATACGGTAACTGCTGGTGGCTTAGTGGAAGGGACTACTATCAAGAGTGTTGGTGTTGGTGATCATTACACTAATTTATGTGGATACCCATGTGTTGTTGTAAAGACCGAGATTACTCCCCAGTTACATGGTTCAGATGGAATTTGTAGTTACAGTGGAGGTTGGCATTTTTCAATCAACCTAAACTCTACAGAAGCATCTAGTATAGTGAGTGTGGTCTTGGCTGCAGAAGCAGCAGGGGGGCTAGTGGGTATAAAAGGAAAAGGGGTAAACTATTGTACGGCTAATTCTGGTGTCGAAGAAATTCGTTATATTTACACAATGTGAAAAGCGATAAGAAATTATTAACGCATTTTCGGGTGAAATTAAAGGGCCAGAGAAGTTGATTTTCCTGTGAAAAGTTTATAATTCTTTGTTGTGCAATACCTAATACCTACGTTGATGATGAGCATCATCTTTAGCATATTAAAAAACTGATTTAGTCATATTTTTAATATGCTATTGTTTTTTTAAAAAATACCATTAATAATAGTCAGCACAGCGTTTTTGCACGTGCTGATATATCATAGGAAGATAATATGTTTAAGAAGGATTCCTTTCATTAATGTTTTCTCTCCTTTAGATATACTTCATAGTCATTTTTTCTATCACCTGTTTGATGTGATGCTATATCTTCTAAAACAAGTAATGACTAGTTCGATGGAAAATTTTTTATTAAGGAAATTTATATGAAACAACTTAAATTGGCTATTTTATTCCTTCTGTTTAGTGGTTCAGCTTCGGCAGGAAGCATTGGGGCAGGCAAGATAAGCCTTATACACTTTATGGATAATGGTGTAGTTGCATTTACAAGTAATGGCGTTCGCCAATACTCTACATCAGATAGTTCGTGTTTTGTTAATGTGCAACCACAAGATGTTGCAATCGACGCATCTACCGATCAAGGCAAGGCTCAGCTAGCCGGCTTGTTAATGGCCTACGCTCAAGGAAAATCTATTGTTATTCAGGGAACAGGGCAGTGTTCTGCTCATCCATCAAGAGAAACTGTGAGTTATTTTTATATTGTAGATTGATATAAATAAGAAATGACATAACCGTCTTTTATGACAACAAGTGTCAATTTTCACTCTTTCATTCTTCTTATGATTCGAACAATAAACTTTAAAGCAAATTTAAATGAAGAAAATATTGGTGCTAGCTTTAGTCGCTGTAAGCCTTGGAGGCTGTGCTAGCTACAGAACCAGCTCGGGAATCGATCTAAGTAAACCTGATGCAAAAACGGTTCTTTCTGAAGTTGAAATCTTAAAAACCTCGTTACCTAAAGATAGTTATAAATCCTTAGGTATTGTGAATGCAGTGGTGAAGAAGCTAACAATTTTTCATGAAGATCCAACAGAAGAGCAGGTGAATATTGCTTTAGCTGAAAAAGCAAGGAAAAAAGGTGCGAATGCCGTGATAAATGTTACCTATAAAAAGGGAGTTGGCCTTACAACGTGGGGGTATATTAAAGCTACAGGTGAGGCAGTTGAAAAATAACTTATGTTTCGTACAGTAAAAAGAGTAAGTAGTGGCGAAGCGTTGCTTAATATGAGATTGTATTCTCTATATTAAAAAGGAGTGCCCCAATAATGGAAAAAATTTTATTTATATTATTATTATTATCTGCAAACTCACTGGCAATAGGTTCTTATAGTGGAACAGTCAGTGATGTTCGAATAGATAGAGATGGCAGAGGTATCATTGCTTTTAATGGACCGGTAGTTGGAGAACCTGCAACTTGTCGTATTTCTGATTATATCTCACATTTGTCTTTTGATACTAACACTGAAGGAGGAAAAGCAATTTATTAAATGGCTCTTGCAGCAGCATCAACAGGAAAAACAATATCAGTATATGGTACGGGACAATGTGACGATTACCCTAATACAGTGGAGGGTTTACTCTACTGGCACTATTATAAATAAAGCATAAAAAGTGATCATTAATAGTGAGTAGAAGTTATTTTTATGTGTTAAATATTACAAATGGATAAGTACTATGAAGAATGACAATAATTATTTGCAGATATGGTTTTATTCTTTGTTAGTTGGAGTGGCTACATTTTCTATAGGTGCATATGGTGTAGACTCAACGAGTAAAATCACAAAAATTAAATCTTATATAGAATACGGTGCAGGAGATATTCTAGTGTATGTTGAAAATCCAGTTCCAGGTTGCGATGTCTATTGGGTTGATGGAGATGCTGTAGGGTCAAAAAATGCTTTGAGTATTTTGCTTAGTGCTAAAGCATTAAATGTGCCTATTACAGCAGGTGTACTCGTTGGCCAAGAGTGGGCAGGTGCACCTGGTTCTCCTTATTGTCGTATTATTACAGTGAGTTACTAAATTATTATAAAATTTAGGAGACAATTTAAGTGAGAAATATTCTAGCCAGCTTTTTATTAGCACTATTTTCTATGTCTTCATATTCAGCGGAGTATGGCGATAACTATGTTACTGCAAAGGGTATCGCGATAATTACACCAAGCTCAACTAGTCCTAGTTGGGATGGCAGTAAAAGCTATGTAAGATTTGATAGGATTGTCGTCCCAAATACAGACTGTGCTTACAACGCAGCATGGTTTTTACGCGATGATAAAGATATTTACTCTTTATTGATGATGGCAATAGCATCAGGTAAGCAATTACAAATTGCTGTAAGTGATGTTAATGGTAAAGTTGGAGGCTCTGTTTGTGAATTGGTATTTTTGGAAACGCATTAAATAAAATTTTTAAGCATTACGAAAAGTTTTCATAGTACTCGCGAAAGCGACGCTTTAATATAGCTTGTGGCGCTTTAAAACCCGGCCCAGGGCAGGGAATAAGGTTTTTGCTGGTGATGGGTTTGCCTGTATTGGCATCTACAATGGTAGGTTGCACAAGGTCGCCTGTTTTTTTGTCGCGTAGTTCAATAGGATGCTCACCCTCGTTAAAGTACCAATGTTCGCCAAACTGCATTAGTGCGAGTAATACGGTGCAAGCGTCATATCCTTTTTCGGTTAGATGGTATTCATATCTTGCTGGCTTGTTTTGATAGGCACTCTTTTCTAATAGACCATTTTCGACCAATTCCTTTAGTCTACGGGTTAGTATATTTCGGCTAATTCCGAGCCACTCTTGTAATTCATCGAATCGATTATTGCCATATAGGCACTCACGTAATATGAGTGGATTCCACCAATCACCAAGAACGTCGAGTGATCTAGCAATAGAGCAGGGGCTTGAGTTAAATTTTTTTCTTTCCATAAAGGTGAGTATAGTTAGTTGCATAATGGAACTCAAGGGGTTATAGTTTGACCCCATAAGTTCTATTATGGAACTTATAGGTTTTACCTATACATAACTACTCACACAAGGTTTATTTTATGGCTATTGAAAGCATAATGAATGCGCATTTTTTGTCGGTTTTTATGGTAACAGCGGCCATGCTTGTTACACCTATGTATGTTGTTTGTACCTATCATTTCAGTGGGGCGTCGACGAGTAAGGGGGTAGTTATTGGGGCTGCTTGGTTACTCTTCGGTGCACTCATGACATGGGTTTGTCTTGCAGGGGTAATCGGTTCACTAGGGCCGCTTGGTGCGTTGGTTGTCCCTATTTGTTGGATAACACCTTCATTGCTACTTTGGTTTTTTAGAGATTGGTTTTTAGATAAACCTTTATCGCAGCGTTGGCTTGTCGGATTACAGGTATGGCGGATAATAGGCGGTGTATTTCTGATTGAGTATAGTCGCCAAAACATCCCTGCTATTTTTGCATTCCCTGCGGGGATTGGTGATCTACTCGTTGGCATTGTAGCAGCTAGCTTATTGTTACTTTATCGTTATCGAGAGCAATTACCGAATTGGTCAATCGTACTGGTGCTAGTGCTGGGTATTGTCGATTTTCTCAGTGCATTCTTTTTTGGCTATTTCAGTTCAGAAGGGCCGATGCAACTTTTTCACCCAGAGATTATTAATAATACACTTTTCTATCCAACAGGGTTGATACCGCTGTTTTTGGTTCCTTATGCGATTTTTTTCCATATGCTATCTTGGATATCCTATCGACAGGTGAAATAACAAATAAGCATTTCTTAGACTTTACTATTGTCTTATCAGGCGACAAAGGCAATAATGGGTGCCATGATATGTTTAAGCATGTCGATAACAATCACAGGAAGCTAGTAAGTTTAAAAAGGATTTCCCTCATTAACTTTCTCTCTTCTGCCAATATAAGTTAGAACCATGTGTTCTACAGTATTTATCTGATGTCATAACTTTACGGAAAAAATATGAAAAAACTACTTTCTATAGCTCTTTTGTTTGCTACTTCTAGTGCTTTTGGCGCTAATGAGACTGTTCCAAATGATAGGATAATAACGGACATACAAGTATATGCAGACCTAGCGGTTATTACATTTACACCAGCATTTCAAAATAATCAAAACTGCTCTAGTCCCAGTACAAGTAGTATTCAATTAAGCTTATCAGACGACCCAAACAAGCTAATATTTTCGACTCTCTTAGCTGCCGCGGCATCTAAATCTCAGGTTGGTTTTGGTATAGGTGGATGTGCAGGACAATATCCTAGAGTTTATCGTGTAGATCCAAAATATTAACGTATCACAAGTTGTTTTATTGTGATGTTACCAGTGATATCCCTAAGTATTGCTGATATGCCGTTAGAATTGCAAGCTCAAAGCCTCGTAGGTTGCGTTTGTCAGTGGGTGTTTAGTCGGTGAATTCGTTAGAAGTGCAATTACCATAGAGGTGGCTTCTAACATAACTGCTAATGCTAATTAGTGTTTTAGTACTAATATTGAAATGTGCTTGAGATACATGCAGATATTTATCAAGCCGTTTCTTTATTTAGAATAATCACATTTTTATCATCAATATTATACGGCGACAATTTATTCCAGCAATTCAGTGCTGCCACTTTATAAGCCTCGGCAAGTGTAGGATAGTTAAAAGCTGAATCGACAAAATATTCCAGAGTTCCTCCATGGGTAATCACTGCCTGCCCAATATGAATGAGCTCGGTTGCACCTTCACCGATCACATGTACCCCTAAGAGCTTTTTATCTTCTACGGCAAACAACATTTTTAATAAACCTTCACGTAAACCCAGTATCTGCCCGCGTGCGACTTCTCTGAAGCGAGCGACCCCTGTTTCATAGGCGATGCCTTTTTCTTTCAATTGCTTTTCGGTAAAGCCCACCATGCTAATTTCTGGTACTGAATAAATGCCGTAAGGAAAGTACTCTAAGCGGTTACGGTATTCATGATCGAACATATGGCACGCAGACAAACGTCCCTGGACCATAGAGGTGGCTGCTAGGCTGGGAAAACCAATCACATCCCCAGCGGCATAGATGTTAGGTACCGAAGTCTGAAAGTGTTCGTTGACGGTTATACGACCTCGGTGGTCGGCTTTTAGGCCAGCATTTTCTAATGCCAGAGATCCAGTTGCGCCAGAACGACCTGCCGCAAACAACAACATATCAGACTGAATTTTTTTACCGCTATGGAGTTGGGTAATCACTTTACTGTTATGAGTGTGTATACGCTCTACGGTTTCTTCTAATTGTAAAACAATGCTGTGGTCCCGCATTTGATGTTGTAATTCATCAATAATTTCACCGTCTAGAAAGCCAAGAACTTGATCGCGCTCTTCTACTAAGGTGACTTTAACATCCAGCGCAGAAAATATAGTGGCATATTCCACACCAATAACACCACCACCAACTACCACCATACTTTTCGGCATTGTGGTAAAACTTAATATCTCATCACTATCGAGTATGGTATCGCCATTAAAGGGGATATGTTCTGGTCGATAGGTGTTGGTACCTACTGCAATAAGAATAAAATCAGAGTGAACCTCTATAGTATCGTCACCTTGTTGCTTAATTGCCAAGATATTTTTATCGACAAAACTGGCTGATCCACTGATCACTTCCACACCGTTTCGTCGTAGTTGGTCGCTCATGACTTCTACTTGGTGATTAAGCGTCATATCAACACGTTCGATAACATCATCGGGAGAAATATCGGCTCTTTCGCGGTGGCTTAGACCATAAAAGCTACGTTGTCGCCAGCCACTCAAGTACATAACAGCCTCACGAACGGTTTTACTCGGAATAGTGCCTGTATGAACAGAAACGCCTCCTACGCGCATATTCTTCTCAATGATAGCTGCACGCTTACCCAATTTGGCCGCTTGAATTGCAGCGCGTTGACCAGCAGGGCCACTGCCAATCACCACTAAGTCGTATGTGTTCATGTTGATTTACTCGGCTATGGTGTCATTGTTATCGTAAATATTTAATTGCAGTTAAAGCATGCACCATGCCAATATCGCTTGATAAAAATATATAATAAAAACAATAAGATAGTGGATATATTGGATTTATTTGTCTGCGAGAGAAGTGTTCTGCACTGATATAACGCCGTTTACCGATTAATGCTTATAGAAAGTGCATTTTGTTTATTGCATGCAAGCTAAGAAATTAACCATACAAAGCGCTATTAAGTGTTAGAAGAACTGATTTTTCAGGGCAAAAACAATAAATACTATTCTTGAACAGCGGTAAGCCGAACCAGTATGTAGCTTAGATGAAATGCAGTGCTACACCTCGCAAATCAAACGCATTTCCAGTATCCTTGTGCTCCCATTTTTTCCTTAACCGTATTTATATAGAGCCCTATGTATTCCGTTTTACGCAAGTTGTTATTTACTTTAGACCCAGAAACTTCTCATGACTTATCGCTCGATTGTTTAGGTGCAGCTGAGCGACTTAAATTGTTATCGCTATTTGGCTCATCATTGCCTCAAGACCCAGTAGAGTTATTGGGCTTAACGTTTCCCAATCCCGTCGGTTTATCAGCGGGATTGGATAAAAATGGCGACTATTTTAATGCGCTAGGGCAGTTGGGTTTTGGTTTTGTGGAAATTGGTACTGTTACACCTAAGCCGCAAGACGGTAATCCTAAGCCTCGTTTATTCCGACTAGAAGATCATGAAGCGATTATTAATCGCATGGGTTTTAATAATAAAGGGGTTGATTATCTCGTTGAACGTGTAAAGCGCCGCCGTTTTAATGGGGTTTTAGGTATTAATATCGGTAAAAATAAAGTGACACCAGAAGAGCAGGCTTTATCTGATTATGAAATAGCCATGGAAGCGGTATACCCCTATGCAGATTATATCACTGTAAATATCTCTTCGCCGAATACACCAGGGCTACGCAACTTACAGTTTGGCGATAATTTAGATCGATTACTGGAGGGGCTCGCAGTGAAGCAAGAACAGCTTACTCAAGCCCATAGTCGCCGTGTACCAGTGTTAATTAAGATTGCTCCAGATATGGATAGTGATGAAATAACCAGTATCAGCCAAACATTTTTAAAGCACCATGTCGATGGTGTCATTGCGACCAATACCACCTTAGATCGTTCATCGGTAAGTGATAGTCCATATGCTGATGAAATGGGCGGTTTAAGTGGCGCTCCCTTAACTGAACAGTCTACGCAAGTCATTGCCGAATTACGCGCAGCATTAGGCAACGATATGCCTATTATTGGTGTTGGCGGTATTCAACAGGGAAGCGATGCGGTTGAGAAAATTAAGGCTGGTGCTAATCTAGTACAGATATATTCTGGTTTTATTTATAAAGGGCCTGTTTTAATTAAAGATGTGCGTCAGGCCGTTCGCCAACATCGCGTGTTGTCATAACCATTTATTGAGTCAATCTACTAGAGTTAGCTTTTTAAGGCTCTTATAAAATGTTTGAGATGCCATTGGCTTATTTCATCATAAGCGAATAAAGGTTTCAGTCTTTCTGATGACTGTATACCTTTTATCATTAAATATGCTTGCCAATTAATAGGATGATATAACCACTATCATGAGTCAAAATTACCCGTTTTATGCCGCTTGCCCTAAAGGGTTAGAGGGTTTATTGCTTGAAGAGTTAATAGCATTAGGAGTGGAATCTCCCCGAGAAACTATGGGAGGTGTACATTTTAGTGGTCGACTACAAGACGCCTATCGATGCTGTCTGTGGTCTCGTTTAGCCAATAAAGTATTGTTTCCGATAGTCTCTATTGAAATAAATAGTGATAAGGATTTATACGAGGCCGTATTAGACATCCCTTGGGAAGATCACTTGTTAGAAAATGGGACGTTTAAAGTTGATTTTATTGGCACCAACGATGTTATTCGTAATAGCCAATTTGGTGCTGTCAGAATTAAAGATGGTATCGTTGATCGCTTTCGCCGGCAAACCGACCAACGCCCATCAATCGATAAACAACATCCGGATCTTATACTCAACGCTCGCTTATCGAAAAATAAGATCGGTAAGCACAGTGTACATATTAGTATTGACTTGTCGGGTCAAAGTTTGCATCGCCGCGGATACCGCACCAAGCAAGGTGCTGCTCCTCTTAAAGAAAACTTAGCGGCCGCTATTTTGTTAAGGGCTCAATGGCCATCTATTGCCCAACAGAAAAACGTAGCACTTATTGACCCTATGTGTGGTTCGGCAACACTATTGATCGAAGGCATGTTGATGGCCGCTGATATTGCTCCTGGGATATTTCGTAACAGTTGGGGTTTTTCACATTGGCGATTGTTCAATAGAGAAGATTGGGAGCCTTTATTGGAAGAGGCGCAAATGCGTAAACAAGAAGGTTTGGAACGCTTGCGTGTCAACGGTATAGAGTGCCGCGGCTATGATGAAGATTGGCAAGTGCTTAATGCTGCCGAATCCAATATTGCTTTAGCTGGGTT
>JAHDEM010000001.1:27562-117599 GCA_020628895.1 Candidatus Endobugula sp.
TACGCAAATGGCGATCAAAAAATGAGATAGATTGTTATCGTTTATATGATGCAGATATGCCTGAATACTCTGCAGCAATAGACTGCTATAGTGATTGGGTTCATGTACAAGAATACAAAGCGCCTAAAAGTATTGAAGAGCAAAAAGCGCAATATCGATTAGATGAATTACTCAGTGCAATACCTGTCGCTTTAGGTATCAACTCAGATAAGATTTTTGTAAAACAGCGCCGACAAAATAAAGGTAAACAACAATACGAACGATTAGAAAAACAGACTAATCGCGCTAAGATTGCCGTAAAAGAAGGGCAGGCGACTTTATTAGTTGACTTATGGTCCTACTTGGATAGTGGTTTATTTTTAGATCATCGCCCAGTAAGAAAAATGATTTCAACAATGGTGACGGGAAAGCATTTTTTAAATCTATTTTGTTATACCGCAACAGCAACAGTACACGCTGCTCTTGCGGGTGCTGAATCCAGTGTCAGTGTGGACATGTCTAATACCTATTTAAACTGGGCAAAAGAGAACTTTGATGCGAACAATATCAACCAAGAGAGGCACCAATTAATCCAACAAGACTGTGTGTCGTGGTTAGAAGAGTGTCGTCAAGGATTTGATGTGATTTTATTAGATCCCCCCAGTTTTTCTAATTCGAAACGTATGGATGATGTGTTTGATGTGCAACGAGATCATGCTTCACTCATTCATCGTTGTATGGACTTATTAAATCATAATGGTACGTTAATTTTTTCTAATAACTTACGTAGTTTTACTCTAGATAAAGACATTTTGGACTGTTACCGAGTCGATAATATTACCGAGAAAACATTAGATCCTGACTTCCAGCGCAATAAAAAAATACATCAGTGCTTTTTGTTGAAGTCATAGCTTCGAGAGGCTATTAATGAAAGATAATTTTCAAGTCGTTAGTGATTATACGCCTTCAGGTGACCAACCTACAGCGATAGAAGGCTTAGTTACAGGTATTCGTAGTGGTTTGGCTCATCAGACGCTATTAGGGGTTACCGGTTCAGGTAAGACCTTTACTATTGCTAATGTAGTACAAGAAATTAACCGACCAACTATTGTAATGGTGCATAACAAAACATTAGCAGCGCAATTGTATGGTGAATTTAAGGAATTCTTTCCCAACAATGCGGTTGAATATTTTGTCTCTTACTATGATTACTATCAACCAGAAGCCTATGTGCCATCTTCTGATACTTTTATCGAGAAAGACTCTTCGGTCAATGAACATATTGAACAAATGCGCTTATCTGCAACAAAAGCATTAATGGAAAGAACCGATGCAATTATTGTTGCTACTGTTTCCGCTATTTATGGTCTGGGCGATCCACAAGCCTATTTAAAAATGGTACTACATATTTCTCGTGGAGAACGTATTGACCAACGAGATATACTACGACGCTTGGCAGAATTGCAGTACGAACGCAATGATACGGTATTTCAACGCGCGGTTTATCGAGTGCGTGGCGATGTTATAGATGTTTTCCCTGCAGATTCTGATCGCGAAGCACTACGTATAGAATTATTTGATGATGAAGTAGAGCAGTTAACATTGTTTGACCCGTTGACAGGTGAAACGCTACAAAAAGTACCTCGCTATACGATCTATCCCAAATCTCACTATGTAACCCCTAGGTCACGTATTTTAGAAGCTATCGAAGGTATTAAAGAAGAAGCTAAAGATCGGCTTGCACAATTAAGAGATAACAACAAGTTGGTAGAAGCCCAACGTTTAGAGCAACGAGTTAAATACGATGTTGAAATGATGCAAGAGCTAGGATACTGCAATGGTGTAGAAAATTACTCCCGTTACCTATCGGGACGTGATGCAGGTTTACCGCCACCCACTTTGTTTGACTATTTACCACCAGATGCTTTGTTAGTATTGGATGAGTCCCATGTCACGGTACCGCAAATTGGTGCTATGTATCGTGGTGACCGTTCTCGTAAAGAGACGCTAGTCGAATATGGCTTTCGTTTACCTTCTGCTTTAGATAATCGTCCATTGCAATTTGAAGAATGGGAATCATTAGCACCACAAATGATTTTTGTTTCTGCTACACCAGGGAATTATGAAGAAGAACATGCTGCTCAAGTGGTAGAGCAAGTGGTTCGTCCTACTGGATTGATCGACCCCATTGTTGAAATTCGGCCAGCGGATACGCAAGTCGATGAAGCGATGTCGGAAATTCAGCAACGTGTTGCCGCTGACGAACGTGTACTTATTACAGTATTAACCAAACGTATGGCAGAAGATTTAACAGATTATCTTATCGATCATGGTGTACGTGTACGTTATTTACATTCGGATATTGATACGGTTGAACGAGTAGAAATTATACGAGATTTGCGTTTAGGTGAGTTTGATGTATTGGTCGGTATTAACTTGCTTAGAGAGGGGTTGGATATGCCCGAAGTCTCTCTAGTTATGATAATGGATGCAGATAAAGAAGGTTTTTTACGCTCCGATCGCTCGCTTATCCAAACCATAGGGCGTGCTGCGCGTCACTTAAATGGTAAAGCGATTTTATTTGCTAATAAAACGACCCGTTCAATGCAGCGTGCGATAGATGAGACTGAGCGCCGACGTAAAAAACAAATTGCACATAACGAAAAATATAATATTACCCCGACAGGTGTTAATAAAAAAATTGCTGATATTATGGAAGGAGCGGTTGTTGTCGGTAAGGGCAAACGTGGAAAAGTCGCACAGAAACAAGCTGACTATGCTGCTAATTCTGAGCTCGAGGGAAAAAGTCTACCGCAAAAAATTGAAATTCTTGAAGAAAAAATGTATCAAGCTGCTAAGGATTTGGACTTTGAAAAAGCAGCCGCTTTACGTGACCAAATTAAAAACCTGAAAATAACAGAAGTTTAGTCAGCTGATAGAGTAATATTTTAATGAAATCGACTCGAGACCGATTAGACCGTTATTTGAGTCGTCAGTTAAATATCAGCAAGCGCGAAGTGCGGCAACTATTACTCAATAAAAAAGTATTGGTTAATCATGTTGTGGCAACGGATATGAATCTGCTCGTCCATCAATTTGCTCATGTTAAAGTTAATGATACAGTCGTTCAGTCCTTAGCTCCTATATATATCATGCTGAATAAGCCGAAAGGGGTCGTCAGTGCCACTAAGGATAGACATCACCGAACGGTGATTGATCTTCTCCCAAGCCATCAGCATCCAAGCTTGCATATAGCGGGGCGTTTAGATTTTAATACGACGGGCCTTTTGTTATTAACCAATGATGGTTCATGGTCTAGGCGTTTATCTTTGCCTCAGAATAATATTATTAAAAAATATCGTGTGGTATTAGAAAAACCAGTGACTTCTGATTATGTTGATATGTTTGAAAAAGGTATTTACTTTGCCTATGAAAATATAACAACTCGTCCTGCATATCTCAATATTATTAGCCCTCAGGTTGTAGAGCTAAATATTGCAGAAGGGCGCTACCATCAGGTAAAACGTATGTTTGGTTATTTTAATAATAAAGTATTAGATTTACACAGAGTCTCGGTAGGTGGTTTAACGTTGGATGCTAATTTGGCACTAGGAGAGAGTCGGCATTTATTGCAAGAAGAGTTGAGCCTTATTTTTTCAGTCGATGACTAATAGCGTGTTCTAGATATTTATGCATCTAAAGCGGATGGTAATGCGTATTAGACACTTAATAATAAAAAACAGGTAAGTCTTTATGCGTTTAAAAACTCCATGCCAAAGCATCTCCTTTTCTACACATGATATTTATGGCAATAGCATTACTTTATCTGGTTTTCAGGGCAAGCGTGTTATGTTGTCTTTTTTTAGAGATGCCGCTTGTCCCTTTTGTAATTTTAGAATTTATGAACTCAGTAATAACTACAAAGGGTGGTTAGCAGCAGGATTAGAAGTGATAGTCGTATTTAGTTCTACTGCTCAAGAGGTGCGACAGCACGTTGCGAAGCATCCTCGCCCCTTTAAAATGATTGCTGATCCAGATCTTATTCTATACAACCAATACGGGGTAGAGCACTCGTCAAGGGCATTATGGAAAGCATTGTTTTTCAAATTTCCACGGATTGTTAAAGGGGTTATGACTGGCGGTAGGCCGAAGAAAAACCCCAATGTCAAAATTGTACCAGCAGACTTTTTGTTGGATGTTGATGGCAGTGTTGTAGACCTATGGTATGGGAGAGACACAGCTGATCATATACCTTTGCAGCGTATACAAACATTCGTCGACGAATTAGCTAATGTTGTGTCGCAAAACGAAAAAAATGAGCTTCAGCAGCTCAGACTAGAAAACAAAAAGCTAAAAAGACTGGTACGAGAGCTAAAATCCAAAGATGTATCTTTGCTATAGTTTTTCATGACCCTCTTCGTGCAGATCAAGCATTTTATGCTGGTTATATCGTTTTAATAGGCTTTTTTCTAATTTTTAGAGACATTTCTAAAACGTTTCTGTCTTTTAATAACTTTTAATTTGTCGTTTAATCTTTTGTTTTAAGTATTAATTAAATAATAATCTTGCAAACCCTAAATCGTTTCAGTAATATTGGTCGCAATTTATTCACTTTTGTGTAGGTTAATTGCTATGGGGAAAAGTCAGCGACCAACATTAAAAACAATAGCAGAGGCGTTAGGCTTGGGTGTGACTACGGTTTCTCGGGCTTTGAGTGATGCGGATGATATTAGTCAATCTACAAAGGCAAAAGTACGAGAAACAGCGGATCGTCTAGGTTATCGTCGCGATTTAGCCGGAGTACGATTGCGTACGGGGAAAACAGGGTCGGTAAGCTTTGTTTTGCACCCGCATGATGAGTTGGTGGGTTACGGATCATCGCTTATGTTAGGGTTATCTCGCGGGCTCGAGAAGACAGATTATCAGCTGAATGTGATTCCTGACTTTCTTCACGAAGACCCGATTAAACCTATAGAAAAGCTAGTACGCAATCGTACCAGTGATGGGGTTATTTTCTCGCAAACCTATGCTATGGACAAACGTGTTCGCTTGCTCTTAGAACACGGCTTACCTTTTGTTTCTCACGGACGAACAGAGCTGGCCACAGAGCATCCTTTCTACGACTTTGATAATCAGCGTTTTGCCTATGAAGCGGTTAAACGGCTAGCGGCTAAGGGGTGTAGGAAAATTATTCTTATCGCCCCACATTCTGAATATTTATACCATCATCATATGAAATTAGGGTTGACTCAGGCTTCTCATGAGGTGGGTGTTGAATCGGCTATTGTTGATGACTTGTCATTAGCATCAGATACAGCAGATATTATGCATTGGGCAAAAGGATTAGGGGAGGTGTCAGCGGCACCGGATGGCATTATTTGTAGTGGTGAAGCCTCTGCATTAGCTGTTAACGCGGGTCTTTCTGCGCGACCTCTAGGAGCAACGGATATAAAGCTAGTTTCAAAACAAACATCCAAAATATTGGCTCTGACAAAACCCGATTTAGAAACCTGTTTTGAGGATATTGAGCAAACAGGGTTTAGATTAGCCCAAATGTTGCTGCAGAATATAGAAGGTAGTCCTGTGGAAAATTTACAGGAAATACAAGCTACTTGTTGGACTACTGCCGAGAGAGCATTTACCGAATGTATTACGGAAGAATAAGTAACTCACTGTTATTTATAACGTGTTATTAATTTTTAATTATTTTTATTACAGTATTGTTTATGAGGAAAACTATGATCAGACATTGTGTATTTTTACGTTTTAGTGAGAGTGTTACAGCCGAGCAGCAGCAAACTATTTATCAAAAAATTGCTGGGCTTAAATCGGTTTGCGAAGGAATGCTATCTACAGATTATGGTGATAATGTAAGCCCCGAAGGTCTATCTCAGGGTTTTGATGGTGGCTTCATTGTTGACTTTGATAGCGCAGAAAGTCGTGATAACTATCTAGTTCACCCTGATCACCAAGCAGCCGGTGCTGAATTGGTTTCTATGTTAGAAGGCGGTTTAGACGGATTAATGGTGTTTGATTTAGAGGTTTAATCCTGTTTTTTGCTCCAATGGCTAATATTATTTTAATTAGCCATTTTCTTTTTCTCTCCTTTATTACTCAACTTCTAAACGTAACTAAAAAAAACTAAAAGAATCTAAAAGAATTTGAAAAAAATTATTTTATTTAGTTTTTTAGTAGAAAATAAAGTTTCACGAAAACGATTTACATCGTTCCAAATTTTAGGCTAGAATCGGTGCCATGCACTCTTGAAAATGAAATTCACTTATTCATAAAGCAAGGTGCATAAAAATAATTAATAAAAATAATTAGTAAACATAATACAAATTATCTTTTGCTCTAGATGAATTTATATCATTCCAATATCTAGACTGGGATCGGTGTAACGTGCTCTATTTGTGGCTTTTCATCGAGTGCATAAGAATAATTTTATAATAATAAATACCAATTATTTCTTTCTGGCTAACAAAAAATAGAGACAATAATAATGACAATGAAAAAATCCGTTAAACGTTTATCGATACTGGCAAGTGCTATTGCAGCAGTTACTTTAGGTTCAAATTCTGCAGTGGCTGAATCTAGCGTTGAAGTAATGCACTTCTGGACTTCTGGTGGTGAAGCATCTGCTCTTAACGAAGTGAAAAAAGTCGTTGAAGCACAAGGTATTGCTTGGAATGATGCCCCTATTGCTGGTGGCGGTGGTGATAAAGCTAAAACCGCACTACAAACACGTATTACATCAGGTAACCCACCAGCGGCAATGCTAATGTTGGGCTATAACATCGTTGATTGGGCACAAGCAGGTATGTTGGCCAATTTAAATGATGTGGCTGCCGCAGGAAACTGGGATGCTAGATTGCCGGATGCGGTAAAAGAATTTACTAAAGTTGATGGTAAGTGGGTATCTGCACCAACCAATATTCACCGTGTGAATATGGTATGGGCTTCTAAACCTGCATTCGACAAAATTGGTGCGACTGCTCCAACTTCTTGGGAAGAGTTTAATGCCCTTGCGCCTAAGTTCCGCGAAGCAGGGATTGTTCCTCTAGCTCACGGTGGTCAAGCTTGGCAAGACGTGACATTGTTTGACAGTGTTGCTCTAGGTATTGGTGGTGCAGACTTTTACAAAAAAGCATTTGTTGATTTAGATACCAAAACATTAGGTAGCGATACCATGGTAAAAATCTTTGACCAAATGCGTATATTGCGTGGTATGGTTGATGATAACTTTTCTGGTCGTGATTGGAACATTGCTACCGCAATGGTTATGGAAGGAAAAGCAGCAATGCAGATCATGGGTGATTGGTCTAAGGGTGAGTTTGTTAACGGCGGTCAAAAAGCGGGTTCCGATTTCCTATGTTTTGCTGCTCCAGGTACTAATGATGAATTTGTTTTCTTGATTAATTCATTCTCTATGTTTGAGCAACCTAACGCAGAGTCTAAACAATCTCAGGCAGTATTGGCTAACGCTATCATGGATCCTACTGTGCAGCTAAAATTCAACATTGCGAAAGGATCTATCCCAGCTGTTAACGACGCTCCAACAGATGGTCTTGATGATTGTGCAATAAAAAATGTTAACGACATTGCGTCTAATACATTGTTGCCAACATTGGCTTATAGTCATGCAACCGCTTCATCTACTACTGGTGCCATTACCGACGTAGTTACTGAGCACTTTAATTCTGATATGTCTTCAGCTGATGCAGTACAGGCATTAGTAGATGCTGTTGAGGGATCTTTATAATTTATTAATTAAGCATTTTATTTATCTCCAATTTTGGCCACTTATTTTTATAAGTGGCCTTTTTTGTGTCTAAAATTTGATAGCTGATAGCTGATAGCTGATAGCTGATAGCTGATAGCTCGGTCACAATTGTGTAAGCTTTGTTTTAAATAAGGAAATAGTTGCAGTGAAGATTAATGAGCAAATAAAGAGAAGTGTTTGCAAGGAAAGTGAGAAGAGGGGAGAGGATAAGAAAGCCAGTATAAAAAGTTTTATACTGGCTTGTATGGGTGTAATTAACTAATATTTTTAAAGATATTTTCTAAGCTTTCTTTTGCATCGCCAAATAACATCCGTGTATTTTCTTTATAGAATAATGGGTTTTCTACTCCTGCATAGCCAGCAGCCATACCACGCTTTAATACGATGGTGGTTTTGCCTAACCAGGGTTCTAGAACTGGCATTCCTGCGATTGGGCTGTCCGGTACTTCTTTAGCTGCTGGATTTACGATATCGTTGGCGCCAATAACAATAGATACATCAACATCGGCAAAATCGTCATTGATTTCTTCCATCTCAAACACAATATCGTAAGGGACTTTTGCTTCTGCTAGTAGCACGTTCATATGTCCTGGCATGCGTCCAGCAACAGGGTGAATACCAAAGCGCACATTAATGTTTTTACTACGCAAACTTTTGCTGATATCACTGACCATGTGCTGGGCTTGTGCTACTGCCATGCCATAACCGGGGATAATCATCACCTCTTTAGCCTGCTTAAGTGCTTCGGTGACTTCCTCTACAGTGGTAGCAGTGACTTCCCCTTCAATTTGGGGGCTTTCGCTAGAAGATTTTGGTGCAGTATTGCCAAAACCACCGGCAATAACGGATAAGAAGTTACGGTTCATTGCGCGGCACATAATGTACGATAAGATCGCACCAGAGCTGCCGACTAAGGCACCAATAACAATTAGTAAGTCGTTTGATAACATAAAGCCAAGAGCGGCTGCTGCCCAGCCTGAATAGCTGTTGAGCATAGAAACAACGACAGGCATATCTGCACCACCAATGGCTGCAACCATATGAATACCAAACAGCAAAGCAATAATAGTCATAAAGATGAGAGGGTTTAAACCTTCACCAATAGAGGCTTGCGTTACAAATTCAATGCCAAAATAAATAGCTAGGACAAGTAGTATTAAATTCAGCCAGTGTCGAGCTGGTAGCAATAAGGGTTTGCCTCCCCACTTACCACTTAATTTTAAATAAGCAACCACCGAACCTGAAAACGTCATTGCGCCAATTAAAATGCCGATATAAGTTTCCACGTCGTGGATGGTTTTCTCAACACCGTGAAAGTCGCTACTATGGCTAAGGAAGTTAGCAAATCCCACTAAAACCGCAGCTAAACCCACAAGGCTGTGAAGAATAGCGACGAGTTCAGGCATTTGTGTCATTGCCACTTTTTTTGCTAGCAGTAACCCCACGCAAGCGCCAATCAGTAGAGCACCAATTAACAATGAGTAGTTGGCAGTAACGACACCAATAGCAGTAACGATTAGCGCAATAGCCATGCCAATCATGCCGAATAGGTTACCGCGTCGAGCAGTTTCTTGTTTGCTCAAGCCGCTAAGGGCTAAAATAAATAAAACCGTTGCTCCGATATAAGCAACATTAATTAAACTTTGAGACATAGTGTTTCTCGCTAGAATTTCTGTTGTTTTTATTCTTAAATAATAAAAAACGTAAAAATGATCTGTATGTTTCTGCCTTATTTTCTAAACATGGCTAGCATTCGTTGGGTAACAGCAAAACCGCCAACAATATTAATGCTGGTAATTAACACGGCTATACCCGATAACCATATTACCCATGGTGAGGGTGAGGATATTTGCAGTAATGCACCAATAATAATGATACTACTAATGGCGTTAGTCACACTCATTAGTGGGGTATGTAATGCAGGAGTGACATTCCAGATCACCATGTAACCAACAAAGCATGCGAGTACAAAAACGGTAAAATGAGACATAAAACTTGCTGGAGCGACGGTTCCTAACCAAGCTAATAAAACCCCACCGGCAATAAATGGAAGCCAAGGTCTTAAAGCTGAGGGTTTCTTTTCCTCAATAACTTCTGCCTTTGGTTCTTCTTTTGGCTTTGAAGGGGCCGCAGATAATTTGGGTGCTGGCGGTGGAAAAGTGATTTCCCCATTAGTGGTTACTGTTGCTCCACGAATAGCTTCGTCATCAAAGTCAATGACATATTGACCATCTTTTTCAGGCGTCATATCCGTTAATAAATGACGCAGATTCGTCGCATAAAGTTGACTCGATTGAGTAGGTAGGCGACTGGGTAAATCAGTGTAACCAATAATTGAAACGCCATGTTTTACTACTACTTTGTCCGCTTCCGACAGCTTACAGTTACCACCCATCGAAGCAGCAAGGTCAACAATTACACTACCTTCACGCATTGATTTAACCATGTCTTCGGTAATCAGTTCAGGCGCAGGTTTTCCCGGGATTAGAGCAGTGGTGACAATAATGTCTACGTCTTTAGCTTGCTCGGCAAACAGAGCCATTTCTGCATCGATAAACTCTTTACTCATGGTTTTGGCGTAACCACCTTCGCCACTACCATCTTCTTCAAACTCAAGCATGAGGAATTCACCGTTCATGCTTTCTACTTGCTCTTTGACTTCAGGGCGAGTATCAAAGGCACGTACAATAGCTCCCATGCCTTGAGCAGTACCAATAGCGGCAAGACCGGCAACACCAGCACCAATGACAAGAACTTTCGCAGGAGGAACTTTTCCTGCAGCAGTAATTTGTCCAGTAAAGAAACGTCCAAAATGTTGGGCCGCTTCGATAATAGCTCTGTATCCGGCAATGTTCGCCATTGAGCTAAGCGCATCCATTTTTTGTGAACGAGAAATACGTGGTATGCTTTCCATCGCAAGTGCAGAAACTTTTTTGTCGGCAAGTGTTTTTAGTAGCTCAGGGTTTTGTGCTGGTGCTAAAAATGAAATAAACAACTGTCCTTCGCGTAATAAATCGATTTCTGTATCATCGGGGGCGCGAACTTTTAAAATAACATCAGCATCTGCAAATAATTTTTCTTTGTCACTGTAAATGCTAACGCCAGCCTCTTTGTAATCGGTATCACGAAATTTAGCTTCTTCACCCGCTTGAGTCTCGATAGCCACTTGGTATCCAAGTTTTTGTAGCTGCTTAGCTGCATCCGGTGTAGTGGCGACACGTCTTTCGCCATCAAAACACTCTTTAGGTATGCCTATTAGCATGGTTTGTCCTCTGCAATTAATTAGTTTTAATTATCAAATCGTTTTTAATTTTTATGAGTGATTTTATTTTTTACCTTATTTTTTGCCTTACGCAAAAGGGCATATTATGTGTTTAACTTAAAGGGATTGCAATCAAGTAATGACAAAGAAACGAAATAATTTTTTTATGCTATTAAAAATTAAAATTTTATATTTTTGTTTTTTTGTTGACGATTTTTTACAAAAAATCGTCAACAAAAAATTATTTTCTGAAAAATTTCAGCTGCCAGGAAGTAACTAATTTCATTGTTTTTTTCTTGGTTTTTTAAAGGTGAATTTCGAGATTTTTTAAAAATTGTAACGTTACAATTACATTGATGGTATTTCTAAAAAATATTTATCTCGAACGCTGAAACAGAGCAAATCTAAAAAAATGGCCACCAAAAAACGCCTTAAATAAACTGATAAGAGGGGGTTTTTAAAGCTGTTTTTGGTTGTTTTTTGTACTATTTCCTGTCGTTAGTGATTACCCAATCAAATTCATCTAAATTGGCCACAAAATAGGACTCCTTTCTTCCCATTTTACTCTGGTCAGCAACCAGCATCTTTTTTTCACTGATGCCAATCATTGCTCGTTTTGCTGCCGCATCCCAGTCATCGGTGGCGGTAACACCATCTTGTTGATCTATTGCGCAGGCTCCCATGACTAATAGGTCAACTCTATAAAGCTTAATAGCTTCTACGGTTGATGAGCTTTTGATGAGACGCTGTGAGCGATCCCATTCCCCACCGATGATAATAAGACGAATATCCTTTCTATCGCTAAGGCGTACAGCGATGTCTAAAGAGGTTGTGATAATGGTGAATGGACCAGGAGGGAGCCGTAAAGCGGTTTCTAACGTCGTATGGCCAGCGTCAAAAAAAATAACACTGTTTCCTGGCAGTAGCTGGCTCGCCTTGTGGGCAATTTCAGCCTTAGCGGTAGAAGCTATTTCTGTTCTCAAGTGTCTAGGCAGATTGGGGACATCTAAACTTACTGCTCCACCATGTGTTTTTTGTAAAAAGCCTTCCTCTGCCAAATAGTCTAAATCGCGTCTAACGGTGTCATCAGAAACTTTAAGTTGTTCTGATAAATCTCGCACTTTAACACGTCGATGCTCGGCTAGGATGGTGATAATTTTTTTGCGTCTATTTTCAATATTCATGAGGTATTTATATCAAAAGAGCGATTTTTAAGCAAATTTAATATCATTTTTGCGGTTTTTGTTGATTTTTCAGCATTTAATCCGTATATTTTCCGCATCAATAAAGCTTGGATTGCGTTTTTGCGGACTTTGGGAGTCTATAGCCGTATTAAGGGGCATATCAATTCAAGTATTGAGCAGTAGTGGAGAATAAAGATGAGAAAAATCAATGTTGGTTTAATTGGTTATGGTATAGCTGGTGCGGTATTTCATGCCCCTTTGATTATGTCTGAACCTAAAATGTGTTTAAAGGAAGTCGTCACTAGCCGAGAGCTGAGTGATGAATTATCGGAAGTCAAAAAAGTATCTGACCCAATCGCAATGGTTCAGTCTCCTGAGATTGATTTAGTGGTGATAGCTTCACCCAATACCACCCATGTACCTTTAGCAAGAAAGGCGCTTTTAGCAGGGAAGGATGTTGTTATCGATAAACCCTTTACGATTACACTTGCGCAGGCGAATTCACTTATTGATCTGGCTGATGATCTAGGTAGGTTATTAACGGTATTCCATAACCGTCGATGGGACGGTAATTATTTGACGGTCTCTTCTTTACTAGAGGCAGGAAAAATACAAGATCTTAATTATTGTGAAATTCATTATGATCGTTTTCAACCCGTAGTAAAAAATGGTTGGCGTGATGAAGTGCAACCAGGCAGTGGTGTCTTTTTTGATCTAGGCCCCCACTTGATTGATCAAACTTTGGGTTTATTTGGTATGCCTGAACGTGTTATTGCGGATATTACGACTCAACGTGAGTCAGCCAATATTGATGACTATTTCCATTTACAAATGATTTACCCTGATAAACGTGTGGTATTACATGGCACTTGTTTGGCCTTCCATCAAGGCCCAAGGTTCTTAGCACATGGCTCAAATGCTAGTTTATTGCAGTATGGTATGGATGGCCAAGAGGATGCTCTTAAGGCCGGTGAAAGGCCTGGGGGTACGAATTGGGGCATGGCTGGCAATACAGTTGAAATTCACTCTAATAGCGGTGTTGAAACGATAGATTGTTTACCGGGTGCTTATGAGGAATATTATCGGTCGATTGCTGACGCGATACTGGAAGGTAGTCAACCAGCTGTTTTAGCAACTGAGGCAAGAGATGTTATGAAGGTTCTGGAAGCCGCTCAACATAGCAGCATAGAGCGTAGATCGGTCGCTATTGTTTAATCATTATTGAGTAAGGGAAAAATGGATGCTAGAAAATAAACAGCTCGCATTATCTCAGCTTAGTGTCGTGAAAGAGCAAGAAAAATACGCTATTTTTGATACCTTTAAGGAGCAAGAAGCGACAACTCTCGGACAGGCGCTTTTAATTCATGCACAGGAGGTGGTTGACCCTGTTGTTATTGATATCAGAACACCTGATCGTATTTTATTTCATGCAGCACTTCCAGGTAGTACATCTGACAATGATTTTTGGGTAAAAAGAAAAAGCAATACCGTTTTTAGATTTCATACCTCGTCTTTGCATATGGGGCTCAAATGCCTCCACCAGGAAGAAGATTTTAATCAACTGTATGCAATACCTTTGTCAGAATTTGCAGCTCATGGTGGTAGTTTTCCTGTTAAAACAAAAGATAGTGGTGTAGTGGCAGCCATCACTGTATCGGGCTTGCCACAATTAGATGATCATGCCTTTGTTATCGATATATTAAACCTTCAATATGGTTGGTCATTGCCTCAATTGGGATAAATGTTATTGGTTTTATTTTTTGAAGGTCAGTGTAAACGTCTCTATTTATGCTGGCCTTCCTTTTTCTATCCATGCAGATAAAATTTTCTCTTGAAATTCAGGGCGCTGGTGATATTCGCAAGCACCAATATGATTATCTCCAGAGGGTAACGGGGCAGATATCTGAATTGAATTTTCATGCTCAAAGCATCGATCATGTACCAAACAACTTTTTTTAACATATTTCCAAACGCAGTCTCTAAGAAACCACTGATCTATGTTAGGTGTGTTGACAGTCCCTGGAGAATAGTTATTAAGTAATAGTTGAAGGTCGGGTAGAACATTTGCTACTCCTCCCCAAAGTCCAGCTAACATTAAATCGGTATGTGTCCACCAGTCGCGTATTACATGAAACCATTTTCCAGAATCTATCCACTGTTGAACGGCAATGTATTCTCTAATGCTAAATACTGAATCGACATCACGGATTAAAAAATATCCAACTTCAGGATGGTTTGCTACTTTAAAACGCCAACAAAGCTTCTCTTTGGCAGGTTGGTCGCTATTCTCAACAATTACATTTCCACCTAGCTGCTCGATTATTTCTACAAAACCTGGGCTAACGCTATTGTCTAAGTAGAACCATAATTCCCAATCGGGATAAATGTCTGGTGCTAATAATAAATTTCGCAAAGCACCAAAAATATAACGTTTTTCATTTCCCCATAAACTAAAAGCGATAACTTTTTTCTTATCTTTGATTATAGATTGGATGTTTTCATCAGGTAAATTCCATGCTTCGTGAAGAGTTCCAAATTTTTTGTCTTTGATAATCAGTGAGTTTTTACCTGCCTTTGATGCCTTGGTATATTCTTCAATTTTGCTATAGTTACTTGCCAGAGAGTCCCAAGCAATGAAATTTTTAGGATCATCCTTTAAAAGTTTGGTTAAGTAAAAAATAGCATCTTTATATTCACTAGATAGCGAAAGGCTTACAGCTAGATTAAGCAATGCCTCTTCATCGTCTGGATATGTTTCGTAGGCAATTTTAAAAATAACATGTGCTGACTTATAGTCTTTCAATAAGAATAAATAGTATCCTAGTTGTTTTAGTAATCCCTGTGGTTTTTTCTCTTTGAAAGAGTTAACTTTTTCAACAATAACTTTCATCGCATCGGTGATTTTTCCAGCTAACCATAGCTGATGAATGTCGCTGTCCCAATCTTCGGGAATTGTTTTTTGAATATGTTCAGTCATGATTTGATGCTTTCCCTAACTTTTTTTGTTTGATTTTTTTCTTTTTTCTTTAAGAGCTTTTTTTTCAATCTGGATTTCTTTTACTTTTTTAATTTCTGCTTGAGTTATCTCGGGTGTTTCTAACGTTATTCTTCCTATGGAACCGTTGCGAAACTCGTGAAGTATAACTTCGCATACTTTATGCAAGTTAACCCTTCCTCCAGATTGTTTTGCCCCTCGTCTAAGTCCTATCTCTTCTAGCAATTCTATCGGGCTATTAGGTAGTGCATCAATATTATAACGTGCACAAAGGAGCTGAGGGTAAGTCGTTAGAAAATATTCTGCAGCATAAAATCCAATATCTTCATAATCTATAGCGGTATTTTTTATAGCGCCAGAAATAGCTAATCGGTAACCACTATTAGGGTTTTCAATTTTTGGCCATAGGATTCCGGGAGTATCATGTAAAATAATCTTATGTTCTAAATTAATTTTTTGTTGTCGTTTAGTGACAGCGGGCTCATTGCCCACTTTTGCAATTATCTTACCTGCCAGTGTATTGATAATAGTTGATTTTCCAACATTAGGTATGCCAACAATCATCGCATTAATGGCTTTAAAGCTATTACTCTTTTCGTGAGCAATGTCATGACAAAGTGACATAATTTTACGAATTTTTTGAGGATCTTTTTGGTGGCAAACCAGCGTTTTGGTATTTTCTATAGCGCAGTAGTGGTCTTCCCATAAATGGGTTATGTCAGGATCAGCAAGATCGCATTTATTCAGCACAATAATAGTCGGTTTATCATGACGAAGTTCAGCAATAATTGGATTCTGGCTGCTATAAGGTAACCGTGCATCAACCACTTCGATCAGTACATCAACACTATTGAGTGTTTGCATAATTTCTTTACGGGCTTTATGCATATGACCCGGATACCAATTAATACTCATAGACTAGCAACATGGAATAATAACAAAAGTGAGAGCATACGCGAAAATAACCATTCTCGTAAGACATTAATAAGAAGTTATTGGAGTTGATGGCTTTTTAAGCCGCCGGTGTTACTGTATAGACAAAATACAAGTAGGTGTGCAGATGGGTTTGAGAGGGCGGCTAAATGCCGCCCTAGGGGTCGATGAAACTGCTAATCAGTAATTAGCAGCTTCATCAAAAGTTGAGCTATCCTCATGGCTCATAGTGTGTGGTCTTTGGCGTTGACGTTTTGCCTGTAATTGCTCGGCGTGAGACTTTAGCTTTCGTTCAGCTACATCAAACGCATCACGAACGGCAACATGAATAGAAGGGTCGTTTTGACTAATGGTGATAGGGCTACCCTTGATATCAATTTCCACCGTTGCCCTAAACTCTTTCCCCTTGTGTTTATGATTATGGGGTGAATCTAAAACGACTCGGCTATGCTGGATATCACTGCAGTAGCGTTCAAGCTTGTGTAAACGTTTGCTTATGATGGCATTCAGGGCTTCTGATGCATCAAGGTCACGATAAGTTACATTGCTTGCCATTGTCATAGGGTATACCTCCTCATTAATGGATATTATCGGAAAATTTTTCTAGGTATTGTCTAGAGAGAAAGAAACGTATTAATGTGTGCAGTTCAACCAAATATAAGAAACGGAGAGAGAGACTAGAAGTGGTCAAAGTTCGAATAATCATGATTTAAATATCTGCTCTTACACGATAAATTTCAAGCATTATTTATGGCATGAATTACGCATAGGTTTTAAAACGTGGTAGAGCAAAAAAAGATCATGGTGTCGCTTTTTTAAACAGGTGTTCTCGCTAGAGCCTATAAACACTAGGGCAGAAAAAACCAACACTTAGCTAGCAATCATTTTTTTAATAATACTTGGCACCGAAAATGATTGTTTTTATCACACAATATTCTATTAAAATTGTTTTTTTATAGTTTGGAATAGGTTTTTTTTGCCTAACCATTCTTATTGTTATTACACTTTCTAATGAAAGTGGCTTACTCTTCGTGAAATAACTTCGCTCTTACCGTTGTTCTGTATTGGCTGGGAGTTAGATCTAACTTTCTGCGGAAAAGGTAAGTAAAGTGGCTAACATCGTTGTAGCCTAATTTATCAGCAATATCGCCTATGCTTAAATTGCTCGATTGTAGTAAATCTCTTGCCATAGTAATACGTGCATCTTGTATATATTGTAGCGGTGTCTTGCCCGTTGCTTCTTTGAAGCGGCGAGTAAAATTGCGCGGACTCATACTAAATTGCTCGGCAAGATCTTGTATGGCTAATGTTTTACCTAGGTTATTTTTAATCCACATCTGCACCTGTAAAACTGACTCGTCAGAGTGGTTAATATTGCCATCTTCGAAATAGCTTACATGCTCGTAAGCGCGTCTTATTTCATGTGAGAAATGCCTTTCAACATGCTGTGCCACGGCCAAGTTAAAAAACTGTCCGATAAAGTGTACGGTGAGATCAGCTAAAGAGTTAATGCTGGCAGCACAATAAATATTGGCTGACTGTGTTATGAAGTGTTGTCTCTTCAGTTTGACTAGGGGGTACTGTTGTTGAAATTGATCAAAATAATACCAGTGAGTTGTTGCTGGTTTGTAGTCGAGTAAGCCTGCTTGCGCTATAAAGCAGCATCCTGTACCGACGCCACTAATAATGCTGCCGTTTTCGTAGTGATGTCTTAGCCATGGTGTTAACGCCGAATTTGCTTTTAGGGTGGGTCTCGGGTTTCTCCATAATGCGGGCAAATAAATTAAGTGAGCGTCTAGACAGTCATCTAAGGTATGAGAGGGTGTCAACATAAAAGGGCTTTGGCATCGAACAGGGCGTTGCTCAACAGCAGTGGTTACTAGTTCAAAAGCCGCTTTCTCAGGGCATAAGGTTTTGGCAGCTTGATTGGCTGAGTTGAGCATATCGGCTGGCCAGCTGGAGCTGGTGGCTAACATTTGGTCGGTTAATACAAAAGCAACTTTATTCATGGGCGCTACCAAATTCAGCAATGTTCTTTTTAAACTCAATTGTCTATTTTGGCATAATATATGGCCTAAATGCCATGTATTTTATGCTTTTAAGGTTCTAAACTACGAAGAATAAATTCATTTGATGTAGGTTAGTATCATGGCTCGATTACCTGTTATTGTTGGTTTTGGTGGATATAATGCCGCTGGAAGAAGTTCATTTCACCAGTCTTATCAGCGTACAGTGATCGATTCGCTTCCGGATACCCAGCAACAGGAAACGTTAGTGGGTTTGGCGGTTATGATGGGGCGAGTCACCTTTGATGAAGGCAGCTATAAAGACGCTGATGGAACGCCTATCTCGCCTAAAGATATTGTTGCTAAGTATAAAACAGAGCTCCTTGAAAACACCTTAGTTCGCCGTATCGGAAAAGAATATTTCGATGTTGACCGTGTGCCATCCAAGCAAAAAGTCTCCTTATCTCAGCTGGATACCCAAACGGTAAGTTTTACACTTTCTAAGCGTAAGTTGCCCGCCAATATGCCAGATCATTGGGATGTTCAGGAGATGGATGATTCTCAAGTGACGATTACTGTAACAGGTGATTCATCTATTAGCGTTGATTCTCACTATGAGTCAACAGTAAAAGCTGCTGGGCAGCTACCAGAGGGATTCGACCCTGCTAATCTATATGCCTCGCGTTTTCATCCTAGGGGCTTACAGTTATCTATTGTGGGTGCCTCTGATGCGATTAATTCTATGGGAATTGAGTGGGAAACCTTATTACAGCACCTTTCTCCGGATCAGATTGGAGTTTATTCCACAAGCGTGATGAGCCAGTTAGATGAGCATGGTTTGGGTGGGTTATTACAAGCTCGATTACGCTCGGAGCGTGTGACCACCAAGCAGTTGGCATTAGGGTTAAATTCCATGCCTGCAGATTTTATTAATGCCTATGTTTTAGGCAGCATGGGAACTACAGGCAGCATTTCCGGTGCTTGTGCTAGCTTTTTGTACAACCTACAGGCGGGAATGGAAGATATTCGCTCTGGGCGACGCAGGGTTGTTGTTGTTGGTAGTAGTGAAGCCCCAATCACTCCAGAAATTATTGACGGTTATGCCACAATGAGCGCCTTAGGTACTGATGATAAATTATGCAAACTGGATGGTTTATCGCCTAAAGAGTCAGAGGCTGATCATCGTCGGGCGAGTAGACCTTTTGGTGAAAACTGTGGTTTTACTATTGCCGAGTCAACCCAGCAGGTTGTATTAATGGATGATGCGCTAGCAGTAGAATTAGGGGCGAATATACACGGTGCTGTATTAGATGTGTTTGTGAATGCCGATGGCCATAAGAAGTCAATTTCTGCGCCGGGGCCCGGCAATTATCTCACTTTAGCAAAAGCGGTGGCATCAGCAAGAAACCTATTGGGAGATGAGGCCATTCGCTATCGTAGTTTTATTCAAGCCCATGGTTCGAGTACACCGCAAAATCGAGTCACAGAATCAGAGATTTTCGATCGAGTTGCGCAAGTATTTGGTATTGATCAGTGGCCAATTGCTGCTGTGAAGGCATATGTAGGCCATTCCATTGCAGCGGCCAGTGGTGATCAGTTAATTAATGCGTTGGGTGTTTTTAAACACGGCATTGTTCCTGGGATCAAAACCATTGATCAAATAGCAAGCGATGTGTTTTCGCAACGTCTACATATTCCTACAGATGATTTTATGCCAAGCGAAGTGCCCGATGTGGCTTTTTTAAACTCCAAAGGTTTTGGCGGCAACAATGCAACGGCCTCTATATTATCTCCACAGCAAACCCAAAAAATGCTTGTAGAGCGATATGGCCAATCACTGATGGAGCAATACAGGCAGCGGAATATAGCTGTACAGTTGGCAGCGGAGCAATATAATCAGGCTGTACTGCAAGGAGATTACCGGGTTCGATATCATTTCGGTACGGGGATGATCGATGATAAAAATATCCACTTTGATAAAGAATCTATTGCAGTGCCGGGTTTCGGTAAAGAAATAGACTTGTCTAATGAAAACCTTTACAAAGATATGATTAAATAATAGATTACACGCCTTTGTGATAATGTTTTATCAAATTTTAAACTTAGGCAGTGTAACCATATGTCAGACGAAATCTCCGTTCGCTTACAAAAAGTCAGAAAAATTTATGGGCTATCTCAACGTGAGCTAGCAAAACGAGCGGGAGTGACAAATAGCAGTGTCTCAATGATAGAGCAGGGACGTGTTAGCCCTTCTTTGAGTTCTTTGGAAAAATTGCTAAAAGGTATTCCAATGAACCTAAGAGACTTTTTTAGCATTAATTTTGACGATCATTCTGATTGTTTTTTTCGTGGCTACCAAATGTTTTCCCGTAGCGATAAGCATATTGATTACTACCGTTTAGCAAAAGATCAAGAGGATTCACGAAGTCACTTAAGTTATGAAGTCTATGGACCTGGCAGTGATACCGGTGAAAGCATGTTGGTTGATCCTGGTCGTGCTAGTGGCTTTGTTGTTCAGGGTTCTTTAGAAGTCATTATTAATAGTCAATTAGAAGCCTTAGAGGCTGGTGATGGTTTTATCGTTGAAGCCGGTCACCCGTACCGTTTTCGTAATGTTACAGATACAAAAGCGATATTGATTATCAATCGTTGCCCTCATTAATTGAGTGGCAGTAACCCCTTCACTTAAAAACAGAATCTCGCTTTACATAATACATGATGCGATAAATGGTTCTGTAAGAGTGTTCTGTGTTTTTTACTCCGAATACTTAGACCCCCTTCAACATAAAAAATAATGTTTTTTTGAGCTACACTAATACCTAAAATCACAACAAATAACCATAATTCTTGATTATGGATTGCATCTGAGGACATGGCTATGTATACGGGCGAAAATATAGGCATTACGGTTAGTGATAATGGTATCGCTGAATTAACCTTCGATGTGCAAAATAGCCGCGTTAATATTTTTAACGCGCAAACGGTAGATGAACTTTCAAGAGCGATCGAGTTTTTAGAGAGTCAATCGAATATTAAAGGGTTGTTAATTGGCAGTGCCAAGGCTGCTTTTATTGCTGGTGCTGACATCAACGAATTTGCCCCTATTTTTTCACAAGGACCAGATAAAATTTTAGAGTTATTACAAAAGAGTAACTCTAACTTTAACCGTATCGAGTCGCTTCCTTTTCCCGTAGTCGCAGCTATTAATGGCTTTGCTTTAGGAGGAGGGTGTGAAATGGTACTGGCCTGTGATTATCGAATGGTGTCTGAGGATCTGCGTATTGGTTTACCCGAAACCCGTTTAGGCATTATTCCAGGTTGGGGTGGAACAGTCAGGTTACCAAGAATAGCAGGAATAGAAACCGCTGTTGAGTGGATCGCATCAGGTAAAGAGTACTCAGCAACCCAAGCGCTAAAGGTGGGAGTTGTTGATGGTGTTACTTCAGTCAATCAACTGAATTCTTCAGCTATGGATGTCTTGCAGCAATGTATCGACAACAAATTACCTTATTTATCTCGTCGTCAACAAAAACAATCCCCTTTGCGACATAACGATATTGAAAAAAATATGGCATTTATGACCTGTAAAGCCATGGTGGGAGCTCAAGCAGGTCAACATTATCCTGCCCCTTTAACTGCAGTGACTGTAATAGAAAAAGCAGCTGATTTGCATCGCGATAAAGCGCTACTCATTGAATCAGAAGCTTTTGTTGAGATGGCGCAAACCCAGGCAGCTTTATCTTTGTCTGGTATCTTTGTTAATGACCAACAGTTAATGAAAAAAGCAAAGCAGCTCGCAAAAGAAGCTAACAGCAGTATTTCCAAAGCCGCTGTTTTAGGCGCTGGCATTATGGGTGGCGGTGTTGCTTATCAGTCGGCGTTAAAAAATATCCCTATTAAGCTTAAGGATGTACAACAAGCAGGGCTAGACCTTGGGTTGAGTGAAGCGAATAAATTGTTAAATAAGCGCGTGAAGCGCGGTCGACTTGATAGTGAAAATATTGGAGAAGTGCTAAATCGAATTGAACCTAGCTTAGAGTATAGTGGCTTTGATAAGGTTGATATCGTTGTTGAAGCAGTGGTTGAAAAATCAGAAGTTAAAACAGCAGTGTTAAAAGAAGTTGAAGAAAAAATACATCCCGAAGCAATCCTAACGTCCAATACATCGACGATATCGATTGATTTCCTTGCTCAATCACTACAACGCCCAGAGAATTTTTGTGGCATGCATTTTTTCAATCCCGTTCATGCCATGCCCTTGGTTGAAGTTATTCGTGGGGATAAAACCTCTGATAACGCAATTGCTACGACGGTTGCTTATGCCGTCGCCTTAGGTAAAAAAGCGATCGTCGTTAAAGACTGCCCCGGCTTTTTGGTGAATCGCGTGCTTTTCCCTTATTTTGCGGGTTTTTCTCTGTTGCTATGTGATGGTGTAAGCTTTGAGCGTATTGATAAGGTAATGGAAAAGTGGGGTTGGCCTATGGGGCCTGCTCATTTGCTCGATGTTGTGGGCCTTGATACCGCAGTACATGCATCAGGGGTTATGGCAGATGGTTTTCCTGAACGAATGCCTAGAGAAAATTCATCAGTAATTCAAGCTCTTCTTGATGCTCAAAGGCTGGGTCAAAAAAATCAAAAAGGCTTTTATGACTATGGTACTGATAAAAAGGGAAAACCTACTAAAACGGTTTCTGATGAGGCTTTAGAGATTATCCAATTACATCGCAACGATGATAACACTGAAGAAAATCGGTGCTCCGAGGAAGAAATTGTATTTCGTATGATGATTCCCATGGCGACAGAATTATCTCGATGCCTTGAGGAAAATATTGTTGATAATGTTGCAGAGGCAGATATGGCGTTATTGTATGGCCTTGGTTTCCCTCCCTTCAGAGGCGGAGTCTTTCGTTGGATCGATGACATTGGTATTGAGTGTTTTTGCAGCATGGCAGAACAGTTTCAACACTTGGGGGAGAGTTATCGTACGACTGACACTATGAAACAACTTAGAAATACTGGAGCAAGTTACTACTCTTCTAGTTTCACGCAATCCAACGATGGAGGTGATCTTTATGTCAATTAATCCAAGAGACGCTGTCATTGTTGATTATGCTAGAACACCAATGGGGCGTTCAAAAAATGGTTGCTTTCGATATAGGCGAGCTGATGATATCAGCGCTGATCTTATTAATGCACTTTTGGCAAGAAATGAGGGGCTAGATGTTAACACCATAGATGATCTTATTTGGGGTTGTGTTATGCAACGTGATGAGCAAGGATTTAACATTGCCCGTAATGTATTGCTTCGAGCGGGTTTGCCTCACCATATCCCAGCACAAACCGTAAATCGCCTTTGTGGATCATCGATGTCGGCATTGCATATTGCTACAGCCAATATAAGAGCAAGTTTGGGAGATATTTATTGTATTGGCGGTGTTGAACATATGGGGCACGTTGATATGAATGCAGCTGTCGACCCAAACCCTTTATGGGGGCTGTCAGTGGCCAAAGCAGCGGGTTCTATGGGGTTAACGGCTGAATACCTAGCTATGCGGCATCAGATTGAACGATTGGATATGGATGCATTTGCTGTTCGTTCACATCAGCGAGCTGCGCTTGCTCGATCTGAGGGCTATTTTCAGCAAGAGGTGATACCAATCATGGGGCACGACGAGCAGGGCGCTCCTTGCCTTATCGAATATGACGAAACCATTCGAGAGGATACCAGTTTAGAAGCCTTGGGTTTGCTTAAGCCTGTCTTTGACCCTAAAAATGGTAAAATCACAGCGGGTACCTCGTCTCAGGTTTCTGATGGTGCCAGTGTTATGTTGGTGATGTCGGCAGAGCGTGCCTCCTCTCTTGGTTTGACACCCATTGCAAGAATTGCATCATTAGGTTTGGCAGGGGTTGATCCTTCGATTATGGGTATAGGTCCAGTTCCCGCGAGTTTGCAAGCGTTGGAAAAGCTTGGCATGTCGCTGGCTGATATAGAATGCATTGAATTAAACGAAGCCTTTGCGGCCCAAGCACTAGCGGTACTGCAGGAGATGGATATTCTCGAGAGCATGGACGATAAGGTCAATATTTACGGAGGGGCTATTGCTTTAGGCCATCCTTTTGGTTGCTCTGGTGCCCGTATTACAGGAACTCTACTCACTGCAATGCAAAAACAGCAGCAGCAATGGGGTTTAGCAACCATGTGTATTGGTTTGGGGCAGGGAATTGCAACCGTGGTTGAGAGATTATGAGTCTTATCTCGGAGCAACTAAAGTAATCTTATTGTTTTTTAATAACTTTTGTTGAACCCGATAGCCCACTGTGGCACAATGCCCACCGCTTGAAAGGGCGCTATAAAAAAGAAGATTTAATTTTATATTTAAATCAATAAGTTAGTAGCTTTTTTCGGTAATTATCATTATGATGCACGAAAAATTATAATGATCTATTTTGACTTCCATGTTGAAATAGTAAAACGATAGTAATATCGCGGACGTGGTGAAATTGGTAGACACGCCAGATTTAGGTTCTGGTGCCGCAAGGTGTGAGAGTTCGAGTCTCTCCGTCCGCACCATTTAATCAGTGTACATACTTCAGTACACGCTAATTACAAGGTAAGCAATAAGCTCACTGTCCCGCCAAAACCCTGTAGTCGAGACAGGTAATTGATATTTCCTAGTTATTATAAGCAGATTCCTAAGAGGCAAAGAGAAAACCATGCAAGTTTCTATTGAAACCACATCAGGCTTAGAACGTCGTTTAACTATTGGTGTTCCTGCGGAACAGATAGATAGTCGAGCAGACCAGCGTTTAAAAGAAGCCGCTAAAACAATCCGTATTAATGGTTTCCGTAAAGGTAAGGCACCATTAAAAGTGATTAAACAGCAGTATGGTGAGGGTGTTCGTCAGGAGATTCTTGGTGATTTAATTAATAGCTCTTTGCAAGATGCCTTTGAAAAAGAAAAGCTACAACCTGCAGGTCAACCACATATTGAAATCAACCAATTTGAAGCGGGTAAGGATCTAGAGTACGTAGCCACATTTGAAGTGTACCCAGAAGTAAGCGTAGGGGCATTTGATGGCTTTTCAGTAGAAAAATTATCTGCAGAAATTAATGACGACAACGTTGAAACCATGATCATGACATTGCGTGAGCAACAAGCAACTTTCAACGTTGTTGAGCGTGATGCGGCCGACGGCGATAAAGTGAATATTAGCTACGTTGGCACTAAAGACGGCGAGGAATTTGAAGGCGGTAAAGCGGACGATCAGGATTTAGTGTTAGGTTCAAATTCAATGATTCCTGGTTTTGAAGACGGGATCGTTGGTCTTGCAGCGGGTGCAGAGAAAACACTATCGTTAAGCTTCCCTGAAGATTATCATGCGGAAGACCTTAAGGGTGCTGCTGTTGAATTTGCAGTGACTGTTAATAGTGTCTCAGAGAAGGTATTGCCAGAAGTAGATAAAGATTTATTGGTTAAATTTGGTGCTACACACGGCGATTTAGATCAATTCCGTGCTGATATTGTGAAAAACATGGAGCGTGAATTAGCGACTTCTATAAAAAACAAAACCAAAACCGAAGTGATGGATCAGCTAGTCGAAGCCAATAAGGTTGAGCTACCTAAAGCGTTGATTGACTCAGAAATCAATGTCCTGCGCGAACAAATGATGCAGCAGTTTGGCGGTATACAGCAAAACAAAGACCTAGATCTTAAAACATTACTACCAGATGATATGTTCAAAGAGCAGGCTGAGCGTCGTGTTACTTTAGGACTTTTATTGGGTGAAATTATCAAAGATAATGAGATTTCTGCTGATGCTGATGCCGTACGTAAAGCAGTGGAAGACCTATCGGTTAGTTATGAAGATCCAGAAGAAGTGATCAACTATTACTATCAAAACCCTAAGCTATTGTCAGGTATCGAAGCCTCAGTACTAGAAGACAGAGTGGTTGAATTCATTCTAGAGCAAGCTACAGTCACTGAAAAAGTGGTTAGTTATGAAGAGGCTGTAAAGCCAAAAGCGCAGTAATCCCCTAATTGGTTACTTTGTTGCCGATCACAGAGTAACCAAGCATTGTTTAAAAAACATCCCATACGATGATTAAATGTTCGAGTATGGGATATTTCCCTTCTTTTCTTCATCAGATACTGGCATCTCTTGTAATCAGGGGTTAAGCTAAATACAAAAGTCATACAAATTCTATTGGTTGAAAACTGTTTTTTCCGATAGACGTATACATCCTATATAAATTGTGGAACGGGAATCGCGTCAATATGCCAAACTTTCAAGCGCATGATTTAATGCAAGCTAACTTATCACCTGAAATATCTAATAGTGGCTTAGTGCCTATGGTTGTTGAGCAAACAGCCAGAGGTGAACGGTCGTTTGATATTTATTCACGCCTCTTAAAAGAGCGTGTTATTTTTCTTGTTGGTCAAGTGGAAGACCATATGGCTAATTTGGTCGTTGCGCAACTGCTGTTTTTGGAGGCAGAAAACCCAGATAAGGATATTCACTTATACATTAACTCACCCGGTGGTTCCGTTACTGCAGGTTTGTCTATTTACGATACTATGCAGTTTATTAAGCCAGATGTGAGCACTATGTGCATCGGGCAGGCTTGTAGTATGGGATCATTTTTATTGAATGCCGGTGCGGCGGGAAAACGTTATTGTTTGCCTAATGCGCGTACGATGATTCACCAGCCTAGCGGTGGTGCTCAGGGGCAAGCGACGGATATTTCTATTCACGCAGAAGAAATTCTTAAAATTCGTCAACGCCTTAACGAAATTATGGCTGAACATTCTGGTCGTAGTGTTGATGAAATTGCCCGTGATACGGAACGAGATCGCTTTATGAGTGCCGAAGAGTCTAAAGAGTATGGTCTTATTGACGATGTTTTAACATCTCGATTAGGTTAATAAGATGGTCTTTTAGTACATATAGCCTTTTAATTCGGGTATTTAGCCCATATTTATACCCTAAATAGCCAAATTTAGCGTATAAATGCATAGACTATTAATGATTGTGCGGCAAAAGCCGCTATCTATTGTATAGAGCGAATGCAAAACAAGTTTAAGTCAGTGATAACGAGTAAGGTAATAAGATGACCGATAATGGTAAAGATGGTAACGACGATAGCGGCAAGCTACTTTATTGCTCATTCTGTGGTAAAAGCCAGCATGAAGTCCGCAAACTTATAGCAGGGCCTTCGGTTTTTATCTGCGATGAGTGTGTCGATCTGTGTAATGACATTATTCGAGAAGAGATTCAGGAGAATACTGTTACTGAGGGTGGTTCGGAAAAGTTACCGACGCCTAAAGAAATAACTGAAATTCTAGATCAGTATGTTATAGGGCAATTTCGAGCAAAGCGTGTATTGTCTGTTGCGGTTTATAACCATTATAAGCGTCTACGTTTTGGCGAATCTTCAAATAGCAAAGAGAAAGATCAAGTAGAACTAGGCAAAAGTAATATCTTAATGGTTGGTCCGACCGGTAGCGGTAAAACCTTATTAGCTGAAACCTTGGCACGTTTATTAAATGTGCCTTTTACTATTGCCGATGCAACTACACTAACAGAAGCTGGTTATGTGGGTGAGGATGTAGAAAATATCATTCAGAAATTGCTACAAAAATGCGATTACGATGTTGAAAAAGCGCAGCAGGGTATCGTTTATATCGATGAAATCGACAAAATTTCACGCAAGAGTGATAACCCATCTATTACCCGTGATGTTTCTGGTGAGGGTGTTCAACAGGCATTGCTTAAACTGATCGAAGGTACTGTGGCTTCTGTCCCTCCTCAAGGTGGGCGCAAGCACCCCCAGCAAGAGTTCTTGCAGGTTGATACATCTAATATTCTCTTTATTTGTGGTGGAGCCTTTGCAGGTTTAGACAAGGTGATTAGAGATCGCTCAGAAAAAGGCGGTATTGGCTTTAACGCTGTTGTTAAGAATAAAGAAGAAGACAAAGGTGTAGGTGAGGCGCTTAAAGAACTTGAATCTGAGGATTTAGTGAGTTACGGGCTTATTCCCGAATTTGTTGGTCGATTACCCATGATTGCCACATTGGAAGAGTTGGATGAGGCTGCTCTGGTTAAAATTTTAACTGAGCCTAAAAACTCACTGACCAAGCAATATACCAAGTTGTTTGATATGGAAGGGGTAGAAATTGACTTTCGCGATGATGCTTTAAGTGCTGTAGCGAAAAAAGCGATGATTAGAAAAACCGGAGCTCGAGGGCTGCGCTCAATTATGGAAGCCGTTTTACTCGATACCATGTATCGTATCCCTTCGGAGGATGATGTTGTCAAAGTCGTGGTCGATGAAGGAGTGATCGACGGGGATTCAGATCCCTTATTGGTATACGACAACAGCGATAAAGCAGCTGCGCTGACCGACGAATAAACACCATGCTTAATTAACGGCCCTCTAATAAAGAGGGCCGTTTTGCATTATGGGGTAATTAATAACTTTTATATCAACGCACCTTGTAATTTCTGTGTGCCGTCACCACTATTATTGTTAATTATTAATCCATGATATTTAATTGCTGTCATTATTCGCCTTGATGCGAATAGCAAACTATTAAGGGGCTTATATAGTGTCATCTACTGATCAGGCTGTTGAATCTGAATTTCCTCTCTTACCTCTACGCGATGTTGTTGTTTACCCTCACATGGTTCTGCCCTTGTTTGTTGGTCGTGCATCATCGATAAAGGCTTTAGAAGAAGCAATGAAAACCAATAAGCAAGTTTTACTGATTGCTCAACGTAATGCTAATGATGACAATCCAGATGAAAAAGGCTTGTATAGCATTGGCACCGTTGCATCTATATTGCAGTTATTAAAATTGCCTGACGGCACGGTTAAAGTGCTTGTGGAAGGTGGATACCGAGCCGAAATTAACGCCTTGGTTAACGAGGAAGGTTTTGTTAAAGCTCGGGTTAAGACAGTTGAACCGACATTAATGTCGGATGATGATGCTAAGGTGCTTATGGGCACGGTCATGCATCAATTTGAGCAATATGTTGAGCTGAGCAAAAAAGTACCTGCCGAAGTGATGACGTCGCTATCGGGTATTGATGAGCCAGGCCGTTTAGCCGATACCATAGCGGCGCATATGTCTTTGCAATTATCGCAAAAACAAGAGGCCTTAGAAATTGCCGGTGAACAAGAGCGTCTTGAACATTTACTTTCTTTGATGGATGCGGAAATTGATGTTCATCAGGTGGAAAAGCGCATTCGTGGACGCGTCAAAAAACAAATGGAAAAAAGTCAGCGAGAGTATTACCTTAACGAGCAGATGAAAGCTATCCAAAAAGAGTTGGGTGACTTGGGTGAGGAAGTCAGCGAAGCTGAAGAGTTAGAGCGAAAAATCAATGAATCGGGTATGCACAAGGCGGCAGCAGAGAAGGCTTTATCCGAACTGAACAAGTTAAAAATGATGTCGCCAATGTCCGCAGAAGCGTCGGTATTGCGTGCCTATATTGATTGGATGGTCAATGTGCCGTGGAAAAAACGCAGTAAAGTGCGCAATGATTTGATACGGGCAGAGAAAATTTTAGAAGAAGACCATTACGGCCTAGATGATGTTAAAGAACGTATCTTAGAATATCTTGCTGTTCAGGCTCGTGTTAAGCGTGTTAAAGGGCCTGTATTATGCCTTGTTGGTCCGCCGGGTGTGGGTAAAACCTCATTAGGGGAATCTATTGCTCGCGCCACTAATCGTAAGTTTATTCGTATGGCTTTAGGTGGTGTTCGTGACGAGGCAGAAATTCGTGGTCATCGAAGAACCTATATAGGATCAATGCCTGGTAAGTTAGTGCAAAAGATGTCAAAAGTAGGCGTTAAAAATCCACTTTTCTTGCTAGATGAAATAGATAAAATGGGTATGGATCACCGTGGTGATCCCGCATCGGCCTTGCTAGAAGTGCTTGATCCTGAGCAAAATCATACATTTAACGATCACTACCTAGAAGTCGATTACGACTTATCAGATGTGATGTTTGTTTGTACTTCTAATTCCATGAATATTCCTGGTCCTTTACTCGATCGTATGGAAGTCATTCGTATCCCGGGGTATACCGAGGACGAAAAATTAAATATTGCGCAAAAATATTTAATTCCCAAGCAGATGAAACAAAACGGCCTAAAGGATGGAGAATTATCGGTTGATGATAGTGCTATAAGAGATATCGTACGTTATTTTACTCGAGAGGCTGGTGTACGAGGGCTGGATCGGGAAATAGCAAAAATTTCTCGTAAAGCGGTCGCAGGTTTTGCCAAAGATAAGTCCTTAACTCAGATAGTCGTGAACTCTAGTAACCTTGAGGAGTTCCTAGGTGTTCGTAAATTCGATTACGGAGTGGCAGAGCAAGAGAACCAAATCGGCCAGGTGACAGGATTAGCTTGGACTCAAGTTGGCGGAGAGCTACTCACCATAGAGGCTTCTGCAGTAAGGGGTAAAGGTCATTTAGTCAAAACAGGCTCGTTGGGCGATGTAATGCAAGAGTCTATACAGGCGGCGTTAACCGTCGTTCGCTCTCGGGCGCAAATATTAGGTATCGCACCAGACTATCTCGAAAAGTTTGATATACATATACATGTACCAGAAGGGGCAACACCGAAAGATGGCCCAAGTGCTGGTATTGCCATGAGTACAGCGCTGGTATCGGTTCTGACTAACATCCCTGTTAAAGCAGAAGTAGCAATGACAGGAGAGATTACTTTGCGCGGTGAAGTATTGCGCATTGGTGGTTTGAAGGAAAAACTATTGGCGGCTCACAGAGGAGGAATTAAGACCGTACTTATTCCTCAAGGAAATGAGCGGGATTTAAAAGATATTCCGGATAATATTAAAGCAGATCTGAATATCATTCCTGTAAAATGGTTTGATCAGGTATTAGAGATCGCATTGCAGTCATTACCTATACCACTTTCAGATGATGAGTATAAGGCTTTAGAAGCAAAGGCTAAGGAATCGCCCGGTAGTACGCATGCAAGAAAACATTGATTTTGATTGATAATTAAGCATTATCATTTTAATTCAAGTACTCAGCCAAGATTTGTGTGACCATATCGCCATATTTCTTGTATGTTACCTTGACCGCTATATAGTCTTTAGTATAAATTAGCTTGCTTTAAAGCGCTGGCTGAGCTAGCCCGAGCGGTGTTTAGTGTGCAGAGAGCACAGAGGTTAGAAACACACTAGGGCACTTTAGAAAGCCGAGAGTGGCGGTAAAGCGAATCATTTACCAATAAATAATTCGGCATAAAATGATTTTATTAGCTAAGATGATAACAACAACAAAATATTTATTAATTTAAGGGGCATATTGTGAATAAATCAGAACTTATCGATGCTATTGCTGCATCAGCAGATCTTCCAAAGGCGGCCGCTGGTCGTGCATTAGATGCAGTCATTGAGACTATCGAAAGTACGTTAAAGGATGGCGATCAAGTATCTTTAGTAGGCTTTGGTACTTTTTCTGTAAAAGACCGAGCTGCACGTACAGGACGCAATCCTCAAACAGGTGCTCCTATAGAAATCGCTGCGGCTAAAATCCCAAGCTTTAAAGCGGGTAAATCTTTAAAGGATGCTGTGAACTCTTAATCGCCAAGCTACTTTATCTCTTATTTAGAAGCGCATGTTGAAGAACATGCGCTTTTTTATTGTCTGTATTTTAAGCACATTGCCTTATTTTTACTGCTTGCACCATAAGTAAGCCTTGCTTAGCGCTGATTACCTTGCAGTGCAATAAAATGTACCATTTTTATAATTTGGTGAATTGGTTTTGCACCAAAAAGATCTCTTAGATATGCACTCTCCTAAATTTATAAAGATAAATCTATCAATAATCCTACCTAGTTCTCATTTTTAACGTTCCAAAATACTAAAAATAATGATTGGCATAAATCATGCTGATGCAAGGCATAGTTAATTGTAACGGGGGTTATATGAAAACCTTTAACATAGGTAAATATAAAAATATTGTAATATCGATCGTACTATTCCTTATTTTGGATGCGTCGGTATTGGTCATGAACTTTTATATTTCATTCCAGATTGCAGAAGATGCGACCAGTATTAACTTGGCCGGTCGTCAGCGTATGTTATCTCAACGAATGACAAAGACATTGTTAGACCTAGATTATTCTTATAGCACGATTGAATCTAGAGAAAAAATATTAAAAGAACTCGGCGCAAGCCGAACGTTGTTTGACGAAACATTTACTGCATTTGATAACGGTGGAACTGCCACAGGTGCTGGAGGTAATAAGGTAAGCTTGAACAAAGCAGAAGATATTGATAGCCGAACAGCCATTGAAAGTGCTAAGCCTATATGGAGTGAGTATAGAAGCAAAATTGATGCTGTTTTATCGATAGAGCAAAATGGGAATACAAATCCAATTCAGGATGCTATTGTATTTGGTCAGGCGAACAATCTGTTATTGTTGAAATTGATGAATGATCTGACAGTGTCTCTTGAGCAAGTTGCAGCCTCTAAAGCGGAGCGCTTACGACTGATTCAAACGGCTGGTATTATGATGGCCTTAATTAACTTCTTTATTATTCTTTTCCACTTTTTAAGACAATTAAGACAAGGTGATGAAGTCTTGGAGGAGGCGAGAAAAGAAACCAGTGAAATACTCTTAACCGTTAATGAAGGTTTGTTTTTGATTCATGAGGACTTTACCATTGGCTCACAACGTTCAGAGAAGCTTTATGAAATTCTCAGTATTGATACTAGTGAAGATGTAAACTTTGAACTGCTGCTAAAAGATATCGTATCTGACAAAGATCTTGAGGCTGCTCAAGGGTTCTTGCGATTACTATTTAATCCTAAAATTAAAGAAAAACTCATTGGTGATTTGAACCCACTAGAAAACCTTCAAGTTAATATCGATGACGGTGCTGGCAGCTATACTACCAAACATCTAAGTTTTGACTTTAAACGAGTAATGAATGGTAAAACCATTGCCGATGTATTGGCAACGGTAAATGATATTACCGAAAAAGTACTGTTGGAAAAAGAACTTGAAAATGCTAAGAAAAGTAACGAGCAGCAGATCGAAATGTTAACGAGCATATTGCATGCGAATCCATCGTTACTAAAAGCCTTCTTAGAAAACTCCTATGCGTGTTTCTCGAGAATTAATAATTTATTAAAAGACCCTGCTAAAACTCAGTCTCAATTTAATGAAAAAATTAATGCTATTTATATTGAAGTCCATAACTTTAAGGGCGAATCAAGTGCTTTAGAATTAAATGAATTCGCTAAAATGGCACACGAATTTGAAAACAATCTATCGGAAATGAAAAATGTTCCTGATCTTTCTGGGCAAAATTTCTTATCTTTAACCGTGCGCTTGGATAAAATGATTAATTATGCTCAATCGATTACTGCACTAGTAGAGAAGCTTGCAAATTTTGGCCACTTTACGCAGAACCCTGCAAATGAAAGTGGTAAAGAAGAGTCGCAGTGGAAGCATTTGGATAAGCTAACACTCGACCTTTCAGAAAAGCACAAGAAAAATGTTATGTTAGTGACCAGTGGCTTGAATGATACTGCTATGCCTCAGTCATTGCGTGAAACTATCAACAGCATTTCTATTCAGTTTATTCGCAATTCGATAGTACATGGTATTGAATTACCTAGTGAGCGTGAGGCACTGCAGAAAAGCCCTCAAGGTAGGTTAGATTTACGTTTGTCGACAACACCTGAAGGGATTCTAGAAATGACTTTTAAAGATGATGGCTCTGGTTTTGATTTTGAGAAGTTACGTCAGCAGGCAATAAAACTAAATAAATGGTCCGAGGAAGAAATTGACCATTGGGATAATAAACGTTTACTTTCCTTGATATTTACCCCTGGTTTTTCTACAGCAGATGAAGTGAGCGAAGATGCGGGGAGAGGCGTTGGAATGGATGTCGTCATGCAAAAAATAAAACAAAACAAAGGGAAAATTAATATTTCTCACAAAGAAAGCCAATTTACTCGGTTTGTAGTTAGCTTTCCTTTAAACAATGCAACAGAGAAAAATATAACTGCGGATCATTTCGGACATGGAGCTAATAAGGTTGCATGATCTAATGACGTTGGCAAAACTCTATAACAATATTTAATTAAGATAGGCCTACTTAATGTTAAAGTTAATGATTGTCGATGACTCTAATGTGATTCGGCGTAGAATTGAAAGATGTAACAATGGTTCAGATATGTTTAATGTTGTTGCATCTGCTCAGAACGGTAAAGAAGCAATAGAAGTCTTTAAAAAAGTTCAACCTGATGTCATTACCATGGATTTAACAATGCCGGAAATGGACGGTATTGAATGTATTGAAACCTTGATGGCACTTAACCCAGATATTATTATTTTAGTTATTTCTGCACTTTCTGATAAAGCAACAGGAATTGAAGCCCTTGAAAAAGGAGCCCGAGGATTTGTATGTAAACCATTTAGTGATGAAGTGTTGATGGCGTCACTTATAGAAGTCACGGAGCAGGATGATGACTGAGAAAGTATTACAAGTATTTATTGATGGTGCCGTTAAATATTTTCAGCATACCTCTGATAAGGAAGTAAAAGTAGGCACCCCCTATCTAGTGAACAACTCAGAACCGTCAGCATTTGATTTTACTGGTGTGATTGGTGTTACTGGGCCAATGAAAGGCTGTGTATATTTCACCGCGCCTCAGATATTGCTAAAGCATTTACTGCTGAGTATGGGAGAAGATGAAACCACAGAAGAAAATATCATCGATGTTGTTGGTGAGGTTGCGAATACTATATCAGGTAATGCGCGCAGTGAATTTGGTAAAGAATTTATGATATCTGTACCTGTGGTATTAGAGGGGCCTCCTAGTAATATACACCTACCTAGACACCTGCGCTCATACGTTATTCCGGTATATTGGAAGTCTTATAGTGCTGCGATTGTGCTATGTTTTGAGTAAATATTCATCAAATCGTCCTATTTTTGATAGCGAGTGATGGAAAACTAGATAGCCAGTGAGATTTTACTATCCGCTGGCTATTTGCTTTAAAGACCTTATAAAATTCCGCTAAATAGAGGAAAGTGAATACTTCTACAGCGGACATAGATACTCCTGCGAATCGACTTTAATTTATTCTATATTTTGTGACCTTTTATCTGGTATTTGCTCTGTAGATGCTATTTGCTATGGTAGAATGCCTGCCGCCTAAGGGCATTTTATTCACTTTTATCATTTGTTACACAGGGGTCACCATGCTGCAAAGTATGAGAAGTAAAATTAAGGGAGTTGTTGCTTTTGTTTTAATCGGTTTACTGACTATTCCACTGGCATTAGTGGGTGTCGAAAACCTTTTTTATAGCAATCACAATATAGGGGAAGCGGCATCTGTCGATGGCAAGATAATTAGCGAAAGAGAAGTTCAAATCGCTATTGGTAGGGAGAGGCAACGCCTACAAGCGCAATTGGGAGATAATATCCCAGGGGATTTTTTCTCTGATGAGCGATTACGTCAACCGGTAATTGATAGCCTAGTTCAGCGAGCATTAATCGCTAATATTGCTGATACAGGCAATATGACGTTTACCGATGCCACCATTGATGAAACCATCGTCACTCTGCCGGATTTTCAGGTAGACGGGGTATTCGATCAACAGCGTTTTGTACAAGTTATCCGCAGTATCGGCCACACGCCAGCCTCATTTAGAGCATTGCTAAAAGAAGATATGCTAGTGAATCAAATGCAATCAGCATTGGTTAGCACCGATTTTATCACTAATAGCGAAGTTAATAATACGGTTGCTCTGTCTAGACAAACTCGTGATTTTTCCTGGGTCACCCTTCCTTTAGCTGGGTTACCGGAAACAATGACCGTTACTCAAGATGAAATCAGTGGTCATTATGAAGAGAATAAATCGTCATACTTGTCTCAAGAGCAGGTAGCGATTGAGTATATTGACTTAAATGTTAGTGATATAGAAAAAAGTATTGATATAGGTGAAGATGAAATTCTCCAGCAATACGAACAAATAGTAAAAAACTATACCGATAGCACCGAGCGTGAAGCTGCTCATATTATGGTTGAGGGTGACGACGATACAGCTCAGCAGAAAATCACCACCATTCAGGAAAAACTGGCCGCAGGAGAGGACTTTGCAGCGCTAGCAAGTGAGTATTCAGACGATTTTGGTAGCCGAGATAACGGAGGTAACCTAGGGGTTAGTTCCGGCGATGGCTTTCCTGAGGCTTTTGAAGAGGCGCTATCTTTATTAGAAGAGGGACAGGTATCAGAGCCAACAGAAATCGATGGAGCTACCCATTTTATTAAGTTATTGGCTCTAACAGAGAAAACTGCCCCTACGCTTGAAGAGCAAAGAACCGTTATTGAAGCGGAATTGAAACGCGCCAAAGCGGAAGAACAGTTTATCCAAGATAGCCAAGCATTAGAGGACTTATCTTACAACGCGCAGAGCTTACAAGAAGTAGGGGATGAGCTAGGCTTGCCCGTCGGTAAAACAGGTTTATTTTCGCGTTTTAGTAGCGATATAGAGATCATTCGAGATAGTCGGGTGCTTAATGCGGCCTTTAGTGAGCAGGTAACGATCGAGGGACACAGTAGTGAGGTGTTAGCATTATCTGCGGATCGAAATGTTGTGGTTAAAATGGTCGAGCACAAACCTGTACGTACGCTCACTCTGGAAGAAAAGACCGGCGAGATTACCGAAGAGCTGAAGCTCGAAAAAGCAAAGGCACAATTAGCACAGCAGGCGCAATCTATTCGTGAAGCACTCGATGCGGGTGATAGTATCGCCACAGTCAGTGAGCAACGCGAACTAACACTCTCTTCCCAGATAGCGGTTCAACGTAATGCGGCAAACGTTCCTAGAGAGCTGCTAGATGCCATATTTGCTTTATCAGTACCTAGTGAAAGTAATCCAGTTATCACAGATCTTCATTTGGATAATGGTGATTATGTGTTGGCGAGCTTGAGCAAGGTTACCAATGGTAGTGTTGATGACTTAGAAGTGGTTGAGCGTAATAACTTACGAAATAGTTTATCATCTGGTCTTGCTGGTGATGCATATAGAGCTTGGCAAGACGAGATCAGGAAATCGTCTGATATCGAAATCTATAGTTCAGAGTCTTCCCATTTATAATCATTAAATCATTTCTTTACAGCAGTGCCTTTTCTTGGTGCTGCTGTTCAGATTGATGCTAGGCTTGTTTGTGTCACAGATACTTACCTCAACAGCAATAAGCTAGCACTAAAACCTCCAGATGACATATTTTTGTCGTTCCCTTCTTATGAAAAATTCATAACCTATTGATTTTTAAAGATAATTTTTTTGGCATTACCTTTGCTAACACTCTAGTAATTACTGAATAAGTGACGGAATTTTGCGCTACCCGTCATTGATAGTGAATAACTAGAGGCAAAATAATGGCAGAAAATCATTTTCAAAGCAGTCGCCAAAGCAATGCTCATTCAGACGATATCATTCCATTGCTACTTGCAAATAATGAAATTTCGGAGGATGAAAATGGACTTCTCTATCCGTCGATAGATCATATTGAACCAGAGAGCCTCGCATCGGCATTTGACATTTTTAATCAGCTATCAGGCCAGTTAACTCAGTCTTATACGATGCTAGAAACCCGAGTGGCAGAGCTAACTGCTGAATTAAATTCTCTCGACAAACAGCGTATTAAAGAGCTCAAAGATAAAGAGCAAATGGCCAATAGGCTGGAAAGTCTTATTAACTTCTTACCCGGTGGTGTTGTCGTTTTAGACCAGCGAGGCGTCATTGCCGATATAAATCCTGCAGCAGAGTCCATGCTAGAAAAATCCTTAAAAGGGCAGTTATGGAGGGAAGTCATTACCCGCTGTTTCTTCCCAAAAAGTGATGACGGTTACGAAGTGTCTAATCACCAAGGTAAAAGGATCAACATTGCTACTCGGTCTTTAGGTGAACACGGACAAATTATCCTTCTAACCGATCAAACTGAAACTCGTCGTTTGCAAGAAAAGGTTAGTAGGCATGAGCGTTTAACGGCACTAGGCAAGATGGTATCCACATTAGCTCACCAAGTGCGCACACCCTTATCATCAGCCATGTTATATGGTGGGCATCTATTAAATGAGCCACTTTCTTCTCATCAACAGCATCTATTTACTAAAAAACTCGTTAATCGTTTACATGAAATGGAAAGACAAGTCAGTGATATGCTGCTTTTTGTTAAGCCTGATCTTACATTAAATGACCTCTGTACAGTTTCAGACTTACATAAACAGCTGACCGAAGCCATGGAGATGCCGTTATCTCAGTACTCTATGGATTGTGAATGGTCAATAGAAAATGATTCCTGTTCACTTCGTTGCCATAAAGATGCGCTAGTTGGGGCCATACTTAATTTAGTGAATAACAGCTTGCAAGCGATACCCGTGCAAAAACGATCACAAAAAGGATCCTTGTCTATAAATATTGCCATAGTGGAAGGTAATAAGTTGAGTATAACGGTTGCAGATCAAGGCACAGGGATTGATGAGAACAAAAAATCAGATGTCCTCGAATTATTTTACACAACTAAGTCTCAGGGCACAGGTATTGGCCTATCTGTTGTTAATTCTGTTGCCGTCTCTCATGGTGGTAGTTTTCGTTTATATGCTAATAGACCTAATGGGACTTGTGCGGAATTAGAACTACCGATAATTATAGAGCAAACTGATGAGATTACAGCTTAGCTTGTATTAATAAACCACTTTTACACGTTAATTCTATAGATTTGATTTAAGAGAATGTATTTATGTCTACATTATTATCAGATAAAAATAGTATTCAAACTCCTTTTAATTCCAACCAAAAGGCCATTAAAAAGGTGCTTGTCGTTGAAGATGATTATGCCTTGAGAGAAGCTCTAGAGGATACCTTATCTCTAGCAAAATATTTTGTTGTTACCGCCGAAAGTGCAGAGCAAGCAATCGATATTCTTGCTCGAGAAAATGATATTTTAATGGTAGTTTCTGATATTAATATGGGAGTGATGAGTGGTCATGATTTACTAAACCATATTACGACTCATTATGCTCACCTACCAGTATTGTTGATGACGGCATATGGTAGTGTTAGAGATTCGGTGGATGCTATTCGTCATGGGGCCGTTGACTATCTTGTTAAACCTTTTGAGCCTAAAGAGTTGGTCGATATCTTACACCGCCAATTAGGTGGAGCCGTTGTTAACGACCACGATATTCCAATTGCTGTAGATGATTATAGTCAGCAATTATTACGCCTAAGTCAGCGGGTCGCACAATCTAATTCAACGGTTCTGATTATTGGTGAATCAGGAACGGGTAAAGAGGTCCTTGCTCGCTACATACATCAGCATTCTTCCCGCGCTGATCAACCTTTTATTGCTATCAATTGTGCAGCTATTCCAGAGAATATGTTAGAAGCCATGCTATTCGGTTATGAAAAGGGGGCTTATACCGGAGCGCATGCAAGTACTCCTGGCAAATTTGAGCAAGCCAATGGTGGTACTTTACTACTCGATGAAATATCAGAAATGGACATTGGATTACAAGCAAAGCTATTACGTGTTCTGCAAGAGCGTGAGGTGGAGCGTTTAGGTGGCAGAAAAACCATTAATTTGGATGTTCGTGTTATTGCCACTTCCAATAGAGATATGGCAAAAACGGTTGCTCAAGGAAAATTTCGTGAAGATTTATATTACCGCCTTAGTGTCTTGCCACTTGTATGGAAGCCCTTAAGAGAAAGAGTCGACGATATTTTACCCTTGGCACAATCATTGTTAAATAAACATGCAACAAAATTAAAGCGCAAGGGATTAACACTAAGCCATTCCGCGCAGAGCGCCTTATTGCAACATCCATGGCCAGGTAATGTCAGAGAGCTTGATAATGTGATGCAAAGGGCACTTATTTTACAAAGCGGTAGCCTAATTGATGAGAAAGATTTAGGGTTAGATATTTTAGGTCTATCCCAACAACTGAATACTTTATCCTACTCCAGCGAGGATATTTTACCGACTTCCTTAGAGACGAATAGAAAAGATGATATATCTAATAGTGATTCTTTATTTTTGCCTGAATTGAATGATTCGCAAGTAACCTCAAGCAACCAAACATCTCAACAATTGGGTGATAATCTGCAACAAAAAGAGTTTGAAATTATTGTTCGTACACTACGTGAAGAAAATGGAAGTCGAAAAAATACTGCACAAAAACTAGGTATTAGTCCGCGTACACTGCGTTATAAGCTAGCAAAAATGAGGGATATGGGAATCGATTTCTAACAAAAAATTATTAATAAAAATAGTTTTATCTTATTATGGAATATATGACAAAATGATGAAAAAAGGCTATGAAATTATAAAAAATAAAGATTTTAATACGATTAAATAAATACTTGACTCGCCTTTTATGAAGGAGTAAATTTCAAAAAAGTGGTTATTAGTTTTCAATACGTAGTAATAATTATGCAAAGTAAGATTATATAGATTACCTTTGGTCATCCATATAAGTCTACAAAGCGTAGTTTATATTTAAGATTAATATAAAGGCGATTAGGAGATATCTATGAACGATAATACATCCTCTTTGAACCCTATTTTTGATGAAATTAATGATGATAGCATTACCGATTCTAGTACAGCAGAATCACCTGAAGTTAGCGTGTTATCTATCGATTCTAGACGTCGCTTAGAAGATAAGTTAGAGCAGCGATATCTAGAAAAAGATATTCGAGAGTTTGATTTTGATCTGTAAGCTTGCAGATACTCAATAATTTTCTTACCTATTTTTTATTGCTAACCATAGATCTCAATCTGTGGTTAGATATTGACTAAATCGTCTTGGTCAATCTTACCCTTCGTTTCTATTCTCTATCTCCCTTAAAAAATAAATAAATTGGCCTAGTTTATGCTTCGTCTATAACTAAACGGTTCTAGAAGCCAAAATATTGTCAGAACCTGTTTGTACTTATCAACAGCGTTACCTGATTGTCAGCAATTAGTCACTCGAATGACATTATTAGGAGGGGAAACAATGATCTCTAATAGAATGGACATAAACAATGTTCTTGCCGAAATGCGTGCAATTAAAGCACAGACATCATTCCCTCAACCAGCTTCTGTTGATCAAGTTCCTGATCGCCAAGTAAAGCTCAATAATTCTGTTAATGAGACTCAGGAAACCTCCAGTTTTGGACAGCTAATGAGTCAAGCAATTGACAATGTAAATGACCTTCAATCTTCATCAAAAAAAATGGCGACAGCCTATGAAATGGGGCAAAGTGGTGTTGATATTACCGATGTAATGATTGCCTCACAAAAAGCTAGCGTCTCCTTCCAAGCCATGGTGCAAGTGAGAAATAAACTCGTGGATGCTTATAAAGATGTAATGAATATGCCTGTATAACGTGACTATAAGAGAACAAAAACAATAGCTAGGAAGAATAATGGCAGACGAACAGACAGTTGATGATGGTAATGGTGTAGGCAAAGATCGCTCTACCAGTAATTTAGTCGAAGGTTTTAATAATTTAAATCTATTACGACAAATCGGATTAATGGTCGCACTCGCTGCGAGTGTTGCCATTGGTTTTGCCTCAGTATTATGGACCCAGTCTGAAGATTATCGCCCTTTATACAGTAGTTTACACAATATTGATTCTTCAGAAGTCATTGAAATACTCGAGCAAAATGCCATTAACTTTAAAGTGGATACCAAAACAGGCGCTCTACTAGTTACAGCTGAGGATATACATAATGCACGGCTCAAGTTAGCAGAACTTGGGTTGCCCAGCTCAGGTTCTGTGGGTTTTGAATTACTGGATCAAGAACAACCTCTGGGTACTAGCCAATTTATGGAAACCACCCGCTATCGCCGGGGCCTAGAGGGAGAGCTGGCTCGCACAATTACAAGCATGAATGCTGTGCGTTCAGCACGTGTTCACCTTGCTATACCTAAACGCTCTGTATTTGTTCGTGATGCGAGAGAACCTCGAGCTTCTGTGTTTGTAGAATTATATCCGGGCCGTTCTGTGAACAATCAACAAGTTAACGCAATGACTAATCTTATTGCCTCAAGTATCCCGGAATTATCACTGAAAAATGTGACCATCGTTGATCAAAAAGGAAATTTGTTATCCAAAGGTGAAGAGGACCCTAAGTTAGTTAAAGCCGCTCAAGAGCTGGAATATACACGGGAAGTAGAAAAGAAGATTATCAATCGTATACAGGCATTATTGGACCCTATCATCGGTAGTAACCGATTTAGAGCAGAGGTTGCAGCAGAGGTCGATTTTAATCAGGTCGAACAAACTGAAGAAATGTTTAACCCCGACTTACCGGCAGTGCGTAGTGAGCAAAAAGTCGATGAGCAACGTATTGGTGGTGGTTTTGCTGGTATCCCAGGTGCATTGACTAATCAACCTCCAGGTAATGGGCAAGCACCAGAGGTGGCAAACGGTAACGGGGAGGGTGGTCAACCTGCGCAGCCATCAAACTCTCGTTCTCAATCAACACGTAATTTTGAATTAGATCGAACACTGAGTTATACCAAGCATCAGGTGGGAAAAGTACGTCGAGTATCTGTTGGGGTCGTTGTTGATGATAAGTTAATTACAGATCCTGCAACAGGGGAAACGCGTTATGAAACTTGGTCTGAAAACGAATTAGAGCGTTTATCTATCTTAGTGAGGGATGCTGTCGGTTTTTCGGCTGCTCGTGGCGATAGTGTGAATATTATCAATAGCCCTTTTATTGATGATGGCTTATCAGCCTCAGATATAGAAGAACCTGCTTTTTGGCAACAAGACTGGTTTGTATCCCTTATCAAGCCGCTAGTTGGTCTACTCATCATTATGGTAATGGTATTAGGTTTGTTAAGACCGATATTAAAAACCCTCGCCCGTACGGGCGCTGAAACCAGAGATGATGAAGAAGCTCAGCAATTAGCCGCCTTAGAGGCCGCTGGTTTAGGCTCTTTTGATGAGTTATCGGATGAGGCTGTAACACTCACAGGCGGATCGGCTATTGCCTTACCTGGACCAGAAGAGAGTTATGAGCAAATGCTCAATACAGTGAAAGGGCTTATTGCCGAAGATCCCGGTAGGGTTTCCCAAGTGATTAAACGATGGATAAATGAAGAATGAGTGAAGCAGACGGTTCTCAAAATACGGAATTATCAATCTCGACCCTCGATCAGGCCGCTATATTACTCATGTCCTTAGGTGAATCCGATGCGGCAGAAGTATTAAAACATATGGGGCCAAAAGAAGTACAACGAGTAGGTTCTGCCATGAGTCAATTGGCTAATATTGAGCAGGATCAGGTTCATTCAGTATTGGCTAATTTTATGGACCAAGTTAGGCACTTAACGGGATTAGGTGTTGGTGCTGATAACTATATACGCAGTATGTTGGTGTCGGCTTTAGGGGAAGATAAAGCGAACGGCTTAGTCGATAGAATTTTGCTAGGTGGCAATACCAGTGGTTTAGACACATTAAAATGGATGGAAGCTCGCTCCATTGCAGATATTGTCAGAAACGAGCACCCGCAAATTCAAGCCATTGTCTTAGCCTACCTTGATCCAGATCAGTCAGCAGAGGTGTTAGGCTTTTTTCCGGACGCAGTACGTCTAGATATTATGATGCGAATTTCCTCTTTGGATACTGTTCAACCCAGTGCCTTACAAGAGCTCAATGACATATTAGAAAAACAATTCTCTGGTAATGCGGGATCGCAAACAACCACTATGGGCGGTTATAAGTGTGCTGCAGAAATTATGAATAACTTGGATAGTTCAATTGAAGGAGAATTGATGGAAGCGATTAAAGAAGTGGATGAAGACTTGGGTAATCAAATTCAAGACCTTATGTTTGTCTTTGATAACTTACGCGATGTTGATGATCGTGGTATCCAAGCGCTATTGCGTGAGGTGTCATCTGACCTATTAATCATTGCACTTAAAGGTGCAGATAATGATCTACAAGAGAAAATCTTCTCTAATATGTCTAAACGGGCAGCCGAGCTATTACGTGATGATCTTGAAGCGAAAGGCCCCGTTAAACTCTCAGAAGTCGAAGCGTCTCAAAAAGAAATACTCGTTATTGCAAGACGTATGGCGGATGCTGGTGAAATCATGCTGGGTGGAGGCGGCGGAGAGCAGATGTTATAAGCAATGAATACAGAATAACCATCATTGATAAGAATTGATCGATATTAAGTAGGCAATATGAGTGAACTGTTAAAACGTGTACCTGCAGAAAAATTAGACACATGTGATAACTGGTCTCTGCCTGATATTACGTCAAAAAAAACGATTGCAGCTATTAAGAAAAAACCTGCTCGTCGCCAAAAAAGTTCACCAAAAGCTAGTAATAACAACACCAATCAATCAAATAATGTAGTTGACGATACGTTAGAAATCACAGAGACAATAGAAGATGTTGTTGATGAAGCGAATGATGTAGAGCCAATAACCGCTGAAAAATTACAAAAAATTACTGATGAAGCTCATAAAGAAGGTTACGAATCTGGATATTCTGAAGGTTTAGAGAAGGCACAAAAAGAAGGCTACGAAGCTGGTATTACAGAAGCGAAAAATGAAGTAAAAGAAAAGACGCAGCGTCTTAGTACGATCGCTGATGAGTTACTAAATGCATTAGAAAATGAGCAACAAGATATTGAAAAACAAATTATTGATATGGTTTGTTCGCTGACAAAAGCAGTCATCAAAAGAGAACTTCAAACCGACTCATCAAGTATTATAGGCCTTGTCCAGCAAGCATTTGGGTTACTTAATACCAATTCATCTCGCATTAAACTGTACTTACATTCACAAGATAAAGCGCTTATTGAATCACATATGGAAGGCGATGATATTAATATTCATTATGAAGTTGATGATGAGCTCTTACCCGGTGGTTGTCGTATAGAAACGGATAAAGCCACGATAGATGCCAGCATTGAAAAACAAATGTATCAAGTGCTGGATGACTTCCTACATAAACGTCATTCATTAGAAAACAGTACCAACGAAGAGCACCCATTACCTACAAATTCAGAAGAAACAGATGATGTGTCTGATGAATAATCATTATCATCTAAATCGGTGAGGGATAAAAAATATGGCTTTATCAAATCGACTATCTCTAGCCGATCGCTTGCAATCTTATGATGCCACTAAGATTGAAAATATCGTTGAACCCACGATCGAGGGTCGGCTAACGCGTGTTGTAGGTTTAACGATGGAAGCTGTTGGTTTTAGTGCAGCTATAGGTTGCCCCTGTTATGTTATTGCTGACGATGGGCAAACAATCGATGCAGAAGTCGTTGGTTTTTCTGGTGAAATATTATATTTGATGCCTGTAAAATCCATTCAAGGTGTACGCTCTGGCGCCCGTGTTATTCCACAGCTTAACAAACACAAGGCTATTGCGCATGAACATTTACTTGGAAGAGTCATCGACGGTTTAGGTAACCCCATCGATCACTTAGGAAAGCTTCCACTAAGTGATCAAAGCTCGGATGAGGATGTTCATCACTCAAGAATTAACCCGCTAGATCGTGCAGCCATTAAGCATCCATTAGATGTAGGTATCAGAGCTATTAACGCACTTATTCCTGTAGGCAAAGGCCAACGTTTAGGGTTATTTGCCGGTAGTGGAGTGGGTAAAAGTGTGTTGTTGGGAATGATGACACGGTTCACTACAGCAGATATTGTCGTTGTGGGTTTAATTGGAGAGCGCGGTCGAGAGGTGAAGGAATTTATTGAACACAGCCTTGGTGAGGAGGGGCTTAAACGTTCTATCGTTATTGCTTCTCCTGCTGATGAAAGCCCGCTTATGCGTTTAAGAGCTTCACAATTATGCAGTCAGATTGCAGAGTATTATCGCGATCAAGGTAAAGATGTTTTATTGTTAATGGATTCCTTAACTCGTTACGCTCAGGCGCAGCGTGAAATTGCATTGGCCATTGGTGAGCCTCCAGCAACAAAAGGTTATCCACCATCGGTATTTGCTAAATTGCCCCAACTCGTCGAACGTGCAGGTAATGGCAAAGAGGGTAGTGGATCGATTACCGCCTTTTATACAGTATTAACAGAAGGGGATGATCTACAAGATCCTATTGCTGATTCTGCAAGAGCAATACTTGATGGACATATTGTTTTATCACGTACACTTGCAGAAAGTGGTATTTATCCCGCCATCGACATCGAAATGTCTATCAGCCGGGTCATGACGTCTATTAGCGAACCTTCACATGTTAAGAAATTACAACGATTCAAGCAATTATTGGCGGCATATTATAAAAATAGAGACTTGATTAATATTGGGGCTTATGTGAAAGGTAGCGATCCCGAAATTGATCTTGCGCTTGAATACTTTCCTAAATTACAGCAATTTATTCAGCAGGGTATAGAGGAACCCGTTGTCTATGAGGACAGCTTAACACAACTCACGCAATTACTTGATGTTGCTATGGCACAAAGTGGACAGTAATGGAAAGTGCTAATACGTCTTCTCATTCGTTACACCTTGTTCTTCGTAAAGCCAATAACGATCATGAAGCGATTGCGAAAAAAATTAAAAACTTGTTGGCATTTATAGAACATGAGTCTTCTCAATACGATATGTTGCTTGAGTATCAGCAGGAGTATCGCGATAAGATTCATAACCAAAAAGCCATCTCCGTCACTGATATCAATCGATATCGCTCATTTTATGCGAAGTTGGAAACCGCTTTATCTCAGCAAAAGGAAAAAATTGACTTAGCTCAATCTCGTTTAAATGAGCTACGTCAAACTTTATTAATACAACAGCATAAAGTGGATACCTTAAAAGATCTGATTCGAAAAAAGGAAAACCAGATAGCTATCAATGAGGAAAAAAAACTACAAAAAACCATAGACGAATTATCAGCTCGGCGAGCAATGATCAACGATAATACTTGAGTAGCCTTATATTTAGGTAAGTGTATCTACGATAGTTTAACGTTATCTGGCAGTACCATTTATTATTGGCATTTAACTTGCTCCCTACAGTATATCTATATTAAAACGGCAAACCATTGCCGATGATTGATTACTGGAGTTAAGATGAATACCTCTTCTGCATTTCTTGTTGATGTCTCACCTAAGCCAAAAGCCAGCATTAAGACAGATGCGAGCAAGAATCATCAAGAGCCATCTGATTTTAAAGACCATATGAGCAAATTGGAAAAGACTCATCAGGTTGATAAAAATAGTCAACAAGCGCCTACAAAAGATGTGGCTGCACAAAGTAGTCAAACACTGGATCAAGGCCAAGGTTCTATTGCTAATTCAGTGACTGATGAAGTTCCTGTAATGACCAATGCGTTAGAGTCCGAAAACCCTTTATCTACAGCCGTATTGATGGCAACGGAGGGTAAGAGTATGGGTGCAGCCAGTGAAAACGGCAGTGACTTGCCTGATGTGGGTGCTGATCTTCATGTATCGCCGATATCGGATTTGTTAACTAAGACGACGGATGAGTCATTATCTTTAATGGTTCATCAGCTAGATACTAATAAGCCATTAACTGTTCAGCCAGCATCGCTATCAAAAGACCAAGCAATGCCTCTTAATCTATTCGCTATGAGCACACTAGGCAACCCACAAAACATGCCGATTAGCGCAGTGAATACGACTAGCTCTGCAACTCTAATGTCCCAATTGGTTAATATGCAGGCCAATTTACCACTCTCTTTATTGGTCAATCCACAAGAAAAAAGTGCGTCTAATCTACTAAATGCGACAAGTAGTGCGGTTGACACGACACTGTTTAATACTACTTTAAGCGATAATCTTGAGGGGGTGATTAATCAATCACTAGCGACTGTCGCTACGCAAAAACCAACAGTTGGTGAAGCTAATAGCATACCTCAATTAACCATGAACACCTCTTTTACTCAAGCTAAATGGGGTGAAGCGGTGACCGAAAAGGTCATGTGGATGTCTGCTAAAGGGATTAAGGAAGCGAGGATACAGCTAGATCCGCCAGAATTAGGGCAGTTAATCATTAAAGTCACTGTCAGCCAGGATCAAGCTCAGGTTAATTTTACTGCGCAACATGCAACTGTACGCGAAGCCTTAGATCAACAGTCTCTGCGCTTAAAAGAGATGTTTGAAGAAGAGGGGATGAATTTGGTTGACGTTGATGTATCGGATCAATCGCAAGGAGATGAAATGCAATCTGATGAAGATCCGAGCAATCTCATGCAAGAGAGCGACAATATTGACACAGATAGCGAACTAATAGCGGAAACCGTCATCCATTCTCAAAACAATCGTTATAGCCTTGTTGACTCCTATGTATAATCAAATGATGTCATCATATTTGCCCATCGAAAAATAGTGTTTATTTGAATGGCTGAATGATTATCTTCGAATACGATTATTTGTCTTTGCTACGACCTCGCTAGCCATTCAACATTTAACCAAAATATCTAAATATTTTAGTCATATTTAATTCGCCATAACTAACTGCTTAACACTATCACAAACCTGTGTCTGCTTTATGGCACACCTCTTGCTCATTCTATGTATAACCATTTAACTGACGGAATATTGGCATGGCTGATGATACAGAAGAAAATAATGACGAAAATGCAGGCGGCGGCAAGAAAAAGCTCATTATATTTATTGTTATAGGCATTGTGCTTATTGGTTTAACCATTGGAGGTACTCTATTGGCTGTAAAAATGTTAACACCAGAGCCAGAGCCTGTTGCCGAATTGGATGAAGATGGTAATCCGATAAATGCAGAAGATAGTGATGATAGTGAAGAAAAAGGCCCAGCCATTTATTATCCACTTAAACCGCCTATTATTGTTAACTTTCAGGCTCGCGGTAGACAAAGATTTATGCAAGCAGAAGTCACATTAATGACACGTGAAGACGATGTTGTTGAAGCGATCGAAATGCATATGCCAATGATTCGTAACACACTGGTACTGAAATTTGGTGGGCAAGACTATGAAGAAATGCAAACAGAGGAAGGTAGGGAATTACTACGACATGAGTCTTTAAAAGATTTACAAGCCATTATGGAAAAAGAGCTGGGTAAATCGGGCATAGAAAAACTACTTTTTACTAATTTAGTAATGCAATAAAACATTTATTCGTAATATTTTAAGGTAAATACTGTGCAGGACTTATTATCACAAGACGAAATCGATGCTCTATTACACGGAGTTGATGATGGTGATATCGATACAGAGGGTGACAAGAATGACGGAGGAGTCAATTCTTATGACTTAACCACGCAAGATCGTATTGTTCGTGGGCGTATGCCTACCTTAGAAATGATCAATGAACGATTTGCGCGATATACTCGAATCAGTATGTTCAATTTACTCAGACGCACAGCAGATGTTTCTGTAGGTGGTATTAATATTCAAAAATTCGGTGAGTATGTACATACCTTATATGTGCCTACGAGTTTAAATATGGTTAAGTTTAGGCCTTTGCGAGGAACAGCGCTCGTTGTATTTGATGCAAAATTAGTCTTTAAGTTAGTGGATAATTTTTTTGGTGGTGATGGTCGTCATGCCAAAATTGAAGGGCGTGAATTTACCCCCACAGAGTTGCGCGTTGTTAGAATGGTTTTAGAACAGGCTTTTATTGATATGAAAGAAGCTTGGCGTGCAGTACTACCTATTGATTTTGAACACGTAAATTCCGAAGTAAACCCTTCTATGGCAAATATCGTAAGCCCTAGTGAAGTGGTAGTCGTTAGCAGTTTTCACGTTGAACTTGATGGTGGTGGTGGTGAAATGCATATAACCATCCCTTATTCGATGATAGAACCCATTCGTGAAATGTTAGATGCTGGCCTACAAAGTGATAGTGATGAAAGAGATGATCGTTGGGTGAACTCTCTACGCGAAGATATTATGGAAGCCAGTGTTAATTTACATACCAACCTGATTCGTTCAAAAATTTTACTAAGAGATATTGTTGATCTTAAAGTAGGGGATGTTATTCCTATTGAACTACCCGATGAACATGTGACTACCGCTAATGGTGTACCTACATTTAAAGTCAATATCGGTCAATCAAATGATAAGTTAGCTTTACGTGTTAATGAAGTGATGAAACGGCCAAAAGCAAATACGATGTCACCGCTATTAAGCCTATTAGAGTCAAAGGAGACCGCTGATGAGTGAAGATGAAAACGTAAGTGAAGAAGAGCAAAGTGCGGCTGACGATTGGGCTGCGGCAATGGAAGAGCAAGAGGAGGCTGAAGCTGAACAAACCGATGACGTTGAGTCTATGGGATTTGAAGAGTTTGATAATAATCCGACCGCTGGAAAAAATGTTAACCCAGAGTTAGATATTATTCTAGATATTCCTGTCACTATTTCTATGGAAGTGGGTAGTACAGCAATTACTATTCGTAACTTGTTACAACTTAACCAAGGTTCGGTTATTGAACTAGATCGATTGGCCGGTGAGCCACTAAATGTGCTTGTAAACGGTACGCTTATCGCCCATGGTGAGGTAGTGGTTGTTAACGAAAAATTTGGTATTCGTATGACCGATGTTATTAGCCCAGCTGAGAGAATTCAAAAACTAGGTTGAAATATTTAAGCTCACAATAAGAAATAGGTATACGAATGTCTCGGCACTTAAGTATCAATAAAATAAGAGATCTACTTTTACTGCTTATATTAATGGCTTTTTCGTCATATTCTCTTTCTGATATAGCACAAGATACATCTCCTATTGAAAAGCCAGTGGCTAACTTTAATACATTGCCCGACCATAGTGCTAACCTAACAGAGGTTTTCTTCTCTCTAATATTTATTGTGATATTGATATTTTTCCTTGCGTGGGTGATAAAGCGTATAGGTTACCATCCTATTAATAACAACCAGTTAATGAAAGTAGTAGCTACTTTGCCAGTAACTGCTAAGGAAAAAATAGTATTGGTTCAAGTGGGTGAAGAGCAAATAGTTATAGGGGTTGCTCCGGGTTTTGTAGGTAATATAAAAACCTTAGACAAGCCTATCACTTTACCTACCGAGAAGCTAAATCAAGGAGAAATGGATAATCAGGCTCATAAAATTACATCTTCTTTCTCTAATATCATTACGCCTTTTCTGAAAGGTAGCCATAATGATAAGAAATAAAGCCAGCTATATTATTATTTTATCTATTCTGCTTATTGCAGGTGTTTTATTCTCAACGCAATCGTATGCGCAAGAATCCTCAACAACATCCATTGCTTCATCCTTAGGTGAATTGCCAGGTTTATCAGCCTTAACCGTTACGACAAATAATGACGGCAGTGAGGACTATTCAGTCAGTATCCAAATATTAGCGCTGATGACAGCGTTAACTTTTATTCCCGCTTTACTACTGATGATGACTTCTTTTGCCCGCATTATTATAGTATTTTCTATTTTGAGGCAGGCTTTAGGTTTACAGCAATCACCGTCTAATCAAATCTTAGTGGGTATGGCTTTATTTTTGACCTTATTTATTATGGGACCTGTTTTAGAACAAGTAAATCAAACCGCTTTGCAACCGTATATCGAAGAAAGTATTTCTTCAGATCAAGCTTTAGAAAATGCAATTAAGCCTTTTCATGCTTTTATGTTGTCCCAAACAAGAGAAAGTGATTTAAAGTTGTTTATGGATATTGCTAACCAAGATGCGGTTGATTCTCCTGACCAAGTGCCTTTAACAGTACTTATTCCCTCCTATATGACAAGCGAGCTTAAAACGGCTTTTCAGATAGGCTTTATTCTTTTTATCCCATTCTTAGTTATAGACTTGGTTGTTGCCAGTGTTCTTATGGCAATGGGTATGATGATGTTATCTCCGTTAATCATTTCTTTACCCTTTAAAATTATGCTTTTTGTCTTGGTGGACGGATGGGCAATGTTAATGGGTACTCTAACAGCAAGCTTTGGTTTGTAGATATGATTATTCGTTAGACAATATAGCGAGAATAATAATGACACCTGAAGTAGTAATGCAATTATTTGGAAATGCTTTATACCTGACCGTTCTTATGGTGCTATTAATTGTAGGGCCTGGACTTATTGTTGGTTTGCTAGTAAGTATGTTTCAAGCAGCGACTCAAATTAATGAACAAACACTCAGTTTTTTACCTCGTCTAATTGTTACTTTGGGTGCAGTTATGTTTTTAGGAAATTGGTTGCTGACGGAATTTATAGACCTATTTAACGAATTGTTCTTGAATATTCCATTACTAATTGGTTAGCTGAATGGGTTTTTAGTCAATGGTTTTTTCTGAAGAAGAAATTGTTTTACTAATAAGTCAATATCTATTGCCTTTAACTCGTATTACGGCATTTTTTATTGCAGCGCCTATTTTTGGAACGCGTGTTTTCTCTGCCAGAATACGTCTGGTTCTGTCAATAGCAGTGACTATTATTGTCGTTCCTTATATTCCAGACGTTCCTTCTGTATCGGCTTTAAGCCTTTCAATGTTAGTCATTATTGCACAACAAATACTGATAGGTGTCGCATTAGGTTTTATATTTCAAGTGGTTTTCCAGCTTTTTGTCTTGGCGGGTCAATATATTGCTATGAAGTTAGGTTTGGGGTTTGCTTCAATGAATGACCCTTCAAATGGGGTGAGTGTCACAATCGTTTCACAATTTTACTTACTCACAACAACATTGCTATTTATTAGTTTTAACGGCCACCTTGTATTAATTAATGTACTGGTTGACAGCTTTTCTATTATTCCTATCGGTAATACTGGTATTTCTTCGAATGGTATTTATCAGTTGATAGAAATGGGAGGCTGGATGTTTTCGGGGGCTTTAACGATTTCTTTACCCGTGCTCACCGCTTTATTGGTTGTGAATGTTGCCTTTGGTGTAATGAGCCGATCTGCTCCCCAAATGAATATATTTGCTGTAGGTTTTCCCATAACCTTAATACTCGGACTTATGATCATGTGGGTTGGCTTTTCAGCATTTCTTACCTCGTTTCAAATATTTGTTGATGAAGGCATGATATTCGCTATGGATATCCTACGTAGTTAAGAAGGTTGTATTTAAGAAGGTTATAGTTAAGAAGATTTTGGTAAGTGTATTTTTTAGCATTTTATAAAAAATAGTTTTAATGAGTTTTAAGAGTAACAAATAGTTATGTCAGAAAACGATCAAAGTCAGGAGAAAACCGAAGAGGCCACGCCCAAACGGCTGGAAAAGGCAAGGGAAGATGGGCAAGCGCCTCGATCAAAAGAACTAACAACCACGGCTGTATTATTGGCAGGGTCGTTGAGCCTTTTATGGTTTGGTGGTTTTTTATCAAATAATATGGCCGAGGTGGCTAGGTTTAATTTTGATATTTCTAGAGACTCTATCTTTGATACCTCTTTTATGCTTGGCCAATTAGGCAGCTCTTTCATGTATGCGTTTATTGGGCTAATTCCTATTTTTTGTATATTGCTTATCGCCGCTATTGTAGGACCTATTGCTTTAGGTGGCTGGCTATTTAGTATTAAATCACTTATGCCAAAAATCAATAGGATGAATCCTCTAGAAGGGCTTAAGCGGATGTTTTCTGTGAAAGCATTAGTTGAATTGGCTAAAGCTTTAGGAAAAGTTGTATTAATTATGGTACTTGCGGTGATTTTGTTAAAAAGCCTAGAAGGGGAATTAATGGCGTTGGCCTATGAAGATATTTCTATTTCTATCATTCATTCCCTCGAAATGAGTGCATGGATTGCTATTGCTTTATCGATGGTCACTATTTTTATTGCCATGGTAGATGTGCCATTTCAAATTTGGGAAAATGCTAAAAAACTAAAAATGACATTGCAGGATGTCAAGGATGAAATGAAGGATACCGACGGAAAACCAGAAGTGAAGGGCCGTATTCGTCAACTACAACAAGAAATTGCCAATCGTAAAATGATGGCCGCTGTCCCTGAGGCAGATGTTGTTATTACTAACCCAACACATTATTCTGTGGCAATAAAATATGATCCTGACTCGATGGAAACCCCCATTTTGCTTGCCAAAGGGGTTGAAGCATCAGCTTTAAAAATTCGTGAAATTGCAAACATGCATAAAATCGATATTATTGAATCACCTGCTTTAGCCCGTTCTATTTACCACACAACCAAGCTAGATGAAGATATTCCAAAAGGGCTTTATATCGCTGTGGCAAAAGTACTGGCTTACGTTTTCCAATTACGCCATTTTAGACAAGGCCTGGCAAAACGGCCCACATTCCCTTACGCAATAGATATCCCTAAAGATTTACAATTCTAGCTAACAGCTAACAGCTAACAGCTAACAGCTAACAGCTAACAGCTAACAGAATCTCTAATCGGCACACTTCTTGCGATAACCATCTTATCGATGTGAATACCGTCAATAAAGCGACAATAAATGCAAATACCTACGTTTAATCAAATCAATTTTCCAACTCGGCAACAAGCAATTGATAATGTGCGCAGTGCAGGCAGTGGCAATTTAGGTATTCCTATTGTGTTACTGATGCTTTTGGGCATGATGATGTTGCCATTGCCAGCTTTTTTATTGGATGTATTTTTTTCATTTAATATTGCCTTATCTATTGTTGTCTTGCTAGTCGGTGTTTATGCATTAAGGCCTTTAGATTTTGCTGTTTTTCCGACTATTCTTTTACTCGCCACCTTATTGCGTTTGGCATTAAATGTAGCCTCCACTAGGGTTGTACTACTAGAGGGACATAATGGCGGTGACGCAGCCGGAAAAGTGATCCAATCGTTTGGTGAGGTCGTCATCGGTGGCAACTATGCAGTTGGTTTGGTTATCTTTCTTATTCTTATCATCATTAATTTTGTTGTGGTGACTAAGGGTGCTGGGCGTATTTCAGAGGTAAGTGCAAGGTTTACACTAGATGCTATGCCCGGAAAACAAATGGCTATTGATGCCGATTTAAATGCAGGCATTATTGATCAAGATGAAGCTAAGCAACGCCGTAAAGATGTGTCTAGCGAAGCCGATTTTTACGGGGCTATGGATGGTGCCAGTAAGTTTGTTCGCGGTGATGCTATAGCGGGTATTTTGATTCTCGTCATCAATGTTATTGGCGGTTTAACTATTGGTATGATGCAGCATCAATTAGAGTTTAGCGACGCTGTAGAAAAATATATCTTATTAACTATTGGCGATGGGTTGGTGGCACAAATTCCTTCGTTATTATTATCTGTTTCTGCTGCCATTATGGTGACTCGAGTCAATAGTGCCGAAGATATGCGTCAGCAGGTGATGCGTCAGATGTTTGATACCCCAAAAGCACTAGGTATTTCCTCTGGTGTGTTATTTTTAATGGGTATTATTCCTGGTATGCCTCATGTTGCATTTTTAAGTTTATCTGCCGGTTGTGCAGGTTTGGCTTACTTGGTGCATTTACGTAATGCTAAAGGCACTATAGAGGAGGTTACTAATCACCTATCTGATAATGTTAACCACTTACGATCCGGCGAAGTACCGCTCCAAAACTCTCTACCACAACCAGCTACAGATCAACTACCGCCTATAGAGGGTCGAACAGATTCTCCTGAAATTAGCTGGGATGATGTAATGCCAATCGATATTATCGGTTTAGAAGTGGGTTATCGATTAATTCCTCTAGTCGATAAAGCACAAAATGGAGAGCTATTAGGCAGAATTAAAGGGGTCAGAAAAAAACTGTCTCAAGATGTGGGCTTTTTAATTCCTTCTGTGCATATTCGCGATAATCTTGATTTACTACCTAGCCAATACCGTATAACGCTAATGGGTGTTACTTTAGGAGAATCGGAAGTTTATCTTGATAAAGACTTAGCCATCAATCCGGGTCAAGTTTTTGGCGATATAGAGGGTGAAAAAACCAAAGATCCTGCTTTTGGATTAGATGCTATTTGGGTTGATTCTAGCCATAAAGATAAAGCGCAAACCTTAGGTTATACCGTTGTTGATGTCAGTACTGTTATCGCAACACATTTGAACCAAATTATGCAACAGCATAGTGATGAAATACTAGGGCACGAAGACGTTCAACAACTTCTCGACAATCTTGCTAAAAATTCTCCAAAGCTTGTCGAAGAGTTAACACCGAACACCGTTTCTATTAATGTTTTACGCAAAGTTCTGCAAAATTTACTGCGCGAGAAGGTCTCTATTCGTGACTTTAGAAGCATTGCCGAGGCTATTACAGGGGTTGGTGCGGGTCAAAATGCTGACGTATTAACAGCTGCTTGCCGTCAATCCTTATCACGTCAAATTGTACAAAGTATCGTGGGAAGTGCAGCAGACCTACCGGTAATGACATTAGATCCTCAGTTGGAACAGTTGTTGCTAAATTCAGTTGCACAAGCACAAAATTCTGGCGTTGATGAAAGTTCATTTATCGAGCCGACGATGGCTGAGAAATTGCAAACATCGTTAATTGAATCGTCCAGCAAATTGGAAATGGAAGGTAAGTCCTTAGTGTTGTTAGTGGCTGCACCTCTACGTTTGGTATTGGCTAAATTTACGCATTTATTTATACCAGACTTACATGTGATGTCTTTTAACGAAGTCCCTAGTAATAAGCAGTTGGTTATTGAAGCTTCGATAGGCACACAATAGAAATTACTCTAAACCAAGTGAACAAACTAACATTCAAATGGTGTAATTAGGTTGATAAAAAACGATCAACCAGAAAGGCAAATTAAGTGATCAAAGATAAAACAGTGAGTAATGACCCACTTAAAGAGGAATACCAATATGCAAGCTAAACGTTTTATTGCTGCGGATATGCGTCGAGCGCTCGATATGGTGAAGAATGAATTTGGTGAAGACGCAATGATTATGTCCACCGAACGCACGGCTAAGGGGGTAGAGCTTGTGGCAACTATAGAGCAGCCTATAGAACACCTCCGTGATCAACATTCGTTGACGCAGGAATTGCCTAACAACCATTTAAATATACAAAAACAAAATATAGCTTCTGCTGCTGCGCGATTTCAGTCTATTCCGACACCATCATCGCCAGTCATGCAAAGGTATAGCAATAGTGTTTCTTCCAATCAACCAGTGGGTCCAGCGTCAGGAAAAACCAAGCAGCAGTTAGCCGAAGAATTGGAATTAGCTAACAAGAAAATGCAAGCTGCGCGTAGAGTAGAATCTGCCACACTGGAGGATTGGGCAGATAAGCAAAATGCTCAGGGTAGTCTTCAGCAAAAAAATGCTCAGCTAGATAAAAGGGATGAGGAAATACATCGTCTACACGAAGAAATTGTTGATATGCGTCATACTTTGGAATTACAAATATCAACACTAGCTGAATCTCATCAGCAACAATATATTCAATCACAATCGGTGAATAACAGTACATTATCCGAAGTTGAATCGATATCATTGCAAGATGTGTCTGTGAATAGACAAAGAAATCACCCGAAAACCAACAATAGTGGGTCCGCAATATCTCATCATATTGTTGGAGAGATTAAGCAACATTTAGATTTTATTGGGTTGAATAAGTCTTGTAATGATGCGCTTATCCGCTCTATTTCCGATAAAAATATGCCATTGGATAATAAGCAACGGCTGTGGACACAGGTATTAGCTCAATTATCTAAGAATATTCCCAGTGATATTTCGGACCCTATCTCTAAGGGGGGGATATACGCCTTCTTGGGGACAACAGGTGTCGGTAAAACAACGACTATTGCTAAATTAGCGGCTCGTCATGTGATGGAATATGGTGCAGAAGATGTAGTCTTATTAACCACCGATAACTATCGTATTTCGTCTCATAATCAACTCGTATCATTGGCAAAAATCCTCAATGTTAAAGTAGACGTTGTTGAAAAACTACAGGATTTACCACAAATTATTGATCAGTATCGTCATGCCTCGCTAGTACTGATTGATACTCCTGGAATGTCTCATTCAGATCGATTATTAAAACCCCATTTACAATTATTGCGACAATCTAAAGACGTTAATAATGTGTTGGTCTTATCAGCCACTAGTCAATATCAAATGATGAAGTCTTCCTTACATAGCTATCGATTTGCAGGCTTATCTTATGCTGTGATGACGAAACTCGATGAATGTGCCAGCCTAGGTGATGCCTTAAGTGTCATGTTTGAGCAAGAATTACCCTTAGCCTATATGACCGATGGTCAGTCAGTGCCTGAAGACTTATCTATTCTGAAATCATCGCAATGGGTTACTAAGGCAGTGACTATTGCTAAGTCTATGTCAGGCTCTAGCCAGAAAAGTCGTTATGCAAAGCATCAATAAAATGAATAAGAGTCATCGCCCGATAAGGCGATATTTGAGAAAGCATCTATACTGATGTAGGTATGTAGAAAAGAACGCCTTTAGCGGTTAACCGCATAAATAAAAGCGTTACGAATTATAGGAGTCACATAACCGATGAGCCATCCAGTTCAAGTTATTGCCGTAACAGGAGGTAAAGGCGGTGTAGGTAAGAGTAACGTTTCCGTTAACTTAAGTATTGCTCTTGCAGAGAAGCACCGTCGAGTTGTATTGCTTGATGCTGATTTAGGCTTAGCCAATATCGATGTCTTATTAGGTATACGTGCAGATAAAACCATAGCCGATGTATTATCTGGTGAAGCTGAACTCAGAGATATTCTTATTCAAGGTCCAGGTGGGATACGTATCGTCCCAGCTGCTTCAGGCGTCCAGCATATGGCGTCTTTAGATGCCCAGCAACACGGTGCGATGATCCATGCGTTTAGTGAACTTAGTGATCAATTGGATGTGCTAGTCATTGATACGGCTGCAGGGATATCGGACACGGTTGTTAGTTTTGTACGTGCCGCTCAAGAAGTGGTAGTGGTTGTCTGTGACGAACCTTCCTCTATCACCGATGCCTATGCCTTAATTAAATTACTCAATAAAGAATATGGCATGGTCCGTTTTCGCGTTTTAGCCAATATGGTAGCAACCCCTAAACAAGGGCATCAGTTATTTATGAAATTAAGCGGTGTTTGTGAGCGTTTCTTGGATGTATCCATGCAGTATACCGGTGCTATTCCTTTTGATGAGAATGTGCGGGCTGCAGTTAAAAAACAAAAAGCGGTGCTAGAGAGCTTTCCGCATTGTAAGGCCTCTCAGGCTTATCGTCAGTTAGCAAGCAAAATCGATGAGTGGCCGATTTTGTCTTCTCCCAGAGGGCATTTAGAGTTCTTTGTTGAAAACTTATTAGGAACGGCACACAGTGAATCGCATGTTTCTAGCAGAATATAACAATATTTGTTGGTTTTAGTAATAAGGATTTCCATCAATGATAGCAGCTGATGGCATTGGTTTGTATGAGCAAGCTGAAAGCACTCAAGATATTTCAGCCAGTGTCTGTATAGAAGATTATGTGGATCTTGTTAAGCGTATTGCTCAGCATATGGTGACAAGAATGCCAGCGAGTGTCCAAGTCGATGACCTTGTGCAATCAGGAATGATTGGTCTTATCGAAGCTTCTAAAAAGTATGATGCTTCTCGAGGGGCCAGCTTTGAGACTTATGCAGGCATTCGTATTAGAGGTGCCATTGTTGATGAAATACGTAAAGGGGATTGGGTTCCTCGTTCAGTTCACCGAAATGCACGTCGTATCAGCGAAAGTATTGCAAAAATAGAGGCGAAATTAGGTCGTGATGCAAAAGATAGTGAAATTGCTCAAGCAATGGGTGTGGAGCTAGACGAATATCATGCCATGTGTCGCGATGCCGTTTCTGGGCGCTTATTCAGTATTGAAGAATCTTTCTCAGAGGAAGAGTCCTCGTCAATTGATCATGAGGATCTATCCAGTTTTGAAGCCCCAGATAGCGGTGTTCATCATCAGGCACTGAGGTCCTCTCTGGTCAAAGCCATAGAGACTCTCCCAGAAAGGGAGCAGTTGGTGTTGTCACTTTACTATGATGAAGAGCTTAATTTGAAAGAAATTGGTCAAGTGCTTGGTGTTAGTGAATCTCGTGTGAGCCAAATACACTCTCAGGCGGCTTTACGTTTGCGTTCAAAACTGAAGGATTGGACATAGTTGTCACTCTTTTTGACATATTACTGGCTACCTGTGAAACAGCGTCTAGACTATAACTATATACACATATCGATGAGCATTTGGAGGTTACATTGGACAAAAATATGAAAATCCTCATTGTTGATGATTTTTCGACAATGCGAAGAATTATTAAGAACCTATTAAGAGACTTAGGGTTTACCAATACTCAAGAGGCTGATGATGGTTTGACTGCACTACCTATGCTTAAAGGTGGTGACTTTGATTTTTTAGTCACTGATTGGAATATGCCCGGTATGACAGGTATTGACTTATTACGAGAAGTCAGAGCCGATGAGCGTTTAGCGAATCTACCGACATTGATGGTAACGGCGGAGGCCAAAAAAGATCAAATCGTCGAAGCTGCGCAAGCGGGCGTTAATGGGTATGTTGTGAAACCTTTTACTGCTCAGGCACTAAAAGAAAAAATTGAAAAAATATTTGATCGAGTTGAATAGGTGAGTACTCATATTTTTTGAAAAATGATGATGACGTAAAGTCTGTATTAAAAATCAGAAGGTTCAATAATGGAAAGCCAATTAAGTATACCAGAACAACCCGACATGATTAATGAGTTACGCCAGTGTGCTGCAACCTTAACAGAAAAATTGCAAAGTAATGAATACGAAGAAGCTTCAGAGCTCATCGAAAAGTTATCTGAATGCCGTAATCAACATATTTTTCAGTCGATTGGTAAATTAACGCGAGGATTACACGACTCTATAGTCAATTTCAATGTTGATGGTGGAACCTGCCTGGTCAATGATGTGAATAATCCAGAATGTGAGTTTAATGATGCATCTAATAGACTCAACTATGTGATTGAACTAACACAAAATGCGGCAGAAAAAACGATGGATATGGTAGAGGAAGCAGCTCCAATATCGATTAACTTATCGCAAGAGGCCGCTTTATTAAAAGACGAATGGTCACGGTTGCGTCGAAGAGAAATGACGCCCGATGAATTTAGAACCTTGTACAAAAGGTTGGATCAATTTTTTGAAGATACCGATAAAAGCACCGAAAAGCTTAATGAGAATTTACAGAATATTATTTTAGAACAAGGCTTTCAAGATCTAACAGGTCAAGTACTCAAGCGAGTAATCAGTCTTGTTTCAGAAGTGGAAGAAAACCTAGTTTCACTGGTACGTATCGCTGGCCAAGTAGAATCGGTTATAGGTATCGAGCCTGAAGAAGTGAAGAAACAAGCACAATCTGATGGTAAGAATATTAAAGGAGAGGGTCCTCAAGTAAAAGCAGAGGAGCGTGATGACGTTGTTTGCGGTCAAGATGATGTCGATGATTTATTATCTAGTTTAGGTTTTTAAGGAGAACTCGATGAGTTTTGCTGATGATGAAGAAATTCTCCAGGACTTTTTAGTGGAGGCAGGTGAAATTCTAGAACAACTTTCTGAACAGTTAGTTGAGCTAGAACAGCGTCCTGACGATAAAGATTTACTCAATGCTATTTTTAGAGGTTTCCATACGGTAAAAGGTGGAGCAGGTTTCTTGCAATTAGAAACGATGGTTGAGTGCTGCCATGTAACAGAAAACCTATTTGATATATTACGCAATGGTCAAAGAGACGTTACTCCTGAATTAACCGATGTTGTATTGCAAGCACTAGATGCCGTTAATGAACAGTTTGAAGCTGTTCAACAACGAATGGAACCTGAACCTGCAGATGCTGAATTATTAGCAACGCTTGCTCGTCTTGTTGCTTGTGAAGATCTTAATGATGATGCAAGCGATAGCGATGCTTCTGCAGAAGAGCCATCAACAGAGGAAGCCACTGATGAAAGTGCTGCTGAAAATACGAGCACTGATGAAGATATTACCGATAATGAATTTGAACAATTAGTGGATGCTGTTAGCGATGAACCTGCGCCCGCTGACGAAAGCACAGCCCCAAAAGCGACTGCCGCTGTCGATAATGATAGCAATGAAATTACCGACGATGAATTTGAAGATCTATTAGATCAGCTTCATGGTAAAGGGCAGGGACCAACATCGGTATCTGCTAAAAAACCAGAGGCTCAAGAGTCTGCCCCACAAGCTCAAGAAAAACCATCAGCAGCACCGTCAGAGGCAGCAAAACCTGCAGCATCTGGCGATAGTAATATTATCAACGATGATGAGTTTGAAGACTTATTAGATCAGTTGCATGGTAAAGGGAAGGGGCCAACGAAACAGGCAACTGCTCCAGCTAGCCCAGCAGCTGAAACCCCATCTGAGTCCGAGGCTCCAAGCGAGGCGAAAAAAGAACCCGTTGCAGCGAAGCCTCAAGAGAAAAAAGCAGCGCCAGCTAAAAAGTCTCAGCCAGCAGCTAAAGCCAAGCCTGCTCCTAAACCCTCGGCAAAAGACGTTGCTACACCTCCAGCACCTGCAGCAGAGACAACGGTTCGAGTAGATACACAACGCCTTGACGATATTATGAATATGGTTGGCGAACTGGTATTAGTGCGTAACCGTTTAGTTCGTCTTAATGATAAGGTGACGGATGAAGCTTTAGGTAAAGCCGTATCTAACTTGGATGTGGTCACCGCCGATTTACAGACCTCTGTAATGAAAACACGTATGCAGCCGATCAAAAAAGTCTTTGGCCGCTTTCCCCGTGTGGTAAGAGATCTAGCGCGAAATCTTAAAAAAGAGATTAACCTTGAACTGGTGGGTGAAGATACCGATTTAGATAAAAACTTAGTAGAAGCACTAGCTGATCCATTGGTTCACTTGGTAAGAAATTCAGTAGACCATGGTATTGAATCTCCAGACGTTCGCATGAAAAACGGCAAAGATAAAACAGGTAAAGTGATTCTTGCTGCACAACAAGAAGGGGATCACATCTTATTATCTATCACCGATGATGGTGGCGGTATGGATGCCGATAAATTACGTTCTATTGCCGTAGAAAAAGGGTTAATGGATACCGATGCGGCTCAACGTCTTTCTGATACAGAAGCCTTTAATTTGATTTTTGCTCCTGGTTTTTCAACAAAGAAAGAAATTTCGGATGTGTCCGGTCGTGGTGTGGGCATGGATGTTGTAAAAACGAAAATTATGCAACTTAACGGCTCCATTAAAATTGAATCCGAAATGGGTAAAGGAACTAAAATACTGATCAAGGTACCGCTGACTTTGGCCATTATGCCAACTCTAATGATTATGTTAGGTGCACAAGCTTTTGCTTTACCTTTGGTCAGTGTGAACGAAATATTCCATATGGATTTGCAAAAAGTGAATATTGTTGATGGTCAGGAATGTGTATCCATTCGAGATCAAGCTGTTCCTTTATTCTTCCTTAAAAATTGGCTAGTGAATAATGCGGCAAATGCAGAAAAACCAAAAGAAGCGCATGTGGTTATTGTTACCGTAGGTACTCAACGAGTGGGTTTTGTTGTTGATCAACTCATAGGTCAGGAAGAGGTAGTTATTAAGCCGCTAGGTAAAATGCTAAATGGTACCCCTGGTATGGCTGGGGCGACGATTACAGGCGATGGCACCATAGCCCTAATACTCGATGTTCCTAGTATGCTACAACGATATGCAGGTACTGCATAATCTGGGGCTTATGTTTTCAAAGCTCTAATGAAAATCTAACGAAGCGCTAAAGAAGTCTTTAAAATATGGTTCTTAATGTCCTGATTGTTGATGACTCTCCGTTTTTTCAACGAGTATTGTCAGATATTATTAATGATCATGATCAGCTACAGGTAGTTGGTGTTGCCAATAACGGTAATGAAGCCATTGAACAAGTGGCAAATTTAAAACCCGATTTGGTCACTATGGATTATGAAATGCCGATGATGGATGGTGTTACTGCTGTCCGAACCATCATGTCTAAAAATCCCTTACCTATTCTAATGCTGTCGTCGATGACTTTCTCTGGTGCCAAAATTACTATCGATGCTTTAGAGGCCGGTGCCGCAGATTTTATGACAAAAAACTTTGCCGAAATCTCAGGTAAAGGCGCTGCAATTAAAAAACGTTTATATAATACGTTACTAGCTTTAGGACGTAGTGCTCTATTATCAAAGAGACAACGTCCAACAACGGCGAATATTTCCAACCGTAAAGCAGAGTTGCCAAATAATGCATCAGCTGAAGCATCAACCGCTTCTCATATTAGGAATAGTTTAAGTAAGCCTGCTCAAAAAAACACTCATCAAACTCCTCAAAGTCAAGCAACAACGACTGTTAGTAAAACCAATCAGATTTTTGAAACCAGTGAGAAACCAAAGCTGATTGTTATAGGGGCCTCAACGGGTGGCCCTGCGGCTATTACAGAAGTGTTAAAACGTTTGCCGGCAAGTTTTAAATATCCCATTATGATTGTACAACATATGCCACAGAACTTTACTTTGGCATTTTCTAATCGCCTTAATAATCAATGTAATATTACGGTTAAAGAAGCCCAGGATGGGGATAGATTGATAGCCGGTCAAGCATTAGTTGCCCCGGGCGGCAAACAAATGATTTTGGATAAGACAGATAATCGTCGAGTACGTATTATTGATTCAACCAAAGAGGTCAATTATAAGCCTTGTGTCGATATTAGTTTTGCATCTATTTCTAATGCCTATAGTAAAGATGTACTGGCGATTATTTTAACCGGTATGGGCAGTGATGGTTGTGATGGCGCGCGTTTACTTAAACAACAACGAGCAACAGTGTGGACACAAACTGAAGACAGTTGTGTCGTCTATGGAATGCCAATGGCCATAGACAGAGCCAATTTGTCCAATGCCTCACTGACTTTGGATAAAATAGCGTATCATCTAACATCTTTATAATGGAATGGGTCAAAACGCTAGACGCTAGACGCTAGACGCTAGACGCTGGACGCTAGAACTAAAATTGTGATTGATATTTTCAATTGCTCATTCTTTTTTAAAAATTCTTTAAAAATCCCTCTCTGGACATCTAAATTTCTTAATATTGATTAAAACGGCTTTTCTTACTATGTTTATAGTATGTGTCTTCAATAAATATAGATGGTCAATAGCGTTGTATGAAACTCGACGTACTCAGTTTTTTTGGAATTATATTAGCATTTGCAGCATTATTGGGCGGCAACTTTTTAGAGGGGGGGGCGTGGCAGCAATTGCTCAACGGCCCTGCAGCACTCATTGTTTTTGGGGGCACTTTGGGTGCGGCTATTTTACAAACGCCTGCAGCCTCTTTAAAACGTGCTCTGAGTATTCTTCGATGGATTATCGTTCCCCCTGAAGTCGATCACAAAAAAACCATTCAGAAAATATCGAATTGGGCAAAGATATCTAGGCGCTATGGCCTCTTAGGTCTAGAGGATCAGGTAACCAAAGAGAATGACCCCTACATTAAAAAAGCGCTTAAATTATTGATCGATGAAGGCTCTCCGCAAACATTACGGCGTGTATTAGAGGCTGATCTTATTTTAGGCGAGCAGCGTGATCAGGATGCGATTAAGTTTTATTCCAGTATGGGTGGATATGCGCCGACTATAGGGATTATCGGTGCGGTGATGGGATTGATTTATGTGATGCGAAATTTGGCAGACCCATCAGAGCTTGGTGTGGGAATAGCGATTGCGTTTATCGCGACTATTTATGGTGTGGCCGTTGCTAATTTATTGTTTTTACCAATAGCGAATAAATTAACCATACATAGCAATAATCAATCTCACCTAAAAGAGCTCGTTATAGAAGGCGCTATCTATGTGGCTGATGGAGAAAACCCCCGTTCTATAGAATTAAAACTTGACGGTTATATTGTCTGACAGACACAGCATCATATGCTCACTATGGGTAGTTCACCATGCTAAAAAGACATCGTACAGAAATTTATGTGAACCATGAGCGATGGTTGGTTTCCTATGCGGATTTTGTGACTTTACTCTTTGCATTCTTTGTGGTGATGTATTCGGTATCTCAGGTTAATGATCTTAAATATCAGGAATTGTCATCCACTTTAACCGAGCTTTTTTCGAAGCAATCCTCTGATAATGCTCATGAACTACCTCCCTCTGATACGAACGAAGTGGATAAATCTATTCAAGTTTCATCAGTAGAAGCACTTCCCCGTTTAGCAGAGAAGTTTCATGAAAGGCTAGAAAGTCTTATTGATGATGGAGCAATAGATGTTGCCAGTAACGAATTGTGGTTACAGATCACGTTAAATAATCGCATACTATTTACCACTGGCAGTGTTTCTCCTAGCGAACAAGCAAAACAAGTATTTGAAGAAGTCGCAGACATATTGCGAGAGGTTAACAACCCTATTCAAGTAGAAGGGTTTACTGATAATCAATCAATTAACACGCAGCAATTTCCTAGTAATTGGGAATTATCTGCCGCACGGGCATCATCAATAGTTAAGCTGCTGGTCAGTAATGGAGTAGCGCCTGAGCGTTTATCGGCAATAGGGTACGGCGAATTTCAGCCGATCGCCGACAATGCAACACAGGCAGGAAGGGCACAAAATCGCCGCGTGGTACTGATGATTAGTAAATATAAACGCGAAAGGCCACAAAGTAATAACAGTCCCAATAACACTAATCTATTAGATAATACTGAGCCTAATAATTTGTCTCAATCCACTAGTATTGTTGTTGAAGAAGGCGAAAATACTGGGCTCGATGAAACACAATTAAAACCAATCACACTTGATAATGGGGAACACTTGTTTACAAACGACCCCGATTTACCGCGTTTATCTCGATAAAAATACGATGTTAAAAATCGTAATAAAAGGGGGGGTAGAAAGAGGCATGCTATTTGCTGTGACTTATACAGAGAGCCATATAAATTGCCATACAAAGAGCCATATAAAGTAGCATACAAACAGTCACATAAAGCGCAATAAAACGTGATAAAGAGAATGATTAGAGGGTAAAAAACGTGCAGGTTTGGACAGTAGCAAATCAAAAAGGAGGCGTTGGAAAAACAACGACTTCAATTACCTTAGCGGGTCTTGCTGCAGAGCAAGGCAAGCGAGTATTAATCATCGATTTAGATCCACAAGGGTCATTGACCTGTTATTTCGGTGGTAACCCTGATGATGTCCCTATTAGTGTATTTACTCTGTTTCAGGACAAGTCGATTATTTGTCGAGATAGCATCCTGCAGCTGTTGTTGCCGACAGGTTATGACGATATTAGCTTGCTTCCCGCCTCCACAGCATTAGCAACGTTAGAACGTGTTGCTGTAGGCAAAGGAGGGCTTGGTTTAGTGATTTGCCAAACGGTTGCCGAACTGAAAGAAGAGTTTGACGTGGTTATTATTGATTCTCCTCCAGTATTAGGTGTTTTGCTGATTAATGCATTAGCTGCCTGTGATCAGTTAATTATTCCTGTGCAAACAGAGCACTTAGCCATTAAAGGCCTAGAGAGAATGTTGCATACGTTAAGGATGTTGGATCATTCGAGAAAAAGGGAATTAAAGTATGTGATTTTGCCTACGATGTTTGATAAGCGAACACAAGCTTCTGTTGTCGCCCTCAGACACATTCGATCGCAATATGGTACCGACACTTGGCCAAGTAAAATCCCTGTCGATACACGTTTAAGGGATGCTAGCAGAATGGGTATTCCGCCACATATTTTTGACGGCACCAGTCATGGAGTAACCGCTTACAGGAGCCTGTACCGTTGGCTGTTAAAAGAACAGCAAAGTGTTCAGGATGATCAAGCTGGTCGCAATCATTATACGACCAATAATAGCTGGGCTGCTTATAATCAACGTTCACGAGTTCAGGGCCTGGTATGACATCACGGCAAAAGCCTCAACAGCAATTGCAGTGCTATTTTAGTGAGCTCCTGACCGAATTAGAGGAGCCTCAAAGCGTTGCTCAGCCATTACCAAAAACAGAAGATCTGCGAGCAGATACCACTACGGATACATCGTCAGATGTCTCTTCGGCTCATCCATCAATCAATGTACAGAATAAGCAACTTACCGATGACAAACCTTCTTTATCCGAGGAGCCAACAAAATCTTCCCTCAAGAATCTGAAAGCATCAATACCAGTAAAAACGGATAGCCAACAACCCAAACCTGCATTCACTGCAAAGCATGTATCTCACCAAGGCAGTTTTTCATCTCAAGCCGATATATCATCGCCACAGCCGGCTCGACATAAACAAACTACAGCGAGCATTGACGAAAGTCCTATCTATGAGCAGCAGAAGCAAAAACTAGAGCAGTTATTAAAGAGTCTTTCTCCTGTCAATAGCTCAGCCAAACCGTTAGTTGATAAAAAGGTCTTAGATACCCCTCAAGATCAAGATATCATCAATAACGATGTTCAGATTGAGGATAGTGTTGATGCTGTTGGTTTAGAGACACAAGATGCCGCTCATCAATGGCAACCCTTAAGTAGTGATTGGGAGTCAGGGAGGCCAGTATGGGGGCAATCTCATTTCGATGTTTTATTGGTCAGCGTTAGTGGTATCGATTTTGCGCTGCCTCTAGCAGCGCTTGATGGTATCTACCCCATTGAAGATGAGATAACCCCTTTATTTGCACAAGCCAAGTGGTTTATGGGCTTGCATAAAACGCCTATCGGGAATGTTAGAGTCGTCAATACCACCGCTTTTATTATGCCCGAAAAGGCCAGTGCTGATGACATTAACGGCTTTAAATATAGCGTAACGCTAAATGGTTCTGGCTGGGCTTTGGCCGTCGATAGTATCAATCAACCGATTAGTATTGATCCAGATGGGATTCGCTGGCGAGCCAACCGTGCCGCTCGTCCATGGATGGCAGGCATGTTGAAAGAACAGATGTGCGTTTTGCTGGATATTCCTGTATTGACTGAAGTGTTGATTGATAAAGACCAAAATCGAATGGAATAATTTGCCTAATTCACTGGCATTGATCCCAAGGTTAACTATAGTCAATAGAGAAGATAGTAAAACGATAGAGGATTTATAAATGGCCAATAATGCAGTTCAGACAACCAGCAGTGATGATCCCGTATTGCAGTGGGTAACATTTCGCTTATCTGGTGAAACCTACGGTGTCAATGTTATGCAGGTTCAGGAAGTATTGCGCCACTCCGAAATAGCTCCTGTGCCCGGAGCACCGACTTATGTTCTCGGTATTATTAATCTACGTGGTAATGTGGTAACGGTTATTGATACCCGCCATCGATTTGGCCTGCAGCCCGGTGAATTAACCGAAAATACACGTATTGTGATTATAGAAGCCGATAGTCATGTGATAGGTATTTTGGTAGATAGCGTGGCAGAGGTGGTGTATCTAAGGCAATCAGAAATCGAGACAGCCCCGAATGTGGGTAACGATGAAAGTGCAAAGTTTATCCAAGGTGTATGTCACAAAAACGACGAGCTACTCATTTTGATAGAACTCGATAAATTATTGACTGATTCTGAATGGGCTGAAATTGACGACGTATAAGTCGTCAATACTCTGCTCCATGTTTGTCCCGAATAATAATAGGTAATAATGATGACTAGCGGTATCGTAGAAATAGCGGTAGTAGGCACTTGTTTAACCAGCTTAGGCATTTTATGGTTACACCAACGCAAGCTTGTGCGATTACAGCAGCGTTTTGAACGATTACAGTATGAATTATTAGTGGCTAACAATACGTCTATTGGATTAGGCCAACAAGTTTTGGCTCTAGAGAAAAAGGTGTACGGAAAACACGCTACGCAGACTCCATCGCACAATCCATCTACCAATCTTCAAACCAATAAGCATTCTTCTAAAATAACGCCGCTAACCGTTGTGGATAACACATCTGCAATGGCTTCTCTTGGTGACACCACTCCAAGTGATGAGGTATACCAAAAATCCCGTCAGTTACTTTACAAAGGCGTTCCTATAGAAGATGTTGTGAAACAAAGCGGTCTATCCTATAGCGAAGTATCGCTTATGAAGGCGCTCGCTCAGTAACCATTTTGTGTTGTCTACTTCCATACCTTGTTAACGGTTCTACCTAACAAATCTTTTTTCTTTTATTTGGTATTTTATTACCTTATATTAACTTTTATTTAATGTTAAACTATTTTCATTAATTTATATTATTTAATAGAGTGCCGTAAATAGAGGTGCATCTCAATGTAAATAGTGGATTGAAGCAAAGGATACAGTGCGGTAGAAGTGACTCTAACTTCAAATATGAGTAAGAATCTGATTAATTAGTCTAAGAGTTTCTTGGTTCAGTCCCAGTATTTTACGAATATAGGATTATTACTTGTTGTCCAGCCTTTAACTCTATCAAGTTATTATATTACGCTGGAGAGGGATAAAAGGAACACTCTTTGCTGTTGTTGACCGCTGCAGATAGCATGACAGTTCTTGCTAGTATCGGTTTAAGAGCATAATACGACTTATAGAAGGTTAGTCTTTTTACTGTGAATCAAAAAAAACAAATATTATTTATTCATCAAAATTTTCCCGGACAATATCGTTATTTAGCCAAATATTTTGCAGAGCATTCGCAGTGGGATGTGTTTGCTATTGGTGAGAGATCTTGTGTTCAAAGACAATTTCCACTGATACCCAAAAACATTACCGTTTTTGGGTATGATCAGCCCGATATCGATAAAAGCGATATGCCCAATAACGCTGAATATACTGTTGAGCAAATCGTTCGAGCAGAGGCCTTAACAAAAGTACTATTAAGGCAAAAAAATCAGGGATTAAAGCCTGATATTATTTTAGCTCACCCGGGTTGGGGGGAAGGCTTATATTTAAAGGAAATATTTCCACAAGCAAAATTAATCTATTTCTTTGAATTTTTCTTCAAAAGTGATCTTGAGACGATTAATTTTGACCCTGAATTCACCAGAGGTTTAGGTAAGCAAATAAGCTCCCGTATTAACAGTGCAACAGCGTTATTATCACTCCATGTTGCTGATGCTGGTGTGTCTCCAACACGCTGGCAATGGAGTACATACCCCGAGGAATATCAAGGAAAAATTAATGTTATTCATGATGGGGTCGACACATCTGTTGTAAAACCGAGTCAAGCTAAATCAGTCACGTTTAAAAATACTTCCCAAGGGGAGGTAACGTTGAAAACAACGGACGAAATTATTAGTTATTCCGTTCGGAATTTAGAACCTAGCCGTGGTTTCCATCAGTTTATGAGAGCGTTGCCTGGGCTTCAAAGCCAGAGACCAAATGCTATTTTTGTTATTGTTGGTGGCGATGATCAAAGCTATTCTGGTAAACATTCTTCAGGTTTAACCTGGCGTGAAGTCATGCTAAAAGAAGTTGGAGATTCATTAGATATGTCTCGAACGATCTTTGTTGGAAAAATTCCTTATCAGCATTTATTAGATTTATTCAGTCTTACAGATTTACACCTTTATTGGACAACCCCCTTTGTTCTGTCCTGGTCTCTTATGGAAGCAATGGCCTGTGAGGCAACTATTTTGGCTTCTTCGACTGAGCCGGTAAAAGAAGTCATCAAAGATGATGATAATGGTTGCTTATTTGACTTTTTTGATGAGGAAAGCTTGTTATTAAAAGTGGAGGCGTTAATGAACGATCCCGCCCGCAGAAAAGCATTAGGTAAACAAGCGCGTCAGTCGATTATTGAGAATTATGATTTGCAGAAGGTCTGCTTGCCTAAACATTTAGCCTTGATTGATGAAGTCTTAGAGTCTTAAATGGGGGGTATGATGGTGCTGTCTAGCTGAATTAATACTTTATCTTAGGTTGTTATTGCATCTTGTATTGTAATATCGGCGTATTATCGTTGCTATCTCGCACCTTTTTGTTACATTTTGGGTGGCTATGAATAGCAACTTTGTATTTTTCTTCAATATCCTCCTTATTCTAGTTTTTGTAGCTGCTTTATAGTGGTGCTTTTTAAAAGTGTGAACTTCGTCACTTGACTCACCTCATATACTTTGGTCTAGATTTGACCAGTTTGTCATTTTTTTCTTCGTAAAGCGTCATATAATAGCCTTATAGACGGAATGATGTAACGAGGTACCTACCGTAATGTCCAAAGGCGAGAGGAATAATTCAGCGAATCACATTGCGAGTATTTCTGGCAATGTCTTTAATGATACCCATCTAGATGGTCTTAACGACCAAACCTACCTTTTAGGACCGAATTTAATTATCAATGGATCCTTCGAGGACCACCCTGATATTCATAATAGAACGTGGGCATCTTTCACCAGCATTGCTGGTTGGGATGCGCGCGAAGATACTATTGAGATTCAAGAAGGTGCTGTAGGAGGAACAATCAATGCGCCGGATAATGCAGTAGTAGAATTGGACTCTAGAGCGAATGCCACCATATTCCAAACTCTTGAGATTACGGAAGCGGCTACTTATCAATTCAGTATTGATCATGCCTTGCGCGGAACCAATACTGCCACCAATGGCTTGTCCATATATTTAGATGGACAACTACAACAAGCGGTTACACCTCAATCAAAAGACTTTGAAACACTCACCTTCGACATTGACTTAAGCTCTGGTAGCCATGAATTGGAAATTCGTGGAGAGGGTATTTCCGATAGTATTGGTACTATTATTGATAATGTATCACTACAGCAAAAAACACTGACCGACACTGCTGAGCCAAATGTAAAAGTCTCTTTGTTAGATAAAGACGGTCATCCAGTTCTTGATGAAAATGGCCAACCCATTGAGACCCTTACCGATAAAGACGGTTTTTATGAATTTGAGAATCTTTCTCCGGGCAATTATCGGGTCAAGATCGATCAACCTGAGGGAAAAACGTTAACACTACAAAATGTGGGTTCCGACGATAGTGTTGACTCTGATGTTGATCTTCAGGGACTATCTGATGTTATTCATTTAAGCGCTAAAGAACATGTTGTTATTGATGCGGGGCTCATACCAGAAACAGGATCGGTTACTGGCCGTCTTACTTATGATGAAGACAGAAATGATAACGAGTGGAACGAAAATACCCATGCTTGGGATAGAGGTGTTGAGGGACAGATTGTTCAGCTAGTCAATAGCGTTGGAGAAGTTGTTGCCAGTGCAGAAACCAATAGCTACGGTACTTATACCATTAATGACGTTCCTGTTGGGGATTATAAAATCCAGTTTCCTTCCATAGATGGATATGAGTTTTCAGTTCAAAATACGGCAGTAGACGAACACTATGACTCTGATGCCAATAGCTCGGGTTTAACAGATACGATTACTATTAGTGCTAATAGTATGACTCGTAATATTGATGCAGGCCTAAAAGTCGAAGTAGGCGGCATTACAGGTACAGTATTTAATGATCTGAATAAAAATGGTATCGAGGATCAAACAATTGTACTTGGCGATAATTTAATTACCAATGGAGATTTTGAAAGCCACCCTGATTTGCCGAATGGTGTTTGGTCAGCGTTTTCTAATATCGAGGGTTGGCAAGCCACCCAGAATACGATTGAAATTCAAGAAGGTGCTGTTGGTGGTACCATCAATCAAAAAAACAATGCTGTTGTCGAATTAGATTCGTCTGCAAATGCGATTTTAATGCAAGATGTGAATGTAACAGAAGAGGGGAATTACCAATTTAGTCTGCATTATGCGGCTCGTGGGACTAACATAGCAACCAATGGATTAGCTGTTTATATCAACGGGCTTCTTCAAGAAACAGTAACACCCATATCACAGTCGTTTCAGGTTCTCACATTTGATGTTGACTTAAATAGTGGCAGTAATCGGATCGAACTGGCAGGAATAGGTATTTCAGACAGTATCGGTACTATTATTGATAATGTATCACTGCAGCAGAAAAAAGTTGTCAGTTCCGATACAACAGAGTCTGGTGTTAAGGTAACTTTGCTCGATAGCCTGGGTGAAGTTGTTACAGATGATAACGGAAAAGCTATTGTCACTTATACCGATGATGAAGGCCGTTATGAATTTACTAATATCCCTACTGGCAACTATCAAGTCAGTTTTCTATTACCTAACGGTAGAGTAGCAACTGAACAACATGTTGGAGAAAATAAAGCCATTGATTCAGATATCGATGCGCAGGGAGTGTCAGCGTTGTTTTCTGTTTATGCAAATAAAACGACGCAGCATATTGATGCCGGATTGCTAGTACAAAATTCTCCTCCTATTGTTGAACAACCGATTAATAACATGGCTGTTGAGGAGAACGAGGAATTCTCTTTCCAAATACCAACAAATACATTTAGTGACCCCGATGGCGACACCTTAGTTTTGTCTGCTACTTTGGCAAACGGTGATCCACTACCTTCATGGTTAACATTCGATTCACAAACGGGTACATTTTTTGGCTCTCCATCTCGTAAAGACATTTCCGATATCACTATTAATGTTACAGCTTCCGATGGCAAAGGAGGTAGTGTAAGTACCACTTTTGCGATGTCTGTTGAGTTAGCATACCAGCAGGTTATACATGGAAGTGGAGATGATACTGTTGGCGGTATGTACGAGAATGACATGATGATAGCCGGTGAAGGGCATGGATTGTACAGCGGTGGAGCTGGGCATGATACCTACCTCTTTAAAGGTGATTTCGGTATAGATCGTATTAATAACAACGGATCTATTTTGGATACCGATACCATAAAATTTGATGATATTGATATAGAAGATTTATGGTTCAGTCAGGACGGTGATGACTTACTGATCACTATTTCTGGAACCGAAAATCAAGTGATTGTGCGTAATTGGTTTTCAGATGATAAAAGTAAGGTGGATCAGATAGAGGTTGCTGGTAAGTTCTTATTCGTTAGTGGCGTCGAAAATTTAGTGAATGCCATGTCTGAATACCCTGTTCCTTATGGCGCCGGTAATACTGTTTCAGATTCAGCATATTTGTCATTACTTTCAACGATTACCCAAGAGTGGAATAGTAGTGATAGTGTCGATTTATCCGATAATCTGATTGGAGATTCAGCAGATAACCATCTTCATGGATACGGAGGCAATGACTTCCTACAAGGAAACGGAGGTGATGATGGTCTTAGCGGTGATGATGGCAATGATTGGATTAGTGGAGGCACTGGTAATGATACTCTTCTAGGTGGTGAAGGGGATGATGATGTGTTTGGTGAACACGGTGATGACGAGCTATATGGTGGTGCGGGTAACGACTACTTAGGCGGTGGTTACGGCAATGATTATTACATTTTTAGTGAAAACTTTGGACAAGATAGAGTCAATAACCACGGACTAATTTTCGATACAGATACTATTTTGTTTAATGATACTACTATTAATGAGCTGTGGTTTAGTCAGCAAAATAATGATTTGGTCATCACTATTTTTGGTACAGATAATCAATTAACTATACGTGATTGGTATGCAGATGATACTAAGCAGGTTGACCAAATCAAAGTTGGGAACCAGTTTTTATTTATAGATGGTGTTGAGAAACTTGTTCAAGAAATGTCTGCATATGATGTGCCAGTGAATGAAAATCATGGTCTTTCTGATGAAGTTCTTAAGCAATTACAGGTGACGATTAATACTGTTTGGGAATCATCTAATTCCGTCAACCTAGCGGATAACATTGTTGGAAGTGTGGAAGATGAAATTATCTTTTCTTACGGCGGCAATGATGTACTCAGTGGATTGGAGGGTGATGATAAGTTATATGGTGGATCAGGAAATGATCAAGTCCTAGGTGGTGAAGGTAATGATCTATTATCCGGCGGTAATGGTGATGACGACTTAATTGGAGGTAATGGTAATGATATCCTGACGGGAGGCTCAGGAAATGATTTCCTTCATGGCGGCTCAGGTAACGACACGTATGTATTCGACAAGGACTTTGGGCAAGCACGGATCAATAACATTGATTGGGATGGTAGTATCGATACTATTGCATTTACTGATGAGTCTTTAGCCATCACTGATATTCTATTTAGCCAGTCCAATAATGATCTAGAACTGAGTATCTTAGATAAAGGAGATACTGTAGTGGTTAGGGATTGGTTTAGTCGTGATGAGTCCAAAGTTGATCAAGTTATTTTGGGTAATTCATTGCTTGATCTTGGTAGTGTGGACACTTTAGTTGATGCTATGTCATCTTATAGCGTTGGAGATACTTTTTCGCAGGAATTATCAGCTTTGATCAAACAATCTTGGGAAGAGGTTGTATAAAGGTCTTACTGTTCTCAAACACACTAAACTCTATAGATAAGCTGTAGCTGGTGGTATATCGATGGGTATTAATACCAGCTACAGCTTTGTATTATTATTACTCTTTAGTTGCGACCATACATATCTTTTAGTCGAACAATATCATCTTCTCCCAAATAAGAACCTGACTGAACTTCAATAATTTCTAGAGGAAACTTACCTGGGTTAGCCAGTGAGTGCACTTCGCCTAAGGGAATGTAAGTGGATTGGTTTTCACTCAATAACATTGTTTTTTCTCCACAACGGACCTCTGCTGTTCCTTGAACAACAATCCAATGCTCGGCTCGGTGGTGATGCATCTGCAATGACAGCTGCGCTCCAGGATTAACGACTATACGTTTAACTTGAAAGCGTTCTCCTGAATCGATAGAGTCGTAATGTCCCCAGGGGCGGTAAACTTTACGGTGTAAGCTGGCTTCGCTACGGTTGCCTTTCTTCAATTGGTTTACAATAGATTTTACATCTTGAACACGGTCTTTGTGGGCGACCATAATGGCATCATCAGTCTCTACTATAATAGTGTGTTCTAAACCAATGGTTGCTATCAACTTGTGTTCTGCCTGTACATAGCAATCATGGCTATCTAAAGCAATGATATCGCCTTGTCCTTCTTTAAGGACGTTGCCATCAGGGTCTTGTTCAGATACTTCCCACAAGGCCGACCAAGAACCCACATCATTCCATTGAGCGTCAAGAGGAACAACCACTGCATCTTCGGTTTTTTCCATGACAGCATAGTCGATAGAATCATCAGGACAACTTTCAAAACTATCCGCATTGATACGGGTAAAATCTAAGTCTTTATCTGCCTTATCTAACGATAGTTCACAGGCTTTAACAATTTCAGGGTTAAATTTATTTAACTCCTCTAAATAGCGTGAGGCTTTAAATAAAAACATACCGCTATTCCATAAATAATCACCGGAAGCAATGTATTTTTCTGCCGTTTCTTGATCAGGTTTTTCTACAAACTCTTCTACCGCTTTTGCATTGTTGCTAATGGCTTGTCCAGATTTTACATAGCCATAACCTGTCTCTGCAGCAGTAGGAACAATACCAAATGTAACCAACTTATTATTAGCCGCCTCATCTTTTGCCGCAGTAACCGCATTCTCAAATGCTTGAATATCTTTGATCACATGATCGGCAGGTAATACTAATAATAAGGCATCAGGTTGGGATAATGCTGCTAGAGCGATAGCTGGAGCAGTATTTCTACCAAAGGGTTCAAGGATGATATCAGTAGCTTGTGTATTAATGGCCCGTAGTTGTTCGGCAACCATAAAACGATGATCTTCGTTGCATATCACTAGCGGTGGCATAATGGCAGGACTGCTTTCACTAAATTCTGCTAATCGGCTCACCGTTTCTTGCAGCATTGTTTGCTCAGAAACTAAAGGAAGGAATTGTTTAGGGTATAAAGAGCGTGAATAGGGCCATAATCGAGTGCCTGACCCACCAGATAATATAACAGGTAATATCATAGAATAAATCTTCAAAGACAGATTAATAATGCTTTATTAAAGAGCAAAGTGTAGCAGAATTGACATAACTTGTTGCATTTTTTGTCACTTAAAAGCTATTTTTTTGAAAAATCCTTTTAATTGCTTTTGTTCATTTTTTTATCAAACCATTTTTGCAATTCATGCTCGTTCTTATTGCATAGCAAGTCCTGATTTTGTGCAACGCCCCTGATTTTTGTGATGTTATTTTAAGAAAATTAGATAGTTTGGTGCGTTTGATTAAAATAAAATCCTTATAAAACATGGTGTTAAAAGATAATTTCCTTTTTGGCATATTGCTTGCTGTATAACGTTTAAGCATGTGATTTATTTTGGAAAGTAGCGAATGTCTGTAGTGAAATACCATGATGCCTCTCTTAACCAGGAAGTTAACGAGACAGTTAAACAAAACGACAAGCCGCCACGTATTGTAGTGGTGGGTGCTGGCCCTGTTGGTGTTCGTTTTATTACGGAATACTTTCGACAGCACTCACAGTGTGACGTGACTTTATTTGGTAATGAACCTTATGAACTTTATAACCGTGTTCAATTAAGTAATGTTTTATCGCGTAGCAAGGATTACCAAGACATTGTTACACAGTTACCTGAAAGTACTTCGGATAAAAAGTTAGATTATATCCAATCCCATGTCGAAAAAATCGATCCAGAAACGCAAACCATAACGACCTATTCAGGCAAAACATATCACTATGACTCGCTGATTTTAGCTACGGGTTCTAAACCTCACGTGCCTAATATCGAAGGGGTTAATCTAAAAGGTGTTTATACGTTTAGAAATTTACGCGATACCGAAGCGCTATTAGCGCGCCGTCATCGATCCAGAAGAGTTGTTGTTGTCGGTGCAGGATTGTTAGGTTTAGAAGCAGCTAAAGCCCTCACTGGTGCAGGAACCGAAGTGGTGTTAGTTCAGCAGTCGGATCGACTAATGAATCGACAATTAGACCAAAATGCATCTCAGAAATTACAACAATTTGTGGAAAACCTAGGTATCCGAGTGATTACGCAGTCAGGTGTTCGCCAAATTATTGGTGATCAGTTGTCTGCAGAAGGCAATACAGAGGATAAAAAATATTATAGTCGGGTAACGGGAGTGGTTACCCGAGATCAAGAAGTCATCGAGTGCGATACCGTACTGTTATGCACTGGGATTCAACCGAACATAGAGTTGGCCTCTCATGCAGGTATTGCTTTTGGACGAGGCATCACGGTTAACGATCACTTAGAAACGTCAGTTGATAATATTTATGCAATAGGGGAGTGCTGTGAACATAAAGGCACTGTTTATGGCATTGTTTCCCCAGGGTTAGAGCAAGCTTCTGTATTAGCTAATCGCTTATCTAGGGGGCATGCGACTTATCAAGGAACGCAACTGATTTCTACATTAAAAGTGGTAGGAGAATCGGTGACAAGTATGGGTGAAGTCGCAGAGGTAGCCCACCGAATTAACCAACAAGAATTGAGTTATCAAAACAAAAAAAATAACGTCTATCGAAAACTGGTGGTGCATAGAGGAGTTGTTATTGGTGCTTGTAGTATTGGGCCATGGCCTGATTCACGACGGGTACAAGAAGCCTTTTTGTCTCAGCAATATTTTTATCCATGGAAGCGTTGGTATTTTTCTTTAACGGGAAAATTATGGTTTGGTAATGAAAAACAATCCGTGGCTGACTGGCCTGAAACTGCCATTATTTGTCAATGCAATCAAATTACAAGAGGTTCTTTATCGACAGCTATCAGCAGTGGATGCAACACGCTTAAAGCTGTTGGAGACAAGACGGGTGCAGGAACAGTGTGTGGTTCTTGCCAACCTTTATTGCAAAATCTTCTAGGTGCAGAGCAAACACCTACCTCGGTTAAAGGCGGAATTCCTTTAGCTGTCTTTAGTCTATTTGCTGTTCTCATCACAGGTTTTCTGGCTTTTTTCCCAGGTATTAATCCGGTCGATTCAGTACAAACGCCTTCTATAGAATTTATTTGGACGGATAGTTTTTGGAAACAAGTCTCAGGTTTTTCTTTGCTAGGTTTGGTAGCTGTTGGTTTAGTTATGACGTTACGCAAAAGAGCTAATTGGTCCTTTTTGGGTAACTTTTCTTATCTACGTGTTGCTCATGCGGTGCTGGGAGTTCTCGCTCTAGGTGTCTTATTTTTTCATACAGGAGCCCATTTAGGGGAAAACCTGAATAAATGGTTGATGGTTAATTTTCTCATCGTTTCTGTCGTTGGTGCTCTAGCAGGTATTTCTTTACAGCTAGCGAGTAAATCATCAGCTTCTACCGTACAGGCATTAAAAAAGACTTCGTTTTGGGCACACATTTTGGTTGTTTGGCCATTGCCCGCCTTACTTATTGCTCACATTTTATCTGTTTATTACTTTTAACCGTGAGAGTTTTTAAGCCAAGCAATATAAGAATGAATACATACAGCCATATTATGACAACAACAAGTACAAGAAATAGAGGCCCTAAATGAAAGTATTTTTTTGGGGACTCTGGGTAACCATTACATTCGCTATCGCAGGTTATTTTGTATTTACTATGTTTTACGGTGAAGATAAAACACAGCTGCTTATTGGTGAAACGACCTATGGGCACTATCAAATTGAAATGGCTTGTGAAACTTGCCATACAGATCCATTTGGTGGTCCTGAGGTATTACAAAATGCTTGTACACAATGTCATGCGGAAGAACTAGATGCTGCTAATGACTCCCATCCTAAATCTAAATTTACGGATCCACGTAATGCCGATTTATTAAAAATAGTCGATGCACGTTATTGTGTGAGTTGCCATACAGAGCATCATAAAGATAAGACATTAGAAATGGGACTAACTTTACCAAAAGATTATTGTTTTCACTGCCACGAAGAGGTTGGAGAGGAAAGAGAATCTCATAAAGATCTGCCTTTTGATAGTTGCGCAACCGCTGGTTGTCATAATTATCATGACAACCGAGCATTGTATGAAGGCTTTTTAGAGCGTCATGCTGATGAGCCGATTTTTAAAGCCATTGCACAATTACCTGAAAGAAATGCAGAAGCTACATACCAGGAAAAAAATCCAGAGATAGTTGCTTTATCAAAAGAGGATATAGATTTATCTGCAATCCATCATTTACCAAAAGAACAAACGGATCAAATAGCGCATGATTGGTTAATGAGCTCTCATTCACGTAATGGTGTTGATTGTCAAAGTTGTCACCAACCCAGCAATGCAACTCAATGGGTTGAAAAACCCGATCATACAGCCTGTCAAAGTTGCCATGAAAAACAGGTTAAAGGATTTAAAGAGGGTAAACATGGTATGCGTCTGGCTGATACTGTGTCTCAACCTCTAAAGGCTATATCTCCTAAAGATGTTTCTTCAGCCCTAGATTTTAAACACGATAGTATGGACATAGTCCATAGCTGTAGTAGTTGCCATGGGCCTCATGATACGAATACCCAAACGGCTGCCGTTGAAGCATGTTTAGGTTGCCATAATGACGAACATAGTTTGGCTTATTTGGAGTCACCGCATTTTCAGCTGTGGGAAAAGGAGCAGTCTGGTGAATTACCTGAAAATAGTGGTGTAAGTTGTGCTAGTTGTCATATGCCAAGGCAAAAAATGAACAAGGCAGGGGATGTTTTTGTTGAGCATAATCAAAATGCGACTCTTCGACCTAATGAAAAAATGATTCGCCCAGTGTGTATGAATTGTCACGGCCTTGGCTTTGCCATCAATGCGTTAGCTGATGAAGCCCTGATTAAAAATAATTTTAACGGTCAGCCAAGCGTTCATATTGAATCGATCGACTGGGTGAAGAAAAGAAATAACGATTAGTGTAGTTAACTATTTTAGCAAGTTGAAGTTTTTATAAACCAAAGGGGAAAACTATGAAAAACCAAGTAAAAAAAGTAGTACTAGCAGCTGCCGTTGTCAGCGCTGCAACGGTATTAACCGGTTGTGGTGAAGAGGAAACAGTTGGTATCGATCCTAAAAATCATACCGATGCCTTATTTGCAGTGATGAAAGCGGATAGAACAAACTACACTAAGTTAATTATTCAGCGTCTAGGGCCAAATGGAGCAGATGCTATTTTACCTAAAGAAGAATGGAAAGACTTAGATAACGGTGCTCCGTTACCTGCGCAAATGTTCCGTGCAGGTGCAGAAGCGGTTAGAGATATTACCGATACATTTACTTATTCTTTGCAATCATCTTGGCCTATCAATTCTCAAAATGCACCAAAAACGCCTATGGAAAAAGAAGGTCTTGAGTACATTGTTGCTAATCCTGGTGAGAATTTCTACGGTACGGAAAAGTTAGGCGATACCTCTTACTTTACTGCTGTATATCCTGACGTAGCCGTTGCCGCTGCTTGTGTGAGTTGTCATAACGATCACAAAGATTCACCAAAAGATGACTTTAAACTAGGTGATGTGATGGGTGGTGTGGTTATTCGTGTACCACTATAAGGTATTAGGTTAATCGCTATCAATTTGGTTGGTGGTGTGATGTGAGTAATAGCATCACACCACTGGCTTTTTGTAATAGCGATAATTCTCTTTGAAAGTCGAGGTGTCAAAGTAAGAATTAACCTGTATATAACTGTAAGAATAGGAGGCTTTATGAGCGACTTTATTAGTGGTTACAAAATAATAATGTCTTTCTTTATTTGTCTTGTCATTTCTGGCTGTAGTAGTGAGAAAGATAAACTATTAACAATGGGCGAGAGTGTTTATAACGGTAATTGTAAAGTTTGCCATGCCCAAGGTATTAATGGAGCCCCTATTTTTGGTAACAAAAAAAATTGGGCCCCAAGAGCATCTCAAGGTATTGATGTATTAGTTAGCCATGCTTCTAATGGTTTTGGTTTAATGCCGGCAAAAGGCGGTAATACTGAACTGACAGAAGATGAAATACGTGCAGCAATTACCTACATGCTATCGGCCGTTGAGGAATAATTATGTTAGATTTTATTAAGAAAATTTTTTCAAAACCAAGTGAGGAAAAACCAATGTCCATTTATGAAAAAATAGGCGGAGAAGCTGCCGTAGATGCAGCGGTTGATATTTTTTATAAAAAAGTATTAGCGGATGATCGTATTAGTCATTTTTTTGATACAGTTGATATGGCTGGCATGATACAAAAGCAAAAATCTTTTTTAACAATGGCATTTGGTGGCCCAAATGAATACACTGGGAAAGATATGCGAGAAGCCCATAAGCATATGAGTTTAACCGAAGAACATTTTGGTGCAGTAGCCGAAGCATTGGTAGGTACGTTAAATGAATTGAGTGTGCCTCAAGACATCATTGATGAAATTGTTGCTGTTGCACTAAGCGTTAAAGACGACGTACTTAATAAATAATTGATGCTTCAAACTCCTACTCAATTATATAAGTGTAATAACGTGTAAAGTCGATTTGTAGTATTTAGCAAAAATTAGAAATGGAGAGTAACCAACAAATTTATTAATTGGTTACTCTCCATTTTTTATGGTGTGTTAATATAGCTATTGTTAAGATGAACTTTAGTTGGTGAGACCAATATGTTATCAAAAATTACTCGATGGATGACAGGCCACTCGGAAAAACTAGACAGTCAGTTGTCATTAAAAGAACAGGAAACAACCATGCCAGTGATTAATTATCAAGATACAGAAGTAAGTATTGCTAACGGTGAGTCTGTTCTTGAGGCCCTGGAAGGTGCTAATTTTTCGATTCCTTTTAGTTGTAGGGCGGGGGTTTGCCACAGCTGTATGTTGCAAACAGAGGATGCTATACCAGAGCAAGCCCAAAATGGTCTCACTGCAAATCAAATTGCACAAGGTTACTTCTTAGCTTGCTCCTGCTATCCAGAAAAAAGTATCACAGTTAAAAATAAAGATGAATCTGATTTGGTTGTTGGAACCATTGTTGATAAAAAAATGCTTAACGATACCGTTTTAGGGTTGCGCATACAGGTCGATTTTCGTTGGTTTCCTGGCCAGTATCTTTCGGTATGGTATTCACCTTCTTCATCCGGAGGGCAAGCCGAGGTAAGTATCCCTAGATCGTATTCTATTGCTAGCCGATGCGAAGCGGAAAAGATTGTTGAGTTACATATCAAACGTCATGAGCAGGGCCTAGTAAGTCGTTGGCTTGTAGATGATACCTCTGTTGGTGATACAATTAATTTATCTTCACCTTTGGGCAATTGTTTTTATACCGATGAACATGCGCAAAAGCCACTATTAATGGCTTGTACTGGAACAGGTTTGGCGCCACTTTACGGTATTCTCTTAGAAGCATTAGCAAAGAACCATTCGGCACCAATCTATTTATATGCTGCTGGTGGTGACCCTAGCCACTTATACTATCAAGAAGAATTAGAACAATTAGCACAAAAATACGATAACTTTACTTATGTTAAAGCGGTAAGGCGTAATGCAACACAGGGAATCATAGAGCAAGACGTAGTGGAATTAGTCAAAGAAAAACATCCCGAGCTCAATGGTTGGAAAATTTTTCTTTGCGGTTCTCCGGCGATGATCAAAACGCTACAGCGCAATTGCTTTTTTTCTGGAGCGGCTGTTAGCGATATACTAGTTGACGCATTTGAAATGGCAGTGCCTGCAACGGATAAATAGCAAAATTAAATATCACTAATTGTTTAATCAGAATGATAGACTATTTATTTAAAACGACTGGCTTGATCGGCCATGCTGATAAACAGTTTAAGTTTTTGTCCCGGTTGTAGATACTTTTGATTTAACTTGTTCCAATTGCGAATATCGCTAACCGCAACATTAAACTTATGAGAAATGCGGGATAAATTATCGCCTTTTCTCACTTGATAAATCACTTTTCTAATGGTGTTGGTTGCACGATTACTATCATTCACTACCTGCTTTTTTGTCCAAATAATCAATTTTTGTTGGTTTCGTAATACATCTCTTGTAGACATATTGTTCCAATAAGCAATTTTAGAACTACTAACTCCGTATTTTTTCCCTATGGACCACAGAGTATCGCCTTTTTGTACGATATGTTCGATCTTGTTAGCATTTTTTGGTGAAGATTGTTTTTGTCGACTAGCCAATCGTTGTGCAGCGCTACCAGTATAAAAGCTTTCGCTTTTCGAGGAATTCGGTATTAGTAACGTTTTTCCAATACGAATTCTGGAGCTTTTAAGTTGGTTAGCTGCCTTAATACTGGCCACACTGGTTTTAAATCGTTGAGCAATAACACTTAGAGAGTCATTTTTTTTGATCGTATAACGTTGCCATTGTATGCGTTCACTAGTGGGGTATTGTAATAAAGCTTGTTTAGTATGTTCTATTTTATTAGTGGGTAGTAAAAGCGTATGAGGTGTGTTTGGATCGGTAGCCCAGCGGTTATAAGCGGGGTTTAGAGCGTAAATAGTATTAATATCTGTTTGACTAATTTCGGACAGCTTTGCTAGATCAATTTGAGAGCCGATATCAATGCTGGCAAATTGTGCTGTATTTTCAACAGGTGCTAATGCTAATCCATAATGTTTTGGTTGCTTTACAATCGATGCCCAAGCCATTAACTTAGGAATATAAAATTGCGTTTCTCGTGGTAAAGATAAAGACCAATAATCCGTCGCTTTACCTTGGCGTTTGTTTTTTCTAATGGCCTTGCCAATGGTACCTTCACCAGCATTGTAAGCGGCTATCGCTAGTAACCAATCCCCGTCAAAGTGTTGGTACAAATAAGACAAATACGCAATTGCTGCTTGTGTTGATTTAACCACATCTCTGCGTTCATCTAACCACCAGTTTTCTTTCAGCTTAAACCGTTTGCCTGTGCCGGGTATAAACTGCCACAACCCTGATGCTCGTCCAGATGAATAAGCAAACGGGTTATAGCTACTTTCAACAAACGGTAATAGTGCCAGTTCCATTGGCATGTTGTGCTTTTCCAGCTCATCGACAATATAGTATAGATAAAGTCCAGCTCTTTCAGTTTGCTGGTAAATATCATGAGGATATTTTTGGTAGCGCTTAAGATAGCCATTCATACGCTCTTGCGCGAAAGTAGGCATAGTCTCTGGTAGTTGGTAGTTGCTTCTTATGCGTGTCCAAATATCTGCAGTGGATATTATTTCCCCATCTGATGTTTTATCGATAATAATATGAGTTTTTGAACTTTTACTGCTTTCTGTCGCTTTAGCCCCTATATTCGTTTGTTTGATGTCCGTTTGTGAACTTGCTTGTTGTTGGGTAGGGTTTGATCCGCAGCTGGCTAAGGTTAAGATCAATAGCAATACAAAGCTACTTTTATAACAAGTGTTCCACAAAGTCGAAATAGGTGTAAATGAAGAAAATGGCATAAATAACTACAGGGTCAATGAACAAAAAGGCAAGTCTAATCAAGGCAGCGGGGTAGTACAAGGGGGGATCGGCAATATCTGCGAACTATTCCCATAATCTTTAATGTGTTTATTGGAAAGCTGGTAACCGTTTTCAGCGTTTTTAGCTCATGCCATCAAGATATTGAGACAATGGTTCATCAAAGGGCGTTCGATGAAAAGTTGTTTTGCATTGAAGATGTTTACTGTGCCAGCATTGTTTTTAAATTCCCGTTTTTGCACTTATTTAACGCAAATTATGTGCTATGTAATTTTATTTTTTAAGACTTAAAAAAGATAAGCAAAGTCGGCGCTAATCTCTCTTGATTTATTTTTTTTAGCCGTTTAATCTCGTATTCGTATGCATTTGTTGTACAACTTGTACCTATGCGCACAATTCCAACGAAATAGCCATTTTATGTTAGGGCCTATTCATACTCATTTAATATTCACTGTCGGAGTCACTTTTTCTTCTGGTAAGGTATGAAGAGAGGAGGTAGCTTTGATTGACCCGTTTGGGGTCGTAGTAGTGGGCACTGATAAGTGTGAACAAGCCTCAGTCAATAATTAGAGAATGTTGTTATGATCAGAGTTGTATTTAATCGTAAAGGTGGAGTAGGCAAGTCATCGATAGCCTGTAACTTAGCAGCGGTTTCTGCGAGTAAAGGAACATCTACACTGTTAATTGATTTAGATCCTCAAGCAAATTCTACATCCTATCTAGGGCATGATGGTAAAGATGATATTGTCGGTATGGCAGAATTTTTTGAATCGACCATTAGTTATAAATACCGTGATATTGCTTTAACCGATTTTGTTCGCAAAACGAGCTTTGATAATTTGTCGTTAATTTCTGCGTCTGTCGATCTTGTTGATATTGAACAAAAGCTAGAGTCACGTCATAAGATTTATAAGTTAAAAGAATTTTTAAATAGCTTGTCTGATACTTACGATCAAATCTTTATTGATACTCCTCCCGCGCTTAACTTTTATAGCTTGTCTGCGTTAATTGCAGCTGATCGTTGTCTAATTCCTTTTGATTGCGATGCTTTCTCTCGCGATGCTTTATTAGATCTACTTGTTTCGATTGATGAGGTAAAAGAAGATCATAACGATGCTCTCGATGTAGAAGGGGTGATTATTAATCAATTTGTTGCCAGAGCGAAAATACCTCAATCTGCAGTTGATGAGTTAAAGTCTTCAGGTCTGCCAGTTCTAGAGCCTTATATATCCAGCTCGGTCAAAATGAAAGAGTCACATGCTGTGCACAAACCGCTGATTTTTTTAGAGCCAAAACACAAATTGACTCAGCAGTTTATTCAGTTATATGATCATCTAAACGCTTAGAGATATCTTTAGCTTATTCTCTTACTTTCAAGGAAGAAAGTGTCATGCTTTATATTATTACATTTGTTTCTGCTGTGTTTCTTAGCAGCACCGTATCAGTATTACCTCCAAAATTTGTTCTTTATGTATTGTTGATTGGCGTCGCATATTGCTGCTACCGCAAGCAGCGATTCATCGCATGCATATGTGGTGGTGCTTTAGTTAGTTTCGTTCATGGATATTATTTACTTTCTCAGCAGCTTCCCCAGATACTAGAGGCAACTCCTGTAGTGGTGGAAGGCTATGTTGTCGATTTGCCTGTATCAAAACCGAATCGCGAGCAATTTCTATTGGAAGTCAAATATGCTGAAAATACTCGAGGAGATGCCGTACCAAATTTGCTTAGACAAAAAATACGTTTGTCTTGGTATCACAATCGTTTTTCTAAAGATTTATCAGAAATACCCTTATTGCAACCAGGCCAATTCTGGCGGTTAACGGTAAAGCTGCGTCGCCCACGCGGTTTTGTCAACCCTTCTGGTTTTGACTATCAATTGTTGTTATTAAGGCAAGGCATTAGTGCGACAGGATATGTTGTTAATGCAGATAATATGTCTTTGCTTGGGGAAAACTGTTACTCGATCAGAATTGATTGTATGCGTTGGTGGATACAGCAAAATATAAAAAGGCTTTTGCTTCAGTCCCATAATACCGAAGTAGACTTTTTATCAGGTGGTCATACTGAAAATAGTTTAGGGCCGTTAGTGGCTTTATTGGTAGGTGATACTCAATGGCTAACGCCATCTCAATGGGAATTGTTCAAAAATACAGGCACTATTCACTTATTAGCTATATCCGGTTTACATATTGGTTTGGCTGCAACAGTTGGTTTTTTTGTTGGTCGTTTGCTATCTAGGCTTGTAGCAATTACCGCTCCGTATACGCTAATCGTACCACGTTATTTGCCTGCGTTTTGTTCGGTTATACTGGCATTTTTTTATGCTATGTTGGCAGGCATGAGTTTGCCGACTCAGCGTGCTCTGGTTATGGTGATTTTTTATCATATCGCAAGACTTTATTTCTATCGTATATTGCCCAGCAATTTATTAACGATGGCTCTTTTGGTGGTTGCGCTAATGGATCCGCTGGCCATTTATGGGCAAGGTTTTTGGTTGTCGTTTCTAGCGGTGGCGCTATTGATGTATGGCTTTGGGGGAAGAAATGCCAAGCGATGCTCTTCGAGGCTTTCCACTAGCGGCCAATATGTATATTCCTTATGTGCATCGCAATGGATATTAGGTGTCGGTCTACTAATACCTAGCTTGTTGTTATTGCAAGGTGTGAGTTTGAGTGCGCCAATAGTCAATCTTTTTGCGGTGACTTGGGTATCACTCATTGTTGTGCCGTTATTGTTTCTCTTGCTACTTTTTATGGGCTTATCGCATTTTGGGGGCAGTAACACTTTATCTGTTATCGAGCTTAATGTTTATCATCTTGCTCAATGGTCTATGAGTTTTTTGCTTGAGGGGCTCGATTACTTGGATAATCTCATGCCTCCTTTTTGGTTATCCACACTAGGAGAACCTTCAAAAACCGCTATAGTCTTATCTGTTGTAGGTGTAATAGGACTACTTTCTCCACTGAGTAGAGTGTATAAATACTGTGCTGTATTATGTTTTTTGCCTTTATTTTACCCTATGGCCAACCCAATCACGTTACGTATTACCTTTATGGATGCAGGGCAGGGTACAGCGATTGTTGTAGAAACTCACTCGCATACATTAGTTTATGACACTGGCCAAGCCTATAGTGAGCGTTTTAATGTGGGTGAACATATTATCGCACCGTATCTAAGGCAAGAGCGACGTCTTCCCTTGGATCGTTTAATGGTTAGCCATGCCGATATGGACCACGCAGGGGGTGCAAAAGCACTGCTTGCCTCGGTTGATGTGGAAGAAGTGTATTCTGGCCTGCCTTTATCTGAGGTGCCAAACACCCAGCAATGTCATGCAGGGCAGAATTGGGTTTGGGATGATGTTTATTTTAAAGTGATATGGCCGGAATTAGATAAGCTGCCCCATATTAATCGCCGCAATAACACATCTTGTGTATTACTTATTAGTTTCAATGGTAGGCATATTTTGTTAACGGGGGACATAGAAAAGAAAGTCGAGCAGCAGCTGCTGAGGCATCAGGACCTTCCTGAGCGAATCGATATTATGTCTATTCCTCACCATGGCAGTAAAACATCATCGAGTAGGCAGTGGATTGAGCGTATCCAACCAAAGTGGTCTGTTGTAACAGCCGGTTATAATAATCGTTATAACCATCCAGATCCTAGCGTTGTTGCTCGTTATCAAAAGTTATCCAGCCAAGTGCTAAATACGGCTACCTCAGGCGCTTTACAGTGGTCTTTAAATACCAAAGGGCAGTGGGTATTGGCCCGGTGGAGGGAGGATTATCGGCGTTACTGGTATGATTAATGAGCCGAAGGTTGCTGAGGGTGACTTTGCTGA
>JAHDEM010000001.1:117699-208760 GCA_020628895.1 Candidatus Endobugula sp.
ATCATTTGATGGCGGCGCTCATCGGGGTGGCTAGAGCGCAATAACTCGTTCTGTGCTTTTTTATAGAAGGCATTAGCCGATAAAACATCCTGTTTGGTATAAGCCTTGTGTCCTTCTGCAATATTAGTAATCACTTTAACTTGTAGCTGTAACCACTCGATATCCATATGTAAAATTTGTAATTCTTTGCCTGTAATTTTCCCATCGGCATGTTGTTTTCTGAGTATGGATAATGCTTCATCTAGGTAAGCTTTATATCGTGCAATTTGAGCATCACTTTTACATACTCTTGATATCTGCCTGTATGCAGATTCGTCACTGAGTTCGTTAGAACGCATTTGTGCATTAGATAGGCCTGCTTTTAGATATCCTGCTTTGGGTGAAATATGAGTCATCATCTCATAGGACTCGATAATTTCATCATTAACGAGTTTGGGGATAATGCGCTTTTCGCAAATGCTGTCGAGCACGAGCACAACATCTTCAAGTTCTTCTACTCGAATCTTCATTTTCTCCAGTCTAAAAGTCGTTTTTTTTGCCTTATCAACTAAATAGTTGCTATAGGCCACAATGCCCATAGATATTGCGGCAATGAAAATGAGTAAGATTAAACTGGCAAATGCGCTCATAGTTTTTTGTTAAAAAATTAATAATTGCTGTATAGGCTATCGGCTTGTTAAGAAAAGCCTTTAAGGAATAATTATATTAGTTAATAAAAACAATTAGTTATAATTTATTGTTAATGTTTTTTGTTAATTTTAATTTGTGGCAAACGAGGTCAAATCTACTCTTATATAGGTCTCTTGGGTTAAAAATAATCATAATATTTGCTTGACCAGAAGCCATGTAGCACTTATATATGCCTGCCTTCGTTCCATAAAATAGAAACTAAACTCTATGTGTTGCCAATATTAAGCAGGCATGGATGTCTAAGTAGTTAAGTTAAGTCGTGTAGTAAATATAGAGAACACCTATGGGTAAATCGCTTGTTATTGTCGAGTCACCAGCTAAAGCAAAAACCATTAATAAATATCTCGGAAGTAATTACGTCGTTAAATCGAGTGTTGGTCATATCCGAGATCTACCCACCAGTGGATCTGCCAAAACACCTGTAGATGCCAAAGCGCGTGCTAAGCAAGCAGCCTTAACACGTAAGATGTCTCCTGAGGAAAAAGCTGCTCATAAGGCAAAGAAAAGCCGCGAGCAGCTCATCAAACGTATGGGTATTGACCCTGATAACAATTGGGCGGCCCATTACGAAATCCTTCCAGGTAAAGAAAAAGTGGTAGATGAGCTTAAGAAGCTCGCTGAGTCTGCAGATATGGTTTATCTGGCAACGGATTTGGATAGAGAAGGAGAGGCCATTGCCTGGCATCTGCAAGAAGCGATTGGCGGTGATTCACAACGATATCGACGAGTTGTTTTTAATGAGATTACCAAGACAGCGATACAAAAAGCATTCGAAAAACCGGGATATCTTGATCAACATCGAGTGGATGCTCAACAGGCACGTCGTTTCTTAGACCGTGTTGTGGGTTATATGGTATCGCCTCTACTCTGGGAGAAAATTGCCAGAGGGCTTTCTGCAGGGCGTGTACAGTCGGTTGCCGTAAGGTTAGTCGTTGAGCGTGAACGTGAAATACGCGCATTTATCCCAGAGGAATATTGGGATATTTTTGCTAATTTATTAACAGCTAAAAACGGTGGCGTTCGTTGTGAGGTTAAAAAGCACAATGGCGAAGCCTTTAAGCCTGTTAATCGTGAACAAGCAATGGCTGCAGTGTCGGTCTTGGAAAAAGCCAATTACGAAGTTATCAAACGCGATGATAAGCCGACAACCTCTAAACCTTCTGCGCCATTTATTACATCGACGCTGCAACAAGTGGCTAGCACACGATTAGGTTTTGGCGTAAAGAAAACCATGATGATGGCTCAGCGCTTATATGAAGCGGGCTATATCACCTATATGCGTACCGATTCGACCAATTTGAGCCAAGAAGCAGTGGCTTCTTGTCGTGATTATATTCTTGAAAACTATGGAAAGCGCTATCTTCCGGATTCACCTATTAATTATTCCAGTAAGGAAGGGGCTCAAGAGGCGCATGAAGCTATTCGACCTTCCAGTGTGAATGTGTCTCCCACGCAACTTGCAGGCATGGAGCGCGATGCTGAGCGCTTGTATGCATTGATTTGGCAACAGTTTGTTGCTTGCCAAATGGCAAGAGCAGAATTTACAAGTACATCCGTTGTGATTAAAGCGGATGATTTTGAATTGCGAACTCGAGGTAGAGTGATTCGTTTTGATGGTTTTATGCGCGTTCAGCCTCCTGCCAGTAAAAAAGAAGACGATGTCTTGCTTCCGGATCTCAAAGTAGGAGACCTATTAACCCTTAAGCAGCTAGAACCCAAGCAACATTTTACTAAGCCTACTGCCCGTTACACAGAAGCGAGTTTAGTTAAAGAGCTAGAGAAGCAGGGTATTGGTCGGCCTTCAACTTACGCATCCATCATCTCCACTATCCAAGATCGTGGTTATGCTCATGTAGAAAACCGTCGATTTTTTGCTGACAAAATGGGAGATATCGTTACTGATCGTTTGGTCGAAAATTTCACGGATTTATTGGATTATGGTTTTACCGCCAAGATGGAAGAGTCTTTAGATGATGTTGCTGAAGGCAAGCAAAATTGGCGCGATTTGTTAAACCTTTTCTATAAGGATTTTTCAGAAAAGCTCGCTCAGGCTCAGGCCTCTGAAAAAGGCATGCGTAGCAATACGCCGACTGAAACATCGATTGCCTGCTCTACGTGTAGCCGACCTATGCAAATTCGTACAGCGAGTACGGGTGTATTCTTAGGTTGTTCAGGCTATGCATTACCGCCTAAAGAGCGCTGTAAGACAACAATGAATTTAGTTTCTGGAGATGAAGCCATTAGTGTGGGTGAAGATACCGAAGCTGCCGAAGAAGCAGAGGTATTACAGCTACGCAATAAACGTCGTTGCCCTATTTGTAACACGGCTATGGATAGCTATTTACTGGACGAAACACGCAAGGTACATATTTGCGGTAATAATCCAGATTGTTCTGGCTACGAGGTGGAAGAGGGTGCATTTAAGATTAAAGGATATGAAGGCCCTGTTCTAGAATGTGATAAATGTGGTAGTGACATGCAGCTAAAAACGGGACGTTTTGGTAAATATTTCGGCTGTGCTAACGAAGAGTGTAAAAACACACGCAAATTACTACGTAATGGCGAAGCTGCACCGCCGAAAATGGATCCTGTCCCCATGCCTGAATTGCAATGTTTAAAAGTGGATGATACTTATATTCTGCGTGACGGTGCTAGTGGATTGTTTTTGGCCGCTAGTCAGTTTCCTAAAAATAGAGAAACACGGGCGCCATTAGTTTCTGAAATATTGCCTCATAAGTCAGAAATTGATGAAAAGTATAATTTCTTATTTTCTGCACCAACAGAAGATGATGATGGCAACCCAACGTTAATTCGCTATAGTCGAAAAACAAAAGAACAGTACGTACAATCTGAAGTTGATGGTAAAGCCACTGGCTGGAAAGCTTTCTACGAAGGGGGTAAGTGGGTGGTAAGTACAGCTCCTACAAAGCGAAAAGCCGCCGCCAAAAAGGCGCCAGCTAAAAAGAAAGCGGTGAAAAAAACGACTAAAAAAGCTTAACGCTTTATGTGTTAAAAGCCATGATGAATCCTACTCACAGACAATATGCCTCTAAACGGCTATCTATGGCGCGGCAAATGCTGTCATTACGTAGTGAATTTATGCATGAGGAAAATTGTTTTGATGCTGCATTGATGCAAGTGTATTTTTCTATGCACCACTACATTAACGAATTGCTAGAAAAATATCAGCGCCCATTGGTAGAAGAAACGAGTTTTGCTTTACGAGATGTTATCTTCGATGAAAGTGGTTTTGTGTCAGAATTGCAGGAGTGCAAACAGTTGTTAAGTAACAAAGACAGCTGGTTAAGTATTCTTTTATCTCATCCTCAGCGGATGTTAAATATGGCATCTCGAGGTGCTCAAGGTACGGCAAAAACAGCTAATTCGACGCATCCTGAGCCTTTACAGCTTATTGCTGTTAGTGATGGCGATAATAACGAACAAGGTCTTGCAAGTGCTGTAGAGATCAACATGACAGCTGATGTGGCTCAATGGATCGTGAATGAGTGTCAGCTATTAGTTCAGCGTCAGCGGGAACATCTGGTGGAGTGTTAATTTTCTATCTTCCTAGTGCCTTTACTGTCACTAATAGGCTGTAAATTGTCGTGGTTATTGGTGTGTTATAAATACCGCTTTGCTATCACCGATTCGTGCCGCTTTTTCCATATCCATCTTATCTGAGTCTTCCCAGTGTGATTGCTCTGCGATAACGGTATGGCTATTACCTTGAGCCAGTGCTTGCCATATAACCCATCTTGCATCACTATTTTTTTTGATATGAACGATGCGTAAATGGGTAAAATTAGCACTAAACATGCTTAGTATCGCTTTTGAGGGAGTGTGATGAGTAATCCACGTTAGCCAACGTTCAGATGTTTGTTGAGATAAAGAGGCGACAATAGGTAAAACAATCGATTGGCTGTCGTTAACACTAGGTACAATTACCTCTGCAAGATGGCTTGTTTTTAGAGGCATATCATTCACAGAATGGAACCAAGAGTCGTTTTGTTGTGTGTGTTTATAGGCTGTTTTCATTTTCTGTTTATCCTGATATTCACCTTTTGCTTTCACTATTCGTTAAATGGCCACCAACGTGCGGGCTAACTGCGTCGTATAACGCCTACACTTAAACCTTCTATAGAGAATTCTTCCTCGGTTAAGTCGACAATAATGGGAGCAAAATCTGGGTTTTCAGCGATTAATTCGACTTGATGATTGTTTTTGCCTCTTTGAAAACGCTTTACAGTCACTTCTTCACCGATACGGGCGACAACAATTTGCCCATTACTGACTTGCTGAGTTTGGTGTACGGCTAGTAGATCGCCATCAAATATCCCTACGTCGATCATACTTTCGCCGTTCACTTCTAAAAAATAATCTGCGCTAGGTTGAAAAAATTCTCGTGGGATATTGCAGTAATCCTCGATATGCTCTTGAGCGAGAATAGGGCTTCCTGCAGCAACACGCCCCACAATCGGTATACCTGGATCGTTTTCTTGTTCCGGTAGTCGTATGCCTCGAGATGCGCCTGGAACCATTTCTATAGCGCCTTTTCTCGCCAGCGCCCTCAGGTGCTCTTCTGCAGCATTTGCAGAGCGAAAACCCAGTGAAGAGGCAATCTCTGCTCGTGTAGGAGGGTAGCCAGTTTCAGCAATATTTTGTTTTATGAGTTCTAATACTTGCTCTTGACGTGATGTAAGTTTAGCCATATTGCTTCCTGTGATGTTCTATTGGTGACTGTTTTGTTGTTATATCAGTGTTTTTTTATACAGTATTTTTAACTTGATGTGCACTTTATACAGTGTTTTATACAGTTGTGCAATTATTTTATGGCAATTAACGGTTATTTGGGTATCGGTTCTTACCAAGCTGCCTAGTTATTTTGCGGATTAGCCGCTTGACAGTTGTTATCGCTATCCGTATTTTGATCGGTCGCAAATGCACGAATAAGGATACCTTTATGCCGATTGGTCCGGTCATGCTTGATATCGAAGGCACCATGTTAACCGAAGCGGATAAGCAATTACTGTCTCATCCTTTGGTGGGTGGTTTAATTTATTTTTCACGCAATTATGAATCGGTTGAACAGATTTCTCATTTGTGTAGTGAGGTGAGGAAAATAAGACCAGAGATCTTAATTGCTGTTGATCAAGAAGGTGGTCGAGTACAGCGTTTTAAAGACGGCTTTACCCGCATTCCCGCCATGCAACAGTTCTTGCCCTTATACCGTAAACAACCATCTGCAGCCTTACAATTGGTCGAAGATTGTGGCTGGTTGATGGCGACAGAACTCCTATCGGTTGGTGTTGATTTTAGCTTTGCTCCAGTATTGGATGTGGATGATCACCATTGTGCGGTGATTGCAAATCGTTCTTTTTCGCCTGATCCCGAGGAGGTTACTGCGTTAGCCGGTGCTTTTATGGCAGGTATGGAAGCCGCTGGTATGGCAACAACGGGTAAGCACTTTCCGGGACATGGAAGTGTGGTGGGCGATAGTCATGAGTTGTTACCTGTTGATGAACGCACTATGGATGAAATACAAACGCACGATCTTATTCCTTTTAAATCACTGATGAATCAGCTCAATGCTATCATGCCTGCACATATCATGTTTCCTCAAATAGACTCTCAACCCGTGGGCTTTTCTTCCCATTGGATTAAACGCATCTTGCGCAAGCAGCTCGGTTTTGATGGCGTGTTATTTAGTGATGATCTATCCATGGAGGCGGCCACCATAGCGGGTGGCTACGCCGAACGTGCCGAGGCAGCTTTGAGAGCTGGGTGCGACGTTGCACTGGTTTGTAACAATAGACAAGGCGCGCAAGAAATTATTGACCATTTATCTGCGTTAGCACAAAAAGATCAGGGCTTTGCTGAGTTGATTGCCCAACAAAATGATCGTTTACCCTTGATGCGGGCAAAAAAAACCTGGGATGCAGAGGAATTAACTTCGCAAGAGCGCTATCAAAAAACGCGTACTTTGTTAGCCGCTATTACTCAACATTAGATATTTATAGAGAAAGGTTATGTCAATCGCGATTATTGGTGGTTCTGGGCTAGATCAGCTACAAGAGGAGGCAGGTTTAGAACCGATTTACCAACAAACCCCTTTTGGTGAACATTCTCAGGGAGTATGTAAGCTTAATATTGGAAATACCCCAGTGGTTTTCCTTCCCAGGCACGGAAAAGACCATCATTTACCTCCACACAAGGTGAACTATCGTGCCAATATGTGGTTATTAAAATCTCTAGGTATTACAAAGATTGTGGCTATGAATGTGGTCGGCGGTATTACTGATGAGATGTCTCCGCGTACTTTATTGGTTCCACATCAGGTGATTGATTATACCTGGGGTAGGGAACACACGTATTTTGATGGTTTACATCACGATACGCCTTTTATCGATAAGTATGTTGATCACATTGATTTTACTCAGCCCTATAGTGAAGCATTGCGCCAGCGTATTATTGGTTTTTTAGACCAATCTAAGATTAACCACGTTAACTACGGTGTTTATGGGTGTACTCAAGGGCCACGTTTGGAAAGTGCTGCTGAAGTACAACGATTGCAAAACGATGGCTGCCACATAGTGGGTATGACAGCTATGCCTGAGACAGCTTTAGCGAAAGAGTTGGAAATGGATTATGCATCACTGGGTTTGGTGGTCAATTGGGCACCAGGCATTGCTGCCGAGGAACTCTCTTTTGGTGAAATAATGCAACTGGTGAGTGAAGAAATGGCGCATGTACAGACATTTTTACCAGATTTATTAGAATTTCTCACATTACAACACTAAAACAGGCTGATTGCAGTAGACAATTGCTAACTGATATCAGAGAATATTGGGCTAAAGTCGAATGTAGAATATTTGGCATTTAAATATACATGCTAATCAATGACTTATGGTATACCTAAGTCAGCATGTAAAGAAAAATAACAATAAGTAAAAAGAAGGAAATCGTCATATGTCTGATCGTAACTCAGGTACTGTAAAGTGGTTCAATAATTCACGCGGTTATGGCTTTATTAGCTGTGAAGATAAATCTGAGGACATCTTTGTTCATTACCGTAATATCCAAGGCGAAGGGTATCGCTCTTTAAATGAAGGGCAATCAGTTGAGTTTAGTCTTGCAGAGGGTGATAAAGGTTTGCAAGCTGAAGAAGTGGTATGTGTTTGATCCACTTAGAGAGATTCTAACCACCTAGCGGTCAAATAACCTCTAGGTGGTGATTCACTACCAGCGAGTTGGTTTTACTCTGCTGGGATTGTTGGGGCGTCGACTGGCAGCATGCGAACTAACAATCCCATAGCGGGGTGATCGATGTAATGAGTTTCTTTACTACGCATACTTCGGGTCTCTCGTAGTGTAATCACGCGAGGTTGGTCGTCTTTATCAAAAATCGTTGTTCGTTCATTATTATCACTATTAGGCAGAGGCGGTAGTGTTGGCCATACTGATGACTGGTCGATGCTGGTGCTTAAATCGTTGACGTTAGGTAGATTCAATCCACCCTCATTTATCGAACTTTCATCGTTCAATGCCGCGTTATTAAATGGAATAGGAGGGTAGTCGCTTAACCATAAATCGGTGGTTACGTGTAAGTAACGTCCAATATGGATTTTAATAGTGCCTTCTAATTCTCTGTGGTTGGTATAGTTTTCTCCTCCACGGATGATGATAGATGGCGACTGATTTTTCCCCCACATCTGCTGAATCCAAGCCTTGTGAAATAGCACTTTATAATCTTCACTTTTTCTTAACACATAATTATGACCGCCCAACTGGTGGGTTGTATTTGGCAGTGTTTTCCCCAAAAATTGACTATCGCTGGGATAAAAGAGTTGTAAATCCCTTCGCCATATTTCGTCATCGTAATTGGCATTATTCTGCTTAAATATCAATATCTCTACTTGATACCAACGGCCTTCATTTTGTCCATAGGCCTGCAGACTCATTCCGTGACCTAGGCATAAGGTGAATAATAAAGCGGTTAATCGTGTTATTTTTGAGACTAAATGCATGCGTATAGAGTTCATAGGTTTGATTGGTTTAACCATTATATCGTAACTGGCTGTATATAGAGTCATAATTTACTGTGGTGTTAGTTTTTGCAGTATTTTTTCTACAGTAATAATACGTTCTTCAGCTGACATCATATCAATGTTAAAGACAAACTGATTACCCCCGCGTAGCTGATAGTGTTGGGGTTGGCTCTGGACTAGATTAACGATGGTCAGTGGATCGATCACTGGAGTTGCTGAAAATTCTATGAGCCCACGGTGAGCATTGGCATCTATTTTGGTGATGCCTAATTTTTCAGCTCGCAATTTCAGTTGTGTCACTCGAATAAGATGTTTACAGGGCTCAGGCAGTAGGCCAAAGCGATCAATCATCTCTATTTGAAGTTCATCAAAATCACGATGATCTTTAATAGATGATAAGCGTTTATAAAAGATCAAACGAGTGTGTACATCAGGCAGATAATCATCTGGGATGAGCGCAGGGATATGAAGATTAATATCAACCGTATCCGGCTGTAATACTTGCGTGGTAATAGTTTTACCTTCACGGATGGCCTGCACCGTTTCTTCCAGCATTTCCATATACAGCGTGAAACCAATAGATTGTATCTGGCCACTTTGATCATCACCGAGTAATTCACCAGCACCGCGAATTTCTAAATCGTGAGTCGCTAGGGTAAAGCCAGCACCAAGATCATCGGCTTGAGCGATGGCATCAAGGCGTTTTTGGGCATCCGCAGTCATGACTTTTGATGGTGGTGTGAGTAAGTAAGCATAGGCTTGGTGATGAGATCGACCAACACGACCGCGTAATTGGTGTAACTGTGCCAAGCCAAATTTATCCGCTCGCTCAATAATAATTGTATTAGCATTGGGAATATCAATACCTGTTTCAATAATGGTGCTACACACCAAAACATTATAACGTTGGTGATAAAACTCAGACATGACATATTCCAGTTCCTTTTCTCGCAACTGTCCGTGGGCTACACCAACACGTGCTTCTGGAATAAGGGCTTCTAACTCCTGCGCTGTTTTCTCAATGGTTTTTACTTCATTGTGAAGAAAATAAACCTGACCGCCGCGCAGTAATTCACGTAATACCGCTTCTTTAATGAGTCCATCATCGGTTTGACGAACAAATGTTTTAACAGACAAACGTCGTGCAGGAGCAGTGGCAATAATCGATAAATCTCGGATGCTATGCATGGCCATATTGAGTGTTCGAGGAATCGGTGTTGCTGTTAGTGTAAGGATATCTACTTCACTTCGGAGTGCTTTAATGGCTTCTTTTTGACGAACACCAAAACGGTGTTCTTCATCGATAATTAATAAACCTAAGTCTTTAAATTCAAACTGACTGCTAAGAATTTTATGGGTCCCAATTAAAATATCAATTTTTCCTGAAGCAACATCATCTTCAATTCCTTTAGTTTTTTTCGCACTTTTAAATCGAGAAATAACTTCAACATTAACTGGCCAGTCCACAAAACGGTCGACAAAGTTTTCGTAATGTTGTTGCGCAAGCAAGGTGGTTGGCACTAATACAGCCACCTGTTTGCCTGCTTGTGTTGCAATAAAAGCGGCACGCATTGCCACCTCAGTTTTACCAAAGCCTACATCACCACAAACGAGTCTATCCATGGGTTTATTCGATAACATATCGTTGCGAACGGCGTGTATAGCGGCTTCTTGGTCGGGCGTTTCTTCAAAGGGGAAGGTGCTCGCAAATTGTAAATAGTCTTGTTTGCTGTAAGGAAAAGAAAAACCGACGCGGGCATCTCTGCGAGCATAAATATCTAATAATTCTGCGGCGACATCGCGCACTTCCTTTGCCGCTTTTTCTTTGGCTTTTTGCCATTGATCACTACCTAATTTATGCAATGGCGCTAAGCCTTCGGCAGAACCGGTATAGCGACTAATAAAATGTAAATGTGTAACAGGAACATATAATTTAGCATCGTTAGCATACTGAAGCATTAAAAACTCATCCGTTTGCTGGTCATTACCATGTCCAGTGGTAATCGTTTTTAGCCCCAAATAACGACCCACACCATGATCAAGGTGAACAACTGGTGCACCTATTTTTAATTCAGTGAGGTTTTTAATGACTTGTTCATTAATATCTTGCGATGTTTTTCTGCGGCGGCGCTGTTTAACTTGGTTGCCAAAGAGTTGCGTTTCGGTGATGACCGCTATACTGGGCTGACTTAATAAAAAACCATTTTCGATATGAGAGTCGGTAATGGCTAATGAGGTATCACTATCGATAAATTGTTGCCAGTTTTCAATATATTCAGGGGTGATTCCTAAGGGGCGTAACAAATCTAATAATGCTTCTCTTCGACCAGCAGATTCGGCACAAAAAAGTACACGATACTCATTATTACCGCTCCCATCATCGCATCCACCGCCCAATAAAAAGGATTCTAAAGCGGCAAAAGGTTTGGGGGCTTGTGCATTTACAGTAAGATCAGGTAAGGCAAGACTATTAAAATGTACATGTCCCTCTTGAGCATTATTAATAACAGACTGATTAAATTGCTTACACTGGGCAAATACTTCTGGCACGGTTAAAAATATATCGTTGGGTGCAAGAATAGGGCGTTGTAAATCGCCACAGCGGCTGTCATAACGATTATGAATTTCACGCCAAAAATTATCGCCTGCTGCTTCATTACCCACAAAAGAAAATAAATGTGTATTCTCAGGTAGATAATCAAACAGCGACGCGCATTGATCAAAAAATAAGGGCAAATAATACTCAATTCCAGCAGGTGCTAAGCCGTCGCTAATATCCTGATAAATGGGACACTGACGGTGATCGACAGAAAACGTTTCATGCCATTGAGTGCGAAATGCACGAATGCCATCAGCATCTAAGGGAAATTCTTTGGCTGGTAACAGGTAGATATCATCGACTTTGTTGATACTGCGCTGTGTTTCAGGGTCAAATGTTCGCAGCGTCTCTACCTCATCATCAAAGAGATCGATACGATAGGGTAAGTCGCTCCCCATAGGATATAAATCCACTAAAGAGCCCCTAATGGCAAACTCACCATGTGTGTATACCGTATCTACACAGCGATAACCCGATAGCTCCAATTGTCTGCGCATATTATCGATATTAAAAGGGTCATTTTGCCGGATAATAAAGCTATATTTTTGCAAATAACTCACCGGCGGCAGACGGCACATCAGGGTGTTCATGGCAACGACCACAACTCCTTTTTTAAGATGGCTGATTTTGTGTAAGGTCTCTAACCGTGAAGAGACAATGTCGTCGTGCGGAGAAAATATATCGTAAGGTAATATTTCCCAATCGGTGAAATGTAGTACAGGAATATTATGTTGATTGTTGGTATCGTTAAAAAACCGTAACTCTTCCAGCAAATGATTCGCGCTAGATGTGTCTGGTGTGACCACTAAAATAGCTTCATGTGCTTTAGCTGTATTAATAATGCTTAGTGCGGCAGATGCGCCAAATAAACCACTCCATTGTTGCTTTGACAGTATTTTGGTTGTTGATGAAGCAACAGGAGGTGAAATAGGGGATATGACAGCCGAAGAGGTTACAGAAGAAGCCATAAAATAGAGGGTCTCAATCAGATCAAAAGCGTGCTATTGTAACGGAGCAGATCGTGCTAGTCTGCGTCAATTTGTAAATAATGGTGGTTTCTCTCTCAGGTTGTATGAAAAATAATCGCTTTAAATGGTTTGTACTGTTATTCACTATAATCTTAGCTGGGTGTGGTGGCTCCTTTGACGTTAAACAACTCGGAAAAGGCGATATCGACTTTGTTGCCGATTCCCATCGTAAAGAATCAGAGCGCTTATTGTATGAATTAATGGAAAAGCTGTATAAGCGCAACCCTAATGAGTTAGCCAAGCAAGCATCGCCAACGGTGGAGGCACAAGTTGAAAGACTTAAAGCTGCGATTAAAGAAGATAGTCCACTATATATCGATGGTTTAGAGGGCGTCGCATTATTGCAGCAGGCTTTTTCACCAGATTTTACTGGTGACAGAGTGTTTACCTTAGTCGGTGGCTTATTAAGCATGGTCCACAAAAGTTATGGTTACCATGTGGAATTTTTTATTTTTGATAAGCTCGATCAACAAAAACTTTATAATTCCGCTCGAAATTTAGAAGTGTCTTCTTGGCGTTTGCGTACCGAAAAAGATATTCACGGTGAACGTCTTATCCTGTCTACAGAGCTTATCGGCGAAACCACCAATTTAAGCTTTGAACGATTAATTTCTAAACTGATATCCATACAAGATATGATGGCTATTATCGCTTCCGATGGTGGGCGCCGGACTATTAACGGGGTAGCTCAGGGAGTAGCGAAGGCTGTATTCCTGCCCATTTAGTGTTTTCATCTCAGCGAAGTTTTTTTCGCTTTACTGTGTAGTTATATCAACTACTGACTCTAGATAAATTTGTTATGCCTAAACAATCACGTTTGTGGTGGGGGCAGCTATACTCAATAGCATACTATTTTATTCTGGAGAGTTATTATGTTGCGTATGTCGTTAGCTCGGTTTACATTGGCATTTTTTTCATCCTTCTTGCTAGTTTTTTCCTTTGTAGCCATGCCTGTACAAGCAGATGGCCACAAAAAAGTATATTCATTCGGCGTGGTACCGCAGCAATCCGCTAAACGCTTGGCCAAACTGTGGTCGCCAGTATTGGCCTATGTGAGCGACAAAACGGGTGTTGAAATACAGTTTAAAACCGCAAAAAACATCCCCACTTTTGAAAAACGTCTTGCAGAGGGTGCTTATGATTTAGCCTATATGAACCCTTACCACTTTACGGTATTCAACAGCGATCCGGGCTATAAAGCCATGGCTGTGCGTCAAAAACAACCGATTAAAGGCATTATGGTGGTACGTAAGGATAGTGATGTTACATCGATGGATCAGTTAGCTGATCAAACTCTTGCATTTCCTGCTCCGGCAGCATTCGCGGCTAGCGTATTGCCAAGGGCTTATTTGAGCAATAATAATATTTCATTTTCTTCAAAATATGTCTCCTCTCACGACTCGGTCTATTTAGCTGTTTCTAAAGGCTTGTTTCCGGCGGGAGGCGGTGTTTTGCGCACATTTAACAATACCAGCCCAGAGGTAAGGGAACAGCTAAAAGTGATGTGGACTTCGCAAGCATTTACCCCCCATGCTATTGCAGCTCATCCTTCTTTCAATGCTGATGATTTTAAAAAGATTCAAGAAGCTTTTGTCGCGATGGCATCAGATCCTGAGGGTAAAGCCTTATTAGCCTCCTTAAAGATTAAGCATGGTTTAATTGTGGCTCAGGATAGTACTTGGGATGATGTGAGAGGCCTTGGTATCGATTTATTAAATCAGCTTATTAAGCAGTAGTGTAGCTGTTTATGTCTTTGCGTTTAAAGACCATATTGGGTGTTGGTCTTATTGAGGCAGTGTTACTGGTGATTTTGATCACCAGTGTCTTAAACTATATGCGTTTATCGAGTGTGCAAAACCTGGAGAATTACGTTTCAACCACCAGCACCTTGTTTGCCACAACCACCAAAGATGCGGTTTTATCTTTTGATTTAGCGTCTCTAGAAAACTTCGTGGAAGAAATTTTAACTAACGAAGGGGTGCTCTATGCCCGTATTAAAGATGGGGATAACAATATATTGGCAGAGGGTGGGTTGGAGGAATATCTTGACCAACCCTTTACTGTTGATACTCAATATGAAGATGTTAATGATGGTGTTTATGACGCAGAGCAATTGATTACAGTAGATGATGCTTTATATGGTCGTATCGAGATGGGGTTTTCTACCCAACAAATTGAACAAGCTGTGGTAGAAACAAGAAAACTGGCGGCGACCATTGCTATTGCAGAAATGTTACTGGTGGCTTTGTTCTCTTTTATTCTGGGTGTTTATTTAACCAAACAATTAAAGGTGCTGCGTAACTCTGCTCGTCGAATTGCAGAAGGGGATTTAACACAATCTATTGATATTAAAGCAAGAGATGAAATAGGAGAGGTAGCTCACTCTTTTAATAAAATGATTGTCAGTTTAAACGAAGCGAATCAGCAAACTGAACAATATCAGCAAGAGCTCGAAGGGTTAAATAAATCACTAGAAGATAGAGTGAAAAAACGCACGCAACAAATTCTCCAACAAAAAGATAAATTAGAAGAAGCTTACGGAAAGCTGCAAGAAACACAAGAGCAGCTCGTGCAATCAGAAAAAATGGCTTCTATTGGTCAGTTAGCAGCGGGGGTGGCTCATGAGATTAATAATCCCGTTGGTTTTATTAAAAGTAACCTATCGTCACTCACTGGGTATATTCAATCTTATCAAGAACTGATTGATAAGCAACAAGCGTTATTAAACTCGTTGGAAGCATCCGCAGAAACTGAAGATGCTAAAACATCTTTTCATCAAATCAAAGAATACTGGGAAGAAAAAGATATTGATTTTGTTAACGAGGATATTGTCACACTGGTAACCGAGTCTATTGATGGCACAGACCGAGTAGCAGAAATTGTAAAAGGTTTAAAAGTATATAGTCATGCTTCTGAAGACGAAATGGAAGAATGCAATATCAATACTTGTTTAGAAAATACCTTAAAGATGTTAAATAACGAGCTTAAATATGGCTGCGAAGTTATCACAGATTTCCATGAATTGCCTTTATGTCGCTGTAATGGCAGTAAAGTGACACAGGTATTTACCAACTTAATTGTTAACGCCATACAAGCGATGGATGGTAAAGGCGTGCTGAAAATACAAACATTGCATAAGCCGTCACTTAACCCTGATTCAATAGTGATTAAAATTTTAGATTCCGGAAAAGGTATTCCAGAAGAAAACTTATCAAAGTTATTTGATCCTTTTTTTACGACAAAAGCAGTGGGTGAGGGGACAGGTTTAGGTTTATCAATATCTCAAGGCATTATTCATGATCATAATGGAACGATGGAAGTCAATAGTAAGGTGGGAAAGGGAACTATGTTTACGATTACTCTTCCTGTTAACACATAGCTGGGTGTGACGATAAGTCTTTGGCAATGTTAAAATAAACCGTTGTACCTGAGCCAACAGTAGTTACTAAGGATATGTTGCCACCATGATTTTGGGTGATTTTTTTTGCTATGGTTAAGCCCATGCCTAAGCCAGGATATTTTTTTTGACTAACGCCTCGTCTAAATGCTTTAAACACCTTTTCAGTTAAGCTTTCTTTAATGCCAATACCATTGTCCTGAATTGAAAATTTCCAATAATTTTCGCCATCTTCACAGGAAATTTTAATGATTGTAGGTTTTTTGGCAGAACGGTAAAGCAGCGCATTATGTATTAAGTGGTAAAACAAAAGAGTGATTTCTTTTTGGTCACCTATCAAAATGGGCAGATGATAGCATTCAATAGATGCATTAGACTGATTCATCAATAGTGATAGTTGTTGTTTGATGGTTTCGATAATCAATTCGCAATTACATTCTGATGGGGTTTCTCTATGTGTATTTAATCGCGAAAGCTCCAAAAGCGCTGCTAGTGTTGCCTTTCCTCTTTTTGTACTTTCCATAATGTGTTGAAAGTGTTGGCGTGTTTTCTCATCAAAAGAATGGCCGTTTTTCTCCTCAATAATTTTCGAGAACCCTTCTATAGTTCGAAAAGGGCTACTTAAATCATGAGAAACAATATAGGCAAAATCTTCGTACTCTTTTTTTAAAGCACGCAATTCCTGTTGTGTTTCTTCCAGTTTTATAGCTAACTCGGCTTTAGTTAGTAAATTCATGTTTAACTGTTATTTATTTTGATTAGGCAAGCAAACAATATCAACCCAAAAATTTTCTACATGCTGAACTACATCCATAAATTTAACAGCATCTACAGGTTTTACGATATAACAATTAGCATGTAGGTCATAGCTACCAATAATATCTTTATCTGCTTGTGAACTGGTGAGTACTATAACAGGAGTGCGTTTTAAGTGTTTGTCAGCTTTGATAATTTCTAATACTTCTCGACCATCTGTAGCTGGTAAATTTAAATCCAGTAAGACAATGTCAGGTGTTAGTGCATCTTCATAACCGTTACGTTTAAATAAAAAGTCTAATGCTTCTTCACCATCTTGTGCAATATGTAAATTATTACGGAACTTGGCTTCTTCAAATGCCTCTTTTGTTAACTCTATATCTCCTTCATTATCTTCTACTAAAAGTATTTCTGCTAATCTTGCGTTAACTGTCATTATCTTCGCCTCTTATATTTTTTGTAATTGTAAAGTAGAATGTTGACCCTTTACCTTTTTCCGAACTAACCCAAATGTCGCCACTATGACGTTCAACAATTTTTTTACAGATGGATAGTCCTACCCCGGTTCCGGCAAACTGGTTTTTACGGTGAAGTCGCTTAAATACATCGAATATTTTCTTATGATGTCGTTCTTCCATACCTATGCCATTGTCGGTAATAGAAAATTGCCAATAGCTACCTTGATCAAGTGCCTGTATATGTACTAATGGAGTATTATCAGAACTCTGGTATTTCATACCATTATTAATCAAATTCTGGAATAATTGAAATAGTTGTGTTTTATTGCCTTCAATATAAGGTAAGGGGTCAAAAGTGATATTGCCTTGTTTTTCTTCTAGATAAAGCTGCATATTTTCCTTAACAGCGAGAATTAGCTCTTCGCAGTTAACGGTTTCTAATGCTTGCATATCATTATCGATACTCGAATAACTGAGAATATCGGCGATAAGTTGCTGGGCTCGTGAGGCTCCCTCGGTGATAAAGTGAAAGTATTTTTTTGTTTTTTCATCTTTTTCAAACTCATGCCCCATATAATTTTGTAGTTTTTCAGAGAAACTACGAATCATTCGCAAGGGCTCTTGTAGGTCATGAGAACATACAAAAGCAAAACGTTCTAGTTCGTTGTTAGAGTTAACGAGCTTGTCAATCAACTTTTCGCGATCAGATTCGGTTTGTTTTCTTGTAGTTATATCACGAACGATACCTGAAAAAATAATGCTGCCGTCGATATCAATTTCGCTAATAGATAAGTCCATTGGAAAGATTTCACCATTTTTACGCCTTCCTTTCACCTCTCTGCCAATACCAATAATTTTCTTTTTTCCTGTACTTAAATAATTGTTAAGGTAAGTATCATGTTCTGCTTTGTAAAGTGTAGGCATCAATAAGTTAATATTATTGCCAATGACTTCCTGAGCTGAGTAGCCAAATATTTTTTCGCAAGCAGGGTTAAAGCTTTCAACTATCCCTTGGTTGTCAATAGTAATGAGTCCGTCAACAGCATTGTTGATAATATTTCTTAAGCGTGTTTGTTTGTCTATTACAATTTTATCTGATTTATTTTTAGCTATTAAATCGTATTTAAAGCCATCTAGTGCCTTTGCCATTTGAGCAATTTCGTCGTTGCCAGAAATGTCGATTATTCGATCATAGTCACCAGATGCAATATGATTAGTGTCGTCAGTTAATCGTTGTAAACGACGAGTAATTTTAGGAATAACATACGAATGTATAATTAGAACAGTTAACGTTACGATGATAATCATAATACCTATCACTAATTGAATATTACTATTAATGATATGGGTAAAGTTATTGAGTTGAGAATTCGTTCTTTCGCCTACTTTTTCTAGTAGTTGACCCAGTATAAGGTTGACCGTTTGTTCACTATTTTTATTTTTCTGAATGATGCTGTTAATACTATTGATATTTTCGTTGAGCCTTACTAGACACTCAAAAAAACCTTCTTTGTCAGTAATTTGTATAAAAAGTTGGTTGGTTGCTAAGGCTATATCTTCTCGTAGTTCACTATCTTTAATCTGTGTTAATTGCTGAGTTATATTTCTTATAGCAATGGTATAACGGGACTCTAAGTATTTAACCTCATCTAAGTCTAAAAACTGTGCCTGAGTGTATTGACTGATTATTTCATCTAGGCGAAGTAAATTATCCTCAATCGGCGCAATAAACGACGGTTTTTCCTGTGTTGTGGAGGCTGCTATTATTTGATGGCGGCGAATTTTTTTTCGAATATCTGTTATATTTTCACGTATATTACTAACATGTTGATTTGTTGTTGAACGGATACTTGCTCTATCAATAATAATAAGCGACTGCAATTGACTTGATGAATTGATAATATCTTCAAGTGGCTTAATAATGGGTGTTACATCCAACTCCTTTGGCGTTATTTCTTGTAGAGCCTCTAAATTTGTTTGTATTTTGTCTTCGCGCGCCTGAAGCCTCTCACTAAATGTAGCGTTAGCATTTTGATTGGTTGTTATTTGTTCAAGTAATGCGAGATATTCAAATAAAGATAGTGAAAATGCGTTAGAGGTTCTCAGCAAGGGTAGGGCTTCCTGAGTGAGTCGATATTGTGCATCACTAGTTTTGGATAAAGAGTTAATGGTAACTAGCAAACTTAATAGCGATAAAAATACAATAATAAAGAAGGCCAAAAAAAGTTTTAAAGAAATACTGGACTGAATCTTCTTAATAAGTGGCATGATTATCGTCATAGTCTTATAAATTATTTTGCTTAAACTATTCTCAATAAATGGTATTAAATTGCACTATACTATACATCCTACTACTATACACCTTACTACTACACATCTTATCGTTAATTACTACCTTGTAATGCATCCTTCTTAACCGAGAGTGTCACATGATTTTTTATAACAATAAAACATTATTAACTTTTATTTTGATGTTATGTGCAAGCATATTCAGTGCATTTTCTGTGGCCTCATCGGTTACTCCTATCATTGAGGCAGTAAAAAGCCTTAATAATAGTAAGGCTTCTTTAGTCATACTTTACCCTGAAGGTTCTCTAGCCAATATAGAGCCTGTGGCAAAAATATTTACCAAAAGAACAGGGGTAGATATCTCGTTTCTGCAGACAACCGTTGATGATATTAATACCAAGATGTTGTTGGGGGCTGCGCAGGGCATGTCTGATTATGATATTGCTTTACCTGCAACATTTGGCATTCCTGATCTTGTGGAAGCAGGGGCTTTGTTAGATATTTCGCAGTATGCGGCAACCTATGAGCCGTTAGTGAATTATTCTTCTTCGTTATATGACCTAGGAGATAGTTATAAAAGTAGGAAGTACGGCTATCAGACCGACGGCGATACATATGTGATGTTTTACAATAATCGTTGGTTGCAAGATACAGAGGAAAAACAACGCTTTGAACAGCAATTTGGTCGACCACTGTCATTACCTAGAACCTGGCAAGAGCTAGATGAAATGATGGCCTTTTTCCATCGCCCAGAAGAGGGAATGTATGGTGGTTGTATGTTTCGTATTCCTCGTTATATGGTGTGGGAGTGGTGGATACGTTTTCACGCATATGGCGCTTATCCGGTAGCCGATAATATGTCGCCTAATATTGCCAGCGAAGCAGGTGTGAATGCATTAACGGATATGATCGAATCAACGAAATATCAACATCCATCGGTGAATACCAATGGTTTGTTCGATAATTGGGCGGAGTATGCTAAAGGCCAGTGTTTTGCCAATATTGGTTGGGGTGGAACTCAAAAGTACTTGAACAGTGACAAGTCATCAATCCGCGGAAATATTGCGCATGCTCCAACACCTCAAGTGTCTTATTTTAATTGGGGTTGGAATTATGTGGTATCTCGTCATTCAGCAAACCCTGAGTTAGCGTATTTATTTACCTTATTTGCCACCATGCCAGAGATATCTATTCAAGCAGTGAGAGAAAATGGTTTTTTCGATCCTTATCGAGCAGAACATTATAGTGATATTGGGATTGAACAAACTTACTCACGCTCCTTTTTACAGGCACACCAACAAACAATGAGACAGGCAATTCCTGATTTCTATCTTGAAGGTCAAGGACGGTATATTCAGGTATTACAAGAAGCCATTGTCTCTGCCTATGAAGGTTATGTGAGCCCTCAAGAAGCGCTAGATTACGCCGCTAGTCAATGGGAAAGTATTACTAATGATATTGGAAGAGAGAGCCAGATAGAACAATGGAGTCAACTTAAGGCTAAGTACCCAAATCATTAATTAACATAGAGTCAAACAACATTAGATTGCTTTTTATCTGAAATGCTCGACAAATTAGGAAATTGTGAAATAAAGCTTAACCCGTTATCCTGTTCACTAACGGGTTTTGCCACGTGGAAGCCTTGAATTAAATCACAATCAGCATCCTTTGCGATTTGTAGCTGTTGTTCCGTGGTAACACCCTGTGCAACAACTTTTAGTTCTAGTGAATGACTTAATGCTGCTATTGCTTTTATTATTTTACGATTACTCCTATTACTCTCTATATCGGCTAAAAAATGTTGATCGATCTTTACGCTGTTTAGAGGTAATGTACTAAGATGCGCCATTGAGCTATAGCCAGAACCAAAGTCACTGATGGCTATTCGAATACCTTCTTCTCCTATAGCAAGTAATCGTTCGTGACTGATGGTTGGGTGCTTCATTAATGTTGTTTCAGTTATTTCTAGCTCAATTTGCTGGGCTTTAACATTATAAGTCTGGAGCGACTCTTTAAGAGACGCTAACAGCAGTGGACTATGGCACTGATCTACAGGAAGATTGAGGCATACATTTAAGTCAGGATGGCTATTTTTCCATTGGCTGAATTGAGCCAATGCTCTGTCTATAAACCAAACATGGAAAGAGTCCATTAGCCCTAAACGCTTTAACATTTCTATCAAAGCATCATTAGTAATGGTTTCCTCTGTGAGGCGCCATTGTGCATATACGGTTAAGCTGTGCAGCTCTTTAGTATGAGCGTCTATGATTGGTTGGAAGATGAGTTCTAATTCGTTTTTTTCGATAGCTTTTGGTAATAAACTTTCTAGCTGATTCCGCTTTTGCCACAGTTGGCGTTGTGATGGTGTAAATTGGTAGTATTTAGCCTTTCCCGTTTTTTTGGCTTTATACATGGCTTCATCAGCTTGTCGCATTAACTCCTGCATAGTCGTTGCAGTATCCGGATAATGTGCAATACCTATGGATAAGGATACCTGAAGCCGATGGGATTCTAGGGTTATGGGTTGGGATACTTTTTCTAGTATTTTAACGGCTGTTGATTGAGTATCTTGTGTATTAATATGTGTCAGCAAAATAGCAAACTCATCTCCCCCTAAACGGCAGGGACTATCACTTGTACGACAACTATTTTTAATGCGTTTACCCACTTCTCTGAGCAGGGAATCACCCGCCTCATGTCCGTATTGATCATTAATGTGTTTGAAATTATCAACATCAATATACAACAATGAACAACTGTGTTGATAACGCTCACATTGACCAATAGCGGTTTTAACTCTGTCCATAAATAGGCTGCGATTAAGTAAACCAGTTAGATTATCGTAATGTGCCAGGTATCTTAATCGGGACTGCAATTCACAGGTATAAATAGCACTTGAGATACTTTGGCTTAAAGTATCAGGTGTTAAATCGCCCTTTATGAGGTAGTCATGAGCACCATTACGCATAACATCAGCAGCTAAACGTTCATCACCGACACCTGTCATCATAATAATGGCTGCAGTATTACCATGAGCCCGAGTTGCTGCTTTAAGAAAGTCCATACCACTATTAGTTGGCAGATTGTAATCCACCAAACAACAAGTAAAACTTATTGTATTAAACAGATCTAACGCTTGCTCATAAGAGTCTGCGGTAACCACCTCAAAACGGGAGGCAAGACTGCTATTGAGAATATTTGACTCACATAGGGCTAGGTCGGAATAATTGTCATCAACAATCAATAATTTTTCTTTTTGTTGTTCTTGTTTTTCTATTAAGCTTTCCACATAAATAGTCTCAAAATAGCCAGATTAATGTTATTTAATGAGTATAGCTTAAGCTCAAAAAAATATGCCTTAATAGCGAATTAGTGCGCCATATTATAGGGATCAGAACAACTAGGAGTCATAAGCTTTATACGAGAATGTTTTAAAAATAGACTAAGCATTGTGTAGTGGTGATAGATAAGCTCGGTATTAAGTACTAAGGTTAGCTTTTTCGAGAGCTAACCTTATTAACATTAAATATCTTGTTTCTCGCTAACTACCTGAATAACTTCGTTGATTTGATTGTCTATTTGTTTGCGTCGAATCGTATAACGAATGCTTTTTGATAGCAGCTGAGGTGTGATATGTTCTTTATTAATGAGATCCAGCACACCATGAGTTAGATAAGAAGGCTAAAGATCGAGTCCGTTTGATCAATCAGTTACGTTGCGCCTTACAGGAGCAGCAGTTTTTATTGCTCTATCAGCCTCAAGCGCATGTGCAAAACAGCCGGTTAATTGGCTTTGAAGCTTTATTGCGATTTATTGATGACAAAGGTACAACAATCTATCCAGAAGAATTTATTCCCATCTTAGAAGAAACCAGTATGATTATTGAGGTGGGGAAGTGGGTATTAGAAAAAGCTTGCCAGCAACTGCATCAATGGCATATTGATAGAATTTTTCCAGAGAATGGTTTTTTATCAATTAATGTATCACCTAAACAATTATTAGATAAATCATTTATTTCTTTAATTATCAATACCTGTAATAAATATCAAATTAATCCACAGCAATTGGTGATTGAAGTCACAGAAAATGTGCTCATTGATAAGCCTGAAAAAGTACTTAATGCGATGGAATCACTAAAAAGTATAGGAGTTAAGCTGTCACTTGATGACTTTGGCACTGGTTACTCATCGTTGAGCTACTTGCAGCGTTATCCTTTTGATCATTTAAAAATAGACAAGTCGTTTGTTTCTCAAATTATAGAAGATAAAAATGGCGAGAAAATTACAAGATCTATTATTGCTTTGGCAGAATCTTTAGGATTGCAAGTAACAGCAGAGGGAGTGACTGAGCCAAGGGCATTAGACATCATCAAAGAATACGGCGCTAACTATTATCAGGGATATTTATTGAGTGAGCCGCTTTCGATTAATAAAGCTTCTGAATTACTAAAGTATCAGATAGGACCCGATGAAAGTAATAGCGGAGTGACTATACTATAAATATAATTTGGCTTTAGAGCCCATTAAATTAACAGTAACTACTAAAGTGGATTAATGATGGGCAGTGTGATGGTAAAACAAGTCCCTTTACCCACCTCAGTTTCAAGCTCTATAGAACCATTGTGTTGTTTGATAATCCCAGCAGAGATAGATAAACCTAGACCTGTACCTACACCGACTTCTTTAGTGGTAAAGAAGGGGGCAAAAATTTTATCTCTTTTTTCTTCGGGTATACCACTACCATTATCTTCTATTATAATCCTAATTGTATTGTCTACTTGCTGGGTTTGGATACGAATTTCGCCAAACTCTTCGATCGCTTGGCTGGCATTAACTAACATGTTGAGAATAACTTGGCTAAGCCCGCCCGGATATCCCATGGTTTTTGGCACATCTTGTATATCTTGAATTAGTTCGGCTTTATATTTGATTTCATTTGCGACGAGTTTTATGGTGTTGTCAATACAAGCATTAACATCTAATTCTTCTTTTTCGTCACTGTCTACTCGCGAAAATATTTTAAGTCCACTAACAATCTTGGTGATTCGTTCGGTACCGTCAATAGATTCGTTGATTAAATTAGGAATATCTTCAGTCAAAAACTCCAAATCATAAGAGGCTTCGACTTCGTTAATCTTAGCAATCAACTGTTTAATCGATTGACTGTCTTCTTCTGGAAGGTTATCTATGCTAGCTAGTTGGGACAAAAGACGGTGATAATTGTCAATAATTTGAAAAATATCTTCACTGTATTGCTTTAATGACGACAAGTTACTTTTAACATAACCTGCTGGATTGTTTATCTCATGAGCAATACCGGCAGATAATTGACCAATGGATGCTAGCTTCTCTTGATGAAGCATTTGTGATTTTTGGTCTTTTAGTTTTTCGTAGGTCTTTTTAAGCGCCTCATTAGAGTCGTATAATTCTCTAGAGATGTTTTCTAGTAAGTTTTCTGCCCGTTCACGTGCAACTTTTTGTCTTTCGTAAGCGGCTTTATACTTATCATCACTCATATTGGTCTGCTACTTTTATATAGGATAACGGAGGATGCTAGTGGATCGCAATTTGTAGAAGACAATGGTCGTCCCCACGATGCATACATTGTGGATGTTCAAGTGAATACTCCACCTGGTAATGTTTTGCTGCACCCCGTATTAACCCTTCGGCTAAAAAACAAAGCTTGCGAGGAGAGGTATATATGACATTAAGATTTTTATCGTCGACTCTTTCACACTCTAATTTAGGCAAATTAGGGTTTTCATAAAGTTTTCTGACTTCTTTGTGAATCACTCCATCAATACTTTCGATAAAGCTAAAAAAATCTGCCTTTTGTTCGGTAAAGATAGGGTATTTTTTGTTAAGTATGCCAAATAAATATTCACCAAAACTTTCTACGAGAGTAGGTACGGGGACGTTTACGGTTTCAGATAGTGCGCCAACTAAATTAAAAAGTTCACTATCAGGATACTCTTCTATGGAGGTATATATACCTTCTGTCTCGGGCATCACTTGTGCTAGTATTTTTTCCCATACATCAATGCCAACTTGATCTTCAACCATTTGGTTAAAGGCAATAAATACGACACCTTTCATAAGCCACCTGCCTGTTCATCTAAATATATAGAGTAACGCCAAAGTGTAATAAGAATAGACGGTTATTGAGTAAGCTTCAAATCTAAGTAGATAATTATTGCAATCATATAGCATTTAATTATTAGAAAAATATTGTGCAGCAATTTATTTATAACTTATAAATTAAATGCATATAAATAATTAAAGACTACGTATATGCATTAATTACTCATATTCACTATTTTCTAGTGTAAATAATTATTGGATAAACAGTATTAAGCACGTTATAAAAACAATACATACGTAATAGATATGGTGACACATATGAATCCTGCAATTTTACTTGTTGACGATGAACCCTCTATTTGCTCGGCACTCTATCGAACATTTCGGAAAAATCAATTTACAGTGTATGAGGCAAACAGTGCCAAACAAGCGCTAAAAATTTTGGAAAATCAGAAAGTGGATGTGGTATTGTCAGACCAAAAAATGCCAGAGATGACAGGGACAGAATTGCTCACTATTGTAAAAAATAGCTATCCAAAAGTAGGGCGTATTATATTATCTGGTCATAGTGATATGGATGATTTAGTCGATGCCATTAATGAAGCCAGTATCTCCCAGTTTCTACCCAAACCATGGGATGAGAAAAAACTTATCGATGTAGTTAATACAGTGATAACACCAAGGACATTGGATCAAAAGGCGAAGATTATTCCATTTGCTTTACCCAATGACTCTTCTGTTTCTAGTAAACGGGATGTTTTCTCTAAAAGTACTTTTGAGTATATACCTCAAAATTTTACAACGCATCATGATCGGCCAATAGACATTGCCAGTGCCATTAGTAACAATGCGTTAGTTTTTAGTGAGCAAAGCTATTTAACTAAAGAAAACATCAATAAGACATTAAGCTATTTAACACTTCAGTGGCCTGACTTTCCCCGTCTTCACCATGAAGGAGTGATTAATATTGCCCAACAGACAGGTTATTTACCAGAATTATTTGCTTGGTATGTAGAGAATATCCACCGTAGCCTAGATCAGTATAATTACGATGATAAACGGGTGGTTATTGATCTCTTTTTTAGTGATTTTTTACAATCAGATTCACTTATGCAACCGGTAAATTCACTGCTGGAAAAGCATGATAATATTATTTTTCGTGTCCCTTTTGATATTTTACGCCACCCAGAATTTCCAACATTTTTATTTAGTCTTTACCAACAAAACGGCCATTTACTACTAAATTTAGAAAAGCGGGTGATTGATTTAAGTGAATTGGTATCTACTCCTGTTCAATATATCGAGATGGATAACCGATTAACGACGATCAATAACCATTTGCTTACGGAAAAACGCCTAGAAATGCTAGAAGATGCGCAAAGGTTCCATATTAAAACTATACTATTAAAAGCCCAGCAGCAGGTGCAGTATAACTATGCGCGTAGTATGGGGTTTGACTTTTTCTAGTATATAAAATTTACAATCTAATGAACTTATCTAACTCGTTGATTGTATTGCACTTTGATATGGGCAAATAAATAGGAGCGACAGATGACAGAATCAGCGCCACGGCCAAGAATCCTTTTGGTGGATGATGAAAAACCTATTTTAGATTCCCTATACCGATTTTGTCGTCAACGTAAATTCGATGCTTCTCGTGCAAATAGTGGTGCTGAGGCTCTAGAGATTCTTGATAAAGAAACATTTGATCTGATTGTATCCGATATGCGCATGCCTAATATGGATGGTGCAGAATTCTTAACGAAAGCTAGAGACAAATGCCCCAATACGGTTAGAATTTTGTTAACCGGTTATGCCGATATGGAAGCAGTGATTGCTGCGGTGAATCAAGCGAAGATCTATAACTACCTGAACAAACCTTGGGACGACAACATGCTCGAAAGCGTGATAAATAGCGCTTTGGATTTTAAAAACAAAGAGGACGAGCGTTTACGATTAGTTAACGAGGTAGCAGAAAAAAACAAAGAGCTTGCAGAATTAAATGGGTCGCTAGAAGCGAAGGTCAAAGAGCGTACCGAAAAACTACAAGTTGCGATGCAGGAAGTACAAGAGTCCAGTAAGCGTATTAACAAAAGCTTTAGAGAAGCGTTAACGTTGATTACTTCTGTTATTGAAATGCAAGATGGCAGTAAAAATAACTATAGTGAACTGATCTCAAAAGCCAGTGCCAGTATTGCAAAAGCATTAGAGCTTTCTCCTCGCGAAGTAGAGCAGGTCCGTATAGCGGGTTTGCTGCATAATATTGGCAAGTTTTCTTTGCCTGAATCGATCCGGAAAAAGCCGATGAATAATCTCAGCCAAATGGAGCTAGACGTTTATCGGACACACCCCATACAGGGTGAAGCGGTACTCTCGGGTATGACAGGCTTAAAAACAGTTTCTAAATTGGTTCGTTCTCACCAAGAATACCTCAATGGTAAAGGGTTTCCTGACCGTTTACACGATAGCCGGATACCGATTGGCTCTAAAATTATATGTGTGACCAGTGATTTTGAAAAACTAGAAAGTAATCTTCTTTTGAAGGAGGTCTCCGGTCCAGAAGAAGCCGTGGCTTATCTTAAGTCCATGGCTGGCAAGCACTACGATGCTAGGATTGTTGATTTATTTGAAAAATACTATGAAGAAAACCTCAAAAACTACCGCAGCTACTTATCCCAGCTATCCTTAGCGGAGGTTAAAGAGGGCATGGTACTGGCTGAAAATTTAGTCTCGTCAACAGGTTTGTCTTTATTAACGAAAGAAACCACTATTACTGCCGCGCATATTGAGCGCTTTACGGAATATGAAACTGGCGTTGGAGCAAAGCTTATCTTCCCAATACTTAACTCATCGATTGATGCGTTAGAAGAGGAGGGGGAGTCACAGGATAAGCAAGAGCCTCAAGGCGACTGAGGCGTATTAATCAGCTCATCTACCTCGGAAGTGTCATCGCTTTCCTCAAGCGGTGGTTGTGTAAGGTGCTCAATAATGCCCTTGGCCACAAAATCGTAAGCAGCTTTTCTGCTTGGATCTTTATTTTCTGAATGAAACTTCAATGTTAGGCCTAAAAATGTTTCTGTTTGTACATTGGTAATAAACTGTATATTTACTGATTGTTCAAATTCTTCTACGGTGATACCAGTGGGTTTTAATAGTTCTGCTAACCCTTCTCGATCGACGGTAAGTCCCTCAAGTGCATCACTTAGCTGACTCTCAGTACTAATATTCAGCTCTTCAGCCGATACGGTAATCTGGTAAGCGGGAGCTGGGTCAAAATTGATCACATCGAGTATATAAAGTGCATAAGCAATAACAATGACTATAAATGCAATATTCATTATTTTATGTATCAAGGGCTTTTCTGAGAATTTCATACAGTCGATAAACCTTCTAATGGTAATAAACGGGCGCAGTCTACCATTATATCCACGATTTCATACCATTAGTTTGGTTTTTAAGAGGGAATATTGCATGGTATTTTTTAAAGAAAAGCCTGTTTTGACTCGTCTTTTTTATGGTCTGTCATGTATTTTTATGGCAAATCACACTACATTATCTGCTTATTTTCGTGGTTGTATAAAATAAAAATGAAAAACATTTGCTTGTAACGTTATAAGTGATACAGCCGTATTTTGGGCTATTGCGCATCAGTTTTCTTATCATGATAATACCGCCAGCAAGTCCTAGACGGCTTGTCTAATCAACTAATTTTCCTCCTTAATGAATACACAACAAAGGTACTCAGCGGTGAATCGACCTAAGCCAGATGATTTTTTTAAAGATTGGAAAGAGCGCGAAGCGTTAGCAGAAGCAATGATCCCCATGATAGGTAAGCTCTATCGTGAGAATAACGTGAAAACCTACATGTACGGTAAACCTCTCATTAACCGCTCGGTTATTGATATATTAAAACATCATCGTGCTGTACGTCAGGTCGAGGAAAATGAGCTCTCAGAGTTTGATACCTATCCGGTATTAAAAGCGATCGCAGATTTGGGGCTAGGTAGCTGTCATATCGATTTGGGCAAATTGGCGGTTAAATATATGTCACTCACTGAGAAAGAAGATGTGACATCCTGGGCAGCTAAAGAGCTTGCCAGCTTTATTGGCTCTCCAGATAAGCTGTTAGATACGCCTCAAGACGTAGTGTTATATGGTTTTGGGCGTATCGGTCGGCTACTCACTCGGCTGTTAATTGAAAAAACCGGTAGTGGTGATCAGTTACGCTTAAAAGCAATTGTCGTGCGTAAAAGCAAATACGATAATGATCTTATCAAGCGTGCCAGCCTGTTACGCAGAGACTCCGTACATGGCAGTTTTAAAGGAACCATTCGTGTTGATGAAGACACCAGCACTCTGATTTGTAATGGTTCGGAAGTGAAAATCATCTATGCCAATTCCCCGTCAGAAGTTAACTATCAAGAGCATGGTATTGATAATGCGATCTTACTTGATAGCACTGGCGTATGGCGTGACGAAGCGGGCCTGTCGCAACATTTAGCAGCGCCAGGTATTAGCAAAGTGTTATTAACTGCACCGGGGCAGGGTAGTCTTAAGAATATTGTATATGGCATTAACAGTGACACGATCGATGCCGATGATAAAATTATATCGGCCGCTTCTTGCACAACCAATGCGATTACTCCGGTACTAAAAGCATTAATGGATAAATACGGTATTGAGAAAGGACATGTTGAGACAGTTCATTCTTATACAAATGATCAAAATTTAATCGATAATTATCATAAGGGTGAGCGTCGTGGACGTAGTGCGGCTCTTAACATGGTGCTAACAGAAACTGGTGCTGCAAAAGCGGTACAAAAAGCCATTCCTGAATTAGCGAATAAGCTAACGGGTAATTCTATACGTGTACCAACGCCTAATGTCTCTATGGCAATACTTAATATACAACTTGAAGCAAGCACAACAAAAGAAGAGCTCAATCAATATATGCGAACAGTGGCTTTACATTCGCCGCTACAGCAACAAATTGATTACACGAATTCTCCAGAGGTGGTGTCAACCGATTTTGTTGGTTCCCGCCATGCGTGTATTTTTGATAGCAAAGCAACGATTGTTAATGATAACAGCTGTGTACTTTACTGCTGGTATGACAATGAGTTTGGTTATAGTTGTCAGGTGATTCGTTGTTTGGAAAAAATGGCAGGCATCAATGGAGAAATTTATCCTGCCTACTAAATAAGCGGTTATTTTATAGCCACTGCATAAAAAATCTGAATATTATTTTCTGTAGTATTCAGATTTTTCAGTTTTAATGTGTGTTGAGCGAAAACTTTCCGATTAATTAATAACCAAAAATTAGAATCCAGTTACTTTTTATGCCCAAAGTCCGTATTTTTACTGGAAAGCCCCTGTATCCGCCCTTATAATTGCCGCCGTAGCAGAAACCATGCTTTTTCTGTGTAATTGTCTACACTACTATAGATTGTGACATTATTTTTATCCGTTCTAATATCGGGTAAAACTCAATCTGAGAATCTATATTAAAGATGTACTGCTTACTAACCTGTGGTGTACTCCCTATGCGGTTTATCCATAATTTCGTAGCAAAGACAGTTAAATGAACATTCATCCATCAATAAACTTAGGCTAGAGACGTATGATTACTATCCGTCGAGGTTTGGACTTACCTATCAACGGTAAACCAGAGCAAGTCGTTTCAGATGCACCAGCAGTCAACTCGGTTGCAGTCATTGGCGCTGACTATCACGGCATGAAACCCACCATGGCAGTAAAGGAAGGCGATACTGTTAAGCTGGGACAACTACTATTCACTGACAAAAAAACTGAAGGGGTTCGTTATACTGCACCCGCTTCAGGTACCGTAAGCGCAATTAATCGAGGTGCTCGACGAGTACTTCAATCCGTCGTGATCGATGTTAAAGGCGAAGAGGCCGAGACATTTGATAAATATGCGGCAGAAGACATTGCCGGCTTAGATCGCGACAAGGTAGTTAACAATCTTGTTGAATCCGGAGCTTGGGTTTCATTCCGTACTCGCCCTTATAGCAAGGTACCAGAAATCGATAGCACACCTGCATCGATCTTTGTTACCGCCATCGATACCAACCCTCTAGCTGCAGATCCTGCACCGATTATCGCTGCTGAAAATGACGCATTTAATACAGGCTTGTTATTGTTAACCAAGCTGACAGAAGGCAATATTTTTGTTTGTCAGGCAGAAAAAGCGGATTTTAATGTTCTTAATCAACCTAAGATTAAAGTGGAATCTTTTGGTGGTGTTCATCCAGCAGGTAACGCGGGTACACATATTCACTACTTGGATCCTGTTAGTGCTAATAAAACTGTGTGGACCATTGGTTATCAGGATGTTATCGCGATAGGCCATCTATTCTTAACCGGCCAATTGTATACCCAGCGTATTGTCTCTGTAGCTGGACCTCGTGTACAAACCCCAGGGCTCTACAAAACGCGTGTGGGTGCAGATCTCACTCAGTTGTGTGCTGGGAATATTGCCGGAAGCAACAACCGAATTATCTCTGGCTCTGTATTTGGCGGCCATATTGCTAATGACGCCATGGCTTATCTAGGACGTTATCATAACCAAGTGTGTGTATTAGAAGAGGGTAACGATCGCCCAATGATGCATTACTTACGCGCAGGTTTTAATGGGTTTTCTACATTAGGTATTTACGTGTCTAGTCTTATGAAAGGTAAGACCTTCGACTTTACAACAACTACCAATGGTAGTGAAAGAGCCATGGTGCCAATTGGCGCGTATGAAAATATTATGCCGTTGGATATCTTGCCAACACAATTATTGCGTTCACTGATCGTGGGCGATACCGAAGTGGCTCAGCAGTTAGGCTGCCTTGAATTAGATGAAGAGGATTTAGCCTTGTGTACTTATGTATGTCCAGGTAAATATGAATATGGACCTATTTTGCGTGATAACTTAACACGTATTGAGAGAGAGGGCTGATCATGAGTTTACGTTCTTATTTAGATAGTATTGAACCGCATTTCCATAAAGGCGGTAAATATGAAAGCTGGTACGCCCTATATGAAGCGATAGATACCGTTTTCTATCGTCCAGGTGATGTGACAAAAACAACCGCTCATGTGCGTGATGGTATCGATCTTAAGCGTATTATGATCACGGTGTGGATGTGTACATTCCCAGCCATGTTCTATGGTATGTATAACGTGGGTTTTCAAGCGAACACGATTATGGCTGATCTTGGTCTTGCCGCAATCGAAGGTTGGCGAGGCGGTATTATCGAATTACTAGCAGGCTATGATGCCAGCAGTGTGTGGGATAATATGATCCACGGTGCGGCTTACTTCTTGCCGATTTATGCCACCGTATTTGTGGTCGGTGGTTTTTGGGAAGTCCTATTCGCTATGAAGCGCGGTCACGAAGTGAATGAAGGCTTCTTTGTTACCTCTATTTTATTCGCGCTTATTTGTCCTCCTGATCTACCATTGTGGCAAGCAGCCATCGGTATTTCTTTTGGTGTGGTTATTGGTAAAGAAGTATTTGGGGGAACCGGTAAAAACTTCCTTAACCCAGCATTAACTGGTCGTGCTTTCCTTTACTTTGCCTACCCAGCTTATATGTCTGGCGACTCTGTTTGGACAGCGGTTGATGGTTATACGGGCGCAACTGCGTTGTCTCACGCTGCTTCTGGTGGTGTTGACGCACTTAACGCGCAAATCGGTTTAATGAACGCCTTCTTCGGTAACTTACAAGGTTCTATCGGTGAAGTATCGACATTAATGATCCTTATTGGTGGCGCTGCACTATTAGTGATGCGAATTGCTTCATGGCGCATCATGGCTGGTGTCATGATCGGTATGGTGGCAACATCTACCTTATTTAACCTGATTGGTTCTGACACTAACCCAATGTTTAATGTGCCTTGGTACTGGCATATGGTTATCGGCGGTTTTGCTTTTGGTATGGTCTTTATGGCAACAGACCCGGTTTCTGCATCAATGACTAATGCAGGAAAATGGTGGTTTGGTGGCCTTGTGGGATTAATGACAGTATTGATTCGGGTAGTTAACCCAGCCTTCCCAGAAGGAATCATGCTAGCCATTTTATTCGCGAACTTATTTGCACCGCTGATCGACCATTTTGTCGTTCAAGCCAATATCAAGAGGAGGTTAGCCCGTGTCTAACGATTCTACTCAACGCACACTCACCGTTGCATTTTTGCTATGTTTGGTTTGCTCTATTATCGTATCGACTGCTGCGGTAATGCTAAAACCTGCTCAGGTAGCGAATAAACAGAAAGATTTTAAAATTAATATTTTAAAAGCCGGTGGTTTATACGAACAGGGCATTGCTGATGGTCAAAGTATTAGCGATATGTTTGCCAATGTGACCACTAAAGTGGTTGATCTAAGCTCCGGCAAATATACCGATGCGGTCGATGCGGATACCTATGATCAGCGTAAAGCAGAAAAAGATCCTCAGTTATCAACCAAGCTTTCAGCAGAAGAAGATCTTGCCAAAATCTTAACGGTAGAAAAGTATTCAAAAGTCTACTTAATCGAAAATGAGCAAGGGATTCAAAAGGTTATTCTGCCCGTTAAAGGTTATGGCCTATGGTCAACCATGCGTGGATTTATTTCCTTAGAAAGTGATTTAAATACGGTAGCAAATATCGTTTTTTATGAGCACGGTGAAACCCCTGGATTAGGTGGTGAAATCGATAATCCGAAGTGGAGAGGCTTATGGGAAGGCAAGCACGTTTATGCTGATGAAAGCGTTGCCTTAACCGTTATTAAAGGAACGGTAACGCCTAATACCGCCGATGCCAACCACAAAGTTGATGGTTTATCAGGTGCTACATTAACCTCCAAAGGTGTCGATAACATGGTGAAATTTTGGATGGGCTCTATGGGTTATGCCAAATTTCTTAACAATCTTAAACAGGGGGAGGCTTAAGTCATGAAAATTAAAGACTTGCTTTACAAGCCATTATTTGAGAACAACCCAATTGCCTTACAAATCTTAGGCATTTGTTCTGCGCTTGCAGTAACCAGTAGCTTACAAGTCACGTTTGTCATGTGTATTGCAGTAACGATTGTGACGGCTTTTTCTAACTTTTTTGTTTCACTTGTACGTAATCATGCGCCAAGTAGTATTCGTATTATTGTGCAAATGATTATTATTGCTTCTCTAGTAATATTGGTTGATCAAGTATTAAAAGCCGTTGCTTATGATATTAGTAAGCAATTATCGGTCTTTGTGGGCTTGATTATTACAAACTGTATTGTAATGGGCCGCGCAGAAGCTTTTGCGATGAAGAATCCACCCATTCCAAGTTTATTAGACGGTATTGGTAATGGTCTGGGATACAGTGTTATTTTGTTAGGTCTCGCATTTATTCGTGAGCTCTTTGGTTCCGGTAAACTATTCGGTATAGAAATATTACCATTGGCAACAGACGGTGGTTGGTACGTATCAAATGGTATGTTGTTATTACCACCAAGTGCTTTCTTCTTAATCGGTTTATTTATCTGGGCTATTCGTGCAGTACATACCGACCAAGTTGAAGAAGATGAATTTAGTATTGCACCCAATACACAAGGTAAGGAGGCTCACTAATGGAAGCGTTACTGAGTTTATTTGTTCGTTCTATTTTTATAGAAAATATGGCACTTGCCTTCTTCTTAGGCATGTGTACTTTTATCGCTGTTTCCAAAAAGGTTGAGGCTGCTATTGGCTTAGGTATTGCTGTTGTTGTAGTGCTTATTATTACAACACCTGTAAACAACTTACTTTATACCTATTTATTGGCCGATGGCGCTCTAGCATGGGCGGGTTTGCCTGATGTCGATTTAAGCTTCCTCGGTTTAATTACCTATATTGGTGTTATTGCAGCACTGATCCAAATTATGGAAATGGTATTAGATAAATACGTTCCTTCTTTATATAACGCCCTTGGTGTTTTCCTACCATTAATTACAGTGAACTGCGCTATTTTAGGTTCTTCGCTGTTTATGGTTGAACGTAATTATAACTTCTCAGAAAGTGTTGTATTTGGCGCTGGTGCTGGTGTTGGTTGGGCATTGGCGATTACTGCACTAGCAGGCATCCGTGAAAAGATGAAATACAGCGATGTACCAGATGGTTTAAAAGGGTTAGGCATTACATTTATTACTGTAGGTCTAATGTCTCTTGGTTTTATGTCCTTCGGCGGCATCGATTTATAATTACGGGGTAAAGCAGAAAAATGAATATTGAAATTATTCTAGGCGTTGCCATGTTTACGGTCATTGTTTTGGCCTTAGTGGTCATTATTTTGTCCGCTCGTGCGAAATTGGTTAACACCGGCGATGTGGTTATCACCGTCAATAACGAGAAAAAAATCACCGTTCCTGCTGGCGGCAAACTATTACAAACGCTAGCAGAATCAGGTTTGTTTCTACCATCCGCTTGTGGTGGTGGTGGTAGCTGTGCCCAGTGTAAGTGTATTGTTGAATCTGGTGGCGGCGAAATTCTACCGACAGAAGAAGCACACTTTACGAAAAGAGAAGCGGGCGAGGGTTGGCGTTTATCGTGTCAGGTTGCTGTTAAGCAAGACATGGACGTTGAGGTTGAAGATGATGTATTTGGGGTTAAGCAGTGGGAATGTACTGTTGAATCAAACCCCAATATGGCGACCTTTATTAAGGAGCTAACATTAAAGCTACCAGAAGGCGAAAACGTTGATTTCCGTGCGGGTGGTTATGTTCAGCTAGAAGTGCCTCCTCACCACGTTAAATTTAAAGATTTCGAAATCGAAGAAGAATATCGTGGCGACTGGGAACGTTTTGGCTTTTTTGACCTAGAGTCGAAAGTGGATGAGCCAGTCATTCGTGCTTATTCGATGGCTAATTATCCTGAAGAAAAAGGCTTGGTGAAGTTTAATATTCGTATTGCGACTCCACCTCCAGGCGCTCAGGGGATTCCACCGGGTCAAATGTCGTCTTATGTATTTAACTTAAAAGCGGGCGACACAATCACAGTATACGGACCATTCGGTGAATTCTTTGCTAAAGATACCGATGCAGAGATGGTATTTATTGGTGGTGGTGCAGGTATGGCACCGATGCGTTCACATATTTTTGATCAGCTAAAACGATTAAAAAGCGACCGCAAGATGAGCTTCTGGTACGGTGCTCGTTCACTACGCGAAATGTTTTACGAAGATGAATACGACATGCTAGCAAAGGAAAATGACAACTTTAAATGGCATGTTGCGCTTTCGGATCCACAGCCTGAAGATAACTGGGAAGGGCTGACTGGCTTTATTCACAATGTTCTATTTGAAGAATACCTCAAAGAGCATCCAGCTCCAGAGGATTGTGAGTACTATATGTGCGGGCCTCCAATGATGAACCAAGCCGTGATTAAAATGCTCAAAGATTTGGGTGTTGAAGACGAAAACATTATGCTCGACGACTTTGGTGGTTAAGTTATAGTAATAATGAATATGTTGATTCAATCAGTGATCACGAAAACGAGGCATGCATTACATGCCTCGTTTTTATTTGTGATAGTGCTAATTTCCCTCTTGTTAACAGGCTGTTTCGAAAAAAAGCAAGAACTTCAGCTTTCTGGAAACACTATGGGAACCACCTACCATGTCACCATGGTGGCGGAAAAGTCTCTATCACTTGACTTAACACAATTACAGCAACAAGTGGACGCATCGTTACATCACATTAATCAGTTGATGTCGACATACGTTGCAGACTCTGAACTTTCTCGCTTTAATCAATCTAATTCTGTAGAGTGGTTTGATGTATCGCCGGAGACTTTGAAGGTTATTGATTACAGTTTACAGCTGTCACAACAAACCCAAGGTAAATTTGATGTAACCGTATCGCCTTTGATCAATTTGTGGGGGTTTGGTGAGCAAGGGCCTACTGATTTTCCAAATGATGAAGAGATCGAAGAAGCTAAAACCACTGTCGGCTGGCAGAAATTAATACTGGATGTTGCTAACCTTCGCATCAAAAAAAGCCATCCTCTGTTAACAGTTAATTTGTCAGCTGTTGCAAAAGGCTATGGTGTTGATGTTATTGCTACACTGCTAGAGAATAACGGTGTGCAAAATTACCTTGTTGAAATTGGTGGCGAGATTCGGGTAAAGGGTAAAAATAAGTCGGATAATTGGTGGAAGATAGGTGTTGAAAAACCATCACTCATGCAATCGACGACACAGGCGATAATCTCGCTTCAAGACAAGGCCATTGCTACTTCTGGTGATTATAGAAATTTCTTCGAAAAAGACGGTATACGATATTCACATACCATCGATCCTAATACGGGTAAGCCGGTGCGGCATAATATTGCATCGTTAACTGTCATCGCCGATTCTGCGATGGAAGCTGATGGTTTAGCAACAGCCTTCATGGTATTGGGAGAGGAAAAAGCACTCGCTATGGCGTTGGAATATAACATTCCAGTCTATATTTTGTTATATAACGGTGAGGAATTTACATCCGTTCATTCTGATAGTTTTACACCTTACTTATAATGACTCGTTCATTCGTTACGTAAGGCAAATAGATAAAGGTTTTATGGTTATGATGACATTTTTATTAGTTTTTATTCTTCTTGGACTCATTGTTGCCGGAATGTCAGTGGGTGTTTTAATGGGGCGTAAACCCATCACGGGCTCTTGTGGCGGAGTAGGTGCTGCTCTGGGACAGAAAAATTACACCTGTGATATCTGTGGCGATGACCCTAATAAATGTGAAGAGCAAAATGGTGTAAATCAAAACTCTTTACTAAAAGAAGCTGCATCAGAGAATGATTTAGGCTACGACGCAACAACAAAAAAATAATCGAAATACAATTAGGGGCATAGAGTAAGGCATATTATGGCAAAGTTTGATGTAGATCTATTGGTCATTGGAACGGGTCCTGCTGGTGAAGGCGCAGCTATGGCTGCAATTAAAAATGGTCTGAAAGTGGCTGCAATAGAATGTCGTTCTGATGTCGGCGGAAGTTGTTTGCATAAAGGCACTATCCCATCTAAATCATTACGTCACGTGATTCAGCAGATCATTCGTTATAGAAAAAGTGGCATCTTTAGTCAACTCGGTGATACCCGTTCTATTACTTATCCTGATGTTCTTAAAGAAGCAATGAAAGTTGTGCCTAAGCAAGTGAGTGTACACAACGCGTTTTATGATAAAAATCGCGTTAAACTGCTTGAAGGAGAGGCTAAATTCTTAAGTAAACACAAAGTAGAAGTCACGGACGCCTCCAATAATAAAGAAACAATTACGGCAAAAAATATTGTGATTGCAACAGGCTCTCGTCCTTATCAACCCGCGGATATTGATTTTTCGCATCCTCGTGTCTACGACAGCGACTCTATCTTAGAGATGGAACATACCCCTCGTAATATTATTATTTACGGTGCTGGTGTGATTGGTTGTGAATATGCCTCAGTGTTCGCAGGTTTGGGTATTAAGGTGGATTTGATTAACACACGAGACCGTCTTTTATCCTTCCTGGACGATGAAATTTCAGGTGCCTTAAATTATCACTTGCGAGATGTTAGTGTGATGATTCGGCATCAAGAAGAATTTGATTCTCTTGAAGTAACGGATAAGTCCGTTACTGTTCATCTTAAGTCTGGAAAACGATTATATGCTGACGCGTTGCTTTGGTGTAATGGACGAACAGGAAATACTGATGATTTGAATCTCGAAGCAACCGGTTTAAAAGCCGATAGCCGTGGTCAGCTAGCAGTAGATCATAGTTATCGTACCGAAGTCGAAAATATTTATGCCGCTGGTGATGTGATTGGTTGGCCAAGTTTAGCCAGTGCTTCATACGATCAAGGTAGAGCGGCGGCAGGGGCGTTGTTAGGAAGAGATATTAAATATGTCGATGATGTTCCTACTGGCATTTATACCATCCCCGAGATTAGTTCTATCGGTAAAACCGAGCGTGAGCTAACCGATGAAAAGGTGCCTTATGAAGTGGGCCGCGCTTTCTTTAAAAGTATTGCTAGAGCACAAATTAGTGGTGAGGAAGTAGGGATGCTTAAGATACTTTTTCATATTGATACCTTTGAGATATTAGGTATTCATTGCTTTGGGGCAGAGGCCTCGGAAATTATTCATATTGGTCAAGCGATTATGAAACAGCCCGATAAGCAAAATAATATAAAGTATTTTCTAAACACGACATTTAATTATCCAACAATGGCAGAAGCCTATCGCATTGCCGCATTGGCTGGCTTAAATAGAGCACAGCGCTTTTCCTATTAGCTTGCCTTGTAACATTAAAAGACACAAAAAAGCCCGCATGGTTTGCATGCGGGCTTTTTTATTGGTACCTCTCAATCTGATTAATTAGGTGAAGTATATAAGGCTGGCAAGACCTACACCGCCCAATACAAATGTATAAGGCAGTGCCATTATGACCATGCGTCCGTAGGACAGGCGAATTAACGGTGCAAGAGCCGATGTTAATAAGAATAAGAAAGCCGCTTGACCATTAGGTGTCGCCACACTAGGTAGATTCGTCCCCGTATTAATCGCAACAGCCAAGTCTTCAAAGTGTTCACGTGAAATACTGCCGGACTCAAAGGCAGCTTTAACTTCACCGATATATACTGTTGCAACAAACACATTGTCACTAATCATGGAGAGAATACCATTAGCCACAAACAACATAGGCGCTTGCTGGCTAACATCCATACTCAATACAAGATTAGTAATCGGGCTAAATAGGTGTTGATCGTGAATAACGGCAACAATTCCAAAAAATACAACCAATAAGGCAGTAAATGGTAATGCTTCTTCAAAGGCATGACCTATTTGATGTTCTTCGATAACACCATTAAATGCTGTTAACAAGACAATAATCATTAAACCAATAATACCTACTTCGGCAACATGGAAAGCTAAGGCAAATACGAGGATTATTGCGACAATCCCTTGAATAATTAACTCAGCAGTCTCTTTGTGTCCTCTATGTTTATCTTGTTCCTCCGAGAACTCAATCAAAATATTACGTACGTTTTCGGGGATTTTCATGCCATAACCAAACATTCCTTTACTTTGGCTCTCTAGTAATGCACAAGTAATCAAACCACAAATTAGAACTGGGAAAGTAATCGGTGCCATAACTTCGACAAACTCGATGAAATTCCATCCCATTGTTTCGGCAATCAATAAATTTTGTGGTTCACCGACAGTTGTACAAACACCACCCAGAGCCGTACCAACTACACCATGCATGACTAGGCTACGTAAGAAAGCTCTGAATTTTGATAAGTCCTCAGTGTGAGCATCCGCGAGTTCTTTGGGAACATGGCCTTTAGAAAACACTTTGTGATAAACATCATAAAAACCAACAGCTACGGTGATTAGTACTGCCGTTACCGTCAAGGCATCAAGAAAGGCAGATAAGATCGCTGAAACAAAGCAGAATAGCAGTGACAAAAGAACTTTAGAGCGGACTTTTACTAGCAGTTTAGTAAAGACATATAGCAGCAAGTTCTGCATAAAATAAATGCCAGCAACCATAAAGACTAATAAAAGGATAACTTTTATGTTTGCTTCAATCTCATGGTAAACGGACTCGGGGCTTGTCATACCAAGAACCACGGCTTCAATGGCCAGCAACCCCCCAGGTTGTAGTGGATAACATTTTAATGCCATTCCTAAGGTGAAAATAAATTCCGCAATGAGCACCCATCCAGTAACAAAAGGGGTGGTTACTAGAAAAAGGATCGGGTTGAGTATTAAAAAGCCAATAATAGCTTGTTTATACCATAGCGGCGCGTTGCCCAAAAAGTTACGAGCAAAACCTTCTGCAAGATTATGAGTCATTTGCTTTTCCTAGATAATCTCAAGTGAATAGGGTGGGTATAAACTACCCATATTATAACGTTGTGTTATAACCAAATTAGTACACATGCTAAGTAACGACATATACATTTAAGTTTAGTCAAAGAATAGGTTGTGTGCTATTTTCTGATACGAGTCGCAAAAATGGTGTAATTATTTATTTTCAAATACAATAGGTCCTATCACATGCCCCTATTTCCAAATGAAAATGGTATAGTAAGCCCTATTATTTATTTAACGGTTGAGATTATTCATTGAGTAACAAACAAGCGATCAATTTAACATCCCTTAGCCTCATACAAATGGAGTTAATGTCGACGATTGATGAAGCATCCACACATCTTGAAACGTTTATTAGCGAAAGGGATAACCTGAAAGTCCTAGAAGATTGTATTCATTCTCTTCAGCAAATTCGCGGAAGCTTAGAATTAATACAGTTACATGGTGCCTGCGAGCTTGCAGGAGAAATTCTACTGACGGCCACAAAAATTGATCCTCAAAACCCACATAAACTGGATCAGAAACTGGCTGCACTGACTAAGGGTTTCTTTGTACTTAGTTGTTACTTTGAATATACACAGCAGCATGAAATAGGGATGCCGGTTTTATTAATTCCTTATATTAATGATATCCGTATAGCCAACAACGAAGCGTTGATGCCTGAGTCATATTTTGAGCCAACAGTAACCTCTTATCGGCGGCCCATAACGTCCCAAACAGTAGATATCCCTGTTGATAAAAGTAAAGCCATGTTGCGTCGATTCAGGCACATGTTTCAACTGGGTTTATTAGGCTTAATGAAAGATCAACATACCAGTCAGTCGATTAAGCTTATCCATCACGCAACAACCAAACTGTATAAGCTTTCTAAAGGGTATCAAAGTGAAACCCTATGGTGGTTAGCTGCTCACTCACTGACAGCATTTGTAGAAGCAGGCTTAACTCCTACAATCACCCGCAAGCGTTTATTTGCCCAGCTGGAAAAACTATTAAAGCATGTAGAAAAAAATGGCCTTATTGGTTTTGACGTAACACCACCAGATGACTTACTAAAAGAATTAGCATTTTATATTGCTATTTCTGGCGCCAAAAATCCTATCTACAGCAAAATTATCCAATTATTTGGTCTAGATAATATTGGTTATACCGAATCTATTCTTTTGCAGGAATCCGTCGCCCTAACAGGGCCTAGTGCAAACACAGTGCAGTCCGTTGCCGATGTACTTCGTGTTGAGTTGAATATTTCAAAAGAAAATATAGAGCGTGTACAAACTTCAGATACGGATGTAGAAGCCGAGTATGAAGACACTATATCGCGCCTACAAAAAGTGAAAGATATTTTAAATGTGGTTGGCTTAACTTCAGCGTCTGGTGTTTTAACGGAGCCATTAGAGCATTTGCAAGAGGCGTACAACAAACAAGAACGTATGCAAGAGATTGAGAACTCATCTATGGTAGATGCTTTTTTATATGTAGAAAGTGTCTTAAATAGTTTAGAAAAGCGTAATTTTTCTGGCGATAAACTCGAAGAGCTTAATAAGCTAACGCAAAATGAAATGATTTCGAATAATCATCTGCAAAGTGCACAACTTGTTGTTATCGAAGAAACAGAACTCGGTTTATCAGAAATCAAGCAAGCATTAACGGGCTTTGCTGATTCGAATTATGATAAAGCGCATTTGCAGGACATTGCGACACGTCTGGACGAAGTAAGAGGGGGAATGATAGTACTTTCCCAGCCACGGGCTGCAGCAATTATATCTGGGTGCTCAGAATTTATTAACCAGACCCTTATGGCAACCGAAGAGCCTGCAGCACTTGAGCATATGTTAGAAACTTTTGCCGATGCATTAATTTGTTTGGAATATTATTTAGATTGCATGAAAATCGACAAGAATATTTCAGACAATACACTCTCTATTGCTGAAGAAAGCCTAGCGGCTCTTGGATATACCATATAGTGGTTAGTCGGCTACTATGACCTATATCTTATTTTCCGCCTTTCTCCTACTGATATCGCTTTATATTGTTTATAAGGTATGTCGTTTATTTTTTAAGACGCCGTGGTTTTTAGCTTGGTTAAAAGGAACCTGCGGTTTTGGCTTAATTTTCCTAGTACTAATATTAGCTGTGATTGCTATAGACATTGCTAGTTATAATGAGCTCGTTGCGGAAAAAGACATTGCCACTATACGTTTTGAGAAAAACAAAGAGCAGCATTACACCGCTACCTTGATTACCAATTCTGGAGATATGGATAGATATGAGCTCTATGGCGATCAATGGCAGCTTGATAGCCGTATCCTAAAGTGGTCAAGCCAAGCTGCTCGACTAGGTATTAAAACCGGTTATCGCCTAGAACGCTTGGCGGGTCGATATATCTCCTTAAATGATGAACGCGATAAGCCCAGACGCTTATATGCGTTAAACGAAAGCCCTTGGAGCGTAGATATATGGATGTGGCTAAATAACATTGATGACAAAATTGGGATGGTTGATGCCCGCTACGGTAATAGTGTTTTTTTGCCAATGAGTGATGGTGCTTTTTTTCAAATTGCTTTAAGTAACACAGGACTTGTTGCTCGCCCATTAAATCGCTCTGCAAAAGACGCAGTAAAACAGTGGCAGTAATGGTTAGACGCCCAACGAGAGACACAAGGCGCTTTTACATACAATACTTAGAATATTAAAAAACTAACTAATAATACAAAAAGGAGTTAACTTGGAATTTTTATATGAATATGGTCTTTTTCTTGCCAAAACGATAACGTTCGTTGTCGCTATTGCAATTGTTTTGGCGCTTGTAGTGAGTGCAGGTTTAAAAAATAAACCAGCCGCTCAGGGAAATATTAAAATCACTAAATTGAATGAACGCTTTGATGAAATTCAAGACGAGTTAAAGTCAGTGATTACCGATGATGAGGTTTTAAAAGCGCAGCGGAAACAGAAGAAACAAGAAGAAAAAGCAGAAAAAAAACGTAAAAAGAAAAAAGCTTCAACGGACACTGACGATCAAGAGCCACCTAAAAGATTGTACCTATTAAACTTTGATGGCGATATCAAAGCCTCTGCCGTCGATCACTTGCGTGAAGAAATTACCGCTTTACTGTCGATTGCTACAGAAAAAGACGAGGTTGTTGTTAGACTGGAAAGTGGTGGTGGTATGGTTCACAGTTATGGCCTAGCTTCTAGCCAACTTGCGCGCATACGTGATAAGTCCATCCCTTTAACAGTATGCGTCGATAAAGTTGCCGCCAGCGGGGGGTATATGATGGCCTGTGTTGCACAAAAAATCTGTGCAGCACCCTTTGCAGTTATAGGCTCTATTGGTGTGGTGGCGCAATTACCTAATTTCCATCGTTTACTAAAGAAAAATGATGTCGATTTTGAAATGTTTACCGCTGGCGAGTATAAGCGCACATTAACGATGTTTGGCGAAAATACGGATAAGGGGCGTGAAAAATTCACCGAAGACTTAGAAACAACCCATACATTATTTAAGACCTTTGTCAGTACCCAGCGTCCAGTTGTGGATATAGACAAAGTGGCTACGGGAGAAGTGTGGTTTGGGTCTCAAGCCAAAGAGCAACAATTAGTTGATGAACTGATCACCAGTGATGACTATATTACTGCTCAATTGGGTGAAGCCGAGATTTACGAGCTTGAATATGAGCTTAAGAAAAGCTTACCTGAGCGCTTAGGGCTCGATGTACAGCACGCTATCGAAAATAGCATCACAAGGCTATTTAGCCGTTTAAATAGTTCAAGGTTTATGCAATAAGTCATATCTTTGACTTATTGTCCTCCCGACTTTAGCTTTATCAGCCTTTAATAGTGGAATTGGTTACCTTTCTACACAGCTATAAAGCTAAACGTCCTCATTATCCATCGATTAAATGGAAAAATGCGAACTACCCAGTTTGTGGCTACTAACGCAATGTTATGCACATATGTAAGAAAAACGTCACAGAATCAAGATAAAAAATCTATTTTTTTAACAATGACGTGTTGACATTCCTAACCTATTGAAAAATAAAGATATTTTTAGCTTGGTCAAATTTTAAACAATTTGTCTTTAAGCCTATAATTACGGTGTTTGAGGCCCTTAATCAAACTTTGCTCACAAAGTTATCCACAGGTATTGTGGAAAAACCGATTTCCCAATATCGATCTATTTTGTCATCAAACAGAGCATATTGAGTGTAAAGAAATAAGTGGATGACGATGATTCTATATTTATGGGCTGATGACGTGTATTTCTTAGCAAACTAGTAGCACTGGTTGATCAAGGTGTGTACATCGCACTGACAACCCTTTATTCACCGTTACTACTAAAAAGAATTTACTTATTCAAAAAAGATTTGAAGAAAACCAGCGTCCAAACTGGAAAAAGCAAAAATATATACCATACTAAAAGTATAGTTAGCTTCCCCCTAAGCTAGCTCATTAAGTTTACTCCTAATGGTCTTGTCCAGGTGATCTCCCCAGACACCTGGTTTTTTTTGTCTGTCGTTTCCTATATCAACCAAAAACTATTTCTATTTGGATGCCATAATTTTTTACTGTCTACTTTTTATTCTCTATTTTTATAGAACTCGGTTTCCATACCATTAGCTTGAACTAAAGTCGCCTCTACGGATTCACAATTTTGCGTGATGTAGACTTTGCCGATACCAGAGGTATTGGCTAAAGTAGCAAATGCATGGCCTTGAGGCTGGCGATGTTTAATACTCATAGTACGCCGTTTAGTGAGCCAATTAAGAGGCGAGTATGTGTGATAAAGAATACGGTTTAGGTAGTCAAAACATCGCAACAAGGTATTGGGAAACTCATTTTTTAAGCCGCTGCTGGTAATCTGTGTAATAGAAGGGGTGTTACGACGGAATCGTAAACTCACATCATAAACAAAAGAATAATGTACATCGCCAGAGAGAATAACAAAATTAGGTGGTGTTTTAACGTGTCTAAAAATGTTTAATATGACACTGGCAGCGCCCTTATGGGCCATCCAGTTTTCTGCATCAACCATTAGCGGTTGACCAAAGAAGGTAAATATTCGCTGAACGGCTTCGATTAATTTAACCCCAAAAATAGGGGAGGGAGAGACCATGATCACCGATGGTTGATCAATCAACTCATCTTGTAATTCGCACAAGGCTTCCCAATCCATTAACCCTGAAGGTTTATTGGCATTAGATTCTGAGCGCCAGCGTCGCGTGCGGGTATCCAGCACCACAATTTTAGGGTGTGTGTCTATTGTGTAGTGCCAGTTTTCCCATTGAAACAGTGTATCGATCAACACATCATGTTGTTGTAACCCTGCGTCTTTGAAGTGCGGTAATAATTTTTCGGCTAGAGGTGCCATTTTGGTCAGATTATTTCCCCAACCTTGACAGAGCCAATAGCCAATTAGCGCATTACCAACTATACGTTTAGCAAATTCGTTGCTGTATACCGCTTCTTCCCATCCTCGTGTCAGATTCCAGTCATCGGTAACATCGTGATCATCAAAAATCATATACACGGGTATATGTGCCAGTGCTCGTCTCACACGGCCAAGCCCACTCACAAATTCCTTGATAATAACGAGTTCATCATCGTACAAAGATCGAAATTCTTCGGGAAGATCGGTTTTTTCCAAATCAACACAATTCCACATCTCTGGCGACCAAACCAAGATATACATGGCAATCACTTCGGCAAAAGTGATTAGATGATTATTGGCATTCACCGAGGTAAAAATAGGTTTTCTTTTCCCTGATATAAATTGCTCTATCAGCGTTTCGTTGGCTTCGGTATCGGGGAGCAAATTTTCGCGTTGGTAAAAAAGATGCTGATGCTTATTAAGGTATTCACTGCTTTTTAAGCCGTTCACTTCTTGCTGGGGAAGAGTGGTATCGAATAATTGCAATTTATTCATCACCTGATGAATAGCATGTAACATTGGGCCAGATACATCGTCGATATAAACCTGATCACCTGACATCATCAAAAGGTCGGGTTGTTGCTGTGGATTGTTAAAGGCTTGAGCCAGTTGGGTGTCAACCGCAAGTAAACCATCGTCGCTCTTATGATGAGGTTTGCGGCAAGAGCCGTGCAGTAGATGACTCACTTCATTTTTAAAGACAAAGCTGGGTTTTGATTGGTTCTCGTACAAGAACTGCTCAAGGTGCTGTCCTAAACCTGTGTCTTTATGCTCGTTAAAATATAAATCATAATAATAACGAGCTCCATGATGCAATGTTGATTGGCATTGCAACGTCACTATGTTGATAAAAGCAAATTCGCCCACTTTAACTGGTGTATGATCCACCAATATGTCGATTAATTGACCTTGCTCATCGTTTATTTCAGCAAAAATAGGTGAGTCATGGCTTGTTATTAGCCATAGAGTCACTCTTTGGTCAGTGACTTCTCTTAGGATAGGACCTGCGATAATGTCAGGTAAAGGTGTTGTTATCTGTTCGGTAGCCATTGATGAGCGTTTTCAAACCTTATGGCAGTTATATTAACGATGGAGTATGTTCTTGCTCATCAAGTCTGCATTAGCTGTATGGACTAGTCAATGGGAAAATAGGTGCAGTTGTATACAATGTTGACAACTTTGTTATACAAAGTTATACAAATAGCCAGTTTGACGAATTATCTATTATCTTTATAGCGCTGCACTTTATTCTGTAGGCTATAAAGATAATAGAAGCGGGTAGTGGGTTTAATATTTATCTTTAAATGCTTTTAATTGATCCTGAAGGTTTTCTTTAACATCTTCTCCCATTTTGTCCTGAGCGCTTTCTTTAATATCTTCTATTTTTTCCATGCTTTGCTCTTTGACTTCTTCTATTTTTTGAGCACTTTGCTCTTTTACTTCTTCGACTTTTTCAGCTACCGCTTGTTTTGCCTCTTGCACTTTTTCTGCGGCTTGTTCTTTTAGTGTATCTACCGTACTTGTTTCAGACTCGCTAACTTCTGCAGGAGCTGGGGCTGTCTTGGCACTTGGCGATGGTTTTTCTTCTTCAGGTTTGGAGCATCCCACTGTAATGAGAGCTAGTAGCATTGTCATCAAAAAAATATTTTTCATCGTATTCCCCTAGTGATTTGTTATATGTATATTTTCAAGCTGTCTATAACGACTAAAAGCTTAATTTATCATCGTGTGATCAAACAACTTAGATAATCACATTTATAAATTAACACATAACCGTTATTTAATTAAGTGGTAGGAGTTATGACAGGGAAGCACTATAATAAGAGGAGAGATCAGTACTGGAAAACCCTATGACTATTGAACAATTCGAAAGCTATGCACTGATGTTATGTGTTGGAGGTTTAATCCTCTTTATGACATTCATTATGTGGGATTTAGCTAAAAAATCTAACGCGGGTAAATTTGGTACGATAATATTATTTGGCGCACTGGGCGTAGGGTTGCTGGGATTTATTATTAAAACGATTATGGTAGAAGTCATCACAAAGTGATAACTTCTAAGCGGAATGGTTATTCACCAAAATAACTCCAAATAGGGCAGTGATCCGAAGGCTTTTCCATCCCTCTCACATCATAATCAATGCCTGCGGAATAACATTTTTCATTCACGATGTTTGTGGCCAAAATTAAGTCAATACGTAAACCTCTTTTAGGCTCTCGATCAAAACCTTTACTGCGATAGTCAAACCAGCTGAACTTATCATTGGTATCTGGGTGAATAGTACGATACGTATCGTGTAATCCCCACCCATATAATCGATCTAGCCACTCACGCTCTACGGGTAAAAAACTACATTTCCCCGTTTTCAGCCAGCGTTTACGATTATCTTCACCAATACCTATATCGTCATCGGTTGGGGAGATATTCATATCTCCCATGACGATTAGCTGGTCGTCTGGAGTATGGTGTTTATTGAGATAATCTTGTAAATCTTCGTAAAACTTCTTTTTATTAGCAAATTTTGTAGGGTGATCTTGATTTTCACCTTGGGGGAAATAACCATTAATCACTGTTATTTCACCGCCATAAGGGGATGTAAAAGTGCCTGCAATAAAACGGCGCTGAGATTCGTCGGTATCCGTTTCATAACCCTTATTCACCGACAAAAAAGGCGTTTTAGATAAAAGGGCCACGCCATAGTGAGTTTTTTGCCCGTGAAAGTGAACGTGGTAGCCCAGCTCTGTAATTGTATCGATCGGAAATTCTTCGTCGGTGACTTTGGTTTCCTGGATGCCAATAAAATCCGGTTGGTGGGTTTCTATTAAGGCTTCGATTTGATGGATACGCTGCCGAATACTATTTGTATTAAAAGAAATCGCTTTTATCATAGTGAAAAGTGTCTTATTACTCCGAAAGGTTCTTATTTATTTTTTTGGATTATTCGCTAGCTTACCAACACCTTCGTCCAATAGGTGAATATAGTCCTTAAGAATATATCCAGCCTCTTTTAGAATGGCATCGTCCTGCGTATCGATAGTGGTTGTACCAGCATTGGCTGCTCGTTCCTCATTATCTTTTTCTAATTGTGTTTCATAGGCATCGAAATCTTTATATTCGTTTTGTCCTTTTGCTTTGCGACGTTTATTTTCGATGGTTAGAGAGCGCTGTTCCAGTTCTGCCTTTTCTTTTAAACGAGTGCTTTCTTTAAGAGAAATAGTTTGTCGTGCCTCTTGTTCTTCTTGTAGTGCTTTACGCTCATTTAAATAGATAAAATCAGGGTTCGTACGAATACGCTGATCGTGCAATGACGTTAGTTCTCCCAACAAAGGATCTAAGGAGCGATAAACCCCATGTCTCACTGGTTCTGTTTGACTCCAGGGGAGGGCTGTATCATAGCTACTTTCACCTACCTCGGAGTTATCGATCAACTCAGGCATTAAAATATCAGGAATAACTCCTCGGTGCTGAGTACTATCACCCGAGACGCGATAAAATTTCGATTCTGTGACTTTCAATTCCCCTTGGCTTTGTAAAGGGGTTAAGGTTTGAACGGTACCTTTACCAAATGATTGGGAGCCAACCACTAGGCCTCGATGATAGTCTTGAATAGCCCCTGCAAAAATTTCTGATGCCGAAGCACTTAGGCGATTAATCAATACCACTAAAGGGCCATTGTAAGCGGCATTCTCATGAGAAAACTGACTTTGTTTTCTACCACCGTCTTTGCCAATTTGCACCACTGGGCCCCGGTTAATAAATAGATCAGTCACGGCTGTAGCTTCCAATAAGGAACCACCGCCATTGTTGCGTAGATCAACAACAATACCATCCACATTTTCGGCATTCAGTTCTTGTAATAAACGATAAACGTCTTTTGATGTACTGCGGAAGTTAGGATCACGCTTACGGTAAGCTTCAAAATCGAGGTAAAAGGTAGGAATATTAATAATGCCTAATTTAAGTTTTTTACCGTTATCATCAACCGTAATGACGGCTTTTTGTGCCGCTTGGTCTTCTAATTTAACCTTATCGCGTTTGATGCGAATAATCTTAGTGGTTTCAGCACCACTGGCATCGCTGGAAGCCACTTCTAGGCGCACGATGGAATCTTTAGGCCCACGGATTAAATCAACTACCTCATCTAAACGCCAGCCAACCACATTCACAATCTCGCCATCATCACCTTGTGCAACACCAGAAATTTTATCGGAAGGCTTAAGCTGGCCTTGTTTATCGGCAGGGCCTGCAGCCACAATACGAATGACTTTGGTGTAACCATCTTCACTTTGTAAGACGGCACCAATGCCTTCTAAAGAAAGCGACATTCTGATAGAAAAACTTTCAGAACTGCGAGGGGAAAAATAATTGGTATGAGGGTCGTACAATTCAGTAAATGAATTAATGTATATTTCATACACATCTTCCGATGTGCTTTTTTGTAAACGATCGCGTTGATCGGTGTAACGTTTAATTAAGCTCTCACGGGTTTTTTCTACCGAATCACCCGCTAATTTTTGTGCTAAGAAGGATGATTTAATGCGCTTGCGCCATAATTCATCGGCCGCTTTCATATCGCTAGGCCAAGCTCGATTATCATCATCGATGGTCATTTGTTCATCAATGGTAAAGTTGATAGGGGAGTTGTCACTTAAATCATTAATAACTTTACTTAAACGATCATTCATTCGTTCCTGCAATCGTCTATATATGGCAAAACCAATTTTGTTTTCGCCTTTCTTTAATTGGTCATCTAATAAAAAGCGCTGTTGATTAAACTCATCAATATCTGACTGTAAAAAATAAGACTTAGTGGGGTCTAGGCGATCTAAATAGCTGTTCATAAAACGAGCAGAAAGATCGTCATTAATAATTAAATCCACAAAATGCTTACGGTCTAGTGTTTTTAAAATCTCGACAGTTGCTTGCTGCTGTAATTGGCTACTGGTTAGATTTGGTAGCGATGTGTCTTGCGATGCTGCAAAACTTAGCGGGCTAGTGAGTAAAAAGGAAACCGAAGAACCAAGAAGAAAATGCTTTATAAACCTTGTAATCGTAGAGGGCATAAGTAACGTCGCAATAATCAAATAAGTGATAATCAATATACTATATCAGAGTTTAGGTGTTAACTTTGATATGTTCCTGTTTTTGGATAATTAATTTGTTAAGCCTGTCCGTGTTGTTTTGTATCCATTAGTACTCTGTCATGGTTTTTATCTAAAGGTTCATTGTATTCGACTTTATATCGGTAATTTAATGTTTTCTTTATTCTATAATTTACTTTATTTTTTAATTATAAAGTTTTGATAAAATTGGATTTTATTGGTCTTCTGGCTTTGTTTCATACTGCACTTTTTCTTTTCGTAAGCGCTCTCGGAATAACTTTTTGGCCAGTGCTTGCATATCTTCCACTACGTCGCGTTCATCAACAATTTCTCGACCTAGTAGGGTTTCTATAGCGTCTTCTAAGGTAACAATCCCCGAGAATTGACCAAACTCATCCTCCACCAAAAACAAATGGGCTTTCTGCTTAATAAACGTATCTAGCAGCTTCTGTACCGATAGTTTTTCTGAAACACGAAAAATAGAATCCTTTATCTCGCTAATAGGGTGATCACTTTTCCCTTTGTGTGATGCCTCTAGTAAATCAATAAGAAAGACTTTACCGGTTACCATATCCGTATTGCCCGCATAGATAGGAATACGACTAAATTGCCTCGTTTGAGGGTGCTCTAATGCCTGCGCAACGGTCATGGACTCGTCGAGCATATGTACCACGGTACGAGGGGTAAGGATTTTTTCGGTTTTAATATCTCGTAAACTCAGCAAATTGGATACGTAAGCATTTTCTTGAGGAAATAGGGCGCCTTCCTTATGGGCTAATGATGCTAGAGCAATAATCTCTTCTCGGGTGATATCGTTCTCTTTACGGCTAAATAAGCGGGTTAAACGGGTAGATATCCACACCAGTGGATAGACCAACTTCACTAGCAGGCTAATAGTCCACGCAGCAGGTATCGCCAATTGTTGCCAAAACGTAGCGCCTAATGTTTTAGGAATGATTTCTGAGCAATACAGAATCACTAAAGTGAGCAGAATCGCAATTAAGGTTTCCCATTCTGGCCCAAATACCTGCAATGCCTGAGAGCCAACACCCGCAGCGCCCATGGTGTGAGCAAAGGTGTTAAGAATTAAAATACTGGATAGTGATTCATCTAAACGTTGCCGAACCTTGACTAAGTGCACCGCAGCACGAGGCTTTTCTCTTTGTAGCTTTTCCACATAACTGGGCGTAACGCACAGTAATACTGCCTCGAGAACAGAGCAAAGAAATGAAATACCAATGGCAATGGCAAGATAAATCAGTAAAAGGGTCATTAGGGAATCCCGTAAATGATAAAGTAGTCATACTATTATGTGATGTCATGGGGTTAAATGCCACAACAGAAGGTGCGTATTTATATCATGGCCATAAATGGATATTTTTAAAGCCTAATATGCAAAAAATACAGATAAGATGGTTGAAAAAGGGCGTTCAGTATCCTTAATGCTTTTCTTTATGTTGATAACAGTATACTAAGCCGCCGGCTTATGGTGATTTATGAACAATAAAATTGGCGATGTAGCAACCGAGCTTGGCATATCGGTAGATACACTGCGTTACTACGAAAAAATGAATTTGCTAGGGCAAGTCCCACGTAATCACAACGGTGTGCGCCATTACGATGATCATTTATTAACCCGTATTCGCTTTATCCTTCACGCCAAACGTATGGGCTTTAGCCTCTATGCCATCAAGGAATTACTCGTATTTCGCGACCAACCCAATAATGTAAAGCCACAAGTTCGCCAGATGATACAAAGCAAACTGGTCGAGCTCGACCAACAAATAGAGGATCTTTCCCAATTAAGGGATCAGTTGCGTTCACTCACCATGGCTTGCGAGGGTAGCACAGAGCAAGACTGTCCCATTTTAAAAGAATTTGAAAAATAATCATGATTCGCTTGACTCTGGAGTCAACTCTAGGTGTTTACTAGTTGGTAAGCAACACTTAGGTATTAATAATGACTCAAACCAACACGTCTTCCGTTTTATCTATTCACTGGGGCTGTAAGCATACTTGGAGGCGTTCTGCCTACAATACCTCTTGGTGCTTATTGGGTTGTGCCATAGGGGACTTGGGGACTATTTTTGCTTTCCAAATATATGCGCCTAACACCAACCCGTTCCTAGTGATGGGATTAGCGATTATCAATGGCCTATTAACAAGTATTGCGTTAGAAACAATCCTGCTAAGTCGTCAAATGTCACTGAAATTAGCCCTTAAAACAGCACTAGGAATGAGCTTGGTCAGTATGATTGCCATGGAAGTTGCTATGAATGCAACAGACTATTTACTGGTTGGAGAGGCGCGTATTACTTGGTGGTCGTTATTCCCTATGCTACTAGCTGGCTTTCTAGCGCCTTGGCCCTATAATTACTGGCGTCTTAAACACTTGGGGAAGGCTTGCCACTAATGTCGCTAACAATCAATATGCAGCGCTCATTATGGGTTATATTAATACTGCTCTTTACCGTGCAGAGCGTCTCCGCGTCTTATTCTCACTGGCCGGAGGATCGACATCAGTCGTCCATAGAACATCCTTGTTCTGAGTCTGATAAAAGTGCTAACTCCGTGCATAAAGCGGATCATAAACACTATACACATACCATAGATTGTGAAAATTGTATTTATCATTTTCAATTATCGTTGTTGATCGCACTTGATTTTGGGTTTCAAAATCACTCCCATTTGACACAAGCCTTAAGTGAAAATACTTTTATCCCTTCAGCGCCTTTTTATCACCTTTATCGGCCTCCGATTTTTATTTAACACCTGATCACTTTATATAAATATTCTTAGCTGGTGATAGGTTAACAATCGCCAGCGTGTTAAATAATTTCCCTAATTGGAGGCATCTAATGCCATATATTACCAAGGCCCACTTACCATTAATCATCAGCCTGCTGCTATTAGTGCTCAGTGCTTGTGATAAAAAAGATGAACGTTCTTCATCTATAGTGAACATCGATAACAACAAGCTTGCTTTTAGTGAAGTCACATTAACACCAAAGCAGGGTACTCAAAGATGGTACTTTGCTGAGCAAGCCGAGCGCGGCAAAGCCGTTTTTGCGGCTAATTGTAGCTTGTGCCATGGAGCCAATGCACAAGCCACACCTAATTGGAAAACACCTAATGATAATGGCCATTATCCGCCGCCACCACTAAATGGAAGCGCTCACGCATGGCATCATCCCTTAGCTATTCTGGGGCGTACTATTTATTTCGGCGGAGAACCTGTTGGTGGACAAATGCCCGCGTTTAAAGATCAATTAAGTGAAACAGATATTATCGATGTTATTGCGCATTTTCAGACATATTGGTCAGACGATATTTATGAGCGCTGGTTACAAATTGAAAATAGCTCACGAAACTAATCCCTATTTTGGCTTATACCTTGGAGAATCTAATCATGTTAACTCAAACATTTATACGTGCTTGTGTAACGATGATCATTACATTTTTTGCACTATCAACAACCGTTCAGGCGGTAGAGACAAGCCAATATGCTGGGCAACAAAATCGATCCATTAAAAGCCTTAGCGACGAAGATATTCATTCATTAAAAACGGGGCAGGGCTGGGGGCTTGCAAAGCCTGCCGAACTTAATGGCGTTCCTGGACCAGCTCATATAATAGAATTAAAAGAAGAGCTACAACTCTCTGATAAGCAACTCGCTTCTATTCAGGCACTCTGGGAAACGATGAACCGTTCTGCTAAACACTATGGCGAACTTTACTTACAAAGCGAAAAAAACATCGAGCATTTTTTTCAATCAACGACTACCATCGAAGAACAACAACTATCTTCGTTGCTGGCTGAATCAGCCAATCATCTTGCCAAACTACGATATGTTCACCTACAAGCACATCTAAAAGCCAAACCATTATTAACCAAACATCAATTAATGATGTATCAGCGTTTGCGTGGTTACAGGGTTGTTGGGAATCATGGGGAGCATAAGCATTAACAATTTGTTAGTGCGCTTTATTAAAAGCGTACTAACCTTTTACTCAAAAATTTTTTGTCTCAATAAAACATTTCTTTGTATATAGAAAACCTTACTAATTGATTCTTTTATACAGGTTCGAATTACGGACAAACCCTCGGTTACAACAAGGATAATATTCTATTCATTTTTTATATTTCACTCCGTTTTAGTATCATTTGATTGTCAATTGTTCTTAAAACCATCGATGAAATGTCTATTGAGCACTGCTTACCAGTAAATGATTGGTCCGATAATCTTCGTACGTATTAATGACCTACTATTGTCTGGTAATCTAGTTAGAGGGTGACGGGTACAGCCTCTTCATCATTCAATTCGAGTAATAAAATCTCTATGCTTGATGAAGCAACATTTGGTACTATCAAAGGTAGCAAAAAGCCTATCAAACGAACGTCAATAAAGCGTAACAACAAACTCAAGGTAGACTGATGGATAATCTTAGTACACTTCTTACTCAATTAATCAGTAGCCATAAACTCGCTTTCTCCTTTTTGCTGATTATCCTGTTGCTTATTTTTCGATGGGCTTTAATCAGGGTGATCAGGCAACGTAATATTCTGGATTCTGAGTCCCCACGTCGCTGGGTGAACAGCATCACTAACCTGACAACACTCTTAATTGCTGCAGGTTTAGTGGTTACTTGGTTACCCGAGATCCGCTTATTTGCCTTGTCCATTACTGCTTTTGCAGTTGCGATTGTTCTGGCCACTCGTGAGTTTATTCAATGTCTAGTAGGGTCATTGTATTTAGCGAGCTCTCGTGCATTTTCAATAGGTGATTGGGTCTGTATTAACGATAATTATGGAGAGGTTGTGACAAGCGATTGGTTAAGTACAACACTACTAGAAATCGACATGATATCAAATAAGTATGAATATACTGGAAAAACGCTCATTATTCCCAATAATCTTTTTGTTAGCGGCACCGTACATAATTTAAACTTTATTCGACGTTATGTATTGCATACGTTCTCTATTACTATGGAACCTGAAAAAACCGATTTTAGCTCACTAAAACTGAAATTATTGAATAATGCTAAAGAATACTGCAAGGATTTCCAAGAAGTGGCTGGACGATATGGCAATTTAATCGAAAAAAGATTAGGGATTCAATTAAATAATTCAGAACCGAGCATTAAAATTGGTACGACGGACTTAGGAAAAAATATATTGACTATCTCGATATTTTGCCCAACTCATGAAGCGACGAATATTGAGCAAAAGTTAACAGAAGATTTTATGAGAATATACTATGAAAGAGCCGAATAGTTTTTTGGAAAGACTAGATTCATACATATCATCCGTATGGTCCAGTGAATACCTGTACGCCGAAATGGTTATCATATGCTGCTGTCTTTTGGGTGCTTATATTTTTTCTTTAATTTCAATAAAGTATATACATCAAGTATCTAATCGGGTTACTGGTTTTTTAAAGGTGATTAGTAATATTTTCTTATCTTTTGAAAAAGTAATTTTTCCACTCACATTGGTTTTCTCTCTTAATCTCTTAAAAGCCATATACTTTGAAGCCAATATACAGCTATTACTGATAAACACTACTATATCCATAGTGACGCTGTGGCTATTTTACACATTGATTGACTCATTTTTCTCTAATTCAACTATTCGAAAAATTATTCTTTGTGTAGGATTGCCAATCCTAATATTTCATTTAACTGGTGCGCTTGGAGATATTATTGATGTATTAGATGCAACAGCGATAGCGATAGGGGATATTCGTGTTTCTTTATACAGCATTTCTAAAATTATTATTTTTGGTACGCTACTTTTTTGGTTGGGTCGATTATCAAATTCTACCGGTAAAAAATTTATTAAAAAGCAGGTAGGGCTAGATCTAAGAACACAAGAGATATTATCAAAGCTATTCGAAATTGCTGTATTTTGCCTCTTTTTCATTCTTTTACTTCAGGTAATGGGAATCAATTTAACAGCTTTGGCAGTGTTTGGTGGCGCTATTGCTGTAGGTTTGGGCTTTGGTCTGCAATCAATCGCATCAAACTTTATTTCTGGCATTATTATTCTGCTAGATCGCTCTGTTTCTTTAAATGATTACATAGAAATGGAGGATGGGAAATCAGGGCGTGTGACCGAAATGACGTTAAGGGCAACCACATTAGAAACCTATGATGGTAAAGATATTGTAGTCCCCAATGAAAAGTTTATTAGTAGTGCTTTTGTTAACTGGACGCACAAAGACCCTAAACAACGCTATAGAATTGATTTTTCTGTTGCTTATTCAACCGACGTTCGTCAATTAGTTGAACTGCTTAAGAGTGTCGTGTCTGATCACCCGCAAGTCTTGAGTGGGGATACATTTACTGAGGAAGAGCAACCTGATTGTGAAATTGATAGCTTTGGAGACTCTGGTATTAACATGTTTGTTGAGTTTTGGATAGAAGGTATTGATGATGGAAAAAATAGGGTAGGCGGAGATCTACTATTATCTATTTTGGAAACCATTCGAGAAAATGGGTTTGAAATTCCTTTCCCGCAAAGAGAAGTACGTATTATTAAACCAACTAAAAAATAGAGGCTTGGCATGATGACTCATCGCATTAAAAAGGTTTTTGATTTAATCGTAGGAGCTGTATTTTCTATTATTTTGATACTCAACCCACAAGGCTAACATTTATTATCGGTCTTGCCATTATTTTTATTATTAGAGAAATATTGATCGGCTTATTTAAGCATAATCTGATAGTAAGCATGATTTATGCACTAATGGCATTAATTTTTGTACTAGGAATACTTCGAGTGCATCCATTATTTTGTATCGACAAAAAAATTATATTAAAGCATCGTCAGATATGTGTAACTAAAACTCAGAGTCGATAGGCGCTAGTGTTGTTTCAGGCTTAATGTCTCTTGCTTTTAAGAAATTGATAATAGGGCCTAATGAAAGACTGGTTTCTGCCCCACTGAGATAAACAACGTAAACTTCTTGTTTAATTTCTAATGAATCTGCAACTTGAAATAGTAGTTCATCATCCAGATAGGTTTGTACCAGGGCTCTGGGTAAATAGGCAGCACCTCTGTGACTTAAAATAAACTCTAATGCTATCCGGCTTTGTGCTGTATGCAATATGGGGGCTGCTGGCTCAGTAAATAACTTTGCCTGCTGGATGTTAAAAGCGGTTCCCCAATCAACAAATACATGTCCAAGCGACGGTATGTCATCTACTTGTTGCTTATCTACGTTGCAAACCATTATCAACTCCAAGTCGCCAATTATCTCTGCTTTAAAGTCATTATTGGCTGGTGGATCAAGGGTTGCGAATAGATCAACACGTCCTCCCAGTAGAGAACGTACTAAATGTTGAGAAGTGTTGATTTCGGTGCGCATATACAGATTAGGGAATTTAATGGATAACCTCGGTAGCAATGACTGTAAAAAGGTATCCCAGAGATTCGAAGTGCCGCCTAATGACATTTGTGTATTTTTCTTCGATGGGACACCGACTTCTTGAATGGCGAGCTGCCATGACGCCAATAGGCTCTCAGCATGCGGTATTAAGCGCTCTCCAGCCGTAGTCAGCAATATATTATTACGTTGTCGGGTAAAAACAGGCATTCCCAGAACAGTCTCAATCTGCTTTATTCGGGAACTGACCGCTGATTGAGTCAAAAAGAGGTTTTCAGCTGCGTGCCCAAAGTGACGAGTTTTGGCCACTTCAAGAAATGTTCTTAACAGATCGGTATTCATTATAACCCTCATCGATCGATTTTTTTTATCGATAACTAGAAAAAAACATCATTTTACTAAGTTCTCATTCAATACCACAATAAATATCTATAGATAATCTGATAAGAGAATTTTATTGATATGTCTGTTTTGAGTTCATTTAGTAGCAATAAGAAATTTCATGAGGAAAAACACTTTCCTTACGGTATCGCACGAAGCGGCGAGTTCAATAAGAGCCAAGCGACATTGCTGGAGACTTATGGAGTGGCTTACCAAGAGCTACACTCAGGGGTACGTAAACCAGTAAACAAGGAAGAGATAGACTTTGTATCCGTCTGTCTAGGTAACAAAAAGGCTAACACACAACATGAAATCGCTTGGATGCGCTATTGCCAAAAAATAGAGGAACGGAAGACGCTTCCTACTTTAAGAAATACAAGAATGAAAGATGAAATGAGTGATAGCACCTCAATAATTCAGGATTTTCGGTGAAATACGTATGAAAATTTGTTTCGTAATGTACCCGTGGGATCGTATAGAACCAGAAACGGATAGCACTTTAAGATTAATCCACGAAGCAGCTTCACGCGGTATAACCGTAGCTGTAACAACCCCTAATAATCTCACAATTCGAGAAAGTGTTGCCTTTGCATTTTGTAACGTTCTCAAAAAATCTATCAAGGTTAGCAATAACATTCCGTCATTCTATAAAACTGCCGAATTTAAACGTTGCAAGCTTCCGCTTGGCGGGTTTGATGCGATCGTAATGCGAGCTAACCCGCCATTGGATACAACCGCGTTAAACTTTCTGGATTCTGTACGCAACGATGTCTTTATCATGAACGACATTGATGGCTTGCGTATAGCCAACAACAAACTGTATCCAGCCTCTTTTAGTGGTGAGGCGGCCCAATTTATTCCTGGCACTTATGTCTCTAAAAGCCAAGATTATTTAGAGCAGGTTTTGGAAGAATCGAAAACAGAAAAAATGATCATGAAGCCTCTCAATGGTTTTGGTGGGCAAGGCGTTATTGTCGTCGAAAAAAATGCACAGCAAAATTTTAGATCACTGTTGGAGTTCTATATAGGCCGAGAGCAGGGTAACTACGTGATTTTGCAGGAATATGTTGAGGGAGCAGACCAAGGCGATGTTCGTATCTTATTGCTTAACGGTGAACCTATTGGCGCAATGCGAAGAGTGCCTTCCGGAAGCGATATTCGTTCCAATATTCATGCCGGAGGCAAGGAAGTTAAACATACATTAACAAAAGAAGAAAAATTATTATGTAAGGCATTAGGGCCACAGCTAGTGCGTGATGGCTTGTATCTAGTTGGGCTTGATGTAATCAATGGAAAGTTAATCGAAATTAATGTCCTTAGTCCGGGTGGTATTTCACGGATTAACAAGTTAAACCGAACCAAACTGCAAAAACTGGTTATAGATTTCCTTGAAAATGTAGTCTCTACGCGAGAGTTAGTGATTGAACGAAAGAACTCATTCCGTAAGGTGATTGAAGATGCAGAAGCTATCTGAGCAAGAAATCATTCGACGTATTGATTCAAGCGAACAGTTTGAATGTGAATTGTTTGATGGTAGCTTCGTTATAAAGATTGAGTCTTATACACCCATTATTTGTACTGCCATTCATGCAGGCAATCAATTTAGGTCAAATATTACAGACAGAATCGATCTATCTGAACAAGAAAGATTTTATGAAGAGGATCCATACACTGATCAATTAATTCAGTCGATGCCAATTACCTTAATTGCGCAAGATTCTCGTTATGAATATGATCTCAATCGACCCATATCAAATTGTATTTATACCAAAGCTTGGGGAAAAACCGTTTGGAAGACCAAACTTTCACCCAAAGAAAGAGCAGAGAGTACCCGTAAGCATCAAGCATTTTATCGTGTGCTTGATGCATTGGTGACTAAACTTGAAAATCAATTTGGTGCAACGCTTGTTTTCGATATCCATTCATACAACCATATACGCCGAGAAGAGGGGACACCTACGTTTAATATTGGAACGGAACAAATTGATATGGATCGCTGGCATAGCGTCATCAGCTTGTCGCTGTCAAAACTCTCAGCAATTGACTTACCCAATATGCCTGTGAATGCTGCTGAAAATAATGTTTTCTATGGCCGTGGTTATATGATTTCTCATATTAATAGCCGTTTTCAGAATTGTCTTGTATTACCTATCGAAGTAAAAAAAGTATTTATGGATGAGCTAACAGGGGAGCTTTATCCGCTTGTGATGCAATCTTTGTGCCAGCAATTTAAAGACTGTCTTGTTGATATAGCGGCTTTTTTCTCACGTCGTTTTACCTCTAAGAAAAAAATTAAAAAATTCGATATGCTGGCTGAAACAATGGATCCTGCCGTTACCAAAGTAGATCGAGCACTGTTTCAACTTGCTAAAGGCTTGGAGACATTACTTTATATCAACCCCATCAATATACCTGCTGAAAAAAAACAGTTTTTTAAATCTAACGGCAACTACCATCCAAATTTCAGATATCGTCAACTTGATATCGATCCTTACTGGTTTCGAGAAAAACTATATCGTTTGCCGATCAGTTCAATAAGAGATGCCAGCATTCAGTCTCTCTATCGAGACGTTGTCGATGGGCTAAGTGAAAAAATTGCCATGCTTGTAAAAGCAGGGCAGCCTGATTTTTTATATGAATCGCTTAAGTATTATGGAGAGCCTAGCTCAGTAGACGAACAAAATGCCCGTTTTTTGCTACACGCAAATCCCCTTGAGCATATGGACGACAGCCATGTTACAACAGATGCTTTGCTGAAAAAAATGAAAAATGCGGCTGCTCAATGGAATATGCCTTGTAAAGTTGAAACTAGCACAAAACTCGTTGCTGCTGCTATGGTTTCAAATAGCCGAAAAACAGTAATGATTGCCAAAAATCTCAGCATTTCTAATACCGAAGCTGAAGCGCTTGTTCATCATGAGCTTGGGGTCCATATGGCGACCACCCTCAATGCATCGTCACAAAAATTAAAAGTATTTTCATTGGGTTTACCAAGTAACACTCTTACTCAGGAAGGACTTGCCATCTTAAATGAATATCATTCTGGCAATATGACATTAGAGCGTTTACAAGGTCTAGCTTTGCGAGTACTCGCAGTGCGTGAAATGCTTAATCATAATGATTTTCGCCACACCTATAGTTTTTTAGTCGAGGATCATCACCTTTCTCAAGAAGCAGCCTTTAAATTGGCCGTGAGAGTACATAGAGGAGGAGGGTTCACCAAAGACTACCTCTACCTTAATGGAGTAAGTATGGCGTTGACGTTATACAAAACTCAAAATATTAAGAACCTCTATGTTGGAAAAACAGGATTTGGCTACCTTCCCATCATTAATGAAATGATCGATAGACAGCTAGTACAGGAACCTAAATATTATCCGTCTTTTCTTGATAGCCCTAAGGAAGTTTCTCCAATATTGGAGTATCTGATGAACTGTATTCGTCCGTCTGATCGCTACAGTACCATTGGTTATAAACAAAATGGCGGTGTAATTGCTGCGTGATACATAGTCGATCTCTGGGTGATTCTCTATAAAGAGGGGTAAAGTTCCACAACTCCTATCTAACCTATTGAATTAAAAGAACTTTATAGTATATTTTATTCTATACTTCCTCTTGTTAATCAACATTAAAAATACGCCTTTAATGCTCTAAATATTCAACACTTTAGTTTTAAAAGTCGCATATTCATGTTAAAAAGGATTTTAAAATAATTTCTTATATATTAGGCACTTAATTCAACGTAAGCAATAAATATTGCACGAAAATACAGCAATTACGGGTCAATTTTTGGCAACACCCAAAAGGAATTTAATCATGCAACTTACAAATCTAATATTTCATGAGCTTATTACTCAGCAGCACAGCTCAACCGTTGAAGTTATTCCACGAGAAGATGTTCTTCCACTTCCTAATGACAAAGCCGATCGCTTAGTTATTCAAGCTCGGCAAAGCTATAATAAAGATTCAGGTGTTGCTTATGCTGATTTTGGACATGGTTGGTTTCCTGATTGTTTAAGTCAGTTAATTAACGATGAAATTGACTTTGTGTCTTTTTCCGAAAGCGGTTTGTCAGACTTAGAAGGGCGTATATCTAGAGAGCCGCTAACAACCGGTGGACATCTATTCTTTATACAATATGAGGAAGACAACACCCGGTACATGATGACCCTCTTACTTAAGGATATTGACGGATTTGTCATTGATGATCAAAACATATCCGAGGGGCATATTTTAAACCTAGAAAAGCTACACTTTGCAGCCAGAATCAATATTGATAGATGGTTAAACCAAGAAACAGGCTATATTTCTTTTCTTAAAGGCAGTAAAAGGAAGGAGGTAAGTGATTATTTTAAAGGCTTCTTATGTATAAACGAAGATAGTTTTAACGACCCTAAGCGTAATACAGATCTCCTAGTTGAGGCTATAAAAGAATACTGTAATGAGAATATTCAGAATGATACTGAAAAGTCCGAAATTAGAAATCGAATTACTGATGAAATCAGACGAAGAGTTGAAAATCAAGAAAGCGTGACAGTAACAGCTGTTGCAGCACTAATCAGCCCTGAAGAACCTGAACGGTTTACATCATTTGTTAATGCATCAGCCTATGATATTCAAGCCGAATTTCGGGCTGACCTGAATGCAATAAGAAAACTCACTCGCTACGCAGGTCGCACAAAAGATATCAATATAAGCTTTGAGGCTGAAGCAATGGAAGAGGGAAGAGTGAAATTTACAGAAACTACGAAAGATGGCGTTGTTACCTCTACATTAACTATTTTTGATATTCCTGATAAGCTATTAGAAGAATTACGCAATAACACTGGCAGTAGTAATAATGTCAACTGACCTATTAGAGAAGTTAATCTCACTTTATAAGAGCCTGTCCCTTTCCTTTTTGAAAAACCAGCTGATTGGTGAAGATATTTTCCTTAATGAGGAAGATGTTGAATCAATTAAGTTATTAGATACACAAGGGAGTGATTTTGTAGAGGTTAATGTGGTCAGAGAAGGCCCTAATGTAGTTGATTCGATAATTGCTGGGGAAAAACTCAGTATTAATATCAAAATACATCGATCCGGAGGTTTTTTCTTTGGTGAGAATTTATCTGACTTATTACAATCAAGTGGTTCAAAGTACTGCCATGAAAAACCAGCACTCTGTTATCTAGTTAAGGAAGATTGGAAAAGTTGGGAAGACGTTGAGCAAAAACAATCGATACATGCTTATCTTGGGGTTTTAAACTTTATCATGCTACTAAAAGACTCAGTGGCAGATCATCAAGAAGAAACGGAACTGCACTTTTTTGGTAGCCAAGAGAAATTATCCTTACCTTTAATCTATGATGCTAATAGCATCGAAAGTGCACCAGGAAAAATACTCGATGCCTTAGCAGTTATCACCAAGCTTATGGAAGGAGAGAAGTATAAAAAGGATAAAGGTGTACAATTAAAAGCCATAATCATTGATATCCTGATAAACTCAAACAAAAAAGAGAGATTTAATAACCTTATAAGATGTATTGATCAATTATCCACACGTTTTAGTCATAATCATGATTTATTTGTTAGTGGCTTTTCTTTTGAAGACAACAAAGAAAAGCTAAAAGGTGAAAATAGGAAATATGCGGCTGAAATGAATGCCGCTATAAACTCGATACATACTAGAGTAATAGGTATACCCATTGGTACTTTGGGGGCTGCGTTGCTAATGAAAACAAAAGAAGCCTCCGACCATGGGTTAGGTTTTGTTCTTCTATTTTCATCGGTATTTATTATTATCGTCATTTTTATGAGCTTAATGAGTCAATTTTTTTTATTGATGAAAATCAGAGCTGAATACCAAGAAAAATGGAATCGAATGGAAACTAAAATTCCCAATCTCTTAGAGGATTTAAAGAGCGAGTTTACGAACCTAGAGAGACACTACTATCTAAATGCTGGTTTAATTATATTCTTTTTTCTTGCGCTAGCCTTCTTTTCATATTATCCGTTATCGGTATATTTTGAATTTAATATCACTGATGCTATTCGTGAGTATTTAGAATCCAAGGAAAATTAGATATTCATATGTGGTCTGCCATATCAAGGCGTACTATTTTATGAAAATTGTGTATTCCTATTTTAAATAGATATGATCGAATTTTATTTATTGCTTAGCCCTTCTATTTTTCTTGAAATTAAGCTTCTTAAGCTTTTCATAGTTAAATTGCCCAATCTTACTGCTAGTTTTAGTAAAGTCATAACTCCCTGTAAAATTGACATGTCTCCATGATAATACGCTGCCTTTTTTAATGGAGTCCAGCATATCTTCTTCATCTTGTTTATTTTTAGTTGAGGATAAATGCTTAGTTAAAAATAGGTAATTCCATAGGATAATGGCGTTTTGCATCAGTGATTTACACAGGATTTGTATTTCTTGCTCCTCTTTTGTGCCCACATAGAACTGTTTGCCTCTATCCCAAAATACCGCATCAGAGAACTTGTTCGACAATTCAACAACATTGAGTTGTTTCTGGATGCGTTGTCTAAATTCTAAGTCATCATAATAATTTAAAATATGTTGGCTTTTCGGTATTCGTCCTAGTTCTTTTAAAGCCTGGTAGAGTGGATGATCTTTTGCATAGGAATTAAGCCGTTTAAATATCTGCGATGCGCTACAATGACCTAAGATAACACTCGCCATTAAGCGTAAAATATCGTCCCAACTGTCTTCTATAATTTCTGTTTTTATTTTTCGAGTCGGTAATACTCTATAGTCCTTATTTTTGTATTTTTCTTTCGTATGAAAACTATAAATATATTGATCTTCGATAGATTTAAAGCGTGGCGCAAAAGAAATCCCTAATAAGTGTGTGGCAGCAAAGATAGTTTCTGTATAACCATGTGTATCTGTTGTATGGATATGTCTCGTATCTGTTGTGTTATTCAGTAGACCATCAATAAGATACATAGCTTCACGATCAGAAGAAGCAAATACCGTAGAATGAAAGAGTGACTGTTTTTCATTAATAAAGGTATACATCGCAACACCTTGCTCCTTACCATAGTATTTATAAGAACGGGATGCTATCAATGAATCTACAGCAACAGTAATTTTCTTACCATCACTGCTAGTCAATAAGTGATTTTCATCAATTTTAAAGATATTTGGTAAGTCTATTGATTCAATTTTATCAACAATCTTTTTATTGGCTGCTTGTAGGTTTTGTTTAGAAAAACGCCAATTGACAGTATCCAATAATATCTTATTTTGTATTCCATGAGATTTTTTAGCCATTTTATGCGTGCCGATATTACAGCCAAGGCCCATAATGCCTGCAACGATCACTTTTTCTTTAGCCTCCTTGATGACCTTGCTGTTAGAGTGATGTTTAAAGCTACTTGTATAGTCACAAATACGATCCATCTCCATCAATATATGGATAATGGATATTTCATCATCACTAGACAGTAGGGTGCTGATATATTTAGATTGCTCGTGGTTGATAGCAGGAGTTTTTACATGAAATTTACCACTGGGACGCATGAATAAATAACCATTATGGCCAGCAGAAAATCTTTCATTAACTTTAATGTAAGTATCTTCTAATTTTTCTTTAAGATAATCTAAATGTTGTTGGCAATTTTTATATTTAAGCAAGTTGGTCGTGCGTAATATCGACCCTTTTTCTTGCTCAAATTGTGCAACACTTATCATATAATCATTAATGTCACGATATTCAAAACTATAATTAAGCGATAATTTTCCTGATTTTATGCATTCTGCAATGTGTATATACAAAAAGACTTTATACAACTTCTTATTGATGTGGCCTTCAGAAAACACCGCTTTCTTTTCTTTAGCGGTTAAAAATTGAGTGGGAGCATTTTCTCCCACTTTTCCTTTCTTTGATTGATAGTAACTAATAGCTTCCATGATATATGCTGATGAATTCACCTTATCAAATACTAATAATTGTAATGTCTGGCTCAGCGAACGAATTAGACTTGTGGATTCTTCAATTAAGCCTTCGAGTAACATAAAATCTTGGCGCTCTTTTTCACGATAATCATCAAGAAACTCAGATTTTTTAATAAATCCGTCATCTTGAGCATCAATAGCCTCAATGGCTTGATTACGAATAATTTCAATTTTTCTTTGGTCTGTTAATAAAGAGTCTTCGGTAATTCGTATGATTTCACTGACTAAACGTGTTAAAGCCTTTTGCGACTCGGATACTGCATCGATAGCTTTATTCTTTTTCGATTTTTGTTTTTCTTCATAATTCTTTGCTTTATTGAGTGCACGCTTTAAAGATTTACTGACCTTATCTAAGAAACCTTTAACAGCAGCATCCTGACGCTTAAAAAACTGACACTGAATAAACGCTATAAGATACAAATAGGCTTTATATGGATCTTTATATTGTTTGACTTGAAAGGTCGGAGCTTTAAGTACCCAGCTAGAATAATAGTTAATTGCTGAGTCAGTGAGCTGTAGTTCTTTAATGACTGTTTGGTTGTCCAAAAAGAACTGTTTAAGGTTTGACAGTATGACGGCATTTCGGTTGAGAGATTGTTGGCGACTAGATTGATTGATCCGCTTAATTTTCGTCAACACAGAAATAGAGCCGTCATGTGTTGTTAATAGTGTATTAAGAGAGTTAATATTGCTCGAAGGTAATAACTGTTTAAGATTGTCTATCGTGTTTGTTTCAAATGTCTGAGCACTCTTACCGACAATTTGGCTAAATACGTGATAGCTAGGGACAACCCACTGCATATCGATACACTTGCTATGCAACGCCCAGAGTACATCCGATGGATTTGTTTGTTTAGCTGTATGCCATTTTGCTGTCTCGTGTAAGGTGTCCATCCCAGACTCATTAATATGACTCCAGCCTCTAAATTCGAGTATTTTTTCTCGATGCCTCAATGATGAAGCACCACCATAAAGCGCTTCATAATTTTTAACGTCATTATATTTATCCGACCAGGGGAGGTTATACATTTTATGGATATATTTGATATCAGCACACCGATATTGCCTAGCCTCAAAAAAACGGCCTTTAGCGATAAAATAGCCATACTGCAGAAGAAAGCTGGTTTTATTATCAGTAGTGCGTAATCGCCGAAAATAACGGTACGCATCGGCATTCATCTCAAAGAATGCTTGACGCTCTTCATTGTTAAATTTAGGTATGGAATCAAAGGTCTTCTGTTGTTTCGCAGAGAGAATCTGGAGGGTTGTCGCCATAATAAGGTTGTCCTATTAGTGTTTTTATTTTATTGTTCATGTACATTCTCACTCGATACCTTATTGATCAAAAAACACCCATTTCTGTATAGTACTATACAGAAATGGGTGTTTTTTGATCAGCATACTTCCTTATTCTGCTTGTCACCTTCCTTCTTTATGAACTCATCCTACCAAATTCTCAACTGGTATACATTTGCGCTTTTAAGTACTATACATAAATCGTACTTCTTGGCTAATTCTTATGAATCCTACTGATGAGCTCTATCAATCTTTACAAGTAGCTTACGTTCATTTCAATCAAAGCTTATTTAAAGGCGAATTACCTGACGTTATCTTTACCGTACAACGACAGAAGGGTGTTTTAGGATATTTCGCACCAGAGCGTTGGACCTCCCTTGAAGGTCAAAAAAGACATGAGATAGCTATCAATCCTTCACATATAGGTCAATCAACACTCATTGATGTCATGCAGACATTAGTCCATGAAATGGTCCATTGTTGGCAACATTGCTTTGGTACACCCAGTCGCAATCACTACCATAATCGTGAATGGGCGCATAAAATGAAACAGGTTGGTTTGCAACCAACTTCAACGGGATTACCGGGTGGGGCAACAGTAGGGCAGCAAATGAGTGATTACCCTATTGAAGGAGGACTCTTTTTACAGTCTTGCTACGAATTAATTGAACAGGCAGCCTTTAATATCCCTTGGATTGATCGCTTACCTACGCCTAAATCAACTCTTCAACAAAATAGTGAATCAACGTTTCAAACACAGCAACTTGTTAAATCACAAGACTCTGATGTTGCTACTCTGAATCACCAGCTACATAACTTAGATAGCAGTTCAGTAGTTAATAGCCCATCGATTACCGATATACTACAAACAACGTATTCAGATTTACTACCTGTGAATAGTATTTTGCCACCTTCTACTAAAAAGCCTTATAAGTATAAATATCAGTGCCCTAGTTGTGAGAGTAGAGTGTGGGGTAGACCTAAAATGAACATTGTATGTGGTGATTGTAATGCCAAGTTTGAGTGGATTAGAGACTGATGACTAAAAAAATCGGCGAAGTTGCTGTAATACTCGATGTATCTGTCGATACTCTGCGTTATTACGAAAAAATTAGTTTGCTAGGGCAGGTACCACGGAATAATAGCGGCGTACGTCATTACGATGATGCTCTTATTGCACGAATTCGCTTTATTCGGCATGCTCAGCGAATGGGCTTTAGTCTTGAGTCTATTGGTGAAATGCTGACCTTTCGAGAAAGCCCTACACAGGCCAAGCCTCAAGTACGCGCTATGGTTCAGGAGAAAATTGTAGAACTGAATCAGCGAATTCATGATCTATCCCAACTAAAAAATGAGCTCGTCGTGTTAACAGAGTCTTGTAAAACCAATACAGAGTCTCATTGTCCCATTCTGCAAGAATTCGAAAAATAGTATATTAGCCCCTTGACTCTGGAGTCGACTCTAGGTGTTTAATCCATTTCATGTTGTCGCTATAGCGTGTTAAATCCGTCAATCGTAACGGTTACCGTCACACTATAGGTTTATGAAACTGCTCGTCAATCAAACGAACTTAGGAGGCACTGTGTCAGCAAAACAAGCAACACTTTATCGGATGGTGACTGATAAGCACGTCTGTCCTTTTGGCATTAAGGCAAAAGATTTGCTGACCCGAAAAGGGTATCAAGTCGATGATCATCACTTAACATCGCGTGAACAGATAGACGCTTTTAAGGCCGCCCATGATGTCAAAACCACACCTCAGATAGTCATCGGTGGTGAACGTATTGGAGGATACGAGGCGCTAAGAGCTTACTTGGGTTTATCGGTAATTGATAAAAACCAAGTCACATACAAACCTATCATAGCCATTTTTGCGATGGCATTATTGATGGCGTCTGCACTGCATTGGGCTGTGTTTGCCGCTGTGATGCATATCAGGGTCATTGAGTGGTTTATTGCAATAAGCATGTGTGTCTTAGCTATACAAAAGTTGAGGGATTTAAATGCATTTAGCAATCAATTTATCACTTATGATTTATTGGCCATGCGCTATGTGCCTTATGCTTACATTTATCCCTTTGCAGAAGCTTTTGCTGGTATTGGTATGTTATCCGGTGCATTCAGTGGCTTAGTCGCTGCAGTTGCATTGTTAATAGGGACTATTGGTGCCGTTTCTGTTGTTAAAGCGGTATATCTCGATAAGCGTGAGATAAAATGTGCCTGTGTTGGCGGTAACAGTAACGTACCTTTGGGTTTTATCTCGTTAACAGAAAACCTCTTTATGATGGGTATGGGGATCTGGATGATAATCAGTTAAGGATTTTTTATTTTGCCCTTTTTAACTCCATGGCCTTATAATCACCAACGTCTGAAACACTTAGGTAGAGCTTATTACTGATATGCACCGTCAACAAATAACATGGTTAGTCGTGTTAATGCTGTTAACTCAACAGGCGTTGTCGAGCTCCTTAATGGGTTGGGGGCAGGCTGACTCGCCAATGATGTCTGGTGCTCACGCACATATGTCGTGTTTAGATGCAGCTGACGGATCACATAGTGACCATGCCGATCATTCCGATCAACATTGCCAGCAATCCTCAGTCCATACACAGCACGGTGATCATGATCATCACGCCTCTTGTGATAATTGTGTGAGTAATTGTCAGTCTTTTTTCTTCACCACTATTCACGTTCAACCGTTAGAGCCTTCCAGTAGTTCATTAATGGGGGCTTATTATTCTCGAGTACCGTTTCCGCCACTCAACAACCTCTATAGACCTCCCATTACTGCCTAACGCAGGATAAATCCGTCTACGTAATACTCGCTTGAGGTGTTTACCTCAGCTAAACCTATTTATTTTTCGATCCCAATGCATTGGAGGTTTCTTATGCAAGCCGTAATATGTCGTTTTGTAAAAACGCAGATGCCCTTTTTATTGTTTACTGTTTTTACAATGACCAGTTTTAACCTTGTCCATGCGGACACGATAGCAAAGTCTGACACACTGACTGTTTATAAAAGCCCTAGTTGTGGTTGCTGTTCTGCCTGGGTTGAACATATGCAAAACGCAGGGTTTCATACTGCCGTAGAACACCCAAATAACTTACAAGCCATCAAAAGAAAACTCGGTATTAAGCCGCAATATCAATCCTGTCATACGGCAGTACACAATGACTTTATTTTTGAAGGGCATATCCCAGTCAAATTCATTCAACAGTTTTTAGATAACCCACCAAAAGGCGCAATAGGCCTATCGGTACCGGCGATGCCTGCGGGTAGCCCCGGTATGGAAATGGGCAATCGTTTTACACCTTATACCATCTATCAATTACAACAAGATGGAACCCAACAAGTTTTCGCCACCGTTTCTCAAGCAAAGGAGCAATTTTAATGTTTAGGATAAACACATTATGTATCGGAGCTGCTGGTCTATTGTTAAGTACTACCAGTTTCGCAAACAACTTATCACTGGAAGAGGCCATTGGCCAGGCAATCGCCAACGATCCATGGTTAACAGCCAGTGAATATCAACAGGAAGCATTAGATAACCAATCGATTGCCGCAGGACAATTACCTGACCCCAAAGTATCGGTAGGACTAGCTAATTTGCCAACAGATACCTTTGATTTTGATCAAGAAGCTATGACGCAGCTAAAGTTTGGTGTCAGCCAACAGTTCCCCCGCGGTAAAACACGGCGACTGAAACAACAACAGCTAGCGCAACAAAGTGAGCAAACGGTTTTTCAGCGTGAAAATCGTAAAGCCATGGTGACGTTAACGATTACGCAGCTATGGCTGGATTGGTTAAAACAAGAAAAAATAATCGAACTGATCGAAAACGATCGCAGTTTATTCGAAGACTTGGCTGACATTGTCAACGCCAATTATGCCAGTGCCCTTGGGAAAACGCAGCAGCACGATATCATTCAAGCGCAAGTAGAACTGACACGTTTAGAAGATCGTTTATTCCGTCTTGCTGAGGCAGCCGACATTCATCAAGCCAAACTGAACGAGTGGCTGCCTGAGCCGCTTGATACACTGACAAATCTTGCATTACCGCCTCTACCTTTGAATGCTTCGAACGTTCTTAACAAGCTCGGTAACAATATCCTCAAAAATAATGACACATTAAGTCAACACTTTTTACAACATCCCAAAATCTTACTGCTAGACCAACAAATTACGGTAAGTGATACCGCCACACAATTGGCCAAGCAACAATATAAACCTCAGTGGGGTATTAGCAGCAGTTATGCCTGGCGTGATGATGACCTGATGGGTAATGACCGTGCCGATTTATTATCGGTAGGTGTCACATTTGATGCGCCTTTCTTTACAGCGAATCGTCAAGATAAACAGGTCAGTGCCACTATTGCACAAACCGAGGCAATTAAAACTCAAAAGTATCAAGTATTACGCCAATTCATTGCTGAAACCAATCAAGCGACAGCAAAACTTCAACGTTTAGATCAACGACAAGCGCTTTACCAAACGCGTTTGTTGGAAGAAATCCATGAGCAAGTTGAAGCCTCCTTGACAGCTTATACCAACGACAATGCGGATTTTAACCAAGTCGTACGTGCCCGTATCACCGAGTTAAATAGTCGTATCGATGCACTAACGATTGATATTGATCGTTTAAAAACCATTGCACAATTAAATTATTTATTTACAACAACGACAGACTCAACAGGGGCCAAGCGATGAAGACATTAATCATTATTTTAATCAGCATGGCGATCGGTGGTGGGGCTGTTTTTTTTACACTTCCGCATATCAACACTGAAGCATTATCCTCAACGAATATGGGTAGCGATGAAAAAAAACCACTCTATTGGGTGGCACCTATGGATGCCAATTACCGTCGAGATGGACCGGGTAAATCACCGATGGGCATGGATCTAGTCCCTGTTTATGAAGAGGACAGTGGCGGTGCAGACGCAGGCCCAGGTACGATTAGCATTCACCCCAGCGTTGTTAATAACTTAGGGGTTCGTACTGCAACAACAGAGATGCGTACGTTGGATCGAATGATCAATACCGTCGGTTATGTGCAATATGATGAAGAATCACTCATTCATATTCACCCACGCGTCGAAGGCTGGGTAGAGAATTTATACGTTAAAGCAGAAGGCGATCCCGTTAAAAAAGGTCAGGCACTTTACGCTTTATATTCTCCGCAGCTAGTCACTGCACAAGAGGAATTGTTAATTGCCTTAAACCGTAAAAACCAGACCTTAATTGCTGCAGCAAAAGATCGGTTACGTGCGCTTCAATTGTCTAGCACATTTATTAATACACTGACTAAAACCCGCAAAGTCAAACAAACCGTGACCTTTTATGCACCGCAATCTGGTGTACTGGATCGGTTGAATATTCGCGAAGGTTTCTTTGTTAAGCCCGGCACCTCCATGATGTCGATCGGTTCTCTTGATGAGGTATGGGTTGAAGCAGAAGTCTTTGAACGACAAGCAGGGTTAATCGACGTGGGCTTACCCGTGACCATGACACTGGATTACAAACCCAGTCAGCGTTGGCAGGGCAAGGTGGACTATATCTATCCCACATTAGATGCCAAAACGCGTACCCTGCGTATTCGGTTACGCTTTGCCAACGATGACAAACAACTCAAGCCCAATATGTTCGCCCAGATTCAAATTAATGCTGAATCCGATGATAGTGTTTTAGTGGTACCTAACGAAGCAATTATTCGTACGGGTTCTCAAAACCGTGTGGTATTGGCTTTAGAGGAAGGGCAGTTTAAATCCATAGCAGTCACACTGGGGCAGAGCGGTGACCAATGGACAGAAATCACCGAAGGCCTGTCAGAGGGTGACCGCGTTGTCACATCCGCACAATTCTTATTGGATTCAGAATCCAGCAAAACATCGGACTTTGTGCGTATGGAAGCCGCTGCACAACCTACTAGTGTCTGGGCAGCAGCACGCGTCATTGATGTGATGACCGATAGTGCAATGGTGAAGTTAGATCACGATCCTATCCCCGAGTGGGAATGGCCGCAAATGACGATGAATTTTGCGGTTTCAGATGAAGTCGATCTAAGTACTTTGAAGGAAGGGCAGTCACTGCATGTCGAAATCAACAAAGTAGGCGATAGTGGTTTTTCCGTTACCCAAATTCATATTATGGAAAGAATGCAAGGCGAGCATGATGACCACGAGTCCATAGATCATTCTTCAATGGATCACTCCACTATGGGGCATGCTGACGATTCGTCGATGGATCATAGCCAAGACGCAACCATGAACCATGACAAGCATGATATGGAAAATACCGATCACGCTTCAATGGATCATGGCGAACACTCATCTATGTCTCATGATCAGCACGATATGAAAGACGTTGTTGATCATTCAAGTATGGATCATAGTCAACACACGGCGGAATCAGACTCGATGAATAATCATCACGATCATTCATCGATGGACCATACCGATCACTCCAACATGGATCACAGCCAGCATACGATGCCTGATCAAGCCGATTCAGATAAGGTTGATCACAGCAAGATGAATCATCATTAAATAGGAGTCAATCATGATAGAAGCGATTATTCGTTGGTCGATTGGCAACCGTTTTTTGGTGTTGCTGGCGACCTTTATTATTACTGGCTGGGGATTGTATTCATTAAAAAACACCCCGCTGGATGCCATTCCTGACTTGTCTGATGTGCAGGTCATTATTAAAACCTCGTACCCGGGGCAAGCACCGCAAGTGGTAGAGGATCAGGTAACATACCCACTGACGACGGCTATGTTATCCGTGCCTGGTGCCGAGACTGTTCGAGGCTATTCCTTTTTCGGTGATTCTTATGTGTACATTATTTTTAATGAAAATACGGATCTCTATTGGGCACGTAGTCGTGTATTGGAATATTTAAGCCAGGTTGCGCCATCACTCCCCAGCAATGCCAAACCACAACTGGGACCTGATGCAACGGGTGTGGGCTGGGTTTATGCCTATGCGCTGGTGGATCGTAGTGGGCAGCGAGATATTAGCCAATTGCGTAGTTTACAAGACTGGTTTTTAAAGTACGAATTACAAACCGTACCTGGGGTAGCTGAAGTGGCGACTATGGGCGGTATGGTCAAGCAATACCAAGTGGTAGTTGACCCAGACAAACTGCGTGCTTTTGATATTCCCTTATCCCATGTGCAAATGGCTATTCGCCGAGCCAATCAGGAAGTCGGGGCGTCGGTGATTGAAATGGCCGAAGCGGAATATATGGTACGTGCAACCGGCTATTTGGCCTCTATTGAGGATATTAATACCATTCCATTGGGACTCAATGTTAACGGGACACCTTTGTTGTTAAAGGATATTGCCCAAGTACAACTTGGCCCGCAAATGCGTCGAGGTGTCACCGAATTAAACGGTGAAGGTGAAGCCGTGGGTGGTGTCATCGTCATGCGCTTTGGTGAAAATGCACAAACCACTATTGAAGGTGTTAAAACTAAAATCGCTGAGCTGGAACAGGGCTTACCTGAAGGCGTTGAGGTAGTCACCGTTTACGACCGTTCAGGATTAATTGAGCGTGCCGTTGATAATCTTTGGCATAAACTCTTGGAAGAGTTTCTCGTCGTTGCGTTGGTTTGTGTACTCTTTCTGTTCCATGTTCGTTCATCGCTGGTGGCGATTGTTAGCTTACCTGTGGGCATACTCGCTGCGTTTATTGTGATGCACTGGCAGGGTATTAACGCCAACATCATGTCGTTGGGAGGAATCGCCATTGCTATTGGCGCTATGATCGATGGTGCCATAGTGATGATTGAAAATATGCACAAGCATATGGAGAAAACACCACTGACCAAAGATAACCGCTGGGAAATCGTGACTCGCTCTGCCACAGAAGTAGGGCCAGCCTTATTTTTTAGTTTACTGATTATCACCGTCAGTTTTGTTCCCGTGTTTACCTTAGAAGCGCAAGAAGGACGATTGTTTTCTCCATTGGCGTTTACGAAAACCTATGCCATGGCTGCCTCAGCAGCATTAGCCGTGACCTTGGTGCCCGTATTAATGGGCTACTTTATTCGTGGGCGCGTCATTGCCGAGCATAAAAATCCCGTTAATCGTTTGCTGATTTTTTTGTACTTGCCGGTGCTGAAAAAAGTCTTGGCATTTCCTAAAACTACACTACTGATAGCACTAGTCATACTTGCTAGCACCTTGTGGCCTTTGGAGAAAATCGGCAGTGAGTTTATTCCACCGTTAGATGAAGGCGATTTAATGTACATGCCCACAACTTACCCCGGTATTTCTATTGGTAAAGCTCGTGAGCTGTTACAGCAAACGAATAAACTGATCAAAACCGTACCTGAGGTAGAGAGTGTCTTCGGTAAAGTGGGACGTGCAGATACCGCAACCGATCCAGCACCTTTGACGATGATAGAGACGTTTATTCAGCTCAAAGATCGCAGTGAATGGCGACCGGGTATGACGACCGAAGGCCTTAAACAAGAGCTGGATAGTCTGGTTAAAATTCCCGGATTAACCAATGCGTGGGTCATGCCCATTAAAACGCGTATCGATATGTTAGCTACAGGTATCAAAACGCCTGTGGGCATTAAAGTCGCGGGCCCAGACTTAGCGGTAATTCAGGATATTGGTCAACAACTGGAGGTGATTATGCAAGAGGTTCCGGGAACACTGTCTGTCTACTCTGAGCGTGTTGCCGGTGGTCGTTATATAAAAGTGGATATCGATCGTGTTAAAGCGGCACGATTTGGTTTAAACATTGCTGATGTTCAACAAGTGGTGTCTTCCGCGATTGGTGGCATGAATGTGACTCAAACCATCGAAGGTTTGGAGCGTTACCCGGTGAATATTCGCTATCCACAAACTTATCGCAATTCACCTGAACAATTACGTCAACTGCCTATTGTGACACCCAGCGGCCAGCGTATCGGTTTAGGGGATGTCGCCACTATCGCTATTGAAGATGGCCCACCGGGGATTAAAAGTGAAAACGCGCGCTTAAATGGTTGGACGTTTGTTGATATTGAAGGCGTTGATATTGGCACTTATGTTGAGCAAGCTCAGCAAACTGTCAAAGAGCAATTGTCACTACCTGCGGGCTATTCCGTGATTTGGTCTGGCCAGTATGAATATATGCTGCGAGCCAAAGAGCGATTAACTTTCGTGATACCCCTTACCATTGCCATTATTGCTCTGCTGTTGTACCTGAACTTCAGAAGTGTTATCGAAGTCGCAATATTGCTAACAACATTGCCTTTTTCTGTCATAGGTAGTGTATGGCTGATGTACTGGCAGGACTTTAATTTTTCTATCGCGGTCGGCGTTGGATTTATTGCCTTAGCAGGAGTCGCTGTAGAAATTGGCGTGATTATGCTGGTCTATTTAAATCAAGCCTGGCAACGATATCAGGAAAATAACACGCCAGACCTTCATGGTTTAAAAAATGCGATTCAAGAGGGTGCGGGTATGCGTATCCGTCCGGTGATGATGACCGCGGCTGCCATTATTGTTGGCCTGCTGCCGATTCTGTATGGCACAGGAACCGGATCAGAAGTCATGAGCCGTATCGCAGCACCGATGGTGGGTGGCATGGTGAGTTCAGTTTTATTAACGTTAATCGTATTACCTGCCATTTATTTTCTATGGAAAAAAAATGATTGTAAAAAATATATTCTTAGTGAGAAAAAACGTGAGGAAAAAAATGACTAAATCAGTATTGTTATTATGTGGTATCACCGTGGCTTTATTGACACTGGCACTCAAGACTTATGCGCATGCGCCTGAGTTACATAAAAAAGAGAGTGCAGACAAACCGCAATGTGAAGCGATGCAAAAAATGGATCACTCTGATATGGATAAGGATATGGAGGATCCTATCATGCAAGCGATGATGGAGCAGTGTAAAGACTGGCTCCATGATGAGCATGAACAAGATGTCAAAGAGCATCCCTCTGATGGCCATGATAAACACAATCAAGGTTAACGATTCATGACGGTGAAGGTAATAGACCTTCACCCACTCATTATGATTAGGAGAATACGATGACTATTATAAAAACGCTAGTCGCTGTCATAATCTTCACTCTTGTTGTCGGTTTAGGTGTTATCTATTCCGGTATTTACCCCATCGGTGCAGACCAGCGGCACTCTGCTGTGACTTTTTGGTTACTGGATACATTACGTAAACGCTCCGTTGCTCGTGCATCAGAAGATATCGAAGTCCCATCACTGGGAAGCCCGCAACAATTACTCAGTGGCGGGGCAGACTATAACGATATGTGTGCAGGCTGCCACCTTAAGCCCGGTGTCACAGAAACGGATATGACGATTGGTTTATATCCAACGCCACCTGATCTGACGGTACCACCAGAAAAACACGACCATGATCATGGCTCCGGTGGTCATGATGACCCAGTGGTTATTGCTAAGCAGCAATACTGGGTCATTAAGCATGGCATTATGGCATCAGGCATGGCGGCTTTTGGGCCGACACACAGTGATGAACGCATTTGGGCGATGGTGGCTTTTTTACAGAAGTTGCCAGAAATGACCCCAGAGCAATATCAAATTATTACAACGAGGCGATAACTATGAAGATGCGAACAATAACACTGGTTATCTGTCTGTTTCTGGTATTGATGGTGACGGCTTGTGATAAAAAAGAAAAGGAGACACCTGCTGTGTCAATAAATACAAGCAGTAACTCAGCTTCTTTTGCCGAGCTCACATTAACACCAAAATCAGGAACGGATCGTTGGTATTTTGCGGAGCAAGCAGAGCGTGGGCAGGCTGTTTTTGCGGCTAACTGTGCTGTTTGCCATGGCAACAATGCAGAGGCTACACCGCACTGGAAAACCCCTAACGATAGTGGCCATTATCCGCCGCCACCTCTAAACGGTTCTGCTCATGCTTGGCATCATCCTTTATCCATTCTTGGGCGCACTATTTATTTTGGTGGTGCACCAGTGGGAGGGCAAATGCCAGCCTTTAAAGATAAATTAACAGAATCCGACATCATTGATGTCATTGCACACTTTCAAAGTTATTGGTCAGACGACATCTATGATCGCTGGTTACAAATTGAAAATAGTTCACGAAATTAATATTCCTATAACAGGAGAAAACCAATATGTTTACTCAACTTTTTTTACGCTTATTAGTCATCATGGTAGTTATCGTACCCATTTATTCTCAGGCGATAGAAACAAAACCTTATGCCGGACAGCATACCCGATCCATTAAAAGTCTGAGTGATGATGATATTCATTCATTAAAAACAGGGCAGGGTTGGGGGCTGGCAAAGCCTGCAGAACTTAATGGTGTGCCAGGACCAGCACATATTTTGGAATTAAAAGATGAACTGAAACTATCCGAAGAACAACTGGTAGCCATTCAAGCACTGTGGGAAGAAATGAATCAGTCTGCACGACAATACGGTGAATTGTATCTGCAGAGCGAAGCTAAGATTGAAGCGTTTTTTAATACACCTGATGCAGACGAAGCGTTATTACTGAAGTTACTTTCGGAGTCAGCGAATAATTTGGCACAGTTGCGCCATGTTCATCTACAGACACATTTAAAGGCTAAACCATTATTAACAGTGCATCAAAATATGCTTTACCAAAAATTACGCGGATATGCTGATGGTACTCATCCAAAGGGGCATCAACATAAACATTAACGGCTTATCAGCACGCTTTATGAAAAGCGTGCTGTAACATAATCAATTCCTCATAAAACTGTCCAGACAGCGATAAATTTTTCTGATCAGCAACATAGACGCCTTCTTCTGTCATTGACTGAACATTAATGTCTACATCCGAGTGTAAACTCTCTTCAGTGACCGGTGTAACAGGAGACCCTAAAGAAAGATTATTTTGCTGTTGATCACTTAGAATCATATCGAAGTTATCTCGTTCAATATGAGTTTCCTCTTGCATGTTATTGAGTTCAACTGTAGCTAAATGTTCGGGTAAATCATCACCAATAGATTTGGCATAAGTTAACAGAGTGTCTTCCGCTAATATGTACATATAAGCAAAAGGGAGCTTTTCTTGTTGGGAACGCACAATACGTCCAAGCACTTGCCGAAAGTATAATTCTGTTTTAATACGGCTTAGATAGCAGCAAAGCTGCAAACGGGGAATATTGGTGCCTTCACTGATCATACCGATGGCGATAATCCATTGAGAGTCAGAGTGTTCAAATTCTTCAATAATACGATGGGCATGATTATCTTCATGGGAGACAACAATCGACGATTGATCTAATTCACTCTTGAGTAATGCTTTAATCCAATAGGCATGATGAACGGATGAGGCCACAATTAAACCAGCTGCCTGTGGATTTTGTTGGCGAATAGACTGTAGCTTTTCAACGGATTGTTGCAGCATAAAGGTCACAATCGACGAGTGGTGTAGTAAGTCACTATAACGAACATCAGTATTCTCGAGTAACTCACCGATACTACCATATTCCTCGGGTTCATCGGCTCTATTAGTATGACGAATTTGGTCATTATCAATGGCTACTACTTTAGGGATCCGGCACACGCCATCATGAATAGCTTGCGCGAGGGAATAGATATAATCACATTCGAGTTTACTGGGATCACCACTATAACGTGCGAGCGCAATCGGTAATTTATCGGAGCGCCATGGCGTACCTGATAACGCTAATGTATAGGCTGCACGTGAACGAATATTCCGTAGTATTTTCTCTCCCCATACATTTGCCAAATTGATATCGTGACCGCCACAGTGATGAATTTCATCAAAGATAACAAACACACGATATTCTCGAAAAACATCCCAAAAACTACCGGATAAAAAGCTTAAACTGTGATAGGTAAGCACTTGCCCTGACGATCCCATCCGACCATTCATACGCTTTTCTGTGATCGCTTCGAGGTTGTGCTGAAAACTGTTGGTGACACTAATGGATGGCGTGAAGCAAATCACTAAATCAATTTTATCAAGATCAAACAAGCGACTGGCTAGATGTGCGGCCATCCGTGTTTTGCCAGCACCTGGTGTTGCCATCGCTAGAAAATCGGTCTGACCGAGTTGGTATTTCAGTAGCGCAGTGGTAATGCATTCATCTTGCCACAATCTTAACATAGTGTTTCCTTCATTAATTAGCAGGCTACGGTCTCGATCAACTTCTCAATCGCACGAATACGACCTAGCATGCGATAGTTTTCATCAACAACCTGCTTAAACTGGGTTGTTGCAACGACCTCTAGCTCTGGATATTGGTCACGAATACGTCGATATTCTTCAATCTCACCCAATTGGCTCAACATGGTTTGTCGATAAGACTTTAATTCTTCGTGAAGTACACTGTTCTCTGCAGAAGCTGCTACGGGCGTTTTGGGTGTATCATCTAGCATTTTCTGCTGCGGCATTGATTGTTGTGCGTAGTACTCAGCAAAATAGGGGCTTTTTTCAAAATAGTGCTTTTTACTTCCGGGTACTGATTTGCGGATTAAAACGCCTCTATTGACAAGTGTTGTAAATTTTCCATTGATCCAACGGCGTACTGCCGCGGCGTCAAGTTTGCCATCGGTACACTGCTCAATAAATTGGTCCCTAATCTCGGTGACACGAATACGTGCTGATTGGGATTGATGCAATACCGTTAAAAGGATTCGATCTTTATTTTTCATGAGTTGATTCTTGCGCCAAAAAAAGAGGATTATAGTCCGTGGTCTTTAAATCCTCAATCCCGACAATGAAAGGATTGTCATTAATCGGTTGGGATAAATGGAAAACCTTGAGGTATGTTTCGGTCAAAATGTGCGTAAGGCTCGGAGAAAACAGCGTATTTCTCAAGAGAACCTTGCATTAATTGCCGGCATCGATCGCAGTTATATGAGTAGGATAGAGCGAGGGATTGTCAGTATTACCTTGCAGAAAGCCTATGTGATCGCCCAAGCCTTAGAATGCGATATAAAAGACTTGTTGCCGACAATGGCACAACTGAAGGGCTAGTATCAACAACAGCTATTTTTATTGTCTGGTGCTAACTGAATAGGAGGACAGGGAACAGTGCCATAGGAGCAATAAACACAGCAATCACCCGCTTTAGGGCTAATAACTTCGCTACATTCTGTGCACTCATAAAACCATTGGCATGCATCCGTCGGCATCGTTTCCTGTTTCGAGAACCCACAATTAGGGCAAGTAATGGTAGATTCTAACTGATATTCTGCATTCATGATTATTGGTCTTTTCGAGTTGAAGGATAGCCCGTATTTTTTGTCGCTAGTGTTAAGTTTTCTAGCGTAACCTTCTCATCATCATAAGTGACTACAGCCTCCTTATTTTCTAAGCTAGTTTCTACAGTTTTAACGCCATTCACCGCTTCTAATGATTTCTGAACAGTGATAGGGCAAACAGGGCAATTCATGTCAGGAACAGAGAGGGTAACGCGCTGTATGTCTGCCCACGATGGAGATGTGAAACTGATAGTAGATAAAATAAATACGGAAAAAATACGTTTCATAATGACCTCTAGAAAAACCATAGTACCCAATAGGGGCTCAAAATTAATATGATAGATATGACCAACAACCCCCAAAATATGAGGCGATAATAGCGGCGGGTTTCAGGAATGGCACAAACACTTCCTTCTTTACACTGTGAGATCGGGCGATAAAGCTGCCAGCCGATATAGAGGTATAAGATAGCAAAAACACCAATAAAGTAGGGACGTACTGCATCAAATGCAGTTAACGTGCTAATCCAGGACCCAGTAACACCAAGAACCAATAATAGTAATGGTCCGATACAGCAGACACTTGCACCAATTGCAGCAAATATACCGCCACCTAAAAGCCAGTTAGGCGAGCTTCTTTTCATAATCATGACCTCTGCTTATGAGTATAAGTGCCGTACCCAAGTACGGAGTCAACTAACACGGCATTTAATTCGTAATTAATGACTCAATTAAAGGGCAGTGGTTTCCATCAATATTCGAGTGGCATGCTTGAAGTAACTGTTTTAAGCTGTGTTCCAGTTGTTTTAGGTCGCTAATTTTTGTTTGAATGCTTTGCAGCTTATTTTCTGCTAATTGCTGGATATCTTGACAACTGTCAGTATTGAGCTGGATAAGAGTATTAATTTCGTTCAGTGTGAATCCTAGTGTTTGTGCACGTTTGATAAATAATAGTGCCGTGAGTGTTGACTCTGGGTATTGACGGTAGCCTTGGGTCGGTTTCTGCGGCTGAGTAATAAGTTGTTGCCGCTCATAGTAACGTACCGTTTCTACGGTTACATCTGCTGCTTTAGCGAGTTGGCTAATAGTGTACATATATCATGATTCCATTAAATATCGTCGTTATGGTCAAAAAATTGTTCCATCTTTTCAAATAATACTAGTGCTGCGTTGTCAGTAAATTGCTGGCCTTCTTCAATGTATTCATGGACGGTAGCATCATTTTTCCAGCCGCCTTGTTTTTTGATAAGTCCAAAATCAACTTTTTCTCGAGCGGCAGACGTGGATAATCCTCGGCGAAAGCTATGGCTACTCAACAGAGGAATAAAATCAAACCCACTTTCACTGCCTAATAGTTTAAGTATTTGATTAATAGAGCCTGGATTAAGCGGCTTTTCACCCAACTGATCCCAGCGATTAATCGATCGAAAAATGGGCCCTTTGGTGATAGCAGAAAGTTCCAACCAGTTTATAAGAGCTCTTACTGGGCAAATAGTTTCTCGTTCTGTTGACGGAATGGCACGTATGATACCTTCGCCTTCTTGGTCTGTTTTTGAGCGTGCTAATGTGATCACAACACCATCAGAGTGCCATTCAATGTCCTCGTATTGAATAGCAGCCAACTCGCTACGCCTAAAAGCCCCAAAAAAGGCGATTAGGATTAAGGCAACATCACGTGCTTTCTTTTGTGAATCCGGCTTTGCCTGTAATGTTTTAATGAGTGTCGCAATATGCTCTAAACGTAGGGCTTTCGCTTTTTGCTTGGGCTTACCGTGCTGACGTTGAATACCTTTCATGGTCTTTTTGACCAATAAGCTCTGAGTGGGGTCGTTGAATCCTTGCGAGGCATGCCACTGACTGAGCGCTGATAAATGCAGTGATAGGCTCCTAGGGTTTAGTGTTTGTGCATTTTTAGTGAGATAAGTCAGGATGTGCTCTTCAGAGCAGGGGAGTTTTAACCCCCACTGCTGTACACGACGTACCGCCGATTGATAAGTTTTACGAGTATTTTCCGAGGTTGCTGCCGTAATGTAGTGTTGCGGCGTAGCTCGTTTTATTTCATTCGCGGTGGTGCGTATTTCTCTCATTATTGCTTGTCAGCCTATTTCCAGTGTTTTGTATCGTCTTACATTTGCCTAATCGTTTTTCCATTATATAACATACGATAATATTGATTATAGTAAGTTATATAGACTAATTAATAAACAAATAAATATTGACAATATTATGTAATATTACATAATACGTATTACATTATGAAATATAACGAGTAATGATTATGGCCAGAGCAGGCGTTACTTATACTGAAGTTGCTAAAGCAGCGGAAACATTAAAGCAGCAGGGCCAAGACCCAACGATTGAGCGTGTGCGCGGACTTTTAGGAACGGGTAGTAACAGCACGCTAAATAAGCATTTAAAGCAATGGAAAAACACACATCTTGAAGAAGGAAGCATCTCTGGCTTACCGGATGATTTGCTAAGAACGGTGAAGTCGCTTCATGAAAGCATTCAAGGTAATGCCGAGCTAAAGATTGAAGAAGTTACAAGAGAACTTAACGCTGTTATTGATGACCTTAGAGCTAAGCTTACAGCGGCTCAAGAACAGAATAATAGACTTACCCATAACAATGAGCAGTTAACTCAACAAAGCGAAGAGTTAAGCAATCAATTAGAAATTGCCAATAAAGACAACCTTACTTATCAGCTAAAACAAGAACAGCTAGAGCAAAATGTTACTCGTTTAACATCGGAATTAGCTGAGGAAAAAGGGAGCGCCAAACAACTACAGGCACATATTGAGCACTATCAAGAAAAAACAGCTGAGGATCGCCAGCAAGAAAGAAATCAACATCAATTAGCACAGCAACAGTCGCAGAATTATATTAATCAATTAACAGTTCAAGTCAACGAATTAACTAAGCAAATCTCAGTATTGCGCTCGCAAGAGGAAGAGAGTAGCACTGCTATCTCTAATTTAGAAAAAGAAAAAGTTGTATTGGCACAAAGACTTAATGAAGAAACCAATAAAAATGAAAATTTAAATGCCAATTTGACACTTAAAACTTCAGAAATTGAAAAACTGATAGAAACAAAACAAAAATTGCAGGATGATTATAGATCAGCGTTTGCTGAAAAATCAGTCGCTGAAAAAGCAGTTGAACATCTATCAGTTACTCTTCAAAAAACTGAGTCTGACCTTGATGATGCGAAAGAACGCTTGCTGTTAGTAAGTGAAGAAAACAAACTCGTCATACAACAAAAAGCAGAAATGCAAGGTCAATTAAACCAGTTACAGAATTCGTGATAATGATTATTAGAGGGTAGTGATATGGCAACTAATAGTAAGATTGAATGGACAGAACAAACATGGAATCCTGTAACCGGTTGTACAAAAGTATCGCCTGGTTGTAAGTATTGTTATGCTGAAGTTATGGCAAAACGTTTACAAGCAATGGAGGCGCCTGGATATGAGAATGGTTTTAGTCAAATTAGCTTAATGTACGATCGATTAGATCAGCCTAAGCGACGTAAAAAACCAACAATATACTTTGTAAACTCCATGAGTGATTTGTTTCATGAAAGCGTGCCTGATGATTTTATTGACTTAGTCTTTGATACGATTTGGCAAACACCACGACACTCGTATCAGATACTCACAAAACGCTCTAAGCGCATGAGAGATTACTTTAAAAAGCGTTTGGTACCAGATAATGCATGGCTAGGGGTTTCGGTAGAAGATAAAGAGTATGGGGTACCAAGAATTGCAGACCTGCAAAACATTAATGCAAAAACTCGCTTCTTATCAGTCGAGCCACTTTTAGAAAAACTAGGGCGTATTCCATTAAAAGGCATTCATTGGGTGATTGTTGGTGGTGAGTCTGGTGTAAAAGCACGCCCAATGCGGGAAGAGTGGGTATTATCATTACGTGACCAATGTCGTCGCTATGAAATTGATTTCTTCTTTAAACAGTGGGGCAGCTGGGGTAAAGATGGAATCAAAAGAAATAAGTCTGCGAATGGTCGACAACTAGAGGGGCAAACATGGGATATGATACCAGCGATTGCCGTTTAAAATAACGAGAGGGATTATCATTGGCAATTCCAGAACATTATATTGGTAGAGAGCAAGCACTTGTAAAGCATACGATATTAAAAGATTATATACTACGTTTATTTATGATTATTGGGCAATCAGGTGAAGCTACAATCAATTTTGTTGATTGTTTTGCTGGCCCGTGGTGCGAAGGAGATGCCGATCTAAAAGATACCTCTATCGGTATTTCTATCAACGAAATCAACAAGGCTATCAATACTCTCAAAAAGAATAATAAAAGTGTTAAATTTAGGGCACTTTATATAGAAAAAGATGATGAAGCTTTCAAAAAACTGAATGCTTTCATTTCTAAATCATCACATCAGCAACTTGACGCTTCTTGTGTACAAGGCGATTACACCCAAAAAATAGATGAAATTGTTAGCTGGGCCGGAGATTATTTTACATTTTTCTTCATTGACCCCAAGGGATGGAAAGATGTTGTTAGCCCTGAGGTTTTACGCCCGCTATTACAAATCAAAAAATCCGAATTTTTAATCAATCTTATGTATGACTTCGCCAATCGAGCTGCCAGTATGAGTAAGCATATAGAAGATATTGAATCTCTAGTCGGTGAGAGAATTCATCTAACAGGTGAAGAGACATCTGATGTTCGTCAAAATATTTTTCTTAGTACATATTGTAAAAATATTAAATCAATCTATCAAACGGATAAGGCCAACAAAGTTCGTGCCTCTTATTTACCAATATATAGGCCTGGAAGTGAAAAAGTCCTTTATTTTTTAGTGTATTTTACTTCGCACCCAACAGGAATTAAAACGTTTAAAGAAACATCTGAAAAAATGCTCTATGTTCAGCGAGTAACACAACAAGAAGTGAGACTAAAGAAGCAAGAAGAACAAAGAGGAACTGGAGATTTGTTTGGTTGCGATGAATCACTAGAATTAACATCTGAAAAAAATAATAAGTACCAAGCTAAATATTATTTAGAAGATAAGCTTTCAGATGCTGAAGATATACTCATAGATATTGACTGCTGGGCAGACTTTTTAGAGGAAAGTGGCTTATACCCAACTGATTTTCAACTTGCAATAAAAGAGTTATATCAGCAGGGCAGTGTTGTTAATATAGACTCTGATGTTAGCAGACGCAGAACACAATTTATTCAACCCAAATGGAAAAGCAAAAGTGAGCGTTGGAAAAAAATAAAATAGCTTTTCCAAAGACAATGTCTTATCACCAGAAACACCTATTTTACACCAATATCTTCCCTACGTTCCTTCAGTGCTTGGCGCACTATTTGAATAGCGGATGATAAAAATAATCCTGACATAATAGCTGCAACAATGAGGTCAGGCCATCGACTTGCTGTACTCCAAACACTCAATGCGGCAATCATAACGGCAACATTACCTATTGCATCATTACGCGAACAAAGCCAAACGGAGCGGACATTTGCGTCTCCATCTTTGTATCGTACAAGAATCAACACACTGGCTAGGTTCGTCATAAGAGCTAAAAAACCAATGGCTCCCATGATCTCTGCTTGCGGTATATCCGCATAGAAAACACGGTAAAGAGTGGAGCCCAATACCCAGAACCCCATCAAGAAAAGACTAGCGCCTTTAAAAAGAGCCGCATTCGTGCGCACCTGGATTGACGCCCCGATCACTGCTAGTGAGATACCGTAAGTCAATGCATCCCCCAGAAAATCAAGCGCATCCGCTTGGAGCGCTTGTGATTTTGCCAGCTGTCCCGCTGTTATCTCAACGATAAACATGATCGCATTCAATGCGATAACAACCCACAAACGCCGCTTGTAATCCTCTGAAATGCCATCAAACTTTGTATTATTTTCGCAACATTTAGCCATTGAAAGCTCCATCAGTTGTAATCAATTTGATGGCAGTATAATATCTCTAGCGACTAGAGGTTCAAGGTATTTTTTATGTTTTCTATTGGAGAGCTTTCAAAACAAGCCAAGGTTAAGATTCCTACGATTCGTTATTATGAGAGTATTGGCTTATTAGCGCCTGCTGAACGTACAGAAGGAAATCAACGCCGTTACACAGCAGAAGGCCTAGAGCGCTTAGGCTTTATTAAACACGCAAGAGAGCTCGGTTTCTCAGTTGAGTCAATCTCATCGTTGATTGAGTTGCAAGAACACCCTGATAGATCTTGTTATGAGGCTACAGAACTCGCCGAAACCCAACTCCGTGCAGTCCGAGCAAAGATTAGACAATTACGCTCATTGGAACAGGAGTTAGCACGCATATCGACAGGTTGTAGCGGGGATGATGTCTCTGAAAATTGTTATGTTTTATCTGCTTTAGCTAACCATAATTTATGTAACAAAGACCATTGAGCGATAATCCGAGAAACTTGGCCATTCAAGTATGGCCACAACAGATACCACCTACGTACAAAGTGAGAATAAGAAGCGCAAAAGATCGATTAGTCGATTAAAACCTGAAAAATCTAACAAAATTAACGTTTTAGAAGAACCTTTTAAACAAGCAACAATTGCTAAGAAATTACTGAAATAGCGACTACCATTTCGTCAAATCAATTAGTTACAGAGGTTTTTTAACTACAAGAGGGCGGTGAACTGATTTACCCTAAAACCCAGTTTATTAAACTGAAATGGTCAAGCAAAAGTGAGCGCTGGAGAAAGATAAAATAATAAATACTTATATATTTGCCAATGCATCTTCTACGACTTCTTCTGGCGGCTCTTCATAAATAATAGTGGTTGATGGATTAACATGACCAGCAATTTTTTGTGCGATTTTCAATGACTTTTTCTGTTTATGAATAATATTAGTGATTAATGCTCGTCGCCCAGAATGAGAACTTGCTTTTTCAATACCCGCCCAAGAGCGCAACATCAGAGCCATGTGTTCTTGCAAAGTGTTAGGAGAGTAGGGACCACCTTTTTGTGTTAAGAAAAGGGGGGCAGTAGGTTTTAAATGTGAATCTTTTTCTAACCGTATTTGCAGATAATTAGCCAGCGCTTTACGAAGCTCATCATCAACCATTGGTAAATCACGTGACTTACCTTTATGTTTTTTAACAGGAGGATAAAAGTCTTCCGGGTTAATTTCAGCCCCAGCTTTTGCTAAAGCTTCTACTTGGCTAATCATCGCATCAAAGGCTTCGATTTTAAAACTAACCGATTGGCGCTTATACGTAGATTTAGAACGTTTCATCGCATCTGCGCCTTTGGTGTAAGCTGCAGGCAAACTCATCACTTCATGCAACACAAAGGATCGATCAGTGCTTTTGGTGTAATTATCGAGACTAGCAATTTCTTTGACTTGGAGTAGAGCAATTTCTTGAGCTCGCAGGCCAAGCTTGAAGCTGATCTGCATAATTGCCGTATTCTTTTCTGGATGACGTTTGGATTTAATAGCATCGAATAATTGTGCTTGTTGCTGCTTGCTAGGAACACGTGCTTGACCAGATTTCGCCATAAAATCACCGTAAGAAGGGAGTCAAAATAAATCCGTAATAATCCTATTTTAACGGATTATTTGAATTTAACAATAAAACAGGGCGCTTATTCGCTAATTTTTTGTGGCCTTTAATAGCTAAATAACAAGTGGTCCTGGGCCATTCATTTAAATATTCCTCTCTAATGGATAGTTTAACAAAGGCTCCATCAAGGGAGCCTTCACCAAGAAAAATCTTGGGGTCAGAAAGTCATTACCGGACACAGCCGCGACCTCAGAGAGGTTACTTGATGTTATGCCAGAGCTGGCATATCTGTTACATCGATGGCTATTATATCGAAGTAACATGATGTTGTGTGCCTGATATTGCCAGTAACTTTCAAAATAACAGGCCTAGAGATTATCAGACTTAATTAAACACGATCAAAACTCCTAAAACTGTTGTACAGCTTTAATTACATCAAAAATAATATGAAAGACGGCATTACTGAGTAGCTTTAAAAATAGCTATATAATTATATATAAATCAGTAGCTTATGATAGCTTTGTGGAAGATTGTCCCTCTATATGGTAAAACACCCA
>JAHDEM010000001.1:208860-217405 GCA_020628895.1 Candidatus Endobugula sp.
CAGTAGCTTATGATAGCTTTGTGGAAGATTGTCCCTCTATATGGTAAAACACCCATCTCTAGGCAACTTACACATCTATTACGGAAATGACGGCACAAAATAAATATATTTAACTTCGCATAATATATATTATGTTAAATTGAGTATTTAGCAATATCAACATATGCAGAATACCTTCTACTCGCCCCCCTCCTTACTTTTAATATTTAAACAGCACTTCTTTACGTTTATTTAATGAATTTGTTAACAAAATTATAGTAGGCAGTCAAAAAGATGATTTGTGCGCCAAATTTTAAATTTATTTAAAATAGGTTTTCAGAATAGCTACGTCTATGTCGCTTCTTAGGTGAGTTTAGATTCTGTGGTTGATAATTAAGGACAACTTTCTCTAACCATTAACTCGGTAGTTAACACAACATCCTTATCCTGCCGAAGTCCTAAAAATAATTCTGCAGCTATTTTTCCTTTCTCTTCATTTTGTTGATGGATAGTGGTAATTGATGGGTGAATATTAGCGGCTTCGGGAATACCATCAAAACCAACGACTTTTAAATCTTCTGGTACGCGCAAACCTAATTGCAATGCGACTTGCACTGCCGCAATAGCAATACGGTCGCTCATACATAGCAATAACTGGGGACGATTAATCATCATTAAGGCTTCACGTGCTGCTTGGTAAGCCGCTCTATGGGTATTTACAGGGATATTCCAAATATCCTCTGGCCCAATTTTATAATCGTGTTCGAGTAAAGCGTCGAAATATCCGTGTAGGCGTTGTACCGAAATAGAGGCCGCTTCGTCATATAATTCGTCGGCTTGTATACGACAAACGTGATTAGTATCTAATAAGGACAAACCTAAAATGGCAACCCGTTGAGGGCGATACTGTAATGCATGTAAGGCAATTTTTTTAGCGCCTTCGTAATTATCTACATTCACCGAAGGACAATCTGAGATAGATTTACTATCAACGGCAACAACGTTTTTATTAGGGCTTAACCAAGGTGCATTAGCCTGTTGTTTAGGGTTGTAACCGTAAACAATAAATCCATCGACCATAAACGCTTGCATACGAATTTGCGCGTCTTGCCCTGTCGGGTTCGATGAAAGCAATAACATATTATATTCTTGCGCATCCAACACTTCGGCCATGCCTTTTAAGAATTGACTCGCCACAGGATCACTTACGCTATAACTTAAGCGATCATATAAAACAATACCTACAATTCCAGTACGACCTGTTCGCAAACTTCGAGCAGCCGCATTAGGACCAAAATAACCAATGGCTTCGCATTCGGATAATATGCGCTCACGTAAATCGGAAGATAACTGATCCGGCCGATTAAACGCATTAGAGATAGTTGCGGTTGATACTTTTAAGCGCTCCGCTACCTTCTTTAGTGTGAGTTTGTGCGTCGTTCCCATTGTATTTATTATCGATCTCTTATTGTTTTATCCGTATTATAAAGTGTAGAGTGGAATAATAAAAAGAGGCTACTAAAAAGTAGCCTTAAAAGAAAACTCACTTAACAAGAGTTTCCATCCGTTAAACATAAGCATAAAAAGCTTGGTATGGCGGCAATTCTAGTGATTGATCATCAAGTGTAGAGTCAAAACCATGGCCATCGATGATATCTTTAATCGCTAATGGCAAGCTTGCATACTGTGATTGTCCCGTCATGTTTAGCACTACCAGTATCCGTTCAGACTCATACTCTCTAATGTAAGCAATTAAATCACTATTTTCTAAAGCCAGTTGTGTAAGCTCGCCATTGACTAAAGCCGGCTGTTGCTGGCGCCACTGAATAAGCTGCCTCATTTTGTGCAGCAATGCTTGTGGATCAGCTTCTTGACTAGCAACCGACATTGGCAAATGACGAGCATCAATAGGTAACCAAGGCTCCCGCGTAGAAAAACCACCTAATTTGCTCTCATCCCAAACCATAGGCGTTCGGCAACCATCACGACCCTTAAATACAGGCCATAAAGGAATACCGTAAGGGTCTTGTATACGTTCAAAAGGCACTTCGGCTTCGGGTAAACCCAACTCTTCTCCCTGATAAATACATACACTACCCCGTAGCGACGTAATTAACGCCATAGCGATTAATGGATAGGCAACAGGGTCTTCCCCCTCCCCCCAACGCGATGTCATTCTTACCACATCGTGATTAGACAGCGCCCAACAAGGCCAACCATCACCCACAATATCCTGCATGTTATGAATAACCGAACGAATATAATCCGGTGAATGGGGTTTGTTGAGTAAATCAAACGTATAAGCCATATGGAGCTTATCGCCGTTAGAGGTATATTCGGCCATACGCTCTAGCGGAAAATCATCGCCGATTTCCCCAACCGTTGTAGTACCTGGGTATTCGTCCATTAATCGACGTAAGTCTTGAAGAAATGTTAAATTCTCTGGTCGACTTAAATCGTAAACATGACGTTGATAGGTATACGGATTGTCATGCGGTGCACCCATGGTTTTTTGCTCGCCCGGCAATAAAGCGGGATTATCTTCTAAGCCTTGGCTGTGATAAAAAAAGTTTACCGTATCCAGACGGAAACCATCGACACCTAAGTCTAACCAAAACCGCATATTATCCAGTTGCGCCTGACGAGCTTCATCGTTGTGAAAGTTAATATCCGGCTGGCTGGGTAAGAAGTTATGTAAATAATATTGTAAACGTCGACTGTCCCACTGCCAGGCACTGCCACCAAATATCGATAACCAATTATTCGGCGGCGAACCATCGGGTTTAGGATCCGCCCAAACAAACCAATCTGCTTTTGGATTAGTTTTATCTTGACGACTTTCTTCAAACCATGCGTGTTGATCGGATGTATGACTTAACACTTGATCTATGGTTACCTTAAGGCCCAATTCATGGGCACGCATAACGAGTGTTTTAAAATCTTCTAATGTGCCAAACATAGGATCGATGTCTCTGTAGTCAGAAACATCATAACCAAAATCTTTCATTGGCGATGTAAAGATAGGCGATAACCAAATAGCATCTACCCCTAAAGAAGCCACATAATCTAATTTTGATGTAATACCCACTAAGTCACCAATGCCATCGGCATTTGAATCCATAAAACTACGTGGATATATTTGATAGATAATTCCACCCTTCCACCAATCTGTATTTGTTGTCATTTAATACTCCATAAAAGACGAAATATAGGGGTTATTTGTTATCAATTACACTTCGCGGTAGTTCATACCGTTAGCATCAAACAAATGCATTTTTTCCGGCGAAGCCGATAATTTAACGTCGTCCCCTTTTTTAAATTTAAGAATGCCTTGTAATTTACAAGTCACAAGATCAGAACAGCCATCAGCCTTAATGTATAACAATGTTGACTCGCCTAAGGATTCGACAAATTCAATATTGCCTGAAATAACATAGTCACCATTTTCAGAGACTTGCAAATCTTCTGGGCGAATGCCAAATTGAGCGGTTTTGTTTTTTTCACCTGCATCAGTTTTTATAGGTAAGGTAATATTGGTTTGCCCGGCAACATTGACTTTAGTGGTTTCGCCACAGGCATAAATAGTTGCTGGGAGAATATTCATAGCCGGTGAGCCGATAAATTGTGCTACAAACACATTACGCGGGAGAGAATATAGTTCTAAAGGTGTCCCAACTTGCTCAATATTGCCTGCCGAAAGTAATACAATTCTGTCGGCTAATGTCATCGCCTCAACTTGATCGTGAGTGACATAAATCATTGTCGAGTCAGGCATACTTTCTTTTAAGTTAGCAATCTCCATACGAGTAGCAACGCGCAATGCTGCATCTAAATTTGATAACGGCTCATCAAATAAAAATACTTTAGGTTTGCGAACAATTGCTCGGCCTATGGCGACACGTTGGCGTTGTCCGCCAGACAAAGCTTTTGGTAAGCGGTCTAAATATTCGGTTAACTGCAACATATCTGCAGCCTTACGTACGTAGTGATCGATAGTCTCTTGGTCCAGCTTTGCAATACGCAAACTAAAAGCCATGTTATCGTAAACTGTCATATGTGGATAAAGTGCATAGCTTTGAAATACCATGGCAATACCACGTAAGGCAGGAGGAATATCGTTAACCACCTCGCCATCAATTTCTAATGTTCCACCAGAGATATCTTCCAGACCAGAAATCATACGGAGTAACGTTGATTTACCACAACCCGATGGACCTACAAAAACGATAAACTCACCCTGCTTAATATCTAAATTAATATCTCGCATGACTTCTACGTTATTAGAATAACGTTTACTTACATTAGTTAGCTTTAAATCAGCCATGTTTATTCCTCTATCTCTTATGAGAAAAGCCGGTTATTTATTATTATCTTGTTATTGTCGTCACAATATTTTATTTAACAGAACCCGATAAAAGCCCGCGAACTAAATACCTTTGTAAACCAAAAAACACACACAAAGGAATGATAATCGTGACGAATGCCGAAGCGGTTAGAATTTCCCAATTACCGCCTCGAGATCCTAATAACTCTCGTAATCGGCCTGTAAGAACTAATTGTTCCTCATTATTTCCTAGAAAAACCATTGCAATAAGTAAGTCATTCCATACCCAAAGAAATTGGAAAATAGCAAAAGAAGCTAATGCAGGAAAAGACAGCGGCAAAATAATCTTGCTAAAGATTTCAAAGTCATTAGCACCATCGACTCGGGCAGACTCAATAATTTCACCCGGTAAGCCTGCAATATAATTACGTAGTAGATAAATCGCTAAAGGTAAACCAAAACCAGTATGGGCAAGCCATATACCGATATACCCTTTCGATCCTACGCCAAAAAACTCCCCAATAAGGTTATAAGTTTTTAACAATGGAATCAGCGACATTTGTAAAGGCACCACTAATAAGCCTACGACTGCAGCGATAATCAAGGCTCGACCAGGAAACTTCATCCAAGCCAGTGCATATGCGGCAAATGCGGCCATTAAAATGGGGATAATGGTGGCCGGAATAGTTACCGCTAAAGAATTAATAAAGGATTTAGCTAAGCCTTCGGAGGTAAGCACTTCACGATAATTATCTAAAGTAAAACGTGGCGGAATATTGGCTGTATAAAAGATACGCTTGCCTCTTTTTCCTTTCCATTGTTCCGGAGAGGAATAAATATAGTCACCGTTTTCCAATACCTGTAATGTTTTTCCACCCTTTAACTGAGCAACAACACCCACATCAAACTCATCTGGACGCAAAGAACTTGAACCAAATTTAGTGATGCTAGAGTCTTGATGCTCTAAAATATTCCCTCGTATTTCGTAACGACCATCAGAGCTGAATACTTGTTTGTCTGGATGTTCTGAACGCGCAACCAAACGCTGCTCAGACACAGACAAGGCCGTCCACCAACCAGAAACCGACAACTGATCTTTGTCTCTTATCGAAGAAATAAACAAACCTGCCGTAGGTACTGTCCACATTACTACTAAAATAAATACAGTAATATGAACAACCCACATTAACGAAGAGCGTGAGCTACTGACAGCCATCATTTTAACGCCCCTCCATTTCTTTATTCACATCTTTAATATTCCATACCATAATAGGGATCACCAATACCATAATAACGATGGCAACAACTGCACCTCTACCAAAATCACCGCCTCCGCGGAACATCCAGTCAAACATTTCATTGGCTAACACTTGTGTGCCCCACTGCCCGTTTGTCATCGCCAGTACAATATCAAATACTTTTAATACCAATATAGTAATTGTTGTCCAAACTACAGCGATAGTGCCCCATATTTGTGGGACCATAATTTTAAAAAATATTTGTATGCTATTGGCTCCATCTAACACTGCTGCCTCTATAGTTTCGCTCGGAATACCACGTAAAGCAGCCGATAAAATAACCATCGCAAATCCTGTCTGAATCCAAATAAGAATGATCATTAAAAATAAGTTATTCCAAAATGGTACAGTGATCCATGCTTGGGGTTCACCACCAAAAAACACAACAATGGCATTAAGCAGCCCTATTTGGGCATCATCACCACTGCGAAAATCATAAATAAATTTCCAAATAACCGATGCACCAATAAAGGAAATGGCCATCGGCATAAAAATTAAACTCTTAGCAATATTTCCCCACCAAATTTTATCGGTCATGGTCGCGATAATCAGTCCAAAAAAAGTGGATGCTGTAGGCACTACAATTAACCACAACATATTATTTTTAAAGGACTGATAAAAAGTATCGCTACTAAATAGCCAAGCATAGTTATCAAAGCCAACAAATTCTTCCCCTGCTCTTCCTAAAAAGGATAAACGAATCGATTCGATCACGGGATAAATTAAATAAAAAGTCAATGCAATCAATGCAGGACCAATAAATAACCAAGGGCGAACGGTATTAGTGATATGAATATTTTTGGCAACGATATCCGCTGGCTTATTTTTGCTGGGAAACAAAACATCTAATAACCAATTAGAAGCATAAAAATAAGCGGCGCAGGCTAAAACACCAATGATCATAATTAATAGTGCTGAAACTAGCTGTTCCATAGTTGCTCCATTAGTGTAGTTATATACAACGAACTACTTTTTTATTAAGCAATAAATTAACAGTAAGAATAATCAACATACTCCAACATGGTTGAAGTATGTTGATACAAATGGATTACTTAAGCGCATCCCATGTTTTTTGGATGTCTTTAGCGACGGCTTTTGCATCGGCCCCACCAGCATAATCTACCATGCCAGTCCAGAATGAACCTGCACCAATTTTACCTGGCATTAAGTCTGAGCCATCAAATCGGAAGGTGGTTGCATTACGCAAAATAGCACCTTGTTTTTTAGCTGATTCACTAGAATATAGCTCTGGATTCGCTTTTAGATGAGCTGATAAAAACCCGGTTTGTGCCATCCATAATTCATGAGCAATCGGTGAACGCATAAAGTCAATGAATGCTCTAGCACCTTTAGAGTCGTTAGTGATACTCATTAACGTACCCGCACCTAACACAGGGTTACCTAAGTTTTTAGATTCATAAGAAGGGAAATAGAAAAACTCTGCGTCTTGTCCTAACTCTGTACCTTCTGGGAAAAAGGCAGGAATGAATGAGGCCTGACGATGCATGTAGCATTTAGCTGGAGAGGTAAACAACCCTTTAGGGCTATCGCGGAAATCGGTAGAGGCAACTGAGGCAGCACCACCATCGACATATTTGTCGTTACGTGCAAACCAACCAAACTCCTCTACAGCATCAACAATGCGTTGATCATCAAATGAAATTTTGTTGCTTACCCAGTCGTCATATACCGTGGGCTCTTGGGTACGCAGTAATAGGTCCTCTACCCAATCAGTCGCAGGCCAACCTGTTGCTGCACCAGACCCTAGACCAATACACCATGGCGTACCACCATCGGCAGCGATTTGCTGGGTTAACGCTTTTAGCTCTTCCATTGATGTAGGTACTTCGTATTCAGCATCTTCAAAATTCTCAGGCGAATACCATACGAGTGATTTCAAATCAGCACGATAAAAAATGCCGTAGAAGTTTTTATTACCATCGCTGTCATTAAAAGAAGCTAGATCAACCCAAGACTGACCAGCTGCATAATCATTAAGAACGCCGCTTTTTACGGTATTATCTAACGGTGTAATAAACCCTTTGGCCGCTAGATCAGCCACTAGACCCGGTTGCGGAAATACCGCTACATTCGGTGCGCTACCGGCTTGAGCATCGATAACGATTTGCTGCTCAAACGAATCTGATCCCGCATATTGTACATCTGCGCCTGTGGCTTTTTCGAAATAAGCGATGACCTTCTCAAAGCTGGTTTTTTCACCACCTAACCAAGGCCCGAAAACCGTTACAGTTTGTCCAGATAGATTGTGAGACTTAAGTGCTTCGTAACTATCCCAACTAAAACGCTGGTCTTCGCCGGGGGTGAACAATAAATCATCTGCATAAGCAGACGGTATAGTTAATGCACTAGAAATGCTTAATGCAACGGCTGTCGATAATAGAGAATTTTTCATAATAACTCCTGTTCTGATGCGGCAGTACCAACCACCCTCATCTCATTATTTTTATGGTATAGGAACTAAATAGCGACTCCTTAAATCTTTTCTAGAAGGATTAAGAAGATGACTAAATTATTACGAAACGTTTTTTTAAATTCAACAGACAGGCAATCTTAATATTGACTTAATTTTAACCTTATTTTAGATAGTTTTTAGTAAGCTATTGAGTTGTCGATCACAAACAATACCCCAAAAAGCTTTTAACTATAAAAAATAATCCATATTTTCAAAGGCTTATATAAAATAGTTAACTAACATTTAAAAATATAGGAAAATAGATAAAAAGAGCTAAAACAGGCTTAACACTATCTAATAAGGAAAAAGATAAACAAGAGCATCTGCTTAAAATGGCGTCTTAAAGCTTTAAATTATTAGGGCTTATTCAGTTATTATATTAATCGAACATAGGCTGATAACAGCTATTTATATTGACCACTCCTCACTCTTGCAACAGCATCGATCCAACCTTCGTAAAAGTCGTCTCTA
>JAHDEM010000010.1:0-15022 GCA_020628895.1 Candidatus Endobugula sp.
GCAAAACATGTATTAGGTTGCGAGCAAGACCAACCCAAAATTATTCTTAGCCAAGCAGATGTAGAAAGCTTTAACTGGCAAGGCAATAGTGCCGAGGTATTATTATTGGTAGCCAATAAGGGACAAAAATATGTTATTAATCAACAATAAACAGGTAAGAACAATGAAGTTTGCCCATAATAAAAGATACCTACTAGTGATAATAGCCCTTTTTCTTATAGCTTTATCCAACCACAGCCAAGGGCAAAACCAAGAGGCATCCGGTTGTATCTACAATGGGGAAACATATGCCCAAGGAACCGTTATTGGACCTTATATTTGCCAGGATGGGAAGTGGGTTTTACCATAAACAAAGTGAGAATAGCCCTATTGATTGTTTTTACTTATTCCTCATCCCCTTCCACTTAAAACGGCTTTTTATTTTTTCCCAAAATGCCTTACCTAAAATGAATAAAGAAATAGCAAATAAACTCTCGCTAATAACTAATATTACCGTTGTTAACAGAGCAATATTAGCGATAGAAAGCGGAAAGAACGGCAATGCAGCAATGAAACCCCACAACAAAAAAGAGGTAATAAATAAAATATAACCTAAGGCTTTTTTCATGACTTATAAATAAGGTTTATGACAAGCTTTTTATATATTCGCGCCAATCTTTAAAATGGGTGATATCTTGAGCATCATCTAAACCATAAGGTTCGCAAATAAAACCCGTCACCCAACTGCCGTCGACTAATTCTAATTTACCGATTCCGAGAGGCGCGGGAATTCCAGCAACAAAGCTACCAAAGTGTTCTTCCGGTACCGCCCATACTTCGACAAAAATCGCTTCGCCTGTTGTATCAGCCCCCACACGTTTAAGCCCCGGTCTAAACGGTGGTCCACCAGCTAATGCATAGAATTGGTAGTTAGGGGATGTTGTGGTTGATTGTACCAATACGGCTTTTCTGCTGGTTAGTTGTGTATTTAGCGGCATACCACTTAGATGTGCACCACATACAGCGACCGAGATATAACCTTCGAGGTCAGATCTTTCTTCCGGCAATCTCATCGATAAACCCGTAGCCCCCACTCCCCAATTTTTAGCACTTAAATACTTTTCACTAATACGATGTAATATTTTATCGGCAAAGGCATTGGCAAATAAGGTAATACCAAAAGGTAAGCCCTGGCTAGTAAACCCTGCAGGAATAGCTAATGCACTGTAATCCAACAGATTCATAAAGTTGGTGTAGTAACCTAAACGGCTATTTAATTCGATGGGGTTATCGTTAAGCTCATTAATGGTGTAATGGTGGCTAGTGGTTGGCATCACCATGCAATCAACAGCCGACATTGCTTTATCAGCTAACTGTTTAAACTTTTGCATTTTATACAAGCCATCAAAGGTTTGCGTTGCGCTTAGATTTTTTCCGCCTTGAATAATACTAGCAACGGTGGGATTAGCTTTATCGGTATATTGGTCGATAAAATCACCCACCGCATGATAACGCTCTGCCACCCAAGGGCCTTGATACAAAAAGGTCGCAGCATCTAAAAAAGGGGTTATATCCACTTCAACTAGGCGTGCACCTATCGATTCTAATTGTTCGCAAGCTTGCTTAAATAAAGATAAATATTCTGGGTGCCCAAAAAACTCTAATTGTTCCTCTTTGGGTATTCCGATAGTGAGTGTTTGATCCACCGCTTTATACGTAAATTCAGGTGAACGAGAATAGCCATCTTGCTCATCATAAACTGAGCACACATCCATAATAGAACGAGCATCGGCTGGTGTTGTGGTAAAAAAAGTGACGCAGTCTAAAGACCGACAAGCAGGTACCACACCACGACAACTTAAAAGACCCCGGGTGGGTTTGGTGCCGATAATATTATTAAACGCCGCAGGCACACGCCCTGACCCTGCGGTATCTGTACCTAGTGCGAAGCTGACCTGCCCTGTGGCCACAGCAAATGCAGACCCCGAGCTAGAACCACCAGAAATATATTCGGGATCAAACGCATTACTCACTGCCCCATAGGGAGAACGAGTACCCACCAAACCCGTAGCAAACTGATCTAGATTGGTCTTACCCACAGGGATCGCACCAGCATCAATTAATTGCTGAACCACAAAAGCATTCTCAACGGGCGTATAAGCATAAGCAGGACAACCAGCAGTTGTCGGAATGTCTTTAAGATCGATATTATCTTTTATCGCGAATGGAATACCCCATAAAGGATATTCATTGATATCTTTTGTTGCTAACGCATCTAGATAAACACTTAGCTGTTCAGGTTTAAGAATGCTAATCCACGCATTAGCATCGCTATTTGCATGAATGCTCGCAAGACTCTCTTCGATCACTTGTTGGGGAGATCGAGTTTTTTCGATATACGCTTGTCTAAGTGTAAGAATATCCATCGGGTTGTTATTGACCGTATTTTTACTTGTATTTATTTCACTCATCATGACTTTCCTCAACGACAACCAACATTTGACCCGAAGATAATTGCTGGCCTTCTTTAACAACAATATTTTTTACCGTACCGCAAGATTCTGCTTGTATGGGAAATTCCATTTTCATCGATTCTATAATGGCAATAGTTTCGCCTTTTTTAATCGTTTGATCCGGCTTAACAAGCAGTTTCCATAACGACCCTGGTACTGTTGATAAAATAGCAGTCTCACCTTCTTCCAAGGCATCATCACTCATGCTAGGTTCATCTACCACATCCATCGCATCAAAATTTAAACCCTGCTCTTCCCAACTTTCACGTTCGGCTGTAAAGGCCTTTATCTGTTGGTCTCTAAAACTGTCGATATCTGCTTTGTTATCTTCAAGAAATTTTTCATACTGCACTAAACTAAATTCGCTTTGTTCAACCTTTAATGAGAAGCGCCCTAATAAAAAATCACTGCGCATGTGTTCTAGCTCTTCTGCACTGACTTCATAAAAACGAATCTGGTCAAAAAATCGTAGCAGCCATGGCTGAGAAAAATCATCCGTCTGACGATGGCGATTCCATACCTGAACTGTTCGTCCAACAAATTGATATCCCCCCGGGCCTTCCATACCGTAAATACACATATAGGCCCCGCCAATACCAACGGCATTTTCGGGTGTCCATGTACGTGCAGGATTATATTTAGTGGTGACTAATCGATGCCTAGGATCTAACGGTGTTGCCACTGGCGCACCGAGATAAACATCCCCTAAGCCCATGACTAAATAGCTAGCATCGAAAACAATTTTTTTCACCTCATCAACGGAGCCCAAACCATTAATACGTCGAATAAATTCAATATTACTCGGGCACCAAGGAGCATCGGGATTGACTGTGGTCATATATTTGTCGATAGCGACTTGGGTCGACGGATCATCCCACGATAGCGGTAAATACACTGTACGCGTAGGTACCGTCATATTGTGTATATCTCCTAATTCACTCTGCCCTTGTTGTAACAAAGCTAGCAGTTGAGCCCGAGGTAATAACAAATTATTAAAGTGGATTTGTAGGGAACGAATACCCGGCGTTAAATCTAAAATACCCGAAACCTTGGATGCTTCTATCTGTTTTTCTAGCCATAACATCAAGGCATGTACGCGAAAGCGTAAACGCAAATCGAGTTCTTGCTCACCATATTCGATTAAAATATTATCGTCGCCCGATAGACGATAAACAATTTTAGGCTGCTTATCTGTGGCCTCACTGATATGCAAGATAGGACTCTTCAACAATATCTCAGTTGACACTGGTTGAGTTTTATCTGATGTTTCCTGAAATATTGGAGTTGCTGTTGACGTTGTCAGTGTTTCTATAAACTCTAACTGTGCTCTTTCTTGAGCTTCCGCCACCACCTCGCTCACAGGAATAAAGCGAATAGTATCGCCCGGTTTTAATTGGCCTAGTTTCCATAGGTCTGCTTTGATAATTGTGACCGGACAGACAAAGCCACCTAAACTTGGTCCATCGGGTCCCAAAATAACGGGCATGTCTCCCGTAAAATCAACCGCACCAATGGCATACGCATTATCATGAATATTCGATGGATGCAGTCCTGCTTCGCCTCCGTCTTTGCGTGCCCACTCGGGTTTTGGACCCATTAATCGAACCCCTGTTCTGCTTGAGTTAAAGTGAACTTCCCAAGAGGTCTCAAAAAAAGTCGTCATATCTTTTTGGGTAAAAAAGTCTGGTGCACCGTGAGGACCATAAATAACCGATATATCCCATGCATTCGCATAGGACGGTATATTCGCTGTGCTAATGGCTTTTTCATTACCATCTGCATAGGAAGGCAAAATAGGCAATACATCTCCGGCTGTTAACGCTCGTCCACCATGACCACCAAACTGCCCTAAGGTAAATGTACTTTTACTGCCCAAGTAATCCTCTAGGGCTATACCACCCTTAATGGTTAGATAAGTCCTCATACCTGATGATGACAATTTTTCTAGCGATAAAACGCTACCGGCTTTTACCGTTATTGTTTGCCAAAAGGGAATATCTTCACCATCAATAGTGGCATCCATTAATGCACCTGTTAAGGCAATCATCGAATCACAACGAAATTGTAAGGTAGGACCTGTTAGCGTGATCTCCAAGCCTGCAGCACGGGGGGCGTTCGCCAATAACTGGTTGCCTATTTGGAAGGCCAAATGATCCATAGGACCTGATGGAGGAACACCAATATTCCACAAACCAGTTCGCCCAGGATAGTCTTGTACTGTGGTTTGTGTACCGCCTTTAAGCACATCAATACCAATACCGGCATAAGCTAACTGATTTAAAAAGCCAGTGGTAAAATCCCCATCATTCATTTGAGGAGTTTGTAAAACTTGCTGTAAGTAATGACGGTTACTGACTATCCCCTCTACCGTCGTGTTTGCCAATCCCGTTATTAATTTTTGCATCGCCGATTGTCGGTTATCGGCATAAGCAATCACTTTTGCTAACATGGGATCATAGAATGCCGGTACGGTTAATCCTGTTTCTATATAGGAGTCGCAACGGCATTCTTCTGGAAAATTAACAGCTGTGAGTAAGCCACTACTAGGTTGAAAGTTTTTACCTGCATCTTCGGCATATAAACGCGCTTGAATGGCATGTCCTTTAGGTTGGTGGCGATAATGGATTAGTTTGCTATTTTCGCCAGCAGCAATGTCTACCATCCATTCCACAAGGTCAACACCGGTGACCATCTCGGTTACGCCGTGTTCTACCTGTAGTCGAGTATTCATTTCTAGAAAATAGAAATCTTGCGTATCAACATCGTAGATATACTCAATGGTTCCTGCTGAACGATAATTAACAGCGCAAGCTAGGCGGTGGGCGGCCGCGATCATTTCATCGCGTATATTCGGATCTAAGTTAGGCGCTGGCGTTTCTTCTATGACTTTTTGATTACGGCGTTGCAGTGAACAATCCCTTTCTCCTAAAGTCACCACATTGCCCATGCCATCGCCCACCACTTGCACTTCGATGTGGCGAGAGCGACGGATAAATTTTTCGAGAAATACCCCATCATTGCCAAAATTATTTTGGCTTAGACGTTTAACACTATCAAAAGCATTTTGCAGTTCTTGTTCATTGGAACAGACTTGCATACCAATACCACCACCACCGGCAGTGCTTTTTAACATCACGGGAAAGCCAATTTTTCTTGCCTGTGCAAGTGCATCGTTAAGATCAACCAGTAAACCAGTTCCAGGAATTAGAGGTACTTGGTTTTTTTCAGCTAGATTTCTGGCAGTGTGCTTTAAACCAAACTGTTCAATTTGTTCTGCTGTTGGGCCAATAAAAGCGATATTTGCAGCTTCGCAACGACGAGCCAAATCTGTATTCTCACTTAAAAATCCGTAGCCTGGGTGAATAGCATCAACCTTGGCTTCGCTGGCGATTGTTAATACTTTGTCGATATCTAAATAGGTTTCGCTCGCTAAATTGCCATTTAAAAGATAGGCCTCATCGGCATGCTGAACATGTAAGGACTCATGATCGGCATCAGAATAAATAGCAACTGATTTTATATTCATTGTTTTTAATGTACGGATAATACGACAAGCAATCGCTCCGCGATTGGCTATTAATATTTTTTTGAACATAATTTAAAGACTATTCATGCAGGTCGTCCTGCGTTGATCTTAGCCAAAAAAGGCCGTCCTTTTTTGGTATAACGAATATTATTTTTACGTATTAATACAACTACTCATTCCAAACAACCACTTCGATAGGTGTTGGGTTATAAGCATTACAAGGGTTATTGAGCTGTGGACAATTAGATATCAGCACAATGGTATCCATTAAGGCTTTTAATTCCACATAAATACCCGGTGCCGATATACCGTCTTCAAAGGTTAAGCCACCTTCTGGGGTAATAGGGACATTCATAAAAAAGTTAACGTTGTGACCAATATCGCGCTTATCTAAATTAAAGTGTTCGTTTTCAGCTAAGGCGAGCATCCAACTATCTCGGCAAGCATGCATATAACGCTTTTCTAGATCGTAACGTACTGTATTACTTTCGGTGGCACATGCTCCACCTAAAGTATCATGGCGACCACAAGTATCGGCAACAATTTCTAACATCGGATTGCCCAAATTAGATATCAGTTGACTACCCGCTGTTAGATAGACATTCGCTTGTTCGCGAATAGTATCCATTGCGCTATAACGTTCATCACTATGATTAGCACTGTAAAATAATATATCTGCCGCTTGGTTGCCTTCTAGGTCCACAATACGAAAGGTTTGACCCGCCTTAACCTCTTTCATCCAGTAATCACCCGAATCAACCTTTTCTCGTAATATGGCACTGTCCACTTGTAATTGACTTTCTTTTATCATTTTTTAATACCTTCTAATTGCTCTTACGACTAAGCGCCAAAATAGTACAAACGGTTATTGTCAAAACCCCGTTTGTTCTCTTCGCAATGATTCATACATTTGTCATCGTCTTTTACGGGGTCTGCTATGCTCATATGGATTTGTACAGGTTTTCTTGGGTAGTTTTCAGCCGTATTTAATGGATGCGGACATGTATGTAACATCACTAAGGTATCCATCTCAAAGCGTAAGGTGATTGAACTACCTTTAGTTGAAGCACTTTCATCTAACAACAAATCACCATCTTCATTCGTTTTCACTTTACTAAACCAATTGACATTGGCTGACATATCCCGCACGCCTAAACCATATTTTCCCAACTCGACAAGAAAGCTATCATGGCCATTTTGTCGCCAACTATTACGGTGGTTTTGGTAATCTCTTTTACCCCATTTTTTCTCAACGATGGCGGCTGTGCTATTGGCACAAACCGTATCATGCCAACCGACTGTATCATCAGTGATGGAGCAGAAAATCCTCCCCATTTCAGAATATAAGCAATTGCCCTCAGACAATTTGAAAGTATGCTGACATTTTAAGGTATCCGGTGCGTTATAACGCTCAAGTAGGTTTTCGGGGTTATAAAACAACATGCCTACATTGGCACCGCCTTGTAGGTCGGTAAGTGTCATTTGCACACCTCTGCGAACGCGTAGTGACCAGTGAGCCCCGCCCGCAATAGTGGTTGTGTATTCTTCGTTAATCATAAAGGTTCTTTATCTCTTTTTATCCATCGTTATTAAAGGCTTAAGCCCACATTATTCTGTACTCGGCATAGGATGTATGGGTGGAATAATAATAGAGCTTAATAATAATTTTCCGGTAATAACTCCTCGTAGTGTTGTCATTTTATCGGCAATCATTTTTAATTTGTGTGCTGGCCCCTGAAGAATCATTACTGACATAATATTCGTATGAGTCAAGTGCACGTTTAAGCTACTGATAATTTCATCAACAAATACATGTTGATAATCGTACAATTTTTTTTGCAAACCTAAAACGGAATAGTCGTAAACCAGATTAAGTGTACCCGTCATAATGTCATCACCAATATCTTTTCGGTGTTCATCGACTTGTTGTGCAATCATGTCGCAAATGGCTTGCGACCGGCTCTCAAAACCGCGTTTATCAATCATATTATCGAGTGCACGTAATAACTCTTCCGGCAGTGAAATGCTAATACGACTAACGGGTTGATTGTTTTTATATAATTCTGTCATTTAAAAAACACTCTGCACTTCATCATTAACAGAAACCATTCGTACCATATTTAATTGATCAGTTTCTATTTTTTCTTCATTTTTTTCTGGAGGATGAATCAATTCTTCTAATCGTTTTTTGGTGGCTAAAAATTCTGGCGATAAAAATTGATCAGGTGAACGAGGTTGAGGCACTGGCACTTCTATTAGTTCATTCACTTCACCAGGGTTAGCTTTTAAAACAAGAATACGATCGGCTAAGTAAATAGCCTCATCTAAATCGTGTGTAATAAATAGCACAGTAATATCGATGTTCTGCCATATTTCCATTAAGTATTGTTGCATCTTTGCGCGAGTTTGCGCATCTAAGGCACCATAGGGTTCGTCCATTAGTAATATTTTTGGTTGATTAGCTAACGCTCGGGCAATAGCCACGCGTTGTTTCATTCCGCCGGATAACTGATGTGGATAACTTTCTGCAAACTGGCTAAGCCCCACTAAATCAATCCATTGCAATGCCTCTTCTTCGGCGGTCACTTTACTGCGACCGGATTCCAACAAACCAAACATGACATTGCGTTTAACTGTTAACCAAGGAAATAACGTATACCCTTGGAATACCATGCCACGGTCGGGGCAAGGCCCACTCACAGGTTCGCCATTTAACAAAATTTCACCGGTACTTGGCGTTTCCAAACCCGCTAAAATACGAATCAAAGTCGATTTACCACAACCAGAAGGTCCGATCACGCAAACGAATTCTCTGCGGTGAACGGTAAAATCAATATTTTTTAGCGCTGTTACTTGCCCACCTTGAGGAGTGGCAAATGTTTTCCCTAAACCTTTTACATTAAGCGTGACAGGACGTTTTTTTAATCGTGTAAAACGGTCTTTCACTGTATCGCTTTGATCAAGATAAGTTATCTCTTTATTCATGGTATGGTTATTATCCTATTGTTAATTGCTAACCTATGAATTGGATGATTTCTGCCATGAGAATAATCGTCGACCGAAATAGGCTAATAATAAATCGACAACTAAACCAATAATGCCGATCATAATGATGGCGGCAAAAACATTATCAAAATTTTTGTAACGAGCTTGTTGTGTAATAAACCACGTGATACCAGAGCTAGTTCCAATAAGCTCTGCAACAATCAAATACGTCCACGCCCAGCCCAACAGAATACGCATATCTCTGTAAAGGTCTGGTAACACACCAGGAATAACCACTCTAAATAATAACGAACGTTTTTTAGCTCCTAATGTTTGCGCCGCTTCCAAAAGTGACTTATCCAATTTGCGGGTGGTATTTGCAATCACTAACACTTGTTGGAAAAAAGTACCGATGACAATAATGGCAATTTTAGGCGCATGATGAATACCTAATATAGCAACCGCTAACGCGCCAAAAGCAGGCGCAGGTAAATAACGAAAGAACTCAATAAAGGGTTCAAATAAACGGGAAAAAAAGTCGTAGGTTCCCGCCAAAATACCTAAAGGAACACCGAATAAGGAAGAAATTAAGAAGCCCCAGAAAATCACCTGAATACTGTCCCATAGACTCTCGTGTAACCATTTTTCACTACGCCTTCTCGGCTCGGTGGTAAAAGAGGTATAAAACGCTTCTACCACTTTATGAGGTGCGGGTAAATACACTGGGTTGGCTCTATTGCCCTCAGGTAAAATACCTTGAGTGAGACTTAATTTTTCTTTTTCTGCATCAAAGACTTCACGATCAACTAACATACCTTCACGAAAATAACCTACATCGCCCGGAGCCGTTATCTCAACTTTTGGATGCCATAAAAAAGGCACATAACTGACTAAGCACCAGAGTGTAATAGGTAACAAAAAGCTCATTATCGTCACCATTAAACGTGATCGAGGTGCGAGCTCTTTTCTAACCGCAAAAAGATTGTTTGTTGGTAAAGACAGCATGTACAAATATCCTAATTCTAAAAAAGGGGCTATTTGATAGCCCCATGGTTATAAACATTAACCGCTAGATCACAAACCTTTCATTAATGAGTCATCAATATAGGAATCAATATCTTCTGGATTTTCATACACTTTGTTGGCTACGTTAAAGTCATCAGAAATTTTTGACGAACCATATAGCGAAGTAAAACCATCACCCTTTTCCATAAACGGTAAAGCCTCTTCTAGTGTTAAGATTTTAGTGCCCTCGATAAAGCCTTTATATTCTTCTGCAGGAATACCTACACGTGCAGCCATTATGCTAATCGCTTCCTCGCTTGTTGCAGGGTCTTTTAAAAAGCTAACTGCTTGGTACCATACTTTAACCACTTTTTGCCAATCGGCTTTACGTGCAGATAGGCTAGTAGGACTTACTGCTAATACATCGTAGATAAGACCAGGCTCATCGGCACTCGAATAGATACGGGTAGAGCCAGGCACTAGTGTTAAGGCCTGACCAGAATTAGGCTGCCATGCAACAATAGCATCCACTTGGTTAGATGCTAGGACTTGAGGTGTTTCGTTAGTAGGAACGTTAACTAACTCGACATCACTTTCGCTAAGACCATTTTTTTCTAATGCATTTAAGAGTAATAAATGACCAACAAAACCGACTTCAACACCAATTTTTTTGCCTTTTAATTCTTTAACAGATGTGATGCCGGGTCTGGCTACAATCATGTCGTTACCGTTACTGTAATCATTCACCAGAATCATGACGCTTTTAGCACCAGTAGAGCCATTCACTAATGCATCACCATTAGTCATCGCAACAGCATCTAACTGACCTGCCGCAAAGGCATCCATACTCGCTACATAATCAAACCATTCAAACTCTACCTCAACACCCTCTTTTTTAAACATATCCTTTTCTAATGCAATCTCCCAAGCAACCCATCCTGGCCAATCACTGTAGCCAATTTTTAATGGTTCAGCAGCAAATGTCGATGCCACCATAGACAAGCCCACTAATGTGCCTGCCAATATCTTTGAACAAAAAGATTTCGAAAATAATGTCATATCAATCCCCTAAATATACCTATGTTTCTATTAACGTTATGTATCAAAAATGTTATTTGTACGCATTGATTTTCAGTATTACGATTGAAAGTTTACGTAATACTAAATGGCGCAGAAAACATGCCAGAAAACAGAAATAAAAATAAACCATTGATTTATAATAAAAAATTTAAAATTAAATAATTTTAAAATATCTTTTTAATTGAAAAATAATAGGTGAAAACGCACAAAATTAGAGCGTAAAAAAATTTAAGTCCTATAAAGAGGCATTATTAACGGGATAGCTATAGCGATGTAGTAAGTCTAATTATGAAAATTCTATGCAAATAACCAATGGCTTAGCCATTAAGATTTAATTACGTGATAGTATTTTTATATCCAAAAAGATCAATCATTGTGGGACCTACTATGCATAAAATAGATAATTTAAAACGTAGTTTTATACTATTAATAACAGGATCAGTAGCCATAGGACTTACCCTAAATGCTTATTCTGAGAATGCGTCTATTACTACTGACGGTAATCAACGATGTATCACTTCCAATGGATTACCCGACCACAGCACCGGACAATTCCCCAACCGAGGGAACCCCTACTCTATCTCTAAACAGGATATTCATTACTGTTTCCCTCTTAATCCTAAGAAGAGCAATCGAGCAAAAAAACAAGGTGGTTCTATTGGCGTTGCTTTAAATGGAGTAACCATCCGACCAGGTACTGCCGATTATTGGGATGCCTCCAGCCCACGAGGATATAGCCGCGATCGCAGTTCTGGATGGAACTTGGAAGGGATAGGAAGTAGAGATGCACTGGGTATGGATAAAAATAATGCGCATGTCGATAATAATGGCTTATATCATTATCACGGTGTTGCAGAAGCACTGGTCGAATCAACAAGCGCTGAGGGTACAATTATTGGATATGCAGCTGATGGATTTGAAATCCATTATGTCCCGTCAGAAAAAAGCAGTTATCAATTAAAAACGGGGACTCGCCCATCGGGACCCAAAGGCAGGTACGATGGCTCTTATAATGAGGACTGGAAATATATCTCAGGTAGTGGCACTTTAGATGAGTGTAACGGTGGTGATCTTAATGGACAGTTTGTGTATTTTGCCACTGACACCTATCCATTTTTTCCTCGCTGCTTGTGGGGTAATGCCAGTTCAGACTTTGGTCATCAAGGCCGCCCCCAACAAGAGAAGTCTGCAATGGGCTCGAACCATCAGTCATCCAATGAACGAAAACCTCAAAAAGGAGAACGTCGAGGTCCTCCAGCAGAGGCCCTATCGGCTTGTAGCGGTCAATCAGCTAATGCCAGTTGTTCATTTCCTATGGGAAATCGCAGTATTGATGGCACTTGTCGAGTAGTGCGTAATGGTGATTTAGCTTGCGTGCCTTCTAGGAGGCACTAACTGAAGACATAAGTCTTATTAAGCTATTTCAACCGCTAATGTATGCACAGCCTTTGGAGCTAAAACGATATGATCGTTGGCTGCATTGGCTGTTTCGATACATACCATACGTTGGTAATCATTATCATTAAATTGCGATAGACGTATCGATTTATCCACCCACGGGTTCCAAACAACCGTACTCTCACTACCTGTGGCTTTGACTGATGTATTACGATGCTTATCTTTTAACAGCGCTGAACATAGCCCCTGATAAATACGGTCAACTTCTTGAGCAAAAGTAATATCCTGTTGCTGCTGCTTTTCTTGCCAACGACCCTGTTCATCAGAATCTAATGCATCCCAATAGTGAGCTTGATCAAAACCTTGAATAGTAGCGTCTGCAATATCGTTGACAGAAAAATAGGTATGAAGCGCCGTTGTGAATATACAGGGTCGATCATCCATATTTTTAACTGTTAAGCTAACAGATAGAGTCTGTCCAATTTCTATACGATACAGCAATGCAGTGGTAAATGGCCATAATGCTTCGCCTTGGGTTGTATAAGATAATTCAATAATCGTTAGCTCATCATGAGGCTGTGTTATCGAGTCTACATCCCAATAGCGATTACGTACAAACCCATGTGCAGGAGCTTGTTGGATGTCAGTCGATGCATATTGCTCGGTTAACGGTGCTGAATTTTTATCAAGATCGCCAAACCAAGGCCAACAGATAGGTATACCTCCACGAAGAGGTGAACCGGCTTTATATTCACACGCATCACTTAAAAATAACAAAGGCTCTTCGTTAACACGTTGATAATGGGTAAGTTGTGCACCTTGCAAAAAGACTTCGGCATGAGCGGCTTTATTTTTTATACCAATGGCTACAAGCTCATTCTGGCATTCAATAGTAATACCCGCTAATTGGCCATATTGTTGGTAAAGAGATTCTATAGTGGAAGCAATATTCATAGGATAATGTGATAACCGTAAAAATGATAAACAACCATTTTATCTTATTCTAGGGTCTGTTCACACTAATTGAATGCCCACCTACCCGCTTACCTATAGATGGGGTCATTAAAACATACGAAGAAATGTGAATTATCTAACGAGTTTTTTGCTGTACAGCCGACATAATGTAGAAAGTTCTTTATAAACAGCAATCACGCTGCCTAGTTCAGCAAGTAGCTCTTTTGGTGAACGCTCTTGATCTTCTACAGCACGATTAATGTCGTTATAAAGCTGCTTTTCGATATCTGCAATCTGGTCCCATTTATGTTCCTTCATTAACTGGTGAAGTTGTTTGCGTTTACGCATTAAGACCATTTGTGATGCAGGTACGACAGCCATGATTGTGCTCCAATGATAATGAATGAATCATTAAAGCTAACGGCGACATTCTCTAAATCTTTAACAAAAAATATTTTATTACGCACTCAGACTGACGATGAAATGCCTGTCCAACCTGTATGCACTTCTTGCAATAAATTTTTCACTTCTCGCAATGTCGCTAAAGGTGTTTGACTCTCAACAGTAATGTCTTCTAAACGAACAGTGATATATTCATAAAGTGCATCAAGGTTAACCGCAATATCGCCGCCTTTATTTAAATCCAAATTTTCACGAAGCCCTGAAACAATTCCGATTGCTTTTTGTATCAGTACAAACGCTTCTTCGCTATCGCCTGCATTGATTTGTGTCATCGCTTGATCAACGCGTTCGAGCGCTCCATTAAGCAATAACATAATCACTTGATAAGGGGTAATAGCATCAAGTTTTTGATCATCGACTTCTGCCGCATGAATATTATTTGCCGCAGACGTCGGTTGATCGATAGTAGTAGCCGACATAGACATAATTATTTTCCTCTTGTAAACGGCAAAAAACCGTCATTTTGGTATGTTCATTAACTCAAAAGCATAGAACATGCCAAAAACTAAAAATAATTATTCTAGAGATAGATGGGAGATGTTAGCTTGTAGCTTGTAGCTTGTAGCTTGTAAATTATTGAACAGAAGAAGCAATTTCGCGCCAAGCACTACTCACTTCGGTAATTAATGATGTACATTCATCTAATATTTCTGGGGAGTTTTTCAGATTTGCTTGAAAAATTTGACGCTGAATATAATCGTATAGATTATCCAGGTTGCTTACCATCTCATTATTTTGATCTGCATTTAAAGCATCACGCAGTCCCAAAACAATACTTGTGGCTTGATTCACTTTGAGATGCTTAAGTTCGATATTATTCTGTTCTATAGCCCCTTTTAATTGAGCAATGCGTTCTAGCAAACCCTCATATAACATTTCGATTAAACGGTGGGGAGACGCTCCTGCCACTCCAGCATTGACTTGAATGTTGCGATACCCTTTTAATGCGACTTGAGCATTCACTATATTCTCTCCTATTGACTCGAATTCATCATTCTTATTCATCTAACACTTAATAATAATAACGGCAGGAAAAAATATTCTTTAGCAGAAATTGATGGCTAATTAACACTAGAACCGAAGAGAATTTAAGGACTAAGAATATCTATGTAGAAAATAA
>JAHDEM010000010.1:15122-52745 GCA_020628895.1 Candidatus Endobugula sp.
TTAACACTAGAACCGAAGAGAATTTAAGGACTAAGAATATCTATGTAGAAAATAACCCATAACGTATTTAGAACAATTTGGTACCTTAGACCAGTAAAACGATTGGTCACTTGACGCCGGATGCAAAAACCAATAAGAAGCGTCTAGCTTCAGACTTCCAGCGTTAAGCTGACCAACAAACACTCTGTTACTCATATTCATGACAGAACTAAGCAATGATCAGCTATAAATGCACTACGGGTAGGAAATAGGTATTGTAAGGCGCGAAATGCATTGGATATCAATTTCTTATTGAGAGAGAATTAATAGGCTAACAACATTTCGCACCTTACAGTACCTATCTACGTTAGTTTTCGTTATTTGTATTGAGTAAACTATCTAAAATAGTGGTTAAATATGAACTACTGTCTTGTAAACTTCTAACGATAGCTTCCATGGCGATAAACTGAGAGGTCAAACGTTCTTGGTAAGCTTCAATGCGGCGATCTAATGCCGTTTGGTCATCATCTAAATCGGCAATATCATCATTTAACGACGCTTCTCTTGAATCAATAATTCCATCATTTTCGAGAAACTGTTCAATGAGTTGCTGTAACTCACCACCAAAACCACGAGAGAAATTAACGGTACCCGAGGTCGCATTTTCCCCAATGATTAAACCCATACTTTCACCGGGCTGGCCTAAGGCTGGCAGTAATACATTACCAGAACCAAAACCAGCCACACCATCGATCGTACCTGCAACGTTATTGCCTGCTGTAGAAGTACCACCGGATAACCCTAGGTCTGCTGCACTGGACCCAATGTTAGTTACTGACACAGTTGAACTAGAACCATACTGCCGCGATGTAATCGTAAACCGGTCATTACCTGAATCGTAACTCACATCAACCGCAGTACCTGCCGCCACTAATAAGCTATCTCCATTTATTTTAGACTGTATTTCGGCAGCCACCGCATTTTTATCGGCATAAGTTCCTGATGTTAAGCTAATGGTGCCCGATGTAGTCCCATCAACGGTAATAGAAAAATCATAATTCGACGCATTACCACCAGTAGTGGCACCTTGAACTACCGAACCCGTGGTGATTCCCAGAGTAGAAGCTTGGCTACCCACTGCTGTGGCATTAGCCAGTGTGGAGCTAACACCCGTGGAATTAGAGGTAATAACAAATGCCGTCCCATTGTGGGTAACGCTAACTCCTGCACCAGCTCCGGTTAGAGTGGCATCGGCATTAATTTGCGTTGTGAGGTGTGTGGCAAGATCTCCAAAGGTGGCATAAGTGCCCGGGGTAATGCTGATAGTACCTGAGGTGGTGCCATCTACAGCGATAGTAAAATCATAATCATTTGCGCCGCCTGTACCCGCAGAGACGGTACCTGTGGAAATACCTAAGTCATTGGCACTAGCACCCACGGCTACCATAGAGACATTCGATGAAGCTCCCGTTGTCGGTGAAGTAAACACAAAATGATCGGTATCGTAAGTCACTGTTACGCCAGATAGGTTTGCATCGTTATTAACAGCGGTTTGTAATGCAGTAGCCATCGCAGCATAACTACCATAATCGGCTACTGGTAAACTAATATTGCCTGCCGAGGCAACACCATCCACCGTTAATGTAAAATCATAATCTGTTGCACCAGCCCCCTGAGTCGCCAAATCTAATGGCAAAGTTGCCGTACCCGCCGTAAATCGACCTGCCGTAGCCACAAAATCCGATAGCACTGCGGTAGGTGCAGCTCCAGTTAATTCTGCGCTCGTAGAAACAGCGACTGCCAACTCGGTAAGAAGATTATCTGCCATATCCACACCCACAAGATTACCTTGTGTCGGTGTTTGAGTAATGACTACTGCATATTGTCCCGCCGCAGTATTGTTACCCGTACTATTAATGGTAATTTGATCGGTGGATGAATCGGTAACAGGGATAAATAAGTTTTTAAACAACTCGTAATTATTTTGAACAGCGTCGGTAAATTCATCTTCGTTGATCGACAAAGTCCCATCAAGTTCTGTACGAATACCAACGTTAGTTAATGAGGTAAATGTACTGTTTAACCCTGGCACAGTACCCACTAGTAATTGACGAATCTGGCCAGGAATATTTTTCGCTAATGAATCGTTTGCCAGACTACCATAATCTTCGGTTTCTTCGTTGTAACCAATAATCGGTTCGAGCGCTTCTAAGAATACATTATAGGCTGCAAAAAAATCTCTCACCGCGGTCTCGCCTGCAGTTTTATTTTCGCTAATAGATACATTCACAGATTCATTGGTTGCAGTAATACCCGATAGTGTAAATTCAAAACCATCAATCACATCATTAATCGTATTGGTGGTACGTGTGACGGATAATCCGTTTACCGTTAATTGAGCATCCTGTCCAATTTGGTTTTGATCCATCTGAAAAGCCGATGCATTAAATGCAAACCGAGATAGTCCGGTATTATCGGTATTGGTTGGTGAGCCTCCGCTTTCGGAAGCCGTAATTTGTAATTGATTATCTAAACCAGAATCTGCTCGCATCACCAGACGATAACCACTACCGTCATTGACAATACTGGCTTGCACTCCAAAGTCCGCATCGTTAATAGCTTTAGCTAATCCATTGAGCGTATTGTTAGTACTATCAATGGTGATAACTGTTGATGATTTAGAAGTATCTTGTGTAAAAGTCGTTGGATCTGCAGGCGGTGTTACTACATCCCAACGACCAAAATTAAATGTGAGTGTTCCCAATCCCACTTCATCTGTTGGCGCTGATAATACGGCATTCGATGATAATGACTGAGCTTGCGCTAATTGTGAAATTTCAAATGAATAATCGCCTGCTTGTGTTTCCGGATCTAAAGATACAGGAATAAAAGCCGTGCTATCGGTAAAAGAAGCTTCTTTGCTATTAAAGGTGTCGGGGCTATTGAGAGTAGTGGCAGCATCTTGCAATACCGACAATGCGCTATTCAATAAACCGTAATCTGAGATTTGTGTTTCTGCGGTGGTTCGCTTAGTGTCTATTCGATTTTGCGGTGCGGAACGTTCTACTTCAACCAATGAGCTGACTAGCGCAGCGGTATCAATACCGGAGCCAGCTCCTAGTGCATTAACAATATTCTGCGACATACTAACCTCATCTACACCGATAATAATGATGCTTTATAGAGCAATAAAAACAACTAAAGAGGCATACAAGATGCCCCTTTAGCGCTTTACTAATGTGTCGTTGAAACGACAGTTTTTACCCGTGTGCATCGAACAAGTGAATTGACTGATTATCCTTCAAGTTTTGTGCCAAACTTAAAAAGATATCCTCAGGTATTTGTCGAATAAGATCACCCGATTCTTTATCACGAACACGTATCACCGTTAGGCCTGATTCCTCGTCCACACTAAAGTGTAGATCACGTTGAACCGATTGCACATATTCGTTAATTTCGGTCACGGCTTTTTCGATATCGACTTTTGTCACCTCTTCAGAAACAACATTATTTTCTTGAACTGGCAATTCTTTTCCGCCTACTGGCAAAGTGTTTGCTTCATCAAGACCGGTAGATGAAGCAGCACTGGCAGCTTTTGGTACAACTGGAGCTGCTGGTGTTGGTCTAACTTCATTCATGGTGTTTACCTCGTACTACTTTGGTAAGCCACTGTTATTAATAAGTCGTAACAAGTGGCTTACCAAGACTACAGCACCCTTATCATTCTTTTATGAGTTAAAAGAATTAGTTAAGGAGTGACAATACTTGCTGTGGACGTGCATTGGCTTGAGCAAGCATGGCTTGTGAAGCTTGCTGTAGCACTTGTGCTCGACTTAAGGCCGCTGTTTCTGCCGCAAAGTCTGCATCCACAATTCGTGAACGAGCAGCTGATGCATTCTCGGAAACATTCGCCAAGTTAGAGACCGTGAAGTCTAGACGGTTATTCACCGCACCTAACTCTGAACGGGTTTCGTTAATGCTTTCAAGAGCAGAATCAATCGATGTAATCGCATTCTGAGCACCAGATACGGTTTTTACATCAATACTGGATAGCGATGTACCTGTAACAGTCTGACTAAGATCAGTATTTAGATCTTTAAGACCTGTTGCTGTAGCGCCGTTACCATTGAGTTCGACTGAAATCGCACTGTCGTTAATAGAGCTTAGGTTAATCGCTGCATTAACGGTTTGCGTATCCATCACACCATCTGGAGTACCGCCATCAACAAAGTTGATACCTAATACTCGACCCGTTGCAATACCATTCGCATCACCAATTTCAAGCGTGATACTTGAGTTACCAGACAACTGAATTTCACCATTTTCGTCTAGCGATGCAGTCACACCAGTATTGGCTTGAGCAGCATTAATGGTTGATACCGCTGAATCCTTATCCGTTAAACTAATACTAGTTACTTCATAACCGTTAATTTGGATAGAACCCGATGTTACAGCAGTACTTTTTGTAGACGCTGCACCTGAAGCACCCGCTTCTAGAGCAGTACCTGATGGATCTAGGTATTCTTCAAAGTCACTACCATTACTATGGCCCGCTAGGGTAAAGGCATCATCTGCAGCAAAATGTAATTTACCTGCCGTGTCAACATAAGCTGTTACACCTGTTGTTGCTGAGGCTGTATTCACTGCATCAGCGATTTCCACTGCAGTAATAGAACCATCTGCTTGAGCCGTGCCTAGACCGATATCAGTACCATTTAAACTGAAGCCAGCTGCACCACCAGCGAAAGAACCACCACTTCCTGCTAAGTTTTCAATATCGAAACCTAAGGTTAAGTTACCTACGCCCACCGCAACGTTAGTGCCCGCATCTGTTTCAGAATAGTTATCAATTAAGATATCACCACTAGCAGCTGTTGCACGGAAAGCCATTTTACCGTAGGTATCTAAATACGCTTCAACGTCTGTACCTCCAGCTACCAACTGCGAGTTGATATCTGCAACAAGCAATGCTGAGGTTGCATGCTCTTCATCGATACGAACCGTTGTAGTTGTACCACCACCGGCATTATCATCTACATCAAATTCAAAGTAGTCGGCGACACCAAGTGCTGACCCAGCGTTCGCAGTGGCCACATCAGGTGCAACTCCGCTTGCAAAATGCAGATCTTGATAAGATGTATTAGCAGGAACCGCATAAGCATTGGTCGCTGTCACTTCTACAGGTGTAATAGTCGCATCATACGTATAAGACTGTTGTGCGCTAGCCGTAGCGACCACGTTAGTTTGATCAGTCACATCATTGATATTATCAATTTTCGCTTGCAAGCTATCCGATCCAGAGGTTGCCGCAATGGAAACACCGTTAATTACTACATCACCAGCAGCAATATCTAAATCCTGGTTAGTCGTGCTTAACCCAGCCCCTTGAACAGAACTAGACGTGGTTTCACGGAAACCTAAGTTAGCAAGATCGGTATCGGTACCTGCAGGCCCTTTAGTAATAGAAATGTCAGAACCATCATCAGAAGTTAGTGCAAAACTACCGGTTTTTAATACGGCGTACTGAGCACCAGCAACAAACTCTGTCGCTGCACCCACACTACCACCTTGGTCAGTAACGTCTGTATTACTTAAACCTAAGACACTCGTTAATGTTACTGTATCGCCTGCACCATCATTTAAACTCAGACCCATCGCGGCGCCAGTGTCATTAGTTAGTACTAAACGACCATTATCGTTAATGCTAGCATCGACTAAACCACCAGTATTACTATTAATGTCACTCACTAAGTCTGCAAGGCTAGTGGTACTGGAAAAAGTGAATTGTGTTTCTTGCTGATCAGCATTTGTGCCGTTGGCATTAAATACTGAGATGGTTAGCACTTCGTCAGCAGCAAGAACACCAGTACCTACAGTGCCCGCTTCTAACACGTTAAAGCCTGAAGCAGATACACCTGTAATATTGTTGTTAACATCATCAATAATGTCTTGTAGGCTATTGGTTGCACCTGTAAATGCAGATAAACCTTGACCGTTAATAAGGATATCGTCTTGGCCAAAAGTCACCACCGCATTGAGGTTATCACCGGCAACATTGGTGTTTAGGTTAGTTAAATCTTGGAAAGTATCACCAGAAAGATTAGCCGTTGTTGATCCTAAACCTAATGTGGATGAATTTACCGCAGAAATTTCAAAAGAAATAGTTTCGGAAGTTTCTGAACCCACTTGTAAATCAACAGAACCTTGAGAGCCATCTAAAATTTTCTGGCCATTAAAGCTGGTTGTTTCTGCAATACGATCTAATTCTGCTACCAGTTGCTGAACCTCTGCATCTAGTGTTGCACGGTCGGTATCAGAATAAATGCCGTTAGAAGATTGTACCGCTAGCTCACGCATACGTTGCAAGATATTGGTTGATTCATCTAACGCACCTTCGGCTGTTTGAATCAAAGAAATACCATCGTTAGCATTACGAATGGCTTGGTCCAAACCTCTAATTTGCGAAGTCATGCGGTTTGAAATGGATAAGCCCGCTGCATCATCAGCAGCAGAGTTAATGCGTTTACCTGATGAAAGGCGCTCGCTCGCTTGATCTAACTCACCACCTGCACTGGTTAGCTGACGCTGTGCATTAAGTGATGCAATATTACTGTTAATCATTAAAGGCATGATGGCCTCCTACTTACGTTGATAAATGCCAACCTTTGGGCTGACTAACTGACGACTCCAGAAAAAATTTCTAACGTCTTGCACAGGCTATCGACTGATTAGAGAAGTGCTTTAGTGTAAAAAAACGACGTAAAATAACAGGAAGGAAGGCAGCAAAAAACTAACTATTTGATTAGTAAAGGGTTTTAAAAGTTTGTGTCAAAATAATGGCTGTTTTTATGATGTAAATGAAAGGAAAAAGAGAATTTTGTACAAAAGTATTCTAAAAGAACAGATAAAGCGACAAGCTCGTAGATTTAAGCCGCAAGTAAAAGAGTAAAATAATTCTTTAATAGCTACATGAACATTGCTCCGTACATTTTCAATGTACCCCTCGTCCTGAGGGGCAACAGCTAACAGCTAACAGCTAACAAAAATTTTGACGAGCTGCACTTTAGTGTCAAGTGTTTTTTGTTTTTACTGTAAGCTGTGAGCTGTCAACTGTAGACTATATCTTTTACCCTTGTAATAACGATAGCACTTGCTGAGGAGCAGCATTAGCTTGAGCTAACATGGCTTGCGAGGCTTGCTGTAATACTTGCGCTCGACTTAAAGCCGCTGTTTCTGCTGCAAAGTCTGCATCCACAATTCGTGAACGTGCGGCTGATGCATTTTCCGACACATTAGCCAAGTTAGACATGGTAAAGTCTAGACGATTATTGATCGCACCAAGCTCTGAACGGGTTTCATTAATCGTTTCTAGGGCAACATCAATAGAGCTAATGGCTTCTTGTGCCTGCGAGAAAGTGGCTACACTAATATTCGATAATGCCGAACCAGTGACCACTGAACTCAAATCGGTATTAAGATCTTTTAGACCCGTCGCTGTCGCTCCATTACCGTTGAGCTCAACCGAAATCGTGCTGTTATTAATTGCGCTTAGATTAATCGCTGCGTTGACCGTTTGCGTATCCATTACACCATCCGGTGTGCCACCATCGACGAAGTTAACACCTAGTACTCGACCTACACCAATACCATTAGTATCGCCAATACCTAATGTAATCGACGAGTTACCACTGAGTTGAAGCTCACCATTCTCATCCAAAGAGGCCACTACACCGGTATTAGCTTGAGCAGCATTGATAGTGGTCGCCGCGGCATTAGCATCCGTTAGACTGATACTTGTCACTTCATATCCATTAATAATAATGGAGCCTGAAGTAACAGCGGTACTTTTTGTTGATGCAGCACCCGATGCTCCAGCTTCCAGCGCAGTACCCGACGGATCTAGATATTCTTCAAAGTCACTACCGTTGCTATGACCTCCAAGAGTAAACGCATCATCTGCAGCAAAATGAAGTTTGCCCGTAGTATCAACATAGGCTGTTACACCTGTAGTTGCTGAGGCAGTATTCACTGCATCTGCGATTTCCACTGCTGTAATAGAGCCATCAGCTTGAGCCGTACCTAAACCAATATCCGTACCATTTAGTTGAAAACCAGCAGCGGCACCGGCAAATGAACCACCACTTCCTGCTAAATTTTCAATATCAAAACCCAGTGTCAAGTTACCTACACCCACCGCAACGTTAGTACCTGCATCCGTTTCGGAGTAGTTATCAATTAAGATATCACCACTGGCAGCCGTTGCACGAAAGGCCATTTTTCCGTAGGTATCTAAATAGGCTTCAACATCTGTGCCCCCCGCTACCAACTGCGCATTAATATCTGCTACTAGCAGTGTTGAGGTTGCATGCTCTTCATCGATACGAACCGTTGTGGTTGTACCGCCACCAGCATTATCATCTACATCAAATTCAAAGTAGTCAGCTACACCCAGTGCCGACCCAGCATTTGCTGTCGTCACATCAGGTGCAACGCCACTCGAGAAATGCAGATCCTGGTAAGAAGTATTCGCAGGAACGGCATAAGCATTGGTTGCTGTGACTTCTACAGGGGTAATGCTTGCATCATAGGTATAAGACTGCTGTGCACTCGCAGTAGCCACAACATTGGTTTGATCCGTCACAGCATTAATATTATCAATTTTCGCTTGTAGACTATCGGCTCCTGACGTAGCAGCAATTGCAACACCGTTGATAACCACATCACCGGCAGCAATATCTAAATCTTGGTTTGTGGTACTTAAGGCAGCACCTTGAACAGAACTAGACGTGGTTTCGCGGAAACCCAAATTCGCAAGATCGGTATCGGTTCCAGCAGGCCCTTTAGTGATAGAGATATCAGAACCGTCATCAGAGCTTAAAGACAGGCTACCACCAAAGAAAACACCGTATTGAGCACCAGCAACAAATTCTGTGGCTGCACCTACACTACCGCCTTGATCCGTTACGTCTGTGTTACTCACACCAAGCACGCTTGTTAGGGTCACCGTATCAGCGGCACCATCATTTAAGCTCAAACCAATCGCAGCACCAGTATCGTTGTTAAGCACTAAGCGACCATTATCATTAATACTTGCATCAACAATTCCACCTGTTTTTGCATTAATGTCACTCACTAAGTCTGCAAGACTAGTGGTACTGGAAAAAGTAAATTGTGTTTCTTGTTGGTTGGCATTGGTGGCCGTGGCATTAAAAACAGAAATCGTTAACACTTCGTCAGCTGCAAGTATGCCAGTGCCGACTGTGCCTGCTTCTATAATGTTATAACCCGAAGCAGTCACTCCAGAAACATTCGTATTAATATCATCAATAACATCTTGTAAGCTGTTCGTTGCACCAGTAAACGCCGACAAGCCCTGACCATTAATGAGGATATCTCCATCACCATAAGTAATCACCGCATTCACATTATCACCAGCAACGTTGGTGTTAAGATTATTCAAATCGGGTAAGCGATCACCAGACAAGTCTGAGCTGGTTGAGCCTAAACCAAGGTTTTGCGTATTCATTGCCTGAATAGAAAAGCCTACAGTCTCATTAGCTTCGCTACCTATCTGTAATGTCACATCATTGAGTGTACCATCTAGAATTTTTTGTCCGTTAAAACTCGTCGTCTCCGCAATACGATCCAGTTCTGCAACCAGCTGCTGAACTTCAGCATCTAGGGTGGCTCTATCAGCATCAGAATAAACACCATTGGAGGATTGTATGGCTAATTCCCTCATACGCTGCAAAATATTTGTGCTTTCATCCAAAGCACCTTCTGCTGTTTGAATCAAAGACACACCATCATTCGCATTTCGAATCGCCTGATCTAGGCCACGAATCTGTGATGTCATTCGATTAGAAATAGACAGCCCTGCTGCATCATCGGCTGCGGTGTTAATACGCTTGCCCGAAGACAGTCTTTCCATCGCTTGATCAAGTTCTTTTCCAGATGTCATCATTTGGCGCTGTGAATTCAACGACGACACATTGGTATTTATTACTAGAGGCATAGCCTATCTCCTATCGCATAATGATTCATACGGTCATATAAATGATGAATGATGTAGCAATGCGTAAAAGGATTAAGAATTACCCAGTACATCATTCTCTTTAAAAAGCCACACAGATTCATGTGAATACTTTCAAATTAGCAAAGCCTATGCCAATACCATTAAATTAAAAAATAACAAGCACTTATGTGTGTTTTATCATTTATCTTCTATACTCAATAAGTAAGCTAAAGATGTAAATGGCAATGCGTTGCCGCTTTTTTCACATTTAATAGGCAATGAATTTCAACCATGTGATGATACAGAGGATACTATGCAAGACAGTGTTTACCTTAAAATCTTAGGAATGACACGCACCATGTTAACCATGGCGAAAAAGAATGATTGGGATGGTGTATCTAAAACAGAGACACAGCGTAAAATATTGTTGGAAGAGATTAGCCCGTCTGAGGAAGTTAACAATCACATTCAAAAAAATAAAATAGATAAATTGGAAACTGTTAACTTATTAAAGAAAATTGCAGAGATTAATAAAGTGATTGAGACTCTAGCAGAAGAAATACGAGAGGATCAAAAATCATCTCTTGTTCAATTGCAAAAAGGCAAAAAAATCAAACACGCCTATTCTAACAACCCTTCATAGAGCAAGTAATCCGTGGTTATCTAAAAATAGTGGTAGAAAATACCATTTATAAACGACTAAAAAGATTGAGCTCTGTAATACGTAAAAAGCTGGCTTGAGCGGCTTGTAAAATTAATGTCTGAGCCGATAGACGACTGGCTGCCTCGGCATAATCTAAGTCTCTTAAATCCGACAATATCGTATTGGATACTAATTCGGTATCTAGATGCTGCTCTTTTGTACTCTCTAAGGTATTGATACGCGCACCTATTTTAGTCACGGTGGTCGATACCGTATCTTGAACATTAGATAAATTGGCTAATGTACTCGCTACAGATGCCGAAACAGCATCCCGAGATGTTTGGCTACCATCAAAAGCCTGCATTGCATCTCGAAAGCGCATTAATGTGGTCAACACATCTTGCGTGGCTGTGGAATGAATAAATAACTGGTCACCATTAATATTATTCCCTGCATCTGCAGAGGTTGGATTACCCGTTATACTAATACTCACGCCATGATAGACCAATGTTTCCCCTGCCACATAAGGCTGGTTTTGAGCAATAATTTTACCAGTAGATTTTTCGGTGACGGTAAAATTTTTGACGCCTGGCGGCAGTGCACTGTCTTCATTAAACGTAATCACAATATCTTCTGGATAAAAGGCATCGTAAGCTTGTTGATCCACAACCTCGCCAATCGATATTGCCACGGGAGGATTAGATAAATTATTCGGGTTAGTCGATGTAACAACCGTATTTTCTGCGCTGGGAATATCGACAAAAATAGACTTTCCTGAATCGCTCGCATCGACAAAGGTATTATGATCCACTTTAATTTTTATAGACCCTTCATCCCCTGAGTACCGAAAACCATTCGTACTATCTCCAGTAAATGCTGGTGTTTGGCTACTATAGCCAGAGAAAATATAATCACCATTGGCATTTTTGGTATTCGCTAGGCTCGCTAATTCATTAAGTCTAGAATCAACCTCTGTTGCTAAAGCATTATATTCACTGGTAGACAGGCTAGCGGTATTACCCGCTTGAACAGCCAATTCTTTGATACGTTGTATTAAATTATTCACACTAGTAAGTGCGGCTTCCTCAGCCTCTAAATTATTTTCAGCAAAAGCAATATTTTTATTGTATTGATCAATAGCCACCATATTATCGGTTAACTGTTGTATACGGGTGGCGGCTACCGGGTCATCAGCGGCAGTCAACACACGCTTACCTGTCGATAATTGTTCCTGTGTTTTAGCTATATCTTTATTGGCATCGGCCATACTATTGTTAGCTAGATTAAAAATATGTGATGTTGAAATACGCATAACTCACTCTCTTGTGATACTGTCACTGAGATAATTAAAAATACACTTAAAAACTATTTAATAACCGATCAAATAAATCGCGTGCTACGGTGATTACCTGAGCATTAGCAGAATACAATTGCTCGTATTTAATCAGGTCTGCCGCTTCCTCATCTAAATTAACACCCGATATAGAATCACGTAAACCGGTTGTTTGCTCTAATACATTCTGCGCTGCATTGGTATTATTTTGTGAGGTGTTGGCTTTAATACCCACATTTTCGACCAGCTGATTATAAGCTTCCTGAAAACTTTGTGAGCCACCCTCTACCGTCTGAGATTGTTGTAACCCTGCCATTAATAACGCATTACGGTTATCTAATGCCGCGTCGGTATTAAAGTCGATACTGAATTCATCTCCACTTTGTGGTGTACCAGAAATACTTGCCTGTATTCCTCTGTAAGAGGTTTGTGCAAAGCTTGCGCCGCTGCTATCACCAAATAATGTACTGATAACAGGTGTTGTAGATAAACTGACATTATCCGATAAAGTCACGTCGATACGCCCACCCACGACTAGCTGACTAGTCGTATTAGTGCCTGAACCGGTTAAAGTGACATTACTATTAACACCATCATTTACAGCAATGGAACCGCCGCCAGATGCTTGTGTGGTTAATTCAATATCAAAGTCATCACCTAAGGTTGAAGTCACTTTTACATAGAACTCATCAGCTACTGCATCATAGGCACTAACTGCATATATCCCTAAAGCTTGCAGATTCGTATTTGAATTGATGGTTTGTGCCAAATAATCGTTAAAATCCTCACTCGCATTCAAGCTGGGAGAAGGTACACTGCCACTAATCGAACCGCTTTCGTAAGCAATTAATGATTCGCCATTAAGCGATAACTGCAAAGGTGAGGATAGCGTAAGTGACGCACTTCTAAACTCGATATAGTTATAAGCATTGGCATTAACCCCCGTTAAATTATCCAACTGACTGGCCGTTGTTCTAGCGCTAGCATTGGCTGTTGTGGTTAATGACTGCGTGGTTTCAATGGCTGTTATTGGATCTGTTGTAGTGATAGTGAGTGTTTCTGCTGGATAATTATTGGTGGTTATACCTATACCACTAATGCCATTTGCATTGGCAACAGTTGTAAACGTTGTTCCCTCAATATCAAAACCAAATAGTGTATTGGCCTGCCCTACTGGGGCAGTATCTAAGTTAAGATCAGGATCCCCATTATAATTTTGTAATGTAATATCACCGACTCCGTGTGCCGTTGCAGCAAACGCTAATGCGCTGCCCTGTGCGGTATCGGTAATATAAGCAGTGACACCACTAGCGGTTAGATCATCGTTAATGGCCGCCAGTAGTTGTGTATTACTGGTAATCGATGCATCATCAATAGTCACTGTATAAGTGCCATCATAGGTACCGCCGGAGGTATTAGCGACAACCACATCAAAAGAAAATTGATTCGCCGTGGTACTAAAATCGATTCCAGCAAAAGTAGGAGCAACAGCAGAAGGTTTAACCGATGCCTGTGTTGCTTGCGTACTGCCTGCGGGTAAGCCTAAGACAGAGCCATTAGTCACAACGGTAGTTTCGCCCTGATCATTAGAGAATAAATTATTTTCTATACCAGGTACATAGGTCTGATGACGAACCGGTGGTGATAATTGAACAGGGTTTCCAGGGTCAGAGTTATCCAAAACATCATAAGTTGTTGCCGTGGTAAACTTAACAATTAGTGGTGGCGACATCTGCCCTTGCTGAGCTAATAACGGTAATGTTTGCCCATTCACATCAGATAAACTTAATACCTCTCCAGCACTAATACTCGCATTACCTAAATTACCTATTGCACTATCTGTTTTGATTGGGCTGGCTAATGCGACATCATCAACATGTAATGCATTGGCGGAAAACCCACTTGCTGCTAAACGTGTTGGCTGGATTAAAAAAGTGTCTCCTCCAGCAAATCCACCTGAGTTGATATCTAAAGATAGGCCGTCAAAAGTAATCGTTGAGGGAAATGTGGTAGGAATCAATGCCGAGGCTAATTCGGTATTATCAGATAAACGTGTAATACTATAGACACCCGCATTATCATTAACTCTTAGCATATAGTCACTCGTTGTTAGTACGGAAGTGTCGCTAATATTAACCGTAAAAGAGATATCGCTACCGGTATTATTGCTGCTAGGCACTATGCGATTGGCTGTAAAACTAGCATCATTAACGCTGGTAAATAAGTCCGAGCCAAAGGTATTATTTAATGTAAGCCCTTGCCGCTGTAACTGATTAAAATTATCTGCAACAGATAGCGCAATTCTCCCCATATCGTTATAAGCTGGATCAACCACTGTTTCCTGAAAATTCAGTAGGCCACCAATCTCCCCACCGGTAAATGAGGAGGTAATTGATTGGGTGACCGTATTACTATTAAGAAAAATTTCTGGTTTTCTAGGATCGTATTCGTTTTGCCCCAAAACCACATGAGTGGCATTGGACCCTAGGACTAAGGGAATTCCATTGCCTATCGTTAAATTAATTTGATTGTCATCTTGGGTGGAGATATTAACGGCAACTAGCTCTGATAGCTGACGTAATGCCAAGTCTCTCTGGTCTAACAAGTCATTAGGTGAACTGTTCGATGCACCAGAAAATTCGGCTATTTTACTGTTTAATGTAGCAATATTATCGGAGAGATTATTGATATTCTGAACCGCGACTTCTACACCCTGCAATACTCCATTATTAATATCGTCTAAGCGTGAAGAAATGGTATTAAAACGGTCACCTAGATTATTGGCTTCACTCACAAATAACTGTCGTGCCGCAGAAGATGTAGGATCGTCGGCAACGGTTTGCACTGCTGAAAAAAAGGATTGTAAACCTTGAGTAAGCCCCGTAGTTTCGTTAGAGAAAAGATCGTTAACTTGTATAATGTGTTGGTTGTAAGCATTAAGTTCACTATACAAGGTTGTATCTTGTCTCATTTGACTGGTAACAAATTCATTAACAACGCGTTCGATATTTTCAGTAAATGCACCACTGCCCAAAAAACCAGCTCCCCCGCCCTGCATCGCATTGAGCGAACTGATATCTGTGGTCTGACGGCTATAACCTTCAGTATTTGCATTAGCGATATTATGCCCGACTGTCCGTAAGGCATTTTGGCTTACTCGTAAACCACTAACGCTAACCCCAAGAATATCACTCGTCATTTTTTCACCGTGAATCCTTTAACATTTACATATATAGACACAACAATCACCAAACCGCTGTATTATTTAAAATAGATTGAATTTTTTTTGCATACTGTGGATCGGTTGCGTAACCCGCTTGTTGTAATTCTTGAACAAAATGATTGGCATCAGAAACAGAAGCTAACGCTTTTTTATAACGGGGTTGTGTTAAAAACTGTTGAAAGTCTTCAAAACTATCCGCAATAGAGTTATAACGCCTAAAATTGGCTGTCTCTTTTTTTGCAATACCGTCAACATACTCTATAGTTGGAACGGATATAGATCGGCCTTGCCATCGAGAGTCTGCTTTAATGTTAAATAAATTGAAGCTTTGGTTGCCATTTTTATCTTTAATAACATGTTCACCCCAGCCTGTTTCTAATGCTGCTTGTGCGATTAATACTTTATAATCAACACCCATATCTTGGGCAATTTTCTTTGCGTAAGGCTTCATGGCATTAATAAAATCCTGTGGATTTTCGACACCGTTTAATAATTTCGCATCGTTTATACGCTGAGGAATAATTGGAGGAGTTTTCTCACGACCATTAAAAGCCAACGCGTTTTCACCGTTTAAACTAGTATTATTAGGCAAGTATTGACTTTTCATTTGTCGAAAAAAGCTCTCTGCCAAACCTATATTATTCGACTGACTTAATGACAAACTGAGTTGATTGTCATACATTTCTTGGTGATGCTTCATTTCAAAGCTATTGAGCGGGTTGTCTTGACCAAAAACTTCATTAGCTGAACGCATACTTTTGAGCATCATTTGTATAAACATCGACTCGAATTGTTCTGCCACTTGTCGTAATGCTGCATCTTGATCTTTAAGACCATCTTTGCGAATATTTTGCAAACTATTTAAATCCATATAGGATTGTTGAGTTTGAAATCGTGATGAACTGTGCAATAAATCGCTATAGGTATGTGTATTATTAATCATTTATATACTCCCAAATCTATATCACGATTAATTCGGCTTTTAACGCACCAGCTTGTTTAAGTGCTTCCAAAATTGCCATAAGGTCACCCGGAGCCGCACCTACTTCATTCACTGCACGTACTAACTCATCCAAGGTAGGACCAGGGTCAAATTTAAACATTGGATTAAGCTGTTGTTCTGCGGTCACGTTACTTTTAGGCAAGACCACCGTTGTACCCTCTGCTAGAGCATCGGGTTGACTTACTTCAATGTCTTCCGCTACGGTTACTGTTAAGCTCCCATGAGTAACCGCTACAGGAGCAATACGAACATGGCTACCGACAACAATAGTCCCTGTGCGCGAATTAATAACCACTTTTGCCGCTGCCTCACCGGGAACGACTTCGATATTTTCCAATAATGAAATAAAATTCACTCTCTGCGATGGATCTTTAGGCGCATTAACTCGGATAGACATTGCATCGGTTGCTTGAGCTACTTTTGGGCCTAATAAATCATTAATGCTATCAGCAATGCGTTTTGCCGTTGTAAAATCACTGCGATGTAAATTAAAAATAATCGGTTGGCCTGCAGAAAAATTGTTTGGCACAGAACGTTCAACGGTAGCACCATTAGGAATACGACCAACACTAGGAACATTCACTGTTAGCTTAGACCCATCCAAACCTTCAACACCTAAACCCCCAACCACCAGATTGCCTTGAGCTAAGGCGTATACATTCCCGTCTGCACCTTTTAAAGGGGTCATTAACAAAGTGCCACCACGTAAGCTTTTCGCATTACCAATAGAAGATGCCGTAATATCTAGTTGTTGCCCTGGTTTAGCAAATGCTGGAAGTTCAGCATGAATAGCAACGGCAGCAACATTTTTTAACTGCATTCGCGCGCCTTCGGGAATAGCGATACCAAATTGCTTTAACATATTGAGAAAAGATTCTGTCGTAAAAGGTGTTTGGTTAGTTTGGTCTCCGCTTCCGTCTAAACCAACCACTAAACCATAACCAATTAAAGGATTACTACGAACGCCAGAAATAGTCGTAATATCTTTAATACGCTCAGCGTAAACAACTGAGCTTAAAATAACTAAGAAACACCCTATCAATAATTTTTTATTCATCTTGTTAGAACGGCCAAAAGATACTGTTAAAGAATTTACTTAACCAACCCATACGTTGAGAGTTGGCTAAATCACCGGTACCACTATATGAGATTCTTGCGTTGGCTAGTTTGGTTGATGAGACCGTATTTTGTAATGTCACATCTTCTTTTCTCAACATACCGCTAATGCGAATATATTCATCCCCACTATTTAATGTCATCCATTTTTCCCCTCTAACCATGAGGTTACCATTAGGCAATATAGACATAACTGTGACACTAATATTCCCCTGCAAACTATTACTTTGATCTGCTGATGCATCACCGGAAAAAGATCGACTCTGTGCTGAGTTGAGAGGAACCGTAAAATCACCTACTACAGGCAATCTTTTTGCAGTATCTCTGCCAAAAAATGTGTTATTACCATTTTCTAACAACGAAACGTCCGCGTTTTTATCAACAGCAACACCGCTACTTTTTGAAGAAACTGTCTTCTCATCCAAGGTAACTGTAATAATGTCACCGACACGATGATTATTCGTATTACCAAATAACGCCATACCTTGATACTCCTGAAAGAGACTACCGTTATTAGGTTGCGGAGCAGGGTCTGGTTGTGGGATAACCGGAGCAAAGTATGGATCATTAGGTTTTACATTTTCTGGTCCGCAAGCAACCAGAAAAAATGAAAACAACAATATTAAAAGAGAGTTTTTCATAATGTCTTATAAGTTTTGTGAAATAAACTGCAACATTTGATCTGCAGTAGATACAACTTTTGAATTCATTTCATAAGCTCGTTGTGTGGTAATCATATTGACCATTTCTTCTACAATATCTACGTTAGAATTTTCTAACGATCCCTGAATAATGGCTCCAAGCCCACCTTCACCAGCAGTTCCCGTTTGAGGATCTCCGCTAGATGCTGTTGGTGCAAACAAGTTACCACCTAATGCTTGTAGACCTGCTGGATTAACAAAGTCAGTTAATGTTATTTCCCCTATCTGTTGAGGGGTGGCTTGGCCTAAAATACTGGCTGAAACTACCCCATCTTGACTGATAGTAATATTATTGGTACCCGTTGGAACGACGATGGTTGGTTCCAAAACAAAGCCACTGGCATTAACAATTTCTCCATTGGCATTTAAGTGAAATTGCCCGTTACGAGTATATGCAGTTTCTCCGGAAGGCATTTGTATTTGAAAAAAGCCTCGATTATTAATGGCCAAATCAAGAGATTGCTCCGTTACTTGCAAGCTCCCCCCAGTAAATTGTTTTTGTGTAGCCACAACGCGAACACCTGTTCCCAGCTGTAAACCTGATGGTAACTGTGTATTTTGTGAAGATTGACCACCGGGTTGACGTTGTATTTGATATAACAAGTCCTCGAAGTTAACACGATCTCTTTTAAAACCAATAGTCGACGCATTGGATAAATTATTTGATATCGATGTTAACTGGCGATCTTGAGCTGATAATCCAGTTTTACTCACATACAATGCAGGATTCATAAAAACCTCTATTTATCTCTCGTAGGTATTAATTAACTCGTTTGCAATAATCGAGCCGATGCTTCGGAATTTTCTTCTGCTGTTTTCATTAACTTAATCGACATTTCATATTGGCGAGCTAAAGTTAATATGCTTGTTAATTCATTAACGGGGTTAACATTACTTCCTTCCAAAAAACCAGAGATCAATCTTGTTGACACATCAGGCTGAACATCCCCCTCTGCATACAGCAGGCCGTCTTTTCCCTTTTTTAGTAATGATTCATCTGGGTTAACTAACTTAATTTGATCAACCTGTGATAAGGCGTCCGGAGATTCTCCTTTAATGACAACGCTTACAATTCCATCCAAACCAATTTCTAATTTTTGAAATTCAGGGATAGCCATAGGACCCGAGTTGCCTATCACAGGCAAATTATTGCCTGTACGTAATACGCCTGCACTATCGATAGTTAATGCTCCCACACGTGTATAAGCTTCTCTACCGTCTGGTGCTTGTACCGCAATAAACCCTTTACCTTTAACTGCAACATCTAGGTCTCTACCTGTTTGTATTAGTGATCCTTCCGAAAAATCTGTGCCCGGATTTTCAGTTAAAGCAAAGGCTCTTGTTGGCAAACCTTCACCGTAATAAACACCCATACTACGTGCTTGCTCAAAGTCACTTCTAAAGCCTGTAGTATTCACATTTGCCAAATTATTTGAACGAATTGCCTGACCAAGCATATTATTTTTTGCCGCAGTCATCGCAATATAAAGTGCTTTATCCATAGACGTAACCTGTTATTTTTTTGGCAATTAAAGAGATTAATTAGAAAGGAGCAAGAAGGGTGCCAAGAAAGGGTAAGCTACAAGCTACAAGCTACAAGCTACAAGCTACAAGCTACAAGCTACAAGCTACAAGCAATTTTCGTTTTTAACCATGGCAGGTCAATATTTTTTATCTTTTTCTTGCCGCTTGAGGCTTGAGGCTTGAGGCTTGAGGCTTGAGGCTATCATTATCTCAAATTAATAATTGTCTGCGTTACTGAATCTGCTGTTTCGATTGTTTTCGCACTGGCTTGGAAGTTACGCTGAGCAATAATTAAGTTAACTAATTGTTCTGATAGGTCAACATTGGAATCCTCTAATGCCCCTGATTGGATAAGGCCCAACGATGCAGTTCCAGGTCCACCGATGACAGGTTCACCGGAGGCAAATGTCTGTGCCCATGACGTATTTCCTTGTGCTTGCAAACCCTGTGCATTAGGAAAATCAGCTAAAGCCACTTGTGCTAACACCTGATTTTCTCCATTAGTATATCGAGCAAAAATAACCCCTGTGTCGTCTACATCAATACCCACTAACCGGCCCGTTGTTGAGCCATTTTGGTCTAACGATCTGACTTCAAAATCACTACCCACTTGGCTAGAATTATCCATTACAATTTCAAAGTTCGAGCTCAATGCAGGGCTAGGAACTGGCGATGATCCACCACTGGCAACGTTTAATGGCCCTAGAGCACCTAATGCATTACCCTCCGAATCAACAGGTGTCCAGTTTGAAATGAGTAAAGTATCGGATGCTGTCGTATCTAAAGCACCATTGGCTGTGAAATGTAAATCGTAGATAGCCATTGTTGGTGTTGTTGGCGCAGAAATAACTGGATCGCCCACATTAGCTCCATCGATTTGTACTGCCATTTGCCAATGATTCGGATAGGTTGCAGCGTTAGTACTGTCATAAGGTTGTTTAATAAAATACTGCTGCATCACATGGGGATTACCCAAACTATCGTAAATAGTGACAGAGGTAGAATGGTTATAGGTTTCTGGCAGTGTGGGATCAAATGCATTATCAACAAACGTGGTCGGTGTATTATTAAAAATAGGGGTACCAGAATTATCGGTTAAGCTATAGCCCTCATCCAGCTCCATCGTAATAATACCACCCACCGTAATATCGCTTACTCCAGCGGTTGATGTACCAGTAGCAATACCCAAATCATTAGCGCTACCACCTACAGCTGTTAGAGCCACAGTCGATGTTGTACCTGTGGTTCCAGATGTAACAACAAAATGGTCCGTGTCATAAACGACACTCACACCGGATATATTCGCATCAGCATTGATCGCTGTTTCCAATGCTGTCGCCATAGCGGGATAACTGGCGTAATCTGCTACGGGTAAACTAATATTACCCGCCGATGCTGTTCCATCCACAGTAATCGTAAAATCATAATCATTAGCACCAGCACCCGCTGTAGCAAGCCCCAATGGTATTGTAGCTGTACCAGCAGTGAAGTAACCTGACACACCTAGATTACCGGTAGTCAATAGGTTTCCTGCACCATCAAATTCTAATGTTTGAGCTGTACCAGTACTGCCTGTAACTGTAAGTACTTGGTCGGCACCACCACTACCGGCTGCCTCAAAGATAAGATCACCTATTGTCGAAACAACACTAATCGTACCCGCTGTTCCATCATAGGTAGCCGTTAATCCCGGCAGGTCATTTATTTCTGTCGCTGTCGCTTGGCTGATACCTGTATTCGTTAATGTTGCTCCATTCACAGTTACAGCCAAACCACTTGTCCATGCCGATAAGGTTGCTGTCGCTGTAGAAGTTGCGGTCACTCCAGGTAAGCGATTTAGATTAGTGACTGTATCAAACGTATTTTCTGACAAGGTTGATGTAAATGTGGTGGTCACATTAGAAGGGTTAGTAATATCTAAACTTTGTGCAGTATAACCATTAACATTGGCTGTGGCCGTGCCTCCAGATGAGACATAACGTGTACCGCTACTTTGTATAACAGACTCTCTCGAATCTACATTGAGCGCTATATCAACATTAGTGGTTGCTGATGGCTGAATATTCGTCGTTTGTATTTGAATATCGCCAATTAAACCACTGATATTACCACTGGCATCAGCACCAAACCCTTGTAATCGCGCATTTCCATTATTAACAATATATCCTTCTTGATCTAAACCAAAAGTGCCCGAGCGAGTATAGTTCTGATCGCCGCTAAAACTAGTCACAAAAAAACCAGAGCCACTAATAGATAGGTCTAGGGCATTTTCCGTAAACGATATATTTCCCTGTGAGAATAATTGTGAAACATCTTGCACCCGAACACCACTACCGGATTGGGTCAAACCTAAACCCAACGTCGATGTAGAATAAATATCTCCAAACTCTGTACGTGATTCTTTAAAACCGGTTGTGGATGCATTGGCGATGTTATTACCAGTCACACGAAGGTCATGATTGGCTGCACGAATACCACTAAGCGCAATATTAAAAGGCATGCTTTTCTCCTACTCTACTGCTATGAGGGTTAAAACTAAAATATTTAATTAAACTGTTTGACATCATTAATATTAACAGCGCCTAATCCTGCCAAATTGAGGATAAGTTGACCATTCGCACCAGCGGTCACGCTATTTACATTAGCTGTTAATGCGGTTTCTAATTGCTGAGGTTCACCATCTTGGGTAGCAACAACTTCGAAGTGATACTCACCTGGTGGCTGCGCCTCAGCAGATTCCCATTTTGTTAACTCGCCATTAATTTCTATACGATGTCCATCCCAACGGAATACAATGTCACCGGCACTTTGTGCACCTAAAGGTATCTGCTCAGCAAGCTCACCAGATTCATTGTAAATATTCATTGTCATATCCGATGTCACTGCGGGTAAAGTAATGGTACCTCCAACAACACTGTTATCTAAAAGCTGTGCTGTTTCGGAAGGTACAGATACCGAACGTCCTACTAGGGATGATGCTTGTAATGCTTGATTAGAGACAAAAGTATTTGTGAAACTATCAAAATTTGAGTTTAGTCTTTCTAGCCCCTCCACCGAACTAAACTGCGCTAATTGTGCGATAAATTCGGTATTTTCTTGAGGGCTCAATGGATCTTGATTTTCCATTTGTGTAATCATTAACTCTAAAAAAGCAGTTTGGCCTAATTCATTACTAGAAGCTTCTTCCGTCGCAGCTGCTTCTTGTTGCCGTGTTTGCATGCCTAGAGAGTTTAAGTAACTATTATCGGCAATATTGTTTGTCATACTAATGACCCTCTTAAAATTTGATTCACTGCTAGAATAATTAAATTCCCTAAATTGTAATTCAAATTATTTAAATTTCGTTGCTAGCACAGTGTTTTACCAAGGCTTGTAATTACTGCCCCATTGTTAATACTCGTTGCATCATTTGTTTTGCAGAATTCATCACTTCAACATTCATCTGAAATGAACGTGATGCAGAAATCATATTTGTCATTTCCTCAACAACATTCACATTGGGGTAATAGACGTAACCTTCATCATTCGCCAGTGGATGGTTAGGCTCATATCGTGGCTGCAAAGGTGCATCACTCTCAACAATACCCAAAACACCTACTCCTACTGAGGCGTCTGTATTTTTATCTAAAGCCAACGTATCACTTAACGCAGAAAAAACAGGATGTCGTCCTCGGTATGTTTCATCAATACTTGATGCTGCAGCATCTGCATTGGCTAAATTACTTGCCGTCGTATTAAGGCGAAGACTTTGGGCATTCATTCCTGAACCAGCAATTGAGAAGACACTATCTAAAGACATAATATTAAACCCTTAATTTTGATCCAATTAACTATCGTTATTCGCCTTTAATGGCCGTGGTTAACCCTTTAAACTTACTATTGAGAAAGTTAAAACTTGCCTGAAATGCTAGACTGTTTTTCATAAACTCTGCATTTTCTACCTGTTCTTCAACAGTGTTCCCGTCGATAGACGGTTGCTGGGGTATTCTGTATAAAGTATTAAAATCATGAGTATTGGATTGCAATGAAAAATGCTTCTCATGGGTCGCACTCATTTGCGAGCGTATGTGATTACTGTGTAGTTGATTTTTAAGTGCACTTTGAAAATCAATATCTTTTGCTTTGTAACCTGGTGTATCAGCATTAGCGAGATTATCAGCCAGTATTGATGAACGGTTTGACCGAAATCGTAACGCTTGATCATGAATACCCAGTGCTTTGTCGAAGTTAATTGCCATTAGTACCTCTAAGCCTAGTTAAATAACACAGAACCATCTATCTGTGTTGCCCCATATTACCCACACTAAACAATGAGCAAATCATGTGCCAATATTTTTCTAACAAAAAAGCCTGAAAAATTAACCGGTTAAAGTAATTTATATAAATGTAACAAGGGAATAGCGGCAAATCGTTTCCGTTATTTGCCGTAATATAGAGGGATTAAAAATTGAAAAGCCGATGGAGTGAATTGAAAAACGTTACTTAGCTTGATAAACAATACCAGGGTTACAATGAACCATATTAAACAAAGAACCTGCATCAGCTAAACTCTCTGAAGAGCCAAGAAAAAGTAAGCCATTCGGTTTTAAACATTGATGCATTCGTTTAAGAATATCTGTCTTAGTTTCCTTAGTAAAATAAATAAGTACGTTGCGACAAAAAATAATGTCAAATTGTCCAAGACTATCAAATGATTCTAATAAATTTAACGGCTTAAACTGAATATAATTTCTAACAGATCTATTAACAATCCATTCTTTTTTGTCTTCTGTTGTGAAAAATTGTTGAATTCTTGAGGTTGATAATCCTCTATCTATCGATAATTTATCAAAAGATCCTTTTTTTGCTTTATCTAAAATGTGGCTTGACAAATCTGTTGCTAAAACCTCGACTCGCTTTATTTTAGATACTCTATCTTTATATTCTTCACACAACATACCTAGAGAATAAGGTTCTTGACCGGATGAACAGGCAGCAGACCATATGCGAACATTAGGATCCTTGTGCTCTACAGAATTCCATTGAGGTAATAGCACTTTGGAGAAGTAGTTAAATGGATAATCATCACGAAACCAAAAGGTTTCATTGGTTGTCATAGCATCAATAATATCTTGATGTAATTCTTTATTAATCTTTATCTCTGAGACTAAATTCGCCAATGTAAACAATTGGTAGTTTTCCATAATCGTACGAATACGAGCAGAAACCAAATAAGACTTACTAGGTGTAATTGTAATACCACTGGTTTTTTGTAAAAAGTCACAAAATGCCTTAAAGTCCAAACAATCAGAGGCAATATTTTTTAAAGAATCAACCACAATCAGCCCCCTTATTTACGACTGATTGTGTGAGTGTTAATACCAAAAGCACTATTCATCCAATGTTTCACCCGTTAAATCAAATATACGGTCGTTTAACCTTTGCGCCAATAAGTCAGGATTAAATTTAGATAAAAAGTCATCCGCACCCACTTTTTTCACCATCGCTTCATTAAATACACCACTTAATGAGGTATGAAGAATAATATGCAAGTCTTTTAATTTATCATTTGACCTAACAGCTGCAGTAAATGTATAACCATCCATCTCTGGCATTTCGATATCCGATATGACTAATACCAGTTCTTCATAAGGGTCCTTTCCTTCTGCCACCAGTTCCTCTAGATAAGTTAACGCTTCTTTACCATCTTTTTTCAAGGTAGTTTGAATCCCCATTTGCTCGACAACACGTTGTATTTGTTTACGCGCAATCGATGAATCATCGGCAATTAAAATATGCTTCTTGATCACTTTTTCAGATATACCATCCTCTATAATGCCTTCACTAACTGATTCATCTAACGGGGATACTTCAGCAAGTATTTTTTCAACATCGATAATCTCTACAAGTTTATCTTCGAGTCGAGTCACGGCCGTAAGGTAGTTTTCTGATCCTGAACCCTTTGGTGGTGGATGAATAGATTCCCAATTAGTATTAACAATTCGTTCTACAGCCTGAACCAAGAAGCCTTGTGTAGAGCCGTTATATTCCGTGATAATAACAAAGCTACCTTCTGTATCTTCTACAGGCGCATCACCTATAGCTAAATTCATATCCATAATCGGGATGGTTCCCCCACGAATATGAGCGACACCCCGAACAACATCATGTCGTTGAGGTATTTGATTTAGCATTGGACACTGCAATACTTCTTTAACCTTAAAAACATTTATCCCGTAAAGCTGATTACTACCTAGACGAAAAAGTAGTAGCTCTAGCCTATTTTGTCCTACCAACTGCGTACGTTGGTTTACGGAGTCCATTACACTGGCCATATTTTTTCCTCTTTGAGTCTACCGATAACAAACATTTTTAAATAGGCATAAAATTTGCGTTATGCCTACTATTAACAATGGATCATCAAATTAATGACAGTTCATTATTACAACCATTATTTATAAGAAGAAACTCATTCATAATGATTCAATATACTTCTCAAAATATATTGTTAAATAAAAATGATTGTTTCTAAAAGCATAGGCTAAGAAAATGAAATCACGCAATTTTTTATGGTTTTTTATACTATTTTTTACCAGTATTAATCTTCAGGCTAGGAACTACGCAGACTTAGAGAAAATTGTGCTGCTATCAGAAAACTACTTACTGCAAAAGATGCAACAACAATTGGCCGCTAGCGATTATAAAGGCGCCAAAATTCATAGCCAAGCGCTGGATGCTCGCCTTAAGTTACCGCGATGTGACAAATCTTTGACATTTGAACACCGAATCAAAAAAACGCTACAAGGAAATATTTCTGTTAAAGTGATATGTTCGTCGCCTCATGCCTGGTCTATTTACACCAAGCACAGAATTACTGTTCACAAAAAAATTGCTATTGCGAATAACTCCTTATCCAAGGGTCATATTATTCGAGAAAGTGATATTATTTATGTATCAAAAGATATTAGTCGTCAGCGTGCAGGCTATCTCACAGACCAAACACTTCTGGTAGGCCAACAATTAATAAGACCCATTCATGAAGGGCAAGCCTTTTATCAGTATCAATTAAAAACGCCTGATATGATTAAGAAAGGCGATAAAGTCAGTGTTGTTGCCAAAATAGGCTCTCTATCCGTTATTACGCCAGGAATTGCACTTAGCGATGGCCGCTTGGGAGAGCAAATAGATGTTGAAAACAAACGTTCTTCGCGCATTATTCAGGCCAAAATTACTGGATTAAACACAGTAGAAGTGATTTTATAGTACTTTAAATTATTTAAAAAAAATTCAATATTTTGCTAAAGTTGCTTACGTTGTTGCCGATAGGACGATTGAGAAGGAAAAATATCTAGAAATCTTAGGTACTCGTGCAGCCAATTAAGGCATTAAAAGGACAAAATTGACAGTATATAGAGAATGATTATGGTTATTCATCCTAATAGTGATATGACATCCAGTACCGCTCATACTCGCAATAAAGCGAGTAATAGTGCATCTAATGCAGCGAATACTCAGGAAAAAGTCACGCATCAAACACAAAATACGAATAATGATGACGTCACTTTAAGCCAGCAGGCACACATATTTGAGCGTTTAGAGTCGAAAATTCATTCATCCTCAGGGACTGATGAAGCAAAGGTTACCGAAATAAAGCAAAGAATTGCCGACGGCACCTATGAAATAAATAGTGCACGCATCGCACAGGCTATGCTAAAACAAGATAACTTATTATCTTAACAACAATAAGTTATCTTGTTTGAATGCTAAACGATATATATTTTCCTACCTTTAGATAGAAACTTACTCCTACTCTCTTTTTTTATTTTCTATAAGCACCGCTAATTATCCAATCTTGGTATTTGTTTTGCATTTATTGTTATAAACAACGGTAAACGGGAATATTTATGCCTACCTATAATTTAGAAAGCATCCAGAAAATGATTGAAAAAGATCATGATATTAGCGAACAGCTATTAACATTACTCAAAGACGAAACATGTTCGCTCCAGCAACATGATTATTCTCAAGTAAAAGACATCTTAGTGACAAAAGCCCCTTTGCTCAAACAGTTAAGTGAACATGCCCAACTGCGAAAAAAATGGTTAGTATCGCTTTATAAAGTTGCTGACAATAATCACTGGAATACGTTTTTAAATTCGTTTAACGATCCAGAAATCAATCGTAAATGGAAAGAAGTACATGAAATGATAGAAACCTGTCGGTCAGTCAACGAAACCAATGGTTTGCTCATTTCACGAGGTCAAAAGACTTACTCACAACTACTGAGACTATTAAAGGGGGGCAATAATCAAACAGAGCTCTATACACCTAAGGGCAATAAGCAAATCACCCAAACGCGGTTGACAATGAGTAAGGCATAAAGCTAGTTAAATGGTTATATAGAGGGAAACTTTATAATATCTTCCATGCTTTCGAGTATAGGCAGAGATGCTAATAATGATAAATCATTGATGGTATCAACATCAGATAACACAGGCATTACATAGACATGCAAACCTAATTGGTATATACGAGACATTGTCTCATCAAAAACAGTATCACTGCCCCACTGGATATCATCAAACAATTCTGGGTAATGCTGATTCATTCCTAAAAAAACGTAACCACCATCATTTGCAGGGCCAATAACGACTTCATAGCGATTAAGAGCAGAAATGGCCAACTCAAGGTATGCTTTATCAATAAATGGACAATCGGCACCGACAAGACACACGCCATCTAAATATTGATATTCAAATATTGAATTAACAGTATGAGACATACGCTGGCCTAAATCACCATCAACCTGTGTAAATATCGAGTATTCATTGTTATCAGGCATAGGAGCTAATACTTTGCTTTGAAAGATATCTGTATCACCACCAACCCAAATATCTATCGGTAAAATATCAGCTGTTCGCCATCGATGTAGGCAATATTGCGTTAGGGCAATATGTAGTTTTACCGACTCATCTACCGTTAAATGTGGTTGCATACGAGTCTTAACACGCCCAAGTTCCGGTGATTTACTCATGATGGCTAATCGATAATTAGGGTGATTGGTCATATAGAGCAACTCGAAAATACATGGTGATTTGTTATAAACATGATTGTTAACCGTACCAACGTGCTAAGCGGTTTGGAGATACACCGATAAAATACAATGCTCGTAAAGACCACATGAGTAATACTGTTTGCATAATACCGTGCTTTTCCCAACGACGACTGGATGTGATTAGTGGTGACTTAACAACAAAAGGCGATGACAGCCGACGTAGACGTTTTGTGATTTCTACATCCTCCATTAATGGCATATCAGCAAAGCCCCCCATATCCATAAATAGCTGCTTTTTGATAAATAAGCACTGATCCCCTGTAGCCACTTGAGTGGTACGCGAACGAATATTAATCATGGTTTCTATAACGCGAAAAAATATAGATATTCCACTTAAACGCAGTGTATAAAACCCCCAAACAAATTCTTGATTAAGAAATGGAAAAATACTCTGCACAGAAGCATCAGGAAAAAACGTATCAATATGTAGGAAAAGTAAAATATCACCGGAAGCGCACTTAGCTCCAGCATTCATTTGCTTAGCTCGACCTTTTTCTGAACGGATAACAACATCGGCTACAGCATTAGCCAAAGAAAATGTATCGTCATCACTACCACCATCAACAACAATAATTTCTGCATCAATACCTTGAACCTGCTGTTTAAGCCGACGTAGATGTTGGCCAATCGTCGCTGACTCATTTAATACTGGTATGATAATACTCAGAACGTTCATTAAAAATTAATAACCATATTTTTTCAAACGAACCAATATATCAGGCATCTAAAGCACCACCGCAACTACTTCCTTGGCCAGCTGTGCACCCATAACAATGCTCACCAATAATGATAGACTCGCCGGATAAATCTGCGTTTAACAAATCACTAATATGTGATTTTGGTTTATCGGTAGCAATGCTATTACCATTATGCGCTAATGGCATATCTAGCATTTGATTAAAATCACAGTCGTAAACATACCCTTGCCAATCAATGCTAATTAAAGTTTTACACATCACTGAATGCATATTATTTTCAGAAAAATTCTCTTTAAGTAAAGTAATGTAGTCGTCATAAAGCCCTTTGGATAAGAGCATACCGCCAAAACGGCTGATTGGCATATTAGTAATGGTTAATAGTTGATTAAATTCAATCCCATGTTCATCAAATAATCGAGCTTTATAATCTTGTTCTAAGGCTTGTTGGTTGGGCGGCAAAAATGCGCCATTGGGATTATAAACAAGATCCAGTGGCAAATGAGGCTCACGTCCATAACCTAGTCGGTTCAGTTGCTTAAGCGCTTCTATGGACTCTTGGTATACCCCCTTACCTCGCTGTTCGTTCACGTTCTGCTCAGCGTAACAGGGTAAGGAGGCCACAATAGAAACTTCATTATCGGCGAGAAATTGTGCCAAGTCTTCGTAGCCCTCCTCACCAAGAATGGTTAAATTGCACCGGTCAATCACCTTAAGACCACGCTGTCTAGCCTCAGTCACCATATAACGAAAATGGGGGTTCATTTCCGGTGCCCCACCCGTGAGATCTAGCATTTGAATATGATGCGAATCGATATAGGCTAAAACATCATCAACGGTTTCTCTCGACATGAGTTCAGTACGCTTAGGGCCTGCATTAACATGGCAGTGAGTGCAGCTCAAATTACATAAATACCCTAAGTTCACCTGTAATATTTGTGTTTTTTCTCTATAAATGGGCGGAAAATCCGTATCTAACAATAAAGGTTTCGTATCTAGCATAAGAATCTCGTTAATGGTTCACTGTTCATCGTTGTAGGACAGGTCATAATAATAAAAGTTTTCATCGAAGAAAGAAAAACATAGAATATCCCCTCTTGCATCTAAACCAATTAAAGCCTGTTAACCAGATAAGTATCCACCCGTAGCTCAGCTGGATAGAGCGACCCCCTCCTAAGGGGTAGGTCAGAGGTTCGAATCCTCTCGGGTGGGCCATTTGATAAGCACCTATTTTTAGGTGCTTATCAAATGGGGTATCGAAGGATTTAACAAATATCTTAGGTTCGACAAATTGTCGTGAACAATTTGATTCGCGAAGCGCCCGAAGGGTGGCGCACAAGGATGTGCGACAAATAATCCTCTCGGGTGGGCCAAATAAATAGACTTTCGTCACATAATTCATCCTTTGCGCCTTATTCCTCTACTACCTTAGTCTCGTTTGGATATTTCTTGCTTGTGCCTTGTTATACGGGCAATTATCATCATCAGCGATGAATAATAATTGATGTACTTGGAGTAATTTATGCCATCAGCAAGCGCTCGACATATTTTGGTCGAAAGCGAAGCCTTATGCCTCGCCTTAAAAGAAGAAATAGAAAACGGAGCAGAATTTACCGATATCGCTAAACAGCATTCTACCTGCCCATCCGCAGCACAAGGGGGTGATTTAGGACAGTTTAGCCAAGGACAAATGGTACCTGAATTTGACAAAGTGGTTTTCAGTGAAGCACTTAATACGGTTCACGGACCTGTCAAAACCCAATTTGGCTACCACTTATTAGAAACCACACAGCGTAGCGATTAAACCCTTTGTTTATATTCCCTCTCTTTACTCCCCTTAAGAGGGGGAATATAACGACCATCATATGCCACAGCATTCCTAGTTATCTAATATCCTTCTCTTTGTTATGCAGATAGTAATAAACATCAATTAATACCGCACAAATACTGACCATCTGTTATAATCCCGCTTTTTCCTATCCCCCCATCTCTTTCGAGAGAAATCGCAGGTAATCATGACATCAGCAGAAACACGAATTATTGAATCATTCAACGAATTAAACCTACCCGAACCCATCTTAAAGACATTGTCTGAGTTAGGTTACGAAACACCTTCTCCGATCCAAGCAGCCAGTATTCCTATTATCCAAGAAGGTCGTGACTTATTAGGTCAAGCACAAACGGGGACGGGTAAAACAGCCGCTTTCGCACTTCCCATGCTGTCTAAAATCGACCCTAGTAAACGATTCCCCCAATTGTTAGTACTGGCTCCTACAAGGGAGTTAGCTATTCAAGTGGCAGAAGCCTTTCAGGCCTATTCACGCTATTTAAAGTGTTCTGTATTACCTATTTATGGTGGGCAGTCGTATGATAATCAATTGCGCCAGTTAAAACGTGGTACCCAAATTATCGTGGGAACACCCGGTCGAGTGATGGATCATATACGTCGTGGAACACTCAAATTAGACCAACTACAAGCATTGGTGCTCGACGAAGCAGATGAAATGTTACGTATGGGGTTTATTGATGACGTGGAGTGGATTTTAGAACATACCCCAGAGCAACGACAGATCGCTTTGTTCTCGGCCACTATGCCACCAGAAATTAAAAAAGTGGCGGATAATTACCTGAATAATCCTAAGCATATAAAAATAGAGACCAAGACTTCTACCGCAACAACAATACGCCAACGTTTTTCTATCGTTAATCGTAATCAGAAATTAGATGCCTTCACACGAATCTTGGAAGTGGAAGATTTTGATGGTGTTATTGTTTTTGTTCGTACCAAAATAGCCACCATCGAGCTATCAGAAAAGTTATCAGCAAGAGGCCATAATAGTGCTGCGCTTAATGGAGATATACCACAAAACCAACGAGAAAAGATTGTCGAAAAGCTTAAGCAAGGCAGCTTAGATATTTTGGTTGCTACTGATGTTGTTGCCCGGGGTCTAGACGTTAAACGTATTAGCCATGTCATTAATTACGACATCCCACTAGATACTGAATCTTATGTTCATCGCATTGGTCGAACCGGTCGTGCTGGTCGAACCGGTGATGCTATATTATTTGTCACCAATCGCGAACGTCATTTATTACGTGCTATCGAACGGGAAACCAATAGCAAAGTCGAGCCGATGGAAATTCCTAGCACAAAAGACGTTAACCAAAAGCGTGCTGAAGCATTTAAGCAACGTATTAACGATACCATTGCCCAGCAAGATCTAACGCCGTATCAAGAGATTATTAATCAAAGCATTCAAGAAAATGATCACGGGCTTGAATCAGTCGCGGCAGCTTTGGCCTATATTGCACAAGGTAAACAACCTTTGTTTTTTTCTGAGCAATCGTACCCGAAAGAAACTGAGTTTTTTAAAGATAACCCGAGAGGTGATAGAAAGAATCGTCGTGGCAATGATCGTAAACGAGGGGATCGCGGTTACGATAAATCAGGTGGTGAACGACCACGCCGCAAAAAGAAAGCACATAATGATGCCAATATGAATAGTTACCGTATCGAAATTGGTCGAGCGGATGGTGTTAAACCCGGTAATATTGTTGGCGCCATTGCCAATGAAGCGGATATAGATAGCAAATATATTGGATCAATAAAAATTAGCGACAACCACTCTATTGTCGACCTACCAAAAGATATGCCCAAGGCGCTTTTTAAAAAGCTCCAAAAAGCCTATATTTGTGGAAAGCAAACCAATATGAAGCCTTTGGATTAATCAGCAGTATAGAGAAAAACTCTATCTGTTAACCTATTGTCTAAAGGCTTGTTAAAAATAACAAGCCTTTAGATGTAATAAAAAGAATTCTCCGTCAACAATAAATTGTTTTATGAATTTAATTCTCCTATCTAAAAGCGATTTTATTAATGACACCGATGTGGTTCTTACTGACCGTCGTTTTCAGCATATACTTCAAGTACATAAATCACAGATCGATGACAATCTAACTATTGGATTATTGGATAATCAAATAGGTATCGGCACCGTTAAAAAAATTAATGATCAATCTATTACTCTTTCTACAACATTTAGTCAGCCGCCTCCAAAACCATTACCCATAACACTGATTATCGCCCTGCCTCGCCCTAAGATGATCAAGCGAATCTTACAGACTTGTGCAAGTATGGGCGCAAAAAAGATATACTTTATTAACAGTTACCGTGTAGAAAAAAGTTACTGGCAAACACCACTATTGCAACCCGAAAAAATAAATGAACAATTAATTCTAGGCTTAGAACAAGCAAAAGACACTGTCTTACCAGAAGTCATTCTTAAAAAAAGATTTAAGCCATTTATTGAAGACGAATTACCTAACATTTGTAAAAACACCCTATCACTGGTGGCGCATCCAAATACAAAAACACCTTGCCCACATTTTGTAGATGAAGCAACGACTCTAGTTATTGGTCCTGAAGGTGGTTTTATTTCCTACGAAGTGGAGAAAATAAATCAGGCTGGATGTCGGAGCATTCACATAGGTGACAGAATTTTACGTGTGGAAACAGCTGTTCCTGTACTGCTTGGAAAACTATTCGATTAGTTTTTTGCACCACACTATTAACAAAATGCACCACAAAAAACAGACTCTATATTGCTTCTGTCGTTTAAATCATTGCTTTATATGATTTAAAAAATCATTCCTGTTTACTTTGCCTCTATTTATAACCAAAGAGTCACTCATTTAAACATTTACTGTTTATTTAATATCGTATTGTCATAAATTAACGTTATGGTATGCATTCTGCTACATCACAAGTAGATAAAATCGAACAACATACATTTTCTAAGCAATAACACATATTTTTACAAAGGATGAGACCATGCCAAAGAAAGCAAAGAAAAAAATTACCGCGTTAGTGTTACAAGGTGGTGGAGCTTTAGGTGCTTACGAATATGGCGTCGTAAAAGCACTATATGAAAACAGTGATTTTTCTCCTGATATAGTTTGCGGAGTATCCATTGGCGGGTTTTCTGCAGCAGTGATTGGTGGCGCCAAAGATGGCCCCGTAGAAGGCTTAAGGCAATTGTGGGACATGTTTACTGCCGTTAACATGCCTTATGTACCTCATGCGATGCAGGTTTTAATGACGATCCCTTATAACCACGGTATGTATAAACCCAATTACGCTGGGTTATTATCGCCCATGTCCACGACTAATATTTGTGATACGAGCCCCCTTTACCACACATTAGATCAAATTATTGATTTCGAAAAATTAAATGCTAAAACAGCGCCCAACGTAGTGATTACAGCCACCAATATCGAAAAAGGGATTGGTGAGCGTTTCAACAATAGAGAAATGGATATCACCACAAAACATATCGTTGCTAGTGGCAGCCTACCTCCATCATTCCCTATGGTGGAAATAGGCGACTATCATTATTGGGATGGAGGACTATTTTCTAACACGCCGTTAAAGCCAGCGTTAAAGGCACTAGAGAATATGGGTGATGGAGACTGTGAAAAAGAAATCATCATGATTGAGCTATTCCCCCAAGAAGGAGAAACCCCCAAAAATATGGCCGATGTGATTGAGCGCGTTGGCTCACTGACCTTTGAAAGTAAAATTGTTTTCGACCAAAAAATGTTTGGTCGAACAAGAGACTATATCGAGTTTATCGAAGGTGTTGATAAAGAACTGGCTGAAGACAGCCCGCTGAGAAACTCTCCAGCGTTTAAACAATTAATGGGTTATAGCAAAATCGATAAACTGACCGTCATTAAATATACTGGTGATGAAACCATGCTTGGTATCTCTGACTTTACACAAAAAACCATTGAGAGCAGAATTGCACATGGTTATGCTGATGGATTAGCACACTTGGCACAACAAAAGTAATATTGATTAGAAAAAGTGACTGTAGAAAACGCTACTTAATATATAAAACAAGTAGCGTTTGTTAACAAGAAAGTTAGATATTCACTGCCGTAATTTTGTCGGTACTATCTTTATTTTCTACATCTTCTGCATCTGCAACCCACATAGATACTGCATGGTGATTACCACCGGTGACGGTTTTATTATCTGCATGTTCAGATGTTGTCTTTTTTTCTGCTGAACGATCAATCATCAAATCAGTAAAGTTAAATAAATCCACATCGGCTAATTGAGAGGGAGACACTTTCGAAATAGCAGAAAAGATATTATCTGTTCGACCTGGCTGTTGTTGTTCCCACTGCTGCAACATGGCTTTTATATTTTGTCGCTGTAGATTTTCTTGTGAGCCGCATAAATTACAAGGAATAATCGGAAACTGTTTATGAATAGCATATTCAGCAATATCAGCTTCTCGGCAAAATGCCATAGGACGAATGATAATATTGCGCTTATCATCCGATAATAATTTAGGCGGCATCGCCTTTAAACGGCCGCCATGGAACATATTTAAAAATAATGTTTCGACGATATCGTCTTTATGGTGCCCTAAGGCCACTTTAGTAGCACCTATTTCTTCGGCAAAACCATACAAAGTCCCACGGCGCAAGCGTGAGCAAACACCACAGGTGGTTTTGCCTTCAGGCACTATGGATTTCACCACACTGTAGGTATCTTTCTCGACAATATAGTAAGGGACTTGGAGTGATTCTAAATAGTTTGGCAAAACATCTTCTGGAAAACCAGGTTGTTTCTGATCCATGTTAACGGCAACTAATTCAAAATTCACGGGTGCTGTTTTTTGTAAATTCAACAACACATCTAACATCGCGTAGGAATCCTTGCCACCGGATAAACAGACCATGATCTTATCGCCATCTTCGATCATATTATATTCTGCGATAGCCTGACCTACATGGCGTCGTAAACGCTTCTGTAGCTTATTAAATTCCAAGCGCCGTTTACGATCAGAATTTAGGGTATCTTTAACAATCTTTCTAGATTCAGGCATGTTTTATCCACTTACACGATATATAACTTGTTAAGGCGACGATATTATCAGGGGCGGCATTATATACACAAAGGAAAACGATTACCGCTATATCGATTAAATTTTCAGCAAATCGGCTAAACACTTCCTTTGACGACACAATGCCCGAATATTCCAACCACTAATCTAAGAAAAAAACCTTTTAAATCAAAAAGATAAAATAAATAAACATGACATAATTAGTGTGGCATAGGCATTGCTATTACCTAAGATAAGAAGCTAAGAACAAGCTATGCAAAGATAACTATCGACAATAACGGATATTTATGGGCCTATTTAATCATTTTCTAGACCGAATAACACACTCTCGCTCCGAACAATTGGTACAGCAAGCCAGTAATGAACACTTTGTAGAGCACTTTGATCATTATCATCACCTGATGCGGTTACAAGATAATCGACAACTGCTAGAGGTGTTTGTATCAGGGCACAAAAATAGTTTCCAAAGCATGATTATTGGTATCGACTTTATCGAAGGTATATTTCGTATTGACGAATTCTCTCCTTTTCTCAGCCACCCTGAGTCACTCGTTAATCAAACCATTACCATTAGGCATTATCATAATTGGCAAAAACTGGAAATTAGCGCTACGGTCACTCAGTGGTCCAGCGAGGATCATTGTTATTCTCTACTACTACCGGAATTTCTCGATTACCAACCTCGCAGACACTACCCTAGATTAATTTTAGATCGACAAAATGTTCTTAAAACCCATATCAATCCACCCTATGGATCGCCTTGGTACGCTACGGTCAAAGATATTAGCCAAGGAGGAATGAGAATCAATTTGCCGGGTGATATCCGTCCCCACTTACATAAAGATAAGGCCTTACCCAAGTGCCAAATTAAACTGGGTGACAATGTTTATATTCAATCTCGAGGGGTTATTAGGGCATTCAGTTATTTCAGCAAACCCTCTAGACATACTGAAATTAGCATCGAGTTTTGCAATATGAGCCATATAGATCAAACCCATTTAAAACAATTTCTCGACTATATCGAAATAGCAGCATAATCCTAATTACCTGTTAACGAATCTAGAAAAGCCAATATTAATCTTCAAAAACCTCGCACTTAGACTCGAAAAGTAGTGCCTTATTCAGCAACCATCGGCAGCAGGGAAGCTGCCGTTGAGCTTATATGGACATATTCATAGCGTGTTGCTGAATAAGGCACTACTTTTCAGCGGCGGTGATTCGAAATACTCAATGGGTAGAACTATATCGCCTGAAAATCACATAATAGTGAAATACACATAACGCAAAGCAAGGCTGGTATACTTTCGCGTCATACATCTATTTTTAATAACGAGTCACTGCTTACCATGGATCTCGATTTTGACCGCCAACATATATGGC
>JAHDEM010000010.1:52845-61799 GCA_020628895.1 Candidatus Endobugula sp.
AATAACGAGTCACTGCTTACCATGGATCTCGATTTTGACCGCCAACATATATGGCACCCATATTCTTCAGTTCATAACCCCACCCCCATTTTTCCTGTGATCAAAGCAGACAAAGAATATTTATATCTGGAGGACGGGCGACGTCTGGTAGATGGTATGTCATCTTGGTGGTCGGCTTTGCACGGTTATAACCACCCTGCTCTCAATCAAGCATTGATTGATCAAACCCATAAAATGAGCCATGTGATGTTTGGTGGCTTAACCCATGAGCCTGCTATCGAGTTGTGTAAAAAACTCGTCGAATTAACACCCGGGCCGTTACAAAAGGTGTTTCTTGCTGACTCAGGCTCTGTGGCTGTGGAAGTGGCTATTAAAATGGCCTTACAATACTGGCAATCTCAGGGAAAGCCTCAAAAACACAAATTACTCTCTCTACGTAATGGTTATCACGGAGATACTTTTGCCGCTATGTCAGTGTGTGATCCCATCACTGGCATGCACCATTTATTTTCAGGTGTACTAATGGCACAACACTTCACGCAGTCACCTCGCTGTCGCTATAACGACGATTGGGATGAATCTTATATCAGTGATTTTATTGCCCAAGTAGAACAACATCATCAAGAATTAGCCGCTGTTATTCTAGAACCCATTGTCCAAGGCACTGGTGGAATGCGATTTTATTCGCCAGTATACCTCCAACGAGTTAGGCAGATTTGCGATGAATATGGACTACTACTCATTGCGGATGAAATTGCCACAGGCTTTGGCCGCACCGGTAAACTATTCGCCTGCGAACACGCAAATATCAGCCCCGATATTATGTGCCTAGGCAAGTCTATTACTGGCGGGATGATGACATTAGCGGCCACTCTCTGCACCGATCATGTTAGCCAAACCATTTGCCAAGGTGAATCAGGAGTACTGATGCACGGACCGACCTTTATGGGTAATCCATTAGCTTGCGCCGTTGCTGTCGCCAATATTAATTTGCTGCAACAATCCTCTTGGGAAGACAATGTTCAACGCTTAGAGGCCCATTTTAGGAGTGAACTAACGGAATTATCTGGCCACAACAACGTCCAAGACGTGCGCGCATTGGGCGCTATCGGTGTGGTTGAATTAAAGCACCCTATTGATCTACCGACATTACAACCACAGTTTGTTGAAGAAGGCATCTGGGTAAGGCCATTTGGAAAACTCGTTTATTTGATGCCACCCTTTATTACTTCAGACGACAATCTGCAGGTACTCACCAATGGCGTGAAAAATGTCGTACAAAATATAAACAAAATCTAAGTTTATATTGCAGACATAACGAGCCGAGTCCCTGTAAGCTATAAACTTTTGGCGTTTTTTATTGCATTGCAATAAATAAATACACTAGTATGCGGCCTACCAGATCGATTTTCATCTACAATTTGATTATCGTTAGCACCACAATTGCATTATCAGCGTAAGTGCAAACAACTTAAAAGGAGCTCTCAATGAGTAACCACTATCCATCACTCGTCGCAGGTTTAGAAGATTCAGGTCACTCTAAAGAAGTGACATCCCCTTATAACGGAGAAGTCATTGGTACCGTCTCAACGGTCGATCCATTAGGTGCTAAACGTGCCTTACAGACAGCCTACGAGATTTATCGTGATCGTAGTCGATGGTTATCAAAGGTTAAACGCATTGAGATATTGGAAAAAACAGCCGCTATTATGCGCGAGCGTTTTGACGAGCTAGCGGTAGAGTCAGCACGAGAAGGCGGTAAACCGTTGACCGACTCTATCGTTGAGGTAAATCGCGCTATCGATGGTGTACTTAACTGTATTGATTGTATCCGCACCGATGCAGGTACAGAAATTCCCATGGGTATCAACCCCGCCTCAGAAGGACACTTGTCTTTTACTCGCCACGAGCCTATTGGCGTGGTTGTGGCGGTAAGTGCATTCAACCATCCACTGAATCTTATTGTTCACCAAGTATGCCCTGCTATTGCCACAGGTTGCCCGTTTATTGTTAAACCTGCTGGTGCGACGCCTATCAGTTGTTTACGTTTTGTAAGCATTTTACACGAAGCAGGCCTACCCATTGACTACGGTCAAGCCATTGTTACCGATTCTAGTAGCACTGCAACCGCTTTAGTGACTGACGAGCGTGTTGGCTTTTTCAGTTTTATTGGGAGTGCTGCGGTTGGATGGATGCTTAAATCAAAACTAGCGCCTGGCGTTCGCTGTGCTTTAGAACACGGTGGCGTAGCCCCGATTATCGTTGAATCTGATGCAGACCTAGATGATGCCGCGCCGTTATTATCCAAGGGCGGCTTCTATCATGCAGGCCAAGTGTGTGTATCGGTACAACGTGTATTTGCTCACAGCAGTATTGCCGAAGACCTTGCTAATCGCTTAGCCACCCTAGGCAGCGCAATGAAAATTGGTGACCCAACCCTAGCAGACACCGAAATAGGCCCTCTTATTAATTCTAGAGAAGTCGACCGTATTGATGAGTGGGTTCAAGAAGCGATTGCTGGTGGGGCTAAAGTCATTTGTGGTGGCAATCGTTTACCCAATAACTGCTACGAAGCAACCGTTTTACTCAACCCCCCTAAAGACTGCACTATTAGTAAAACAGAAGTGTTTGGGCCAGTTATTTGTGTCTATAGCTATGACGATGTGAATGACGCTATTGCTGAGGCCAATTCATTAATGTTCTCTTTCCAAGCCGCACTATTTACCAAAGATATCGATAAAGCATTGCATATCTACTCACAAATTGATGCCGCAGCGGTGATGGTGAATACCCATACTGCCTTCCGTGTAGACTGGATGCCTTTTGCTGGCCTGAAACATTCTGGCCATGGCATTGGTGGCATTCCTTATACTTATGAAGAGATGCAAGTCACTAAAATGGCGGTTATACGATCTCCTTCTTTGTAATATTTCCACTACTACCCATCGGCTATTGCTGATGGGTAGCACTTTTATCCTATGTTACACATTGCTCTACATTTTGTTGTTCCGGCAGTCATTGTCTTATTGTTTTTCAGACAAAATGCCAAAATAGCTTACCTGATGATGATCTCAACCATGGCAGTTGATTTAGATCACATCATTGCCACCCCCATCTACGACCCTAATCGCTGCAGTATTGGATTTCACCCACTGCATCACGCTGGCATGATTGCTTTATACGCCATTATGTCTGTTATACCTAAGACACGGCTAGTGGGTATAGGATTAGTCATACATATGATGCTAGATGGGTTAGATTGTTTAACTTAAATTGTTCAACAATGGAATAAACGAAAAGTGAAAGCTGACAAAATATCAGCTCGTAAGATGTTGTAAGGCCTTAGGAAATAAACGATAAAAATTATTCGTTGTTGTTTCTGCTAGTGACTCGAAGGGGATTTGTTTTAATTCGGCAATATACTGAGCAACCTCTCGCACATACTGGGGCTCATTAGACTTACCACGATGGGGAACAGGCGCTAGGTAAGGTGAGTCAGTTTCAACCAGTAATCTATCCATAGGGATTTTCTTAACCACTTCTTTTAGCTCGTGGGCATTTTTGAAGGTCACAATCCCGGAAATGGAAATCATATAATTCATATCAATGGCTTTTTTGGCCATGTCCCAATTTTCGGTAAAGCAGTGCAATACACCTGCCGTTTCTTGGTTACCGTGTTCTTTTATTAGCGCTAGTGTATCTTCACGAGCATCGCGAGTGTGGACAATAACGGGAAGCTGCGCCCTAGATGCCGCTTCCAAATGAATCGCAAAACTCTCTTGCTGCAATACTTTATCGTCTTCGGAGTAATAATAATCTAATCCCGATTCTCCAAGAGCCACAACCTTGGGATGCTCTGACCATTGTATAAGGTCATCCATACTGGCAAGCCCTTCTTGCACATCGCAAGGATGCACACCGACAGAAGCGACAACTTGAGAATACTGCTCGGCAATATTCACTACGGCTTCCCGATTATTAACACTAATACCAACGCACAATAATTGCTGAATATCGCGTGCTAATGCTGCATCGATAGCGGCTGATAGTTGCCCATCATATTTTTCAAGTTTTAAACGGTCTAAATGGCAATGGGAATCGACTAACATAATTCAGATATCTACTAATGGAAAAACAAAGGATGACATTAAATAAGAAAAGGCTGGACTGACTTACAACGTGTGCGTGGGACGATCTGACTGGAGCATACCCACAAGATAGGTTTCTATACGACCAATCAAATTACCTTCTTGATCTGAGAATTGAACGCCAATTCCTGCCGTACGATTACCCTGAGCCCCCTTAGGTGTTATCCAAATAACCTTACCGGATATCGGTGTCTTTTCTACTTCGTCAAGTAAGCTTAATAAAACAAAGACTTCATCACCTATTTGGTACTTTTTGTTAGTGGGGATAAATATACCGCCGTTCTCGACGTAGGGCATATAAGCGGCATGCAGCGATGCGACATCTTTAATCGACATCGATAAGATACCTTGTCCTGCTCCACCTATATTAAAGCCTGCCATATTCTTTGCCTAACATTGATCTTACTTGCCCATGAATTTATCTATTATGACATGAATTACTGACGGATTGAACGCTGAACAATGACGTGCCAATCCATAAATAACTCCTCAATCAATAACTGCATATTGGGATTTGCCCCTTGCAACTGCTGTTGTCGAAGCAATATCAGTTTATCGCTAAACTTAAGCAACCACTGCCGATTAAAGTGTCTTCCCGCCGATAAGATCCGCTGAACATACTGGGTCACCCCATAACCTTTTTCAAGATTGTCCATAGAATCACCATCAAGCACATCATCACTTGAACCAGAGTTTACAAGGATACGGTGAATAATTTGCAACCACCATTGCGTTATATGGTTAACACTCAATGGTAACCACTGCGTGGCCGCCGTAATATCCGGCATGTCATTGCTATGGGACGACAAACTATCTAAGGTTTTTACAAAAATTTGTAAGTGCTCTAGATAATCCCCCTCAACCATTTCCTTAGCAATCAGTGGTGCACCACCGGCTAGATCCAGTAGGGTTTCGGCATCCCCTACTTGGAGGTCATTTAACCACCCAACTGCGACGGATTTACTCGGTGCAGACATAGGTAATAACTGGCAACGGCTGCGAATTGTCGGCATCACACCACTTAAAACGTGGGTCATTAAAATAAGCACCGTATCACCTGCCGGCTCTTCCAAATTTTTTAATAACGCATTGGCAGAATTGATATTCAACTGTTCTACAGGTCCAAGCAAAATAACCTTACGCCCCCCCTGCTGAGCAGTTTTACTCACAAAAGTAGATATTTCACGGATTTGATCAATTTTAATCGCTTTGCCTTCCTCTTCAGGGATAAAGATTTTTTTATCTGGGTGGGTATTGGCTGCAATAAGTTGGCAGCTACGGCACTGTCCACAGGCCAGCTCAGATTTGGGTGAAAGGCATAACAGATAATCCGCTAACGCTTGAGCAAAGTGCCATTTGCCAATACCTTGTTGCCCCGAAATCATCAACGCATGTGGGGTTTTATTCGCTACAATTTGCTGCACAATACGCTGCCAGAAGTCTTGCTGCCAGGGATAAGGAATATGTTCGGACACGAGAATTAGATGCTCACTATTAAGGTCAATACAATTACGTTTATACTACCATTTTTGATGATTGCAGAAAAACACCCATGAGCGACTCCTCGACTATTACCCCAAAGCAAACCATAGCCACACCAGAATCTATGTTGCTTATAGAAGATATTCCAATACTCTATCAAGATGATGATCTGCTGATTGTTGATAAACCCGCTAATTTATTAACCGTACCTGGTCGAGGTATCGATAAACAAGATTGTTTAATTCATCGACTCAAAAACCATTTCCCCAATGCTCGTATTGTGCACCGATTAGATATGGCAACTTCTGGTGTTGTTGTCATCGCACTAAATCATCCTGCTCAAGCAGGCATGGGGAAATTATTTGAAAAACGTCAAGTACAAAAGACATATATTGCCGTTGTTGCTGGGAAGATTATTCCATCAGGCAATGTTGACTTACCTTTAATTTGTGACTGGGACAACCGACCTAAACAAAAAGTCGATCACGAGTATGGAAAACCCGCTCAAACCACTTTCAAACGCTTAAGCCATGATGAGACAAATGACACATCTATAGTCGAGCTTACACCACTTACCGGCCGCTCTCACCAGCTAAGAGTACATATGTTGGCTATAGGCCATCCTATTTTAGGCGATTACTTTTATGCTCCAACAGCCATCAAAGGGGCTAGCGAGCGGTTACTGTTACACGCAAAACATCTACAGTTTATGCACCCAATAACCAATGATGAGCTATCCATTAACACAACAACTCCGTTCTAAACGGGTTAACCCCCCAACAGTCATTGACTCCATGTAATATTAATCACGATCTGGAACTAATCCTTTCATTAAGGACTCCTATAAGCTGTAACTTATAGACAACAAACTATAACCATAATAATTAAAAGGTGATTTATGGATGCCATCCAAACACTTGCCAGCAATGTGATTCAGTGGAGTGCTTTAACACTCGTCTTTGTTATCGGTCTTGCTTTCCTTTATGTCATGATCATTTACGTGATTGATCGTACACAAACAGCACAAACCATACGGCGTAATTATCCTGTGGTCGGTCGTTTTCGTTATTTCTTTGAACATCTAGGTGAGTTTTTTCGCCAATACTTCTTTGCGATGGATAGAGAGGAATTACCATTCAATCGAGCTGAACGTTCTTGGGCTTATAAGGCGGCCAAGAAGGTCGATACCACTATTGCCTTTGGTTCAACTCGCTCACTAGGTCACCCCGGAGAACCTATTTTTATTAACTGCCCATTTCCTACTCTAGATGAAGATGCTATACCGCCCAGCGCTATCACTATTGGTGGAGACAGTGCCAAACACCCCTATACCACCAATGCATTAGTAAATATTTCCGGTATGAGTTATGGCGCGCTATCAAAACCTGCTGTACTTGCATTGTCGCGAGGAGCCAAAGAAGCGGGAATTTGGATGAATACTGGCGAAGGTGGTTTATCGCCTTACCATCTCGATGGCGGCTGCGATATTGTTTATCAAATTGGTACTGCAAAATATGGAGTGAGAACACCAGAAGGTGATTTATCGGATGAAAAATTACGAGAGGTGGCTAAACACTCACAGGTTAAAATGTTCGAAATTAAAATGAGCCAAGGTGCAAAACCAGGTAAAGGAGGCATTCTACCTGGAGCAAAAGTGAACAAAGAAATCGCAAAAATCCGGGGTATTGAAGTCGGTAAGGACTCGATTAGCCCTAATGGACATACCGATATCCATTCAGTAGATGACCTACTCGATATGATCATACGTGTGCGCAGTGTCACCGGTAAGCCGGTTGGCTTTAAGATGGTAGTTGGTCACCTAAACTTTTTTGATGAACTTTGCGAGGCCATACACGCCAGAGGCATAAAAAGTGCGCCGGACTTTATCACCATTGATAGTGCCAGTGGAGGTACAGGAGCTGCACCACAACCGCTAATGGATTATGTGGGCATGGATATTCAGGAAAGCCTGCCGCGTGTAATCGACATTATCGAGTCTTATGGATTACGTCAGCGCATTAAAATCATCGCCTCGGGTAAATTAATGATTCCAGGGAAAGTGGCATGGGCGCTATCTGCAGGCGCTGATTTTGTCACCTCTGCTCGTGGTTTTATGTTTGCCCTAGGTTGCATACAAGCACTACAGTGCAATAAAAACACCTGCCCTACAGGCATCACCACACATAAAAAGTCGTTACAACAAGGGTTAGTACCACAAGACAAAGCCGTAAGAGTGGCTAATTTTGCGAAGAAGATTGTTTACGGTGTTGGTCTTATTGCACACTCTTGCGGTGTTAAAGAACCACGAGAGTTAAGCCGTAAGCATGTTCGTATTATCCAACATTCAGGAAAATCAGAACCATTTAACGAGCTCTACCCTACTCCTACTGTGAAACCGGAGTATATTCGCTTGGTGGAGTAGGCGGTGAAATAACGAGAGAATAAAAAGCGCAAGCAACAGAAATATAATTTCTTGTCTTTATGACCATATTAAGGGCTGTTAACTGGCCCTTAAATCGCAAGTTTCGGGTCGCAAATTAATCGAGCTCCGTATACTGTTACATCTCCCAAAACAGTGAATCTGAAAATACGATGAAGAAAAAAAAGAATCCACAATGCCAAGGGATTTCTGCAACTAGCAATAGGCTACTGTAATGGATTTATTCTCCGGCCCCATAGAAAATCCCGTCAATTTATTACCTAAAGATGGAGATGTTTATTACCACGGTATTTTATTACCACTAGCATCTGCTGACGATTACTTACATTCTCTGCTCAACACTGTTGATTGGAAAAACGACGAAGCAGTGATTTACGGCAAGAGGATTGTCACTAAAAGGAAAGTGGCATGGTATGCAGATGAGCCTTTTGAATATACCTACTCCCGCACGACAAAACGTGCACTTTATTGGACAGACACATTATTGGCACTCAAGAATATTGTCGAAAACAAATTGGGCGAAACGTTTAATTCGTGCTTACTGAATCTTTACCACAATGGCCAAGAAGGCATGGCTTGGCATAGTGATGCTGAAAAAGACTTAAAAAGAAACGGCACCATTGCATCACTGAGCTTAGGCGCACAGAGGAAATTTTCATTTAAACATAAAACTACTAAAGACAAGGTTTCTATAGAGCTAGAGCACGGCAGCTTACTGGTCATGGCAGGAACTACCCAAACATACTGGCTACACCAATTGCCCACCACTAAAACGATAGATAGGCCAAGAGTTAACCTAACATTTAGATCTATAGATAAAACATAGGGAAAATGGCGGACCGGACGGGACTCGAACCCGCGACCTCCGGCGTGACAGGCCGGCA
>JAHDEM010000061.1 GCA_020628895.1 Candidatus Endobugula sp.
TTCACTTATATTCAAAATTGTGTAATACAGTAATTAGTGTAAAAACCTAATAAAAATATGAAAGAGAACATCATGATGGTAAAAATCACCAAATATCTTCCCAATGTAAAACTCACCGTCATTAACAAAACAATATTAGGTTTTGCTCTGATTATCTTATTAATATCAGTTATTGCTTTTGCTGCAATCGGCTCTCAAATAGAAACTAACAAAAAATTTGATCAAACCACTAGCAGCCTTATTCCCCTTATCCAGTCGAGTTTCCAGTTGATTGTATATACACAGAATATCAATAAAGCGCTGACTCAACACGCTAACGAACATGACGAAGAGCTACTATCAAAATACAGAGAAGATTTTCAATCTTCTACCGATAATTACATTACCGTGTACAATGATATCTTTCAAAAAATTAACAACAATAACGAACTCAAACAATTAATAGACGATTCTCATACGCACATTCAGCAATCTATTAATACTGGCAGAGAGCAGATAAATGCTAGGGAAAACTATCTCAGTATTAGTGATCGATACTATTCTGCTTTCCAAAATTATTCTGCACGCTGGATTGTTTTTCCTAGAGAGATTAAAAGTGTTGAAGCTATATTAAAAAATAAAAGTCCTATAGAAAAAAATCTTGCAAAAAAAATTATTGAAACGATGGACTTGGTAAGATCATCTATCTCTACCATCAACGCCATTAGAGATATTAACAAGCTCAACGAGACTCGTGACCAACTATTAGAACAGATTAAAAAATCAGATCGCCTATTTAGCTTCTTAGAAAAAAAAGCACCTGCAGCTAATGAAAAATTAAAGCCTTACATGGACTTCCTCGTTTATTCATTAACAGACAAAGAGAACGGTTATATTCCTTTGTATATTGATAGTTTACAAGCAGAGTCAATTGTATCAGGTCATTTAAGTGACGTTGCTCAATCAATCAACAATGGCATTGATACACTTTTAAAATTAACCGAAGTTATTTCCAAGATTAGTGATAATAATAAGGTCACTGTTCTAGCAGCAAATACGCAAGCCAAGAATACAATTATCATTATTTATCTTTTGTCCTTAGCTGCAGCTGTAGCCATTATTTTTAACCAAATACATAGTATTAGAAAACCTCTTAAAACAATTATTGATTGTTTAAATAAAATTAGTAATGGTGAATTAGGACATAGTATTAAATTAACCAATGGTGATGAATTCAGCCAAATCGGTGAAGGCATTAATCACTTAAGCTTTAAACTCAGTGATATATTGTCTGAGATTAGAGACTCGGCCAAACTACTGACTGTTTATTCTGAAAAAGCAACACACACTACCAATAAATCAAGAGAAATGATTCATAAGCAAAAGAGCCAATCTGAATCTGTTGCCAGCGCAGTGTCAGAGATGGAAGAAACATCACGCACAGTGTCTGATAGCGCTAAAAATACCTTAACAGAAGTTAAATCTGTATTCGATTCTGCTAATAGCAGTAAGAAAAGCATGGACTTTAGTATTGACTCTATTAACCAGCTAGACGATGAACTTAATAATGCATCAAATATTATCAATGAGTTACAAAAAGAAACACAAAATATTGGCGGTATTTTAGAAGTTATCGCGGGTATATCTCAACAAACGAACTTACTTGCATTAAATGCAGCCATTGAGGCTGCACGCGCTGGCGAGCAAGGACGTGGCTTTGCCGTAGTTGCTGACGAAGTAAGAAACCTTGCTAGTAAAACACAAAATTCTACTGAAGAAATTTATACAATGATTGAAAAGCTGCAAAATAGAGCTCAAGATGCAGTCGTCATTATGAAATCAAATAGCGAAAAAGCACAAGATGTTATCAGCCAGTCTAGCACTACTGATGAACACCTTACCAATATCCTAGAGACCCTAGGCAATATTACTAATATGAGTGAGCATATTGCCGATTCTGCGCAGTCTCAAACTGGTGCATCTAAAAATGTGAATAAGAATATGGGAGAGATTGCAGGTTTTGCCGATAAGATTTACTTAAGTGCAGAAGAAAACTCAGAAGCATTCGAAAAATTATTGTCGATGGCTAAAAACCAAGAAGACATTACCAATCAGTTCAAACTTATTTCCCACGAATAAAACGCTAAAAGGGAGAAACTTCTCCCTTTTAGCTACTGAATAGTCAATATTATTTGCTTAACCGAACCAATATTTTTGACCAAGCTAAGTCGGCTTCCTTTTTATATTCTTTATAATCACCACTTAACCATCGTTTGGCGCCCCTTGGGGCGTAGAATAAATACAGCTGATCGTCAAAAATAGCCCAATATTTGCCATTGGTATTGATCAGCCCCTCACCTAAGCTGAGTGCATTAGCACAGTGTCCGTTATAGGCTGGAGAATATTTTTCTGGGTCTTGCGCAAAAAGCAAACTATCTTCCTGCGTTAAAAAATGCCATTGTGCTCCCTTCCACTCAACGGTATAACGTTTATTCCCCTTAATTGCTTTATCATCTGCAGATATTCGATGATAAGCTAAGGTATCATGTCCTCCGATTGCTGTTGACCCAAAATACCCTACACTCACAGGCTCTTCTGCCCAAGTAAATGGTGATAAACAGAAAAGAGCAAGAACTAAAAGATGCCATTTTTTCATGCAAAATACCTCTGTTATAAAATCATTAATATGGTTTATTTTACTATCGAATCATCAGACTCTATTACCAAACTTGGGTTCCAAGGAATCATGTTATATCTCTTAAATAGCTCATTTAACATGTCAATGATTTAGTTTTATTGTGGACAATCCCAATAAGGTATATCCCCAAAATATTCAGCAAAATAGTCAATAAATATCTAACTTTCGCAGCAAGAAGACAGGAACTAGGATAAATCACCCAAATAGCACTATCTGAAGCTAATGGATAATCACTTAACACTTGCACCAAATATCCTGATCGTAAATGCCCATAAGCACTTCAAGTCGAATGGATAGCAACCCCCAAATCATCGGCACAAGGATCTCTGGTGGCTTCACCATTGCCTACAAGCAATTAGTTAGGAGTCCTGCAAGCTATTACGTATTGCAACATCAAAGCCCCCTCGACTAAATCAACAAGCGAGTCAGATAAACGTAGATCAACCGATAAATCTGGGTATTTGAAAAAGAAGCCTTATAGTGCCGGCATAATATGCATGTGGCCAAAAGAAGCAACAGTAGCAACACGCAGCATACCGGTAGATAGACCACTACCAAACCTACTGATGTTTTAGCCGCTTCAATACTTGCCAATACATCCTCTGCATAGGACAAAAAAGCAACACCGTCTTCGATTAAGGATATCTTTCGTGTACTTCAGTGAACTAAGGGAAAGTTACAATGCATCTAACACAGAAAAATGCGTTGAAGTTGTTAATGCAATAGAACATGTCTTAACCAAGTAATAACCACCTTAAGTACTGGCTAAAAACATAGCTGAATATGATTAACTAGCTAATACCACCAGCTACTTGCGGTCATTAAGCAGTCTTAAAGGCTAACATTGGGGTATTAGAAAGGGTATAAAAGAAATGGCGGAGAGGGAGGGATTCGAACCCTCGATACCGATCAAGGTATACTCCCTTAGCAGGGGAGCGCCTTCGGCCACTCGGCCACCTCTCCAGGTTATTGTTTTCTCTAGATTTATAATCGCGATTAACAAAAGCGGCGGCATCATACCAGCTATGTGATTTTATTCAAAGACTTTCGTGGCGTTTTCGAAAAAAAACTACATGATTCTTTGTCAGACGCAACAATTGACACAAACAAAGAAACTAGCTGGCATGTCGCTTAACTATTCGTCTTCTGGAAGCAAACCTTTTTCACGCTGAATACGTTGATAGATTTCCTCGCGATGAACAGCAATTTCTTTTGGGGCATTCACACCAATACGTACTTGGTTACCTTTAATACCCAAAACAGTGACTGTTACCTCATCACCAACCATCAAAGTTTCACCGATACGGCGGGTCAATATAAGCATTTTACACTCCTAGTTTTCCTGTAAATCCATATTTAACGCGCTGGCACGCTACTTGAACACTTATACTTATTACAAGCTGGACTATATAAGTGTGATCAATATTATTCTTTAGGGTGAGAATTATCATGATAGTTCCCTACCCTGCAGAATCCCTATAAACTGATTTATTCAGTCTTATCTAAACCAAATGCAGTATGCAAACTTCTTATCGCTAGTTCAGCATATCGTTCTTCAATAATCACTGAAATTTTAATTTCTGATGTTGTGATCATTTGAATATTAATATTTTCTTCGGCTAAAGTTCTGAACATTTGCGAAGCTACACCAGCATGGGAACGCATACCAACCCCCACAATGGATATCTTTACAACACTGTCATCGGTTAATACTGCCTTGGCGCCTAACTCTTCTGAGATCGAGTCCATAACCGCTTTCGCTTTCGTCATATCATTACGATTAACTGTAAAAGTAAGGTCCGTTGTGTTATCAGCAGAAATATTCTGCACAATAACATCAACTTCTATATTAGCTTCACCGATTGGCGCCAACACTTTAGATGCAACACCAGGAATATCAGGAATCCCTGATAGGGTGACTTTAGCTTCATCGCGATTAAACGCAATACCAGAAACAACAGGTTGTTCCATTGTTGTAAACTCCTCATCAAGCGTAATTAATGTACCCGAGCCCTCTTGAAAACTGTGTAAAACACGCAAGGGAACATTATATTTTCCAGCAAATTCAACTGCTCGAATTTGCAATACTTTTGAACCTAAACTCGCCATTTCCAGCATCTCTTCAAAAGTAATTTTATCTAAACGACTTGCTGCTGGGACAATACGAGGGTCTGTTGTGTATACACCATCAACATCCGTATAAATTTGGCATTCATCAGCCTTTAAAGCGGCAGCAAGAGCAACACCAGTAGTATCAGATCCTCCACGGCCTAAAGTCGTAATATTGCCATCTTCATCGGAGCCCTGAAATCCAGCGACTACCACCACTCGACCAGCGTCCAGATCTCGACGTATCTTTTCTTCGTCGATAGATTGAATACGTGCTTTAGTATGCGAATCATCAGTGACTATTCGCACCTGTCCACCAGTATACGACTTAGCATCAAAACCAAGATTTTTCAGTGCCATACACAGCAGAGCTATCGTAACTTGCTCTCCCGTCGAAAGTAAAACATCCATTTCTCTAGGATCTGGATTGTCTTGCATCTGACCAGCTAGATCGACCAAACGGTTCGTTTCGCCACTCATTGCTGACACTACCACGACCATGTCATGGCCGTCTTTACGAAAACCAGCGACCTTTTCAGCCACGGCTTGAATACGTTCTACTGTACCTACGGATGTACCACCGTATTTTTGAACCAACAGGCTCATAATGTTTTTCCTAATCAGACAATCGTTGTCGGTTTAATCGTTAAACTCTTGTTTCACAAGATAAAATGTTGTTTTTCGCGCCAACCGCAAAAAGCGGTGGCAATTAAACACTATATACGCTCAAAAGTTAATAGCCAGTCTATAAATAGTCACTAAATTACTGAAACTTGCGGAATAATCACTGTAATTATGCTTTTTTCAGTCTACCAGACAATACTTTAAAACTTAGCTATTACTGGCAACCCATTCGGCTACTTTATCTAATGCCGCTTCTATTCCTGATGGGTCAGTGCCTCCGCCTTGAGCCATATCCGGTCGACCGCCTCCTTTACCGCCAACCAGCACAGCAGTTTCGCGCATAAGGTCCCCTGCTTTCAATGTTGAGGTAAGATTCTTACTGACCCCTGCAATTAAAGATACCTTATCATCTTGTGCGGAGGCTAACAAAAATACACCATTTTCCAGCTTTCCTTTTAAAGCATCTGCCATATCTCGCAACACTTTTGCATTCGCACCATCAACACGATGAGCGAGTACATCGATACCATTAACTTTAATAGTATTACTTAAAAGGTCGGCACTATTTGCGCTAGCCATTTTGGCCTGCAAACTAGCAATAGTCTTATCTTGCTCTTTTAGTTGAGCAACAAGCTGTTCAACTTTTTCAACAGTTGATGATGAATTTGCTTTTAACAATTGAGCAATATGACCCAAATTTTGCTCTAACGACGAAAAATACGCTAGTGCTTTTTCACCTGTTATCGCCTCTATACGACGTATGCCGGACGCAATTCCTGATTCTGACACGATATGGAATACACCAATGTCACCTGTTTGCTCTACATGAGTCCCCCCACAAAGCTCAACGGAAAAACCGTCTCCCATCGAAAGCACTCGAACTTCATCTCCATATTTTTCACCGAACAACATCATGGCGCCTTTTTCTTTAGCTTCATCCATATTACATAATTGGGTGCCCACTACGGTATTGCGACGAATTTGATCATTAACGAGTGTTTCTATAGCGGAGAGCTCCTCTTGGGTAACCGCTTCGTAATGAGAAAAGTCAAAACGTAATTTTTCCGAATCGACTAAAGAGCCTTTTTGCACTACATGCTCACCTAAAACTTGTCTAAGTGCAGCATGCATGAGATGAGTGGCTGAATGATTAAGCGCAGTTGATTGCCTGAGGTTATTATCGACTTGCGCAGTTGCAGTATTGCCTACGGCTATTCCACCCTCTAGCATGCGACCAATGTGCAAATGGTTATCCCCATTTTTTTGGCAATCTCTTACTTCAAAACGATTATCACCAACCCATAAATAACCGGTATCTCCTACTTGACCACCCGACTCTGCGTAAAAAGGCGTTTGCGATAAGACGATAACTCCATCATCACCTTCTTGTAATTGTTCAACGCAATCATTACCTTTATATAGCGCGGTGATTACACCATCATCAGTGATATGACTATAGCCAGAGAAAGCTGTTTGTCCTTCGGTATTAATCGCATCAGAATAATCCACTGTAAATTTACCGGCAGCACGTGCACGTGCACGTTGCTCTGCCATGCACTTTTCATAACCTTTCATATCCAAGGTTAATTCACGTTCACGGGCGATATCATTCGTTAAGTCGGTAGGGAAACCATAGGTATCATACAGGGTGAATACAACATCTCCGGGAATTTCTGTTCCTGTTAATGTTACCAACGCTTGCTCAAGAACAGACAAACCTTTCTCTAAGGTTTTTTCAAACTGTTGCTCTTCTGTTAACAAAATCTTTTCGATTTGAGATTGCTGGGCGACAAGCTCAGGATACGCTTGCCCCATTTCCACCACCAAGGCATTCACCAACTGGTGGAAGAATGCTTGTGTATGCCCAAGCTTGTGACCATGACGTATCGCACGTCGAATAATTCGACGTAAAACATAACCACGCCCTTCGTTTGAAGGCATCACACCATCAGCCACTAAGAAAGCACAGGAACGTATATGGTCTGCAATCACTCTCAAGGATTTACTACTTAAGTCTTGAGTACCCGTAATGTCGGCAGCCGCTTTTAGAAGGTTTTGAAAAAGGTCTATATCATAATTATTATGAACGCCTTGCTTAACTGCAGATATGCGCTCTAAACCCATCCCAGTATCTACCGAGGGTTTAGGCAATGGCTCCATAGTGCCGTCTGCACCACGGTTAAACTGCATAAAAACATTGTTCCAAATTTCAATATAACGATCACCGTCTTCTTCTGGAGTGCCAGGTAAGCCGCCCCAGATATCTTCGCCATGATCGTAAAAAATTTCGGTACAAGGCCCACAAGGGCCTGTATCACCCATCGACCAAAAGTTATCGGACTGGTATTTTCCACCTTTATTATCGCCAATGCGTATTAGACGATCAGCTGGGATACCGACTTCTTTATGCCAGATGTCGTAGGCTTCATCATCTTCAGCGTAAACAGTGACGGTTAATTTCTCTTGGGGTATTCCCATCCACTCTTGCGAGGTGAGAAATTCCCAAGCATATAGAATCGCATCACGTTTAAAATAATCGCCAAAACTAAAATTACCCAACATTTCAAAGAACGTGTGGTGACGAGCGGTATAACCAACATTTTCCAAATCATTGTGCTTGCCACCTGCACGCACACAACGCTGAGAGCTCACAGCGCGTTGATAACTCCGTTTATCGCTCCCTAAAAATACATCTTTAAACTGAACCATTCCCGCGTTGGTAAAAAGTAGCGTTGGATCATTATTTGGAACGAGTGAACTACTATTAACGATTGTGTGAGACTTTGATTCAAAGTAACGCAAAAAAGCATCGCGGATATCAGCGCTCTTCATATATTAACCTTATTATGTAAACGGGTAAGCAATGGCAAAAGGAGAGAATTATAAACTAAGAGAAGGCAAGCTAACAGTTTACAGATGACAGTTTACAGAAAAAAAACCTATTCAAAGAAATTGGCTTGCAATGACTGTTAGCTGTTTGTTAGCTAGGATCATACCATCCCTTCAGAAAAAGCCTTTCCTGCCAATATATGTAAATGTAGGTGAAAAACAGTCTGACCCGCATTAGCCCCGTTATTGATAATTAGGCGAAATGCATCATCCACACCAAGTTCCTTAGCAATATCACCAGCCTTTAGCATTAGATGGCCCAATAAAGCCTTATCTTCTTCTGAGGCATCCGCAAGACGTGGAATAGGTTTACGTGGAATTAGCAAAATATGAGTTGGTGCTTGCGGTGATATGTCGCGAATGCAAATACATTGATCATCCTCGTATAATTTCTCTGAAGAGATCTCACCATTAATTATTTTTGTAAAAATTGTTTCTTCGCTCATCTTGTTATTTTTCCTTAGAAGGCACCGTATTCCACAGTAACTATTTGTTGGTTACTGGTTTTTATTTATTTACCCATTGTTCTTTTTCTTCAGCATCCATTTCTCGAGCTTCCGCTTCCAACATAACAGGAATACCATCTTTAACTGGATAAGCTAGGCCACTGCTAACAGATATAAGTTCTTGTTTATCTTTATCGTAGTGTAACGGTGATTTTGTGACCGGACACACCAATAAGCTAAGTAATTTTTTGTCCACTCGTTTCTCTCTTTTTAGTAATATCTCTTTGTAGTAATAAATTATGCCAACATCAATATTATTGATCGCCATTTTTTGTAGGCAAACCATCAACCAGTAACTGAGGATCCAGCCGCTGATCAAACCAATTCATGCGCCAATCTAAATGTGGGCCTGTTGATCGTCCTGTCGAACCTATTTCTGCAATCACTTGTCCTTGCTCAACCTTATCGCCTTCTTTTACATGAGCTTTATGCAAATGAATAAATGTGGAAGAGATGCCATGACCATGGTCCATAATAATCGTACCACCAGAAAAATACATATTTTTATGTACTAGAGTAATAGTACCTGATGATGGTGCTAGAACAGGACTTCCTTGAGGGGCTGCGATATCAATTCCATAGTGTGGCCTACCTGGCTTACCGTTATAAAATCGTCGGCTACCGTAAATACCTGTAATAATACCTTGTGCAGGCCACTGAAACGTTTCTAAAAAACTGTTTAATGACGAGTCAATATTTCTCGCTGCTTTTGTTTGTGCAATTTCTTTGTAGATACGCGGAAGTTCTTCTTCAGGAATATCAACGGTTTTCTTAGGCACCCCTTCAATACGTTGTTCGTTATACTCTCGCTGTTTAACCTTAAATGTATGTATACGACGACTTCCATCAGAAAATGTTTCTGTCATTTGAACACTAGGTTTAGCATCTCGACTTAAACCAACAACAAATATCCCCTGTTCATTAATACGAACAACACGCCCCAAAAACTCAATGTTATTGGCAGGATCTGTTTTACCCGTAACCATACCGCCTTGGATCCACTCACCCTTTATTTCAAGAGCGAGTACAGTTGAAGGTAGCAGTATAGATAAACATACACTCAAAACATAAATAACCGTTTTCATATCTAGCATCCTATTAACGAAAAGACAGTATAACTACATACAAAAAAATAGCGACTCGAAGTCGCTATTTTTATCCAACATAAAAAAACCGCAGCCGTTAACTAAAATCCAAAAAACCATAATCCATTAGCTGCTGAATTTGCGCCTCAGTGTTTAAAGTTTCACCAAGAGGTGTTGCATCAAACGCTACTCCTTTAAATTCAAGAAACAAGGATGCTCCACCTGCAATGCCACCATAATTACCATCAATTAAATCTCTAGCTGAATCACCAGAACTACCCAAACCTCCCTCTCGATCAATATACAGCAGCTTGTCATCCACAAAATGGAAAAATCTCACAGCATCTGCAGCTGTACCGTCAAAAGTAGCATCACCTGCCCGCAAAAAATCACCTAACACTAAGGTGTCTGCATCAGAATCAGTAGTAACGTCACCTACGGTAAAGTCCCTAATACGAATTAATCCTGAACCTGCGGATGCATTTTCCACATAGCTATCATCGGCATCAAAAATTAATCGATCATTCCCTGAGCCAACATGGCCAATTTGCGCCTCGGATGTGGTGCCACCCACACCTTGAACATTTTCAGCCCCCTCGCCTTCACCAACACCACCAGAATAAATATCGTCATCAGATGCTGCCGACCCGATCAAGTTATCACCACCAGACGTGCCCAACACTGTATTGGACACATAATCGACTTTGATGCTAACCGTTGCTTGGGCCGTATTACCGGTTCCATCATTCATTTCATAGGTAAAACTATCACTACCATTAAAATCAGCATTGGGGGTATAGGTAAATGTTCCATCTACATTGAGTGTTAAAACACCATGACTCACATTAGTCACAGGTGTTGTATCAACCACTAACGTATCACCATCATCATCACTATCGTTGGCTAAAACACCATTAACTAATGTCGCGCTGAAAGGTGTGTCTTGAATAACATCATAACTATCGTTTTCTGCAACAGGTAAGTCGCTCACAGGCGTAACATTAATAGTAAAAGTATTAGGGCTAACATCCACTGCACCACCACTATCTTGCACACTAAAGGTAAAACTAGTGTAAGGAATACCATTACCATTCGCAACGGGAGAGAACACTAAGTTTCCTCCTGTGATATCTGCAATCGATACTACCTGCCCCATCGTGACAGTCAAACCCGATAACGTTAAGCTACCTAAGCTCGGCAACGTATCAATACGCACTCCTGTGAATAAATGCCCCTCCACGATATCACTAAAACCAAAATCACTCACCAGTAGTGTATAACTATTATCTTCGTCGATCGTTGTGCTATTGTTGGTGCCTTCAGGAGCATCGTTCACGGCTGTTACATTAAAGGTAAATGTGTTTGCAGAAGCCTCGAAAGCGTCATTGGCGTCTTGCACACTAAAGGTAAAAGAGCCGTAAGGAGAACCACTTGCATTGGCATCTGGGGTAAAAACTAGATTGCCTGCATTAATATCCGCTACAGCAACAACTTGACCTAATGTTAGCGGCACTCCGTCTAACGTTAAGCTTCCCGCAGAGGCTAGCGTATCGATACGAACTGCTTTTAAAGCATCTCCATCAATATCGTTGTAACCAAAATCACTTGCTGCAAAGGTATACACGACATCCTCGTCGATAGTTGCGCTGTTGTCTGTTCCAGCGGGTATATCATTGATGGCATTTACGTTGAGAGTAAATGTATTGGGAGATGTATCAAACGCATCATTCGATGCTTGAACACTAAATGTAAACGTTCCGTAAGGAGCCCCATTTGCATTAGCTGTTGGGGTATAAACTAAATTATTACTGTTAATATCTGCGATAGTAATGATCTGATCTGCAGTCACAGGAACACCACTAAGCGTTAATACACCTGCAGTCGCTAAGGTATCTATACGTACCGCTTTGAAAGTTTCGCCGTCCACATCTGAAAAGCCAAAATCGGTGAGTTGCAGCGTATAAGCACCATCTTCATTGATCGTTGCACTACTATCTGTACCTTCAGGCGGTAAATTAGCCGGGTTTACGGTGATAGTTACTGTTTGTACTGAGCTTTCTTGAGCGCTGGAGTCTGTGACTAGATAGCTAAAGGTCTGCAAACCACCGGCAACATCTACACCTGTGGAGTCATAGGTGTAAGTACCATCGCTATTAAATACTAATACGCCCTTATCCGGATCGGATAGTTTTGAAAATATAAGTCCTGCATCGCCACCATCGCTGGTCGTACTATCATTTAGGGATACATCACCAGCTAATAAGGAATTGTGATCTATTAATAAACTATCATCTGCAGCGGTTAGATCATCAATTCCGGATACAGTAATAGTGACTGTTTGCACAGAGCTTTCTCCACTAGCCACATCGGTTACCAAATATTGAAAGGTATCTTTACCGTAATAATCTGCATTAGGGGTATACGTATAAGCACCCGTATTGATATTCATTGGGCCAGTGAGCGAACCATTGGTAGGCGCCGAAAATAATGTGTATTGAAGATTGCCGCCACTAGTCGTGCTATTACCTGTGGCGACGGTAGATGCGAAAACAATTTCTTCATTCGTTGTTTCACTACTCGATAATGCAGACAAGTCCCTAACCGCTGTAACGCTAATAGTCGCTGTAGCCGTTGAGGTATTTCCATCTGGGTCCTGCACTTGATACTCAAAACTATCTGTGCCTGAGAAATTAGCATTAGGGGTGTAAGTATAACTACCATCGTTATTAAAAATTAACTGCCCGTTAGAAACGCCTTTACCGCCCACTAGTGCATAAGTTAGCGGTCCATTCACTGTACTGCTGTCATTATTCGAAACATAACCAATATTAGGACCACTATCTTCTACAACGACCATATAGTCTGCTTGGGCACTAATCCTATCGGGTATAAAAATACTACTAGGCTGACTAAATTCTATGATTTCATTTGAAGTATCAAATAAAATGGTATTACCGATGGAATTATTAAAGAAATCGCTATTTTCTGATAATCTGGTTGTAGTAAATGCCCTTATTGGCACTATTTCATCTCCATTCCTCTCCCATATAACAAATAACTCTTCATCATCATAAGGGCTTTGATACTTTCCTTCACTGTACTTAGTCTTACCGGCTGTTGTTGGAGGCACTGTTTTTTCAATAACCGGTACCGAAGACACAAGCGTATTTAATAACTCTGCTTCCTCCTCGGGGGATTGGTTCTTTTTTGTCAACTCAGAGGGGGAGGTATCTTCTTTTTCTATTATTTGTTGAACTAGAGAGGGGGAAAATTGAACTTGTGATAATTGACTCAGTGTTAGTAAATTACCATTGGCAGCATACAGCAAAGCAGCTGCATCGGTGGCCGTAGAAATAATATCATCGGAATAAATGATATCTCCCGGTTGGGCTATAGAACGCGTATCTGCTCGAGAAATAAATACATCACCCTTAATACTACCAACTTGAGCAATAATAGACGGTTCAATCCCAATAACACTTCCTGTTGATTGATTAGTAGCTACCATAATGTTCTCCTTTCTAGTATCCGAACCATTA
>JAHDEM010000062.1:0-12120 GCA_020628895.1 Candidatus Endobugula sp.
CGTCCCTTTTCAAGTTGATCGAACAAAAAAGAACCCCTCCGTCCCTTTTCAATTGCAAATGGTGTGCTAAGTCGATAATAAGCCATATCTATATTATCATCACGCCTTGTTTCATTAGGCAGCAAATCCAAATGGGCTTGATACCCTTTTATTTCAGAAAGCCCATTAACTGTAGGAACCAAAAGCTTACCATTTTCTAGGTCATCGGTTACGTGAGCAGCAGTTAAGAGAAACGGTATTCCTTGGTAATCAATGAAAATTCCTGTTCCTATTTGTTCTACGTTACTTGGGACCTCGGTCTTCAAAAATATTGGGACTAACGATTTATCAACTTCCATTCTTCACCTGAAAACTAAAATCATAATAATCTACAACTTTGAAGCTGATTACTTTTTATTATTCAAACACAAAACAGGAGACGAAAAGGCATGCCTTTTCTACCATCTTGTTAGCTTTTGGATTGATCGTTACTTTGCGTTCCAATTAACAAACCTTTTTGTTCTAGAATAAAAATGACTCTCGACTCGATACTGGTACTTATATCACTATTAGGTTCAGCTACAGTTTGTTCAATACTTTTTTCTATTTTCGCAAATAGAGGCTCAAACATCGCGTTACTTACTTTTTCTAATTGTTCCATTTCGTATGATTCTTTCTGTTCTTTATAATCATCAACTGGGAGTACCATTGGAAGTTGTAATACTTGAGATATTGGCAGAAATATTTTATGAACAGAGTTCTCAATACAGATCCCCTCTTTACCAATTTCCACTATTTTATATAAAGTACCACCAATATCGCCAGCTCCGGAATAAACAATAGTTGCATTTTTCCCAGCGATGGATTCCAGTTTAAACCTTAGTTTTTTGTAGGAGCTTTGCTCAGAAAGAAATCCCCTAATATAAAAAGCAACTACAACGGTGAAAACCGATGATAGAACAGGAATCAATATATCTTTTATTTCAATCATTGTGATTATTCCATTGTGAAGCTAACGCCCGCAGCACAAAAGCGAGCAACGGAAAGGCCGTCCGATTAACAGCTTTGTTAGACTAATAATGCCACGACTTGACTTAGATGTGAATAAGAGTAACCTTTGCGCCTACGGGGTGTAGTAACCCCAACAGGCGGGCAAAACCGCATGCCGGAGAATATATGCGGTTTTTTTGTGCCCGAAATCTGGCGTTATGGCCGGGAGGCTTAAGAAATACAATACCCGTAAGGGGAATACTTAGGACAGTACCTGTTGCTGTTACTACCCTCCCGGCCACCACTAATTTGTGGAAAATTCAATGTAGTAATTGAAACAACAGGAGATAAATATGCAAGAAAACCAGTACAAACCTAAAAAGTACGGCAAGAACTACTTTAACAAAACCCCACCACCACCTCCCCACAACCCAATGATTGGCAGTGTGCAAGGTGATACCTTATGTAATGTACGTGATGGGTTATGTTTAATTAGAGAATTAGCCGAAGTACCCGATTTTTCACCGACAGAACGCACAATGATGGGCTTTCATCTTTTAATGACAACCATGATTAATGCGTTGAGTTTTGAAATTGAAAATAGAAAGTAAAGATAGCCTCACTCTACGAGTAGAGTGAGGCTATCTGCTTTGTTTTTACAAAGTGCAGGTAACCGACAATTACCTGCTGACTTTACTTATAAGTTGAGTAAACAATGCGTTGGCTCTGAGCCGTCCCTTAAAACCAATCGGCACTCCACCACAATTGTGGGTGATCCTTTCGGAGCTACGCTGGTAGGTCTTATACTTATTTTTCAATGTCGAACTGTTGCAAAGTACCGCCATTATCAGTCAGTGTTCTGCCAACTTACCCGATACACTGACACAGCGTTAATTCAAAAGTTTGGTCAATAACATCACCTCCCGATTAAGCCTAGCGCTGCCATAAACGTATGCCGAAGCACTCGTAGGCAGTCCAGTGGAGGCCACTCTTTTGTGGCCGGAACGTATTTAATGGCTTGTTATGCATTATCTTTTTCTGATAAACCAAACTTACGAGTTATTTTATGGTATAGATCTGATGCCATTTCTGATGCTGGATTAACTGATACAGTATTTTCTGTAGAACGAATGCTAGACATCTTTAAAATACTTTCTTCTGATAGTTCATGACTAGAGTTAATTGCTTGAACTTTATGTAAATTGATTATCTCATTTTCGATTTCTACTATTCTTTTAAGATGGAATCTCAGCTTACCCATTGTTGCTATAACAGCAATAATAAATCCACTTACAGTTGTTACGACCATTGTTTGTTCACTGGCGATACTAGCGAAGTCAGGAATACTTGGCATAGAAGGTGGGTTTTGTCCACTGTAAACATGTGCGCCAGCAACTTGTTGTAATAGATAAATAATATATCCACCGACTAAAGCAGAAACACCTAATATAAGACCTGCTAGTATCCAGGTAGCCCAATATGACATCGAAGATCTTCTTCTATGATATTTCAGTAGATCATTTAAACTTTCTATTGTTTCTTTATACATGTAACTATTCCGTTTACTGCATAACGCTCAAAGCAGCGGTGCGTAGCATCCGCTGCCTTTGCTTGTTAAAAATTTAATAAACATTCCGAACCATATCACCTAACTTCTTAACATGCCTAGCTCTAAACTCCTCTTCACCAATCTGGATCACTTCGTCAGCTTTTATATTACCAAGCGTGACTTCATCGACAGCTTCATATAAAGCCCATGGATCCGAAAAGCATTCGTGCTTTATGAATTCAATAATTGTTTTGTCAGGAAAAAACCATTCTCCATGAGACTTATACTCTTTAAACCTACAGTGAAGTTCGTGTTCATACCTTCTATCACCCACGCATCCACCAATAAACCGAAGAATATCGGGTGACCCTGTTTGTAAGCGCTTAAGACGAACCTCAATTACGCGTTTTGTAACACCGATCTTTATCTTTTGGGTTTCTTCACCTTGAACAAAATATATATAGGGCATGATTTTTAACAGCCAAATAAAAGGGAACACTTCCCTCTTATCATTAATATGAGGAATCCATTGTTTTTTGAGAGTCGATCTTTCATAAGTGCAGTTTCCCTCTGATTTTATTGAACATTTGAATAGTTCAGTATTATCCAACAAATGATAATGAGGAATAAATACTCATTGGGTGAATATGCTACGGTTTGACTTTCTTGTCAAACCTGTAGACTTATGCAATTTAACAAGTAGAACATTATCATTTTTAGACACTAACCATGCAAAGCATTGAGCGCACCCTGAGGATCGGCGTCGACGATTCTTAGCAACGCTTTAGCAGGGCCGGTTGGATGGCGCCTTCCCTGCTCCCAATTCTCTAGTGTTCGTTTACTAACACCAATTAATGTCGCAAAGTGGCTTTGTGATAAGCCTGTTTTTTCTCGAATTTTTTTTACTTCAGGATCAACCGTTATTATTCGGGAAGCTTTGGCTTTACCTTGAACAATAGCATCCATTTGCTCAACACTAAGTAACAACTCATCAAACATTTGCTTATCCATTAGACCACCTCTCTAGCGTTTGTCTTAGCACCATTAATTGGCTGCTGGTTAGTGTTTCTTGTTTACCTTTGGGAAACATATAAAGCATTCGAAAATGCTCATCATCTACGGCCCAATAGTAAATCACTCTAACACCACCACTTTTACCTTTACCCTCAAGACGCCAACGTAATTTACGCAATCCTCCAGAGTGCTTAATCAACACCCCCAGATCAGGCTTAACCATTAGCGCTTCTTGTAGCTTTTGATATTCCTCATCACTTATTAACGATTTTACAAGCCGAGTAAAAACCGGCGTTTCTATAAATATCATAAAGTCCCTTTTTTAAATTATACGCCAATGGCGTATTTATTCCACTATAATTATTGCTCTCTTAAATATACTCCTACACCTTACGACTCGTATAATCCGAAAAATCCGGTCTAGGTTCGTTGTAGGTTTGGGCTATTAGCGGTGAGCGTATTAGGTAGTCGGCGCTGGCGCGGTTACAGGCAACCGGAATATTCCATAGGGCGGCGATGCGAAGTAGTGCTTTAATATCTGGGTCGTGAGGCATGGGTTCTAGTGGGTCCCAGAAGAAGATAAGCATATCGATGGAACCTTCGGCAATTTTTGCCCCTATTTGTTGATCGCCTCCTAAGGGCCCACTTAATAAAGCATGCACATCGCGCCCTAGGGCGTCGCCTACTAATCGGCCTGTGGTGCCTGTGGCATAGATTTCCATATGGTCCATATAATCTTTATTGGCAGATACCCACTCGATAAGTTCTGGTTTTTTATGGTCGTGAGCAACCAATGCAACACTGTTAACCGTCATAATAAGTCCTATTAGTAATAATTTTTTGAAAGGTCCGACGCTAATGCCGCTGCATGGTAGCGTAAGTGTTCTTCGATAAAGGTCGATACAAAGTAATAACCGTGATCATAACCCGGGTGCATGCGCAGTGTTAAAGGATAGCCGGATTGTTCGCAAGCGGCCTGTAATACTTTCGGCTGCAGGCTGCCTAGCATTTCATCATCCTCCCCTTGGTCCACTAATAAAGGCAGACGACCCTCCTCTGGGACTTGTGCTACCAACAAGCTAGAGTCGTAGGGAACCCATGTGCTTTCATCAGGCCCTAGGTAACTGGTATAGCGCAGTCTACCGTGTTCTGTTCCTGCAGGGTGACAAGCAGGAGCTAATGCGGATACCGAGCAGTATTTACCCGGGTTTCTTAGGGCAATGGTGATTGCACCGTGCCCACCCATGGAGTGTCCGCTAATACTGCAACGGTCAGTGATGGGGAAATGTTGGTTCACTAGAGCTGGAAGTTCATCAACAATATAGTCATACATTTGATAGTGCTTTTTCCATGGCTCTTGCGTTGCATTCACATAAAAGCTGGCGGCTACACCAATATTAATATCGTCTGCCTCGCCGGGAATACCGGTATTTCTGGGGCTAGTATCTGGACAAACAATAGCCATACCCAACTCCGAAGCGACTCGCTGAGCTCCGGCTTTTTGGGTGAAGTTTTCGTCGGTACAGGTGAGGCCCGACAACCAGTAAAGTACAGGCACCGATTGTGTTTCGGCTTGTGGAGGGAGGTAGATAGCAAAAATCATATCGCTATTGCAAACATCGGAGTAATGGCGATACCGTTTAAGCCAACCATCAAAGCAGCGCTGCTGCGAAATTAATTCCATTGCATGACCTCTTTATTAATATTCTATATCGTCGATAAAACTATACACCAAAATACCGATAGCAAGAAGATATTGACTGCGTATAGACCCCTATCATAAAACACCGCTGGCTAATGACTCACTCGCCAATCGACACAACCGTTTTATAATAACGCCATTTGCTTTTGTACCACTTGATCAAATGAATCATCTAAAAAGTTTAATATACTATCGGCAATGGGTTTTAATTGTTTATCGATATAATGCTGATAATCTATTTTGCTGACTTGATACTCAATGGGCTCAGGCCCATTGAGCGTAATCACGTAATCGATCGCATCGCCTTTAATCATTCTAGTATTGCTTTGCTTTTCTAGCTTGCGAGCGGCTTTAACATGTGGCGGGTTACTTTTTTCATACCCCACCAAAGGCCTACGCAATCGTTTGCGGTACACAAGCAAATCATCTTTTTTACCCGACCAAACATCAGCAACAAATAATTGTATATATTGATGGTAGGCTTCTTTATTAAAGATCATTTGATACAACACCTGCTGAAACTCTTTGGCCAATGCTGTCCAATCGGTGCGAACCGTTTCTAAGCCTTTAAAAACAATTTCTTTGTTACCTTCACTCCCCGTTTTTACTGTGCCAGCATAACGCTTTTTACTGCCTTGTTCAGACCCTCTAATCGTTGGCATAAGAAATTCGTGGTAGTGAGTTTCAAATTCTATCTCTAGGGCACTGGTAATGGAGAACTGTTTTTGTAAATATTCTTGCCACCAAATATTGAGCCCCTGGGCCAAACCATTACCAATGGCTTGCGCTTGACTGTCGGTATTTTTTTGTAATGCAAAATCTTCCCCCAACCAAACAAATAACGAATCGGTATCGCCATAAATCACTTGATAACCTTGCTGTTCTATCCACTGGTGACTTTTTTGAATAATGTCATGCCCCCGCAAAGTGATAGAGCTACACACACGGGGATCAAAAAAACGACATCCCTGTGAACCTAAAATACCGTAAAAAGAATTCATAATAATTTTTATGGCGTGGGATAAAGGTTGGTTTTTTTCGGCCTTAGCATGGTCGCGCTCGCGCCATAAATCTTCGATTAGTGCTGGAAGAATATGATGATCTCTTGCAAAAAAAGCGCCGTTATATCCATCAACAACATCAGCCTTGTCTAATTGGTGGTGCTGAGCATACCAAAAGGCATAGGGGTCGATAGCAAAGGTGCGAATAATACTGGGGTACAGACTTTTAAAATCTAACACTAATACATGCTGATACAGCCCTGGTAACGAATTCATCACATAACCACCGGGGCTAATCACATCACTTTGCAATTCACCTAAATTAGGGGCGACATAACCTTGTCGGTGCAGTCGTGGTAAATAGGCATAATCAAAACTAGCTACTGAGCCTCCCATTTTATCCATGGGCATTCCAGTGAGTTTTGATCGTACAATCGCAAAATCCAAGAGTTTGGTTTTTTCGAAAATATCCCACACGAGTTTGCAGTCGTGTAGATTATATTTCGCTAAAGCCACTTTATCCTCTAAGTTATTAGATGAAAATAAATCGGTAATCGCTTGGCCTCTGTCATCATGTGCCAGCAGCTTGCTATCATCTAACAATTCATTGGCGACCGATTGCAAACTAAAACTATCAAATTGATAAAAAGCAATTCGCAGTAATTCAATTCCATCTAATACCACTCGGCCGGGTACTTGAATATAGCGTCGTTTTCTGTCGATAATCGCATCGCTCGATTCTTCAGCACTTTTACCCGCGCTATCATTTTTATCTTCCACACGCCAATGGGGCTTTTGCTGATTGCGCCCAAGAGTAAATGGCACCTGCCATCGCTGGCAGAGTTTTTCCAATACCCAACAATCAAATTGCACCACATGCCAACCAATTAATATATCCGGATCATATACTCTTATCCACGCCAAAAATTGCTGTAGACAATCGCGAGCATCGCGGCACCATTTAATAATGAGCGCTTTATCTTCTGGCTCTTTGTTTTCTGGGCATGAATAATCGGTTTGCGAGACCATAAATACAATCGATTCTGATTCACTGTATGCCGCAATAGAGTACAAAGATTTTGCATCCATTGATGTTTCGATATCAATGGATACCACAGACAATTCTGGTGTATATTCCGCTGTTTTAATTTGCTGTGTCGTGATGGTATGAAAAGAAGAATCCGTTGATTCTGGCGTATTAAAATGCTGTTGCTCGTTTTGATTGGGCAACCACTGCAAACCGCTGGTAATAAAACGCTCCATTAAAAAACGTTCGGTTGGCCGAACATCATCCTCCCAACACTCCACACCTTTATCACGCAAATATTCACACAGTACGTTGAGTTGTTTTTGTTGCTGACAATAAACCCCTAAAACCGGCTCGCCATGACTATTATTTAATGCCAGAGGCTTAGCCACTACCGAGGGGAAAGAACGCAATATATCTGCAAGCAGGGGCTGATCGGATTGGCGAACAAAAAATAAGGCTTTTTGTTCGGGGATAAGAATATTGTAAGGACCGTTATCAGAGGACACCCATAAATCGAGCAATACACCGTTAGGGGTATCTCGCCACTGACGGGTAAGCACAAAGCCCTTCAAATCGTTATCACCCAGCATGCAGGTGATTAGCCTTGGGCTAACAACTCTCGAATATCGATAATCGCCGCGTGAGCACGTGAAAGATAGGATGCCATTACCAACGAGTGATTAGCCAACATACCAAAGCCACTGCCATTAAGAATCATAATGCTATAAACAGGTTCCTGCGTGGCTTCTAATTCACGAATAATTTGTCGCAAACTAATCAGCGCATTTTTTTTACGCAACACATCACCAAAGTCGGCTTCTGCTGCCTTTAAAAAGTGAATGAGCGCCCAAGCGGTTCCACGCGCTTCATAAAATACATCGTCAATTTCTGTCCATGGTGTTTGCACTACCATTTCACTTGGTGCGGGAGTGGCTTGCGCAGCATTTTCCTCTCCTGCTAGATCGGTATTAATACGGCGCTGTCCAACACTGGCACTCAGGCGCTGCGACAAACTGCCTAATCGCGTTTCTACTGTTGCTAACCAATAACCTAAATTATCAGCGCGCGCATAAAATTGCGCATTCGTTTGATTTTCATCTTGTAGACGGTCGCGATAACCTTCGAGGTGAGAAATGGCTTCTCGGTACACGGATTCAGACGAGGGTAAAATCCAACTACTGTTATCAAAATTAAAACGCGGTTCGGCAATGACAAGATCTGGATCTTCGGTAGACTGGGATTGCGAACGACTAAACGCTTCGCGGAGGGTTTTACTGAGGTCGCGCACTTGTACCAATACGCCAAATTCCCAATTGGGGATATTGTCCAACCAAATACCCGGCGGGGTAATATCATTGGATAAATAACCCCCAGATTTATCTAACAGTGTTGAAGCGACTTGAATTAAAGTATTAGTAGTGGCTAAACCAGTAATCGGTTGATCAGACGATGTTGACAACGTAGCCACATCAAAATGCGCTGGCTCACGGCTCCAGTACATGCCAATAATAATGGATAACACAACATAGCCAATAACGGCATATAAAGCCCACTTAAGTACCGAAGAACCACCGGATAAACCATCCCTCCAGTCGGCTACATAAAGTGAAGCTTGTGTATATTTATCAGACAGCCAGTGAGAAAACGACATGATAATTACTCAGTATGAATTAATGGCTTTATCTTACCTCCAAAATACCTTTAAGAACAACCTAGCTACAAGCGTCTAGCGTCAGACGTTAAGCAGCTCTCGAATCACCCAATAATATGTTCCGCCGATGGTTTTCCTAACCAATACCCTTGACCACCTTGAATACCCAGATCGATCAGCGCTTGCCACTGCTCTTCGGTTTCGACGCCTTCGGCCATAATGGTAATGTCGCAACTATTGGCAATTGCCACCAGAGAACGAATAAAGAAGCGAGTATCTGCATCGGTCTCCACGTGCTGAATAAAATGACGATCAATTTTCAAATAATCCACGGGTAAGGTTTGCAAATACGCAAACTCTGATGAACCTCGTCCAAAATGGTGGAGCGATAATTTGGCATCATATTGTTTAATCATCGTAGCGAAGTCACGTACCGATTGCTCGGCAAACGAGAGACCATTGGCAGGCAATTCAAATGTTAAACGCGGTGCAACCGCCAAATTATTTTGTAAAACCGTCTCCAACATAGCAACAAACTGCCTGTCTTCTATAGAGGCCATCGAACAGTTAATACACACATTTTCAGGCAATACATTAAGCCCAGACACCAACTCATTAATCACAATGGCATCGATGGCAGGCAATAACTGAAAGCGTGTTGCCATAGGCATAAACATACCTGCAGAATATTCCACATCATCCACTTGCATACGAGTCATCACTTCGTTAAAGACTAAGCTTTTCTGTCCGTGGGTCAACTTCCATACTGGCTGGAAATGAAATATAAACGATTTATCGGCAATGGCTCGCTGAATCAGTGATGACCATTCATTGGATGATAAAGAGCGTTCACTCTTATCCACCTTATGCCAAAAACAACCGCTTTGACCTTCGCTCTGCGCTTGGCTTAATGCAGCATCGGCCAATGCCATAAAATTCGTTTGGGCAGCTAATTTAGGAATATACAAAGCACCCACATAAATCAGCTGCATGTCATCACCCTTCCATTCTAGCTCCTGCACAATGGCGTACACTTTTTCCATCAACACCTGACTTTCTAATTCGTTAATGGCGGGCACAAATAAGGCGAAGTCTGCTCCGGAATGTCGAGACAGCAAATAATTAGGATATTCTTGTTCAAGACTGGCGGTTAATACACTAGCAATGCTTTGCAAATATTCATCACCCGCTTGTCGTCCCAGCTGCATATTCATTTGTTGTAGATCGCCCGCTCGGATCAGCAACAAAGCACCGGAAGCGGCTGCGCGTTCTTTATCAAGCGCCGCCGTAAAGCGAGCATCAAAATCCTGTCTATTGGACAAACCGGTAACCGAATCGGTATTGAGCTGATCATGAAGGCGCTCATTTAATTCCACATGATGCTGAAACATTTCTTTGACTTTCTCGACCATTCGGTTCATGGCCGAGACAACATTGCGCAATTCAGGAATAGCGGGAAGCGGATCTTGTATGGGAAACTCTTTACGGCAAATCGCATCCGCTTGTTGTTCTACATTTCTTAGTGGCTGCAAAACAAATTTTACGCCAACACCTAATAGGCCGTAACACAATACCGAGGTCACCAAAAACAACCAGATTTGTTCTTTAAATGACCGCCACAAATCCTGATACGCATAGCCTGGATGGCTAACTACCTCTATTTCACCTAACTGATACCAACCAGAACTTACCTGTGAACCTCCCGAAGATTCAGGTAGGGGCAACCACAACATAAACCAAGTAGGAACCTCTGCGGTTCTTAATGGCAGCTCCCGCTTGATCAGCTCTTTACCATCAAGGTTACGAAAGACAATCCGACGGTAGTAACCACGATCGAAAATCGCATCGATCATTAACTTCATTTGCACATTATCTTTGTCCAGCGCGGCTTGGGATAAACTAAACCCTAAAGAGGTTGCCGTATCTTGTGCATGAACCTTTAACTGGCTATAAGTATTTAACCGTGCATTATGTAAGGTGATTACCAAATTCGCTGTCAGTAAAAACAAAATGAGTGTAATAACAGCAAGCATTAAACGACGATGTAGAGTCATAACAACCTTCAACTATTCCATAATCTATCGGCACAAATAAATAACCACATATTTAGTCGGTATAAACGATACGTATACCACAAAAAAACAGGCCCTCTATTAAATATAGCAGAGCTATTGATAATCACATCCCAAAGCCAATAAGTGTGAGTAGACAACGACTAAAGGATAATAGGTAATTCACTATATCCACTTGAACAAAGAAAAAGAATCACTGTCATACCCTACAATATCCATATAATATCCACCGATCACTAATATAACGCTGTACGAATGAACGCTTTCTTATCCATTTCAACTCAACATTTAAGCCTCTATAAATTTATTCAGACGCTTATCGTGCTCTCGGTGAGCTTTCTCAGCGTTAACAGCAATGCCCAGCAAAACAACCTCATCGCCGATAGCCCATTTTCCATTCCAAACGAGACATTTCTTACGGTAGATGAAGCATACGAGCTCTCGGTTAGGCAAACGGATACAGAAATTATTGCCGAGTGGGTGATTACGGATGCGTACTTTTTATATGGAGAGCAATTCCGTTTTTCTATAGATGGCAAAAACGTATCAGCAGATAGAGCACCTGGAGAAATTTCTTACGATACGATTTTTGAAAAAGACGTTGAGAAGTATTACATCTATACACAGTCTACTATCGACAAAACACAACTAGACCTACCTGCTCAGAACCCCCTAACGCTGTCGATTACTTATCAAGGATGTGCTGATGCTGGCCTGTGCTATCCACCAGAAACAAAACAGTTTGCTATCGATACATCTAACAACACAGTTACCAGCATTAACATCAGTGCGCCACAGGGCAATAGCAGCACTGCAAACGCTAGCATAGAAGAACCGTCCATAAATCATTCATGGCTGCTCACCTTGCTCATGTTAGGGGCAGCATTAGCCGGTGGCGTACTCCTTAACTTAATGCCATGTGTCTTTCCGGTACTATCTATTAAAGCCCTATCGCTTACCAATAACACAAACAGACAATCACGAATTCAACATGCATGGGTTTATACATTAGGCTGCTTGGTCACATTTGTACTCGTCGCTAGCGTCTTACTTATCGTACGCAATGCAGGAGAGGCAGTAGGCTGGGGCTACCAGTTACAGTCACCTGCCGTGATTACCTTTTTGATCTTTT
>JAHDEM010000062.1:12220-13277 GCA_020628895.1 Candidatus Endobugula sp.
GTAGGCTGGGGCTACCAGTTACAGTCACCTGCCGTGATTACCTTTTTGATCTTTTTATTTTTTGTGATGGGCCTTAGCTTATCTGGTTTTGTGACATTGGGTGGCCGCTGGATGGGTGCAGGGCAGAACCTTACTCAGGGCAACAAGCTAAGCCACTCGTTCTTTACCGGGGTGCTCGCAGCGGTGGTTGCCAGCCCATGCACAGCACCTTTTATGGCGCCAGCACTGGGATACGCCTTAACACAACCCGCTGCTATCGCATTGTGTATCTTCGCTTTTTTAGGCTTGGGGATGGCATTACCCTTTTTGTTACTTAGCTATCTACCACAATTAAGTAAGCACTTACCTACTCCTGGCCCATGGATGGATACATTCAAACAAGCGGTTGCATTCCCACTGTATTTAACCAGTGCATGGCTGTTATGGGTGCTTGGGCAACAGGTGGGCAATGATGGTGTTGCCTTAGCAGTTATAGGCGCTATAGGCATTAGCTTCCTATTATGGCTATCTCAGAAAAAGCCACAGTGGTTTATGGTAACCACTAGCTTAATCGTGGTACTCGCCATCAGTGTGATATGGCATAACAAGACACTAGACAGATCAACCCCTCATTACGAACAACAAAACACGCTCTGGCAACCTTATACCCAGCAAACATTAGATCAATTACGTAGTGAGGGAAAAGCAGTGTTTATTAACCTTACTGCCGACTGGTGCATTACTTGTAAAGTGAATGAGAAGTTAGTATTCACACCTACAGCATTATCGATGCTTCAAGATAACGGTATTCATTTATTAGAAGGTGATTGGACAAACTATAACCCCGAAATTACATCACTGTTAGATCGCTATAAGCGTGCAGGCGTACCCTTGTATTTATTTTTTGCAGCAAATCCGGATGCAAAAGCGGTTATTTTGCCGCAAATACTCACCTCAGGCACACTCAAATCACTAGTTACCGACTTTTAGCCGCAACTTTAAAGATTTTAATAACAAAGTTTGCCATTTTCAGAGAAACAGCAGAAAAAACTCCTTAAAATACAGACAATTGCCGACA
>JAHDEM010000011.1:0-21237 GCA_020628895.1 Candidatus Endobugula sp.
TGTTGATTGATTAGTAGCTACCATAATGTTCTCCTTTCTAGTATCCGAACCATTAATTTTTAATACTTATACAACAGCAAAAAAGCTCCTAGAGCATTTATGTATAAAAACCTGACTATACTGTATCGCCAAGATATCTCCTTAAAAGCAAACCAAGCTCTTACAGTAATCATCCATTTACAAGGAATCTAATAACGTTAATACTTCATCAAATAGGAATACGTTATGCGATGTATTTAGCGAAGGTACAATCACCGAAAAACAAAGGACGACTCATAAAAAAGTCGTCCCACTCTTATTATTTTTATCCTATGAAAGGATTAAGTAACATCTAGGAAACCCAAGTTAATTAGATTTTGTATATGAGCTTCTGTGTTAATTGCATTGGCCCCCGGGGTAACATCAATTTTATTACTAAATTGAAGCAATAGACCCTGATCTGAAGCTGAAAGGCCACTAAATGCATTGCTTCCACTATTAAAATTACGATTTGCATTCCCCGCAGCGCCAAGGGAACCGGTCACATCAATATAAAGCATTGAACCACTATTAAATGTTGCCGAACTGTTTTCAACAAAATGAAAGAATCTGACTGCATCTGCAGCAGTTCCATCAAACGTTGCATCTCCTGCACGCAATAAGTCACCTAACACCAAGGTATCTGCGTCAGAGTCCGACGTAACATCACCAATAGTAAAATCTCGAATACGAATATGACCACTGTTATCACCAGGTGCTGTAGAGATAGTATCGTCTGCATCAAAAATTAAGCGATCATTACCTGAGCCCGCTGAGACTGCAGTCGCAGAGCCTTGCACATTTTCACTTTGGCTCGTACCGACACCACCAGAAAATATATCATCATCTCGACCAGCTGCGCCTACAAGACCTGTACCAGCGTTGCCACCATCACCATCGGTAGTACCCTGTATAGAATATGGAAGGTCAAAAATAATATTTTCATTACTGATGAGCTGAGCAAGAGTTGACCCTGTTACACCCGTTAGCTCAATAGTAAGGTCATCATAAGCGGTACCGCCGGTGCTACCATCCAAATCGATAGTGAGTGTGGTATTGCCACCTGAATCATTCAAACTAATATAATCAGTAATAGTGGAAGGCGTCTCGCCAGAAAGTAATCCTGACAAATCCAATACATCGTTACCCGAACCTACTGTAAAATCGGTAATTGTGTCCGTTGACCCATCACCGTCACCAGATACCCAAGTAAACACATCTGAGCCAGAGTTACCTGTCAGAGAGTTCGACCCTCTTCCCGCAAAAATCGTATCATTGCCTGCTCCACCAGCAATGGTGTCGTTACCTAAATCACCAAAGAGAATATTAGCACCATCATTACCAGTAATAGTGTCATTACCTTCACCAGCGTGAACAATATTATTTGTTGAGCCAGTCAAAGTAATTTCATCATTAGTACCAGAACCCACGGTTAAAGTATCAGTACCTGTATTCACAGTTTGTATTGCCGGTTCGAGATTATCTTTATAGGTAGAAGAAATAACACCCACAGTAAATGTGCCTTGAACTGCATTAAGCGTACTACCCAACAAATCAGATGCTGTTGCATCAATAGTTAGTTGTAACTCATCTGTCGCGGTAAGACCAGCTGTCGCATCTGTTACACCACGAAGCACTAAACTCGATAAATTTACCACGCCACCAGGACCAGGATTCAACAGACTTTGAGGAGTAAATGTATAAGAATCCGTTGCTCCAGGTGTTGTGATAGTAAGCACGGTATCAGGGTCTGTAGAGGTATCCACCAACTGAACACCATTGGGGACACCAGAAATCGTGATACTACTGATCACATCCTGATTAGATGTGGCAATAGGTAACAAGCCAAGATTAATATCCTGACCAGAAACACCTACTACGTCAACCGCTAACGAGCCACCACCTGTGGTATTCACATCATTATAAACCGGGAAGTGGCCTCCATCAGTAGAACCATTACGGACAAAATTTTCAACTTGTCCGCCCACTTGAATCAACTCATCGATCCCAGCGAACACATTAAAGTTTTCGGCATTCAACTCAATTGGCACACCAGTACCTGGGTCTATATTAAGAGCAAAGGCACCATTAGCATCAATATTTGCTGCATATACTTCTAATGTGTAGTAACCATTTTGCGCAGGTGTAAATGTCGCATTATTATCAATAGTAATAGCATTAAAACCCGTATTAAAAACACCAACGGCATTACCTATTGTATTAACAACGGCAGTTCCACCCAGCTCTACATAGAGCCCATCGTCCGCAGCGCCAGAAAATTTATACGCTGTACCAGCTTCTAGGTATATCAACCCAGTGTAGCTTACCACCGCATTTTCTGAACCAACGCTTTCCGCACCCTGTGCAACACTTAAACCCTCTCCAACCGCTGGTAAGGCTCGGGACACAAGAACACTACCTATGGAAGCATCGCGCCCAACTGAGTCCGGGGTTACAGCTGAAATCAGACCTTCGGTTGTTGAGGCATTAAAAGTCGTAGAAGGATTGTTATCACTATCATCGGTTGAGCTATTACCAGGATCCAAATCTACACCTGATGTTCTCACATTATTATAAGTGTTTTTAACTAATCCAGTAGAACTTGGAACACTATTGGACAGATCACCGATAACAGGGGTAGAAACAGCATTCACTTGCTTGATAGCGACAGTGTCAACATCTGTGAAAGCATTCGCATCCGTTGTAGTAATCGTTAACACATCTGATGAAGCCGCTGCTGGCGTGCTGGGTGTATAAACGATTTCAGCTAAGGCTGCTGTAATTTGTGCATGAGTCCCTGTAATCGTTTGCGTTGCACCACCATTACTAGGCGTAACTGTTGCGCTGCCTGGCGAATTAACCGCCAATGTACCATCAGTGACTGATAAAACCACACTAGTGATATCGCTATCCGCATCTGTAGTACTGATTAAGTTACCGTTACCAGCATTAAACGTTAAGCTGGTAACACCTATACCTATAGCTTGTAAAGCTGGAACTGTATTGACTGGTGGTGTAAGTTCATCTGCTCCGTTAACTGTAAAAGTAAACGTTGTGGTTGAGAAATCTCCGTCGCTATCTTTAATGGTATAGCTAAACGTATCAGTTTCTGAAGCACCGCTAGCTAACGCCTGAGCTGTTGCATTGGTAACATAGGTGTATGAACCATCGGCATTGATCGTTAAATCACCATAAGTGCCTGATACCGCCGATCCTACGTTACCTGTCACCTCTGTTGAACCAGAGTTACCCGTTGTAACGCCAGTTACATTAGTGGTATCGGCCGCATCTGTATCGGCATTTGCATTTACACCCGTTCTTACATTACCAGTAATGCCTGTGTCATCTTCACCGACTGTACGCGTATCTGCGACTGCTGATGGAGCAGTATCAGTAATCCCAATATCAAGGGTTCCATTGGCTGTTGCTCCGGTTTCATCGGTTACCGTTAAAGCAATAGATTCATCCAAGATATCGTTAGTTGCTCCGGTATGATTTGATGATGTGCCCGTAGGGTCATAGGTATAACTTACAACCCCTGTAGCAGCGTTATATCCTGTAATTTGTAACGTACCTCGGGTTTCACCCACGATATCTATTGGCGCAAGAGCCGTAGCCGCTGCCAAACTTGCTGCCGTAATTACCGTCGTTCCTACAGTTAAGCTTGTCAATCCGTCAACGGCAGAGATAGTGAATGATTGAGTACCGGATGTCGCATTTTCTGCCACTAACAGGTCATCGTTATTTGCACCGATTGTATCATCATTAGGGATCGTAACTGTGGGCGCATCCGCAGCACCGTTGACCGTAAGAGTAAATGTAGTGGTTGAAAAATCACCATCGCTATCTTTAATGGTATAGCTAAAGGTGTCGGTTACTGACTCACCATTATTGAGTGCCTGTGCTGCTGCATTGGTGACATAAGTATATGAACCATCAGCATTAATAGTTAAATCACCATAAGTACCAGATACTGCCGACCCTACATTACCTGTCACCTCTGTCGAGCCCGAGTTACCCGTTGTAACACCAGTTACATTAGTGGTATCGGCCGCATCTGTATCGGCATTTGCATTCACACCCGTTCTTACATTACCAGTAATGCCAGTATCATCTTCACTCACTGTGCGTGTATCTGCTACTGCTACTGGAGCAGTATCGGTAATCCCAATATCAAGGGTTCCATTGGCTGTTGCTCCAGTTTCATCGGTTACCGTTAAAGCAATAGATTCATCTAAGATATCGTTAGTTGCTCCGGTATGATTTGATGATGTACCCGTAGGGTCATAGGTATAACTTACAACCCCTGTAGCAGCGTTATATCCTGTAATTTGTAACGTACCTCGGGTTTCACCCACGATATCTATTGGCGCAAGAGCCGTAGCCGCTGCCAAACTTGCTGCCGTAATTACCGTCGTTCCTACAGTTAAGCTTGTCAATCCGTCAACAGCAGAGATAGTGAATGATTGAGTACCGGATGTCGCATTTTCTGCAACTAACAGGTCATCGTTATTTGCACCGATTGTATCATCATTAGGAATCGTAACTGTGGGGGCATCCGCAGCACCAGTAACGGTAAGAATAAACGTCGTAGTCGAAAAATCACCCTCACTATCCTTGATGGTATAGCTAAAGGTATCCGTTACTGACTCACCATTATTGAGTGCCTGCGCTGCTGCATTGGTGACATAGGTATATGAACCATCAGCATTAATAGTTAAATCACCATAAGTACCCGATACTGCTGAGCCTACATTGCCTGTCACCTCTGTCGAGCCTGAGTTACCCGTTGTAACGCCAGTGAGTGTCGTGGTATCGGCCGCATCTGTATCGGCATTTGCATTCACACCCGTTCTTACATTACCAGTAATGCCAGTGTCATCTTCGCTTACTGTACGCGTATCTGCGACGGCTGTTGGGGCAGTATCAATTATGCGAATATCTAGGGTATCTGTAGTAGTACTCCCCTCATTATCTGTCACCAACACCGTAAAGCTATCGTTAATATTATCATTTGCTGCGTTATGACTTTCTGCATTCCCGTCTTCAACATAGCTGTATGTGATTGCTCCTGTAGCTGCATTGAAGCCTGTTACTGTCAGTGTCCCTTCATTACCTGCAATGACGACATTAACGGCTGTTGCATTAGTAATATCTTGGCCTGCTATAGTGACGACGGCATAAGACAGATCAGCATCTTTCGAAATAGTGATATCACCGGTAATTGTTGAACCAGAAGCCTCTGTCACGCTATGGTCTAACGGCGTCACTGCTAAATCTTCATTATCTATAACAATTCCCGGAGGAGCATCATCGACACCAGTTACTGTAAATGTGACTGTTGTTGTTGAAAAATCACCATCACTATCTTTAATGGTATAGCTGAATGTATCCGTAACGTTTACACCAGCGGCCAATGCCTGTGCTGCCGAATTAGTGACATAGGTATATGAACCATCAGCCTGAATCGTTAAGGTACCGTAAGTACCCGCAAGCCCTGTATTAACGTTGGTTGTTAATTCTGTAGAACCGGAATTACCCGTTGCTACACCAGTAACGGTTGTTGTATCACCACCTATAGTATCGGCACTTGCATTAGTCCCAGTAACGACATTACCTGCAATACCAGTATCATCCTCCGTTACTGTGCGAGTATCTGCTGCGGTAGTAGGTTCGGTATCTGTAATAGAGATATCTAAGGTAACAGCTGCGCTAGTATTTACACCATCGCTAGTGGTAATTGATAGAGATTCAGATATCTCCGCTGGCGTATTGTGATCACGGCTCGTACCGATAGGATCGTAAGTATAGCTTACCGTTCCGCTATTGGCGTTTCCAGTATAGTCTGTAATATTCAATGCACCATTTGTGGTATTAACAACAAAGGGGGAACCTGAAGTAGCAGCCTGCAACTGAGCTAATGAGACATTGGTGCCAGCGATGGTAATGTTTTGTATCCCCAAAGGCGCAGCAATGGCGAAGGTATCAGACACTGTAGCATTTTCGGCCACCGTATCATCTGTACCACTATCACCAGTGATGGTTACCGACGGACCACCAACATTAAGCGTGATAACAGCCGTAGCGGTATCACCATCAGTATCAGTCAGTGTATAAGTAAAGGTCTCTATACCATTAAAGCCATTATCAGGAGTAAAAGTAAATGACCCATCTGCAGCGATCGAGATAGTCCCTTTGTCGTTGTCAGTTCTTGCATTCGTTACAACATCAATATCAGCCTCGTCTGTTAAAGTATCGTTTGCAGTTAAAGAACCCGCAGCTTGAACAATAGCAGTATCTTGAGGCGTGGAGTAGGTATCGGCAGCAGCTACTGGACTTCCATCATCTACAGGATTAATAGTAATTGTTAACGTCGAAGTGGCTCCGGTATTAGTTGTGTAAGTGATTACAGGCACACTGCCATTGTAGTTAGCTGCTGGAATAAATTCGTAACTACCATCGGCATTGAGTTCTATGGTTCCTTCCCCACCAGGGAAAGCCACTGCACCACCCCCGACTGCTACATTTGAAGCACCGCCAGCGATACTAAATGTAGCTACAGCAAGCACGCTATCGATATCTGTATCGTTTGATAGAACACCACTAGCCGCATTAACCGTTAAGGTAGTATCTTCATTGGTATTGCCTGTATCAGGCGAAGCAGATGTAGGATCATCGACTGCTGTTACATTAATAGTTACCGTTGCCGTATCTGTCTGACCTTCATCGTCTTCAACTGTGTAAGTAAACGTTACCGGACCATTAAAATTAGCGAGGGGGGTATAAGTGAAGTCACCATTCTCATTGATAACAACAGTACCTGCGGGATTATTCAATCCATCTAGGGGGTTGGTATTACTTATTACTTTACCGTGGTCCACGCCCGTATCTGCACCACCGGGGTTAGTATTGGTCAGCACATTACCTGATACTGGTGTATCTTCATTAGTAGCGAAAGTATCGTCAATAGCATCGGGGGCGTCATCGTCAACAGGAGTAACATTGATATTCAACGTGCTACTAGAGCCAGTATTGGTGGTATAAGTAACTTCGGGCACCTTGCCGTTAAAATTAGTAGCCGGCGTAAATACGTAACCGCCATCAGAATTTAACTGCAAAGCCCCTACATTGGCAATATTAGCAATACCCCCAGCATTGGTGGTTGTGCCATTGACGGTAAAACTTGTAACCGACAAGGTATTATCAACGTCGGTATCGTCATCAAGCACGCCGTCACCACTACCAGCAAGTACAGTCAATACTGTATCCTCGGCTGTTGTATCAGTATCAGCCACTAATACTGATGAGTCATCTACTGGATCGATTGTTACTTTAACAGTAGCTGTAGATGAGTCACCTACGTTGTTAGTGATAGTATAAGTAAATGTCTCCGTACCATTAAAGTTAGCATTGGGTGTATAAATAATCTGTCCGCCATTTACTGTAACGGTACCGTTATCGGTTGTGTAGTTTTGCGAACCATCAGCAAAAGTAATAGTAACGTTTGTGTTGTTAAACGAGTCGTTGGATAGAACGTTGATAGTAACCGGCTGATCTTCTGTTCCTGTTTTCGAATCATCAAAAGCTTGAATTGGGATAGGATTAGTTGTGCTGACTGGTATTTCACCAGGTTCATCTTGTTCAACATCATTTGGATCGTCTTGATTATCAGTTACAACACCATCAGTAGGTAAAACTTCTCGTCTCCCATCACCTTCATTACCTGTATTAAACCCATCACCAGGAAGAACTTCCTCAATCCCGCTTAAAGAACGACCAAACGTTGTAGGAGTCCCCGCATCAGGAATTTCTTCTGAGCCACTACGCTGTACATTAAAACCATCGACAACACGATCGCTTTGACTGTCTTCATTAGCAGTTCGAATACCAGCACTTGGCAACTGCTCATTGAAAAGGTTTAAAACATCAACGCTTACTTTTTCGCCTACATTTACAGGATCATCTTGCGAAGAATTAGGAATCAGATTTGCTACTTGATCAAAAAGCACATTGTCAAACTTGGCGGAGGCACCATCATCTACAGAAACCACACCTTTGTTGCCGTTATCATCAATACTTACTATGGCTTTTGCACCACCAGCAGTAACTATCGTATCACCTTCTAGGACAGCATCCCCTGGCTTGGCAACCACCTGTTCACCTGAAGCTCTGATAATAAGAACATTTCCGCTTCCGCCCTGAATATCATCGAGTCTACCAACAATTTTTTCGTCAGCCATGGGGACCTCTACGCTATAAAATTACAAAAAATGGTTAATATTTGCACATTATGAGCAATAAGAACGTCGCGTACAAATATCTTTTAGCTATAAAAATGGTTATTTAATAGCCAACTTTCTTATTCTAAACCCAAGCTTTCAGTAAGCTGACCTGATGAGTTCAACACACGAATTTGTGAATATAATTGATCATACTTAGTATTGGTGTACGTCTGCTTAGCGCGAATCAACTCACTTTCGGTATTTAATAAGTCTAAAAGTGTGCGTCTACCAATATCATATTGTTGTCTATAAGCTTTTTTAGTCGCCTCAACCGACTGAACATGAACATCTAGATGCTCTAGCTGTTGATTGGTTGCTTCATAGGCATACCATGATAGACGCATACCTTCTTCGGTTTCCCACTGTGCACCACGATAAACGTCCTTAGCTTGCTCTAATAGCTCTGCTGTTTGTTTACGTCTTGCGCTATCTTTACCACCATTATAAATGTTGTAACGAAGGCGTAAGGCAATAACCCAATCTTCATTTTCTCCGACGGTACCATCGATATCTTCATTCCAAGTTCTGTCACCCTCTAAACGAAGAGTCGGATGACGCTTACTCTTTGCTGACGCATGCTGAGCCTCCGCAGCTTCGATATCCGCAGTAGCTGATTTAATCGTCGGGTGCTGGGAAAAAGCGATTCTAAGCGACTCATCCAAAGTACTCGGCAAACCAGTAATTACAGGCTCTTCCATTTCGGTTGCATCTGGAATATAGCCAACAAGCCCCTGAAATTGGCTTAAAGCATCTAAAAAGTTATTTTTGCCTGCAATAAAGTTGCTAGTTGCCAAAGATAAACGCACTTCGATTTGATCTACGTCTGCTCTATTACCAACACCAGCTTCACTACGTATTGATGTTTGGTCATAGATTTTTTGATGCTCATCTAGAGATTGCTTTAATAGAGAAAGCAACTCTGCTTGTCGCAATACGTTAATATAGGCCTGAGATGCACGAAGAGCAGCGTTTTCCTGAGTATCTATCGCACTAAACAGCGCACTCTTGTAGCGGGCCTTTTGGCGATCAACTTCATCACCCGCTGAATGGCCATCATAAATAGTTTGCCTTAAGCGCAAAGCGGCCTCTTGACGAGTCAATGTAACACTAGCATTACCCGTTGATGGAGAACGAGTCCATTCACGTCCAACACCAGCCTCGGCGTCTAAAGTCGGTAAGTAACCGGCTCTTGCACCCCTAACCTCGTGTTCACGCGCTAGCATCTCTTGTCTTGCTGCTTGAACATCCGGATTATTTGCCAACATATCTTTAATAGCATCTTGAAGTGTTAATGCGTGAGACGAAGAGGCGACCAGAATACCCCCCGTCAGTAGTGACAAACGCGAAAACTTCAAAATGTTAATAAACATTTCCATAACTGACCCCTAGAAAAAGAATAATACCGCTTTACATTTATAATTCTATGAATATAACGCTCGACTTCACATTTTTTGAAAATAAATTTGCAAAAAATAATATCCTTACAAATCAAGGCGTTAACCGAATTCTTAACAAAAAACCTGTAAAAAATAAGCTAAACTTATGATTTACATGGCCTTTTTACTATTTATTGACCCAAAAAGCAAACCCATTGTATCGTTTTGAAGATGGATACCCAACCCTATTAGACTAATGTCTAAGTCCCGTCAAACCTAGGTTTGGCAAATAAACCTACCTTTCCCTCAGCGCTAACTGCTTAGTTTTGAGTATTGGCTTTAATATATAGTCTAGAATGGTTTTCTCTCCTGTTAAAATATCAACACTAACCGTCATACCAGCAATGATAGGCAAAGGGTTGGTTTCATCACCAAGATAAGACTGTTCTGTCTCGATTTGAACCATATAAAAGCTGTTGCCTTCCTTATCTTCTATGGTGTCAGGGCTAATATGGACCACCTCACCTGTTAACCCACCATGAATAGAGAAATCATAAGCTGTAAATTTAACAACTGCCTTCTGTTGTGGATGGAGAAATGCAATATCGACTGGGCTTACTCGAGCCTCTACCCGCAACCGGTCTTCTGTAGGCACAATAGCAACAATATCGCGCCCAGGCTGAATAACTCCACCAAGGGTTTTGACAAATAATTGTTTAATGGTTCCCGCTACTGGAGAACGAACCAAAGTACGATCCACTTGATCGACTATAGCGATTGCCGACTCCTGTAGACGCCTTAGCTCTGCAGTAACACTATTGTATTCTTCTTGGGAGCGACTGCGAAAAGCCGACTCTGCTGCGGTGAGCTTATTTTCTGATTCATTAAGAGAAGACTCGATACGAGGTATCGTTAAACGGGCAGACTCCAACTCACCCTTCGTATCATTCACTTGACGCCGTAATCTTAACACTTCCACTTCCGAAACAGCTCCCTGGGACACTAACGGCGAAGTGAGCTCTAGCTCATCATTCAACAGCGTATAGCTTCGACGCAATTGTTGTACCTTAGCTCTCCACTCAGATAATTCTTGCCGTTTTTGAGCAATTTGTTGAATGATAATTTGATTACTTGAACTTAACTCTTGGGCTCGCGCCAAATAAAGTGCTTTTTCAAACGCAATAACACTTTCTGGAACCGACGATTCTAAAAGTGCATCTTCAGGAAAAGGATTACCTTCGGCCTCGGCAAGCAAGCGAGCAGACTTCGCCTCTAACTGCGCCTGATTCACTTCTGTTTCACGTAATGATGAAGAAAAACGTTTATCATCTAAACGCACTAAAGGGTCATCACGCTTAACTGACTGCCCTTCACTAACAAACACTTCCGCAACAATACCACCCTCTAAGTTCTGCACAATCTGAACATATTGCGAAGGAATGACTTGCCCCTCACCTCGAGCAAATTCATCCACGGTTGCCCATGAAGCCCAAACAACCATGACCACAACAAAAACAACAATGGCCCACAACAACTGTTGACCACCCTTAGGGGTTTGATGAAGAATGGCATCGGATGCGGATGATGCATAAAGCAAATCATCATCGTCTATATCAACCTGTTTTTTTCCGAATAAATTAAGCGACACGTAATTGCCCCTTCTGCAAAGCTTCTATTACTGCATCTTTAGGACCATCTGCAACGATTTTTCCATTATCTAGAACAATCAGTCGCTCAACCATTGTCAACAAAGACGCTTTGTGGGTAACCAATAATAAGGTTTTATCTTTGACACTTTCTTGTAATCGAGAAGTCACCATTGATTCGGTTGTATTATCCATCCCGCTGGTAGGTTCATCAAATAGATACATCGGCACATCGTTTAGCATGGCTCGAGCCATACCGACACTTTGTCTTTGCCCTCCAGATAAAGCCTGCCCTCGTTCGCCAACAGGCCGATCAAAACCTAGAGGGTGACCATCTACAAACTCTTTAACCCCAGAAACATCTGCAGCATTAATAATATTTTCATCCTCAACGTGAGGGGAACCATACATAATATTGGTCTTTACCGTCCCAGAGAACAACACAACATCCTGAGGCATATAGCCGATATGTCTTCTCAGATCCGACGGGTCTATCTGCTGAGTATCAATCCCATCAATCAGAATGCTACCATCTGTAGGTTTATATAGGTTTAAAATCAATTTATGAATTGTTGACTTACCCGAGCCAATACGCCCTATTAAGCCAACCTTTTCACCCGGCTTAATCTCAAAAGAGACATTATTTAATACCGCATGTTCCTCACCAGGATAAACAAAGCTCACGTTTTTAAACTTGATAGCTCCATTAAAGCTAGGGCGTTTAACAAAAGGCTTGCGAGGGTTACGCTCCTGGTCTTTACTGACTATTTGGTCAAGACCATCTAAAGCCGTTTTAGTTTGATCATAGGTAACCAGTAGCGTAGCCACCTGAGCAATGGGAGCCAATACTCTTCCAGCCAACATCACACTGGCAATTAAAGCACCCATGGTGAGTTCTCTCTCCGCAATCAGATAGACACCGACTATGATGATGACTATATTAGCAACCTGCGTTACTGTCCCAGATACAATGCCTACCGATAGAGACAGCATGCGCATTTTTTGGCTCCATAGGGATAGGTGCCCCACAGACTGCTCCCAAATCCGCTGAATCAAACCTTCAGCGCCAATAGATTTTACTGTTTCAAGCCCTACCAAAGATTCAACAAGGGTGGCATTTTTTTGTGCGCCAGAAGCATAGGTTTGTTCAATAGCGGCTTTTATAGGCTTCCTCATAATGAAGCCATAACCTAATATTAGGGGCAATGCTGCTAGAGGCACCCACACTAAAGGGCCACCTACGTAAAATATAAGCAGTAAAAAAATAATGACAAAAGGCATATCGACAAATGCAGCTATCGTCGATGTCGTGTAGAAATTCCTAACTTGGTCGAACTCGCGGAACTGGCTAGTAAATGCACCAACCGATTGAGGTCTTTCACTATATTGTGAGCCCATCACCCGTTCAAACAAAAAACTCGATAGAACAATATCGGACTTCTTTCCTGCAACCTCAATAAAATAACCACGCAATCCTTTTAACATCGCATCAAATAAGAAAACGATAAGAACGCCGATAGCAAGTACCCATAATGTCTCTACTGCATTATTAGGCACAACCCGGTCATAAACGTTCATTACGAATAAAGGGTTGGCTATTGCGAATAAATTAATAAATAACGATGCTAGTAAGACATCTCTATATATTCTCCAAGAAGACTTCATCACCGACCAAAACCAATGATCTTTAGACTCTTCTTTTATATGAGTATCGGCGATTTCTTGATCGAGATGGTAGGCTGCTCGGGTGTAGATAGCATATCCTGAATAGGCTTGTTTTAATGCATCGATAGCTACTGTTTTTTCTGAACCCGTTTTGGACTCTATAATAGTTGCTTTTCCTTGCTCAACATCGCAAGACAATAAAATGACTGCTCTATTGCGTTTTAGCAGCAGTGTGGCAGGCAATACGACTTTGGGGATATCTAGTAACGGCTTTTCGACAACCTTGGCCTGCAAACCTGCCCTATCGGCCGCACGAACAAATAACTCCGGTGTTAGCTTCTCATCAACCAACGGTAAGCCTGCAACAAGGGAAGTCTCTGAGCACGGCGTATTTTCCAATTTAGTAATTAATAACAAGCAGGACAATAACGGGTCATGAAACTCTTTTGGAGCTTCGGCGGATGGGTTTTCGTTTACTGTACCCTGTTCTGCAGAAGTCGCTTTAGATGGAGTTTCTGGCATTTTCTCAGGCTCGTGCACTTTGTTTTTCAATGAAATATCTCACTTGATAACCGAATAAACTATATTTAATAATAGTTAGAATTCTGAATATTAAATACCAATCCAGTATGTTTTTTAACAATACTTCTATAGACAATCTTTTTTAGCACATTTTAGTCTATATTAATACAAACAACCAATAATCATGAGCAATCTATTATGCCTTTTGTACAACGTAACCAATCTGGTGAAATAATATCGCTAAAAAAAGAAAATGATGAACTGCATCAAGAGTTTCTTAGTCCAACTCACGCTGAAATTGTTCGATTCTTGACCAACCCTTCATCAGAAGATAAAGACTCCTCTAAAGCCACTTTATCGGAATCAGATCAGGATTTTGCACGGGCTACTGAAGACTTGATCAACTTACTCATAGAAAAAAACGTTATTCTTTTTACTGAGCTACCCATTGAAGTTCAAGCTAAAATGGCGGGACGCGAGAAACTACGCTCTAACTTAAATAATAGCCCCTATAACTTTTTAGACGACAGCGAATCTATTTAAAACCCATCTTGAGCATACTCATAAAACTAACCACACTCTAAGATCCAAGAGCGAGGGTGCCCAGCTACCGTAAACCACTGCCCCTCACCTAACGCCCAACGTCGACATTCATCCACGTGCAAAACCGCTGTCGCCAGCAGCAAATCACGATACTTAACCTTAATATCAACAATATCATTTTCATTACTTTGTTTTAGCAAACGTTCTAAAAATGACTGTGTAAATTCCAATCTATCAACCTGTATAGGCTCGACCTTTAACTCAAACGTGGTTTGATTACTATGCTGAATATAATAAACTGCTATTCCTGGCGAATCGGAAAAACGATCACCACCAAAAATAATCGGATTTTCATTCCACCAATGCAAAAAGCTATCCGGCCCTTTTGCATCTAACCATGGTTCAAACATAACAAGTATCACTATTTAACAGATAGATTTACAGTCATAACGCACTACACCTGTTTTTTTGCAATTTATCCAGATTTTTAGTTTTTTTAAAAAATAAGTGCAATTTTAGAATATCTGTGCGTTATAAGAGGTGTAATAGATATGTTGATCGGTAAATATCAAAGAAGCCCTTACCCTTATGAGTGTACCTGCTAACAACCCTTTAAAGATATATCACCAGTTGGAAATCAAGGCTGGAAGCACGGGTAATTCGTTATATAATAAGCCTTATCCAAAACAGTATAATAACCTTTCCATAGTGGGTTATAAGCAAAATAAGGCAGACACCGTAACAATGAGTGATATAACTCAAATTACCGATAGCAACCAAACAACACACACAAACGATACTCAAGTGGTTAACGAGCTTCCTTCTGGGTTGATTAAGTCGTTAATGAAAATTGCAGAAACATGCGTTATTAAATCCAATAGGATTAGCCAAGACGAAACGCCTGATTTTGTACAAAACTGTTTGCTTAAATTACTTTTGCAAGTGGAACAACAGCGTGTTGTCGTACAAACAACAACCGATGGTTCTAAAGAACAGTATTTTATCCTTAAAAAAGACCAACAACTGCTAGAAATAGAAAAGTGGTTTGGCACTGCTGCGATTAATATATCGATTGACCGTTACCGGCGCATTAAAAATCAAGTTGATATAGACGATGGTGACTCAATGACCATCGACAAGGGTAACGAGGGCTTTATATTTGCACCAGAGCCTAGCGCTAACCTAGAAGAGGATATAAGGGAGAGTAAAATTCAAGAAATGGCAGAATATTGTGCGAGCGCTTTGGACGATTGCTTATCAGATTCTTGGGAAGCGATAGCGAATGAAAATTATCATAATTTTACCTTGTCATTTAATGAGAAGTCGACACATGAAAATAAAGGTATTGCTGTAGCAAACTATTGCCATGTCATTATTGGCGAAAAATATAGCAACGATGGGAAAAAAGTCTACAGCCATGATCTTGTGTGCGATGCACTAGGCATTCACATAAAACCCGAAAATATTGCCCATAAAAAAAAGAAGTTCGAAAAATTAGTGATGTCATGCATCAATAAAAAAGTGGATGAAGAATTTAATCATTCAACAAAAGATACCTTGCAGGAAGTGTAACGAGGAATATTAAAATGAAATATAACAATGACCAAAAAATTGATATTACAGACCGCGTTATAAAACTTCGCTACGAACAGCAGGAAAAAGAAAATGCTTTGTTAGATGGCATGGTTTTACCAAAATGGATGCAAACGCCTTTTGATGAGTATTTTGCAGAGCAAAAAAAACACTCAGCAAATAATATAGTGACCGTAGATTTCTCTGCGCCGTCAATTAGCATACCCAAAAAATTAGCGGCAGCTAGTATGGAAAGCCAATTAGAGCATTGGTATGACCAGGGAGTAATTGCTGTTAAAGACGCCAGTGGAGCCATATTAAATATTATTTTTAACAAAATAAGCGATTCTGATTCTATAGAAATCACTGTTACCGTCACAGATGGAGAGTATGGTTTATTACAAAAATATAGTGGGATGTCTAATATTGGATGTTCACTCTTTGACAACACAACAGAACTTGCATCATTAACTGCTGCCGTTAATCATAATGGAACCTTTATGCATGCTGAGGGTGTGATAAAACAAGGGAAAGAGCCCCAAAATAGCAATGACTTTATTTCTCTTCGCTTTTATGACAAATAACTAATGGCGTAATGGGGAACTATACACCAAGAACTTACGCTACTAAGGATTAAAAAAGGGTTAAGTATGCCTGTAATCATGATGACTTCTATAGACACTCTATATGAAGTGACATCACAAGACGCTAATCCAATACAGCAATTTGGCAGTCCCCATATTGAGGCCAACTTTCACGGCCTAACACAAATAGCACTGCAAAATACCAGCAGCAGAATACAAGATAGGCAATTTGCTGAGAGCACATTTAAACAACAACAACAATTTCTTCGCGACGCAGCACAGGTTGCCGTTAATATTTTCAACCCTGTTAACAGCCTTCAACACCGTTACAGAGCCAGCGTAAAATTAACCGCTCTTACAGGAGAGCTACAAGCTTTTGATGACAATAGTCATTCGTCGGGCTTAGCTTATACACTGGCCTTAGCATTAAGCTGGGGTTGTAAAAAGAACTTATTTACAACTACAGATACAGCTAACAGCTTGTTAGCCGATATCCCTATCTTTGCCACTGGTTGTGTTCCTGTGGATTGTTATGCAAAACCCGTAGGCCATATACTTAAAAAAGTGCGGTACGCATGTGAGTATATTAAATCAACACAAACTCACACATCCCCATCAGCATCACCCAGCTTTTACATTATTATTCCTAAGGGTAACTTAGAAGAACTCAACAACCATCATGAGTTAACTCAAACGATCAATACCTTGGGCGGGCAACTTATTGCCATCGGCCATTTATCAGAAGCACTACATGAACTGATAGGAGAAGCATTTGATGGAGGAATTTTTACTAATATAGACAATGGTTTTGCTGGGTTAAATGCTATTTCTTATGAACAGCGCCACTTGTTTATGGGGCGGGAAGAACTCATCAGAGAGCTTTACCAAAAAAGCCAACTCGCAGTAGAGCAAAAATACGTATTAAATATAACGGGGGTAAGTGGCTCCGGAAAATCCTCAGCAGTTATGGCTGGGTTAGTTCCTCGGTTATTACACCCCTCGCCGATGCAACAGCAAACGGGTGAGTCCAGCCAATATATTTATCAAAATCATTGGACTTTAGTACGCCCCAGTCAATTTTCGAGCATTAACGACATATTATATGAACTGTTGCGTCACTTTTCATCAGATGAAACCGTGTTACAAGGCTGGTTATCATTGAGTCAAAAGCCGGAAACACTGATAAAAAAAGTTAAGTCGGATTTACTTAGAGCAACAACACTGCCAGGCAATCAAGAAGACAACAACAGTAAAGTAACACCTCACCAAATTTGGGTTATTGATCAGTACGAGGAAGCCTTTACTCACACTCAAATCACTGTGGCTGAAGCACAAAAGCTCTTTCCCCTGCTAGCACTTTTTGCCGAACACTTGCCAGTATTAATTATCACTGTATTGCGCACCGAATATTTAGGCACCTTAGGCGGACAAGCGAGCATCGATGTCCAGTTGCCAAGACGAATTCAGGCTAAAGAAATTGAGCATATTATTGCTTTACAGCTGCAATATCACCGTTTGCAAACAGAGTCAGCAAAAGAAAACAGCGATCACAAAGAACATCATCAACATCTCGATAATAGAATTAAGAATGATGCCATAGGAAAGCCATTAACGACCGTTAGCTATCTATTACAACAAATGCATCATCAAATGATAAAAGAAGATGCATCGGCAACTCTGCTCACTCACCACCATTATGATGCGGTCGGGGGTATTAATGGTGTAATGGCTCAACAAGCAGAACTTGCGTTAAAGGAAGGGCTAGAGCTTTGCACTGAGAGCGAGAGAAAACGTATTATACATAGTTTTTTTGACGCATTTATTGGTATAGATAATGATCAAAACCCAATAGCAAAGGCTTTACCTAACGCTCATATCAACCATTATCCTGAAAAAGTAAATGGCATCATACAAGCCTTTATGGCCAAAGGGTTGATTATCGATTGTGGTAGAGCCAGTACACCTAAAATTAAATTAGCTCATGATACTTTATTGCCCTCCTCTAATCACAGCAAGCTATCTGATGATATACAGTCAGTACAGTGGGAACGTTTAGCTCATTGGTTTGAGCAACACAAAACCTACTTACTTTGGAAACAGGACATTGAACCACTTTATTTAAAATGGCTACCTAAAGAAGAGTTTGATAAAAGCAGCCCTAATACTATAACCACATATTGTCGAAACAATAATCGGCAATACTTACTCAAAAGCAGCCATCAATTACATGCTGCCCACGATCTTAATGTCTCATCACTTTCGACGAATATTATTCTAAAGGAATATCTTAAACAGTCTCGGCAAGCAAGATTAAAACAGCGTCTAACACCCTTGTTGGTATTATTCTTAACATTATTCATCGCTGGCACAGCGGTATGGGATCACTATTTTCGTGTAAAAGTTTACCACGCTGCTTTTATTGGTGAACGTTACGACATTCCTTTTGCTATTTCCGAATTAAACCATGAGCAAGTAAAAGCAAAGCAATTCCACTATAAATTACAATATCAAAAAGGACTTTTAAAAAAACTTTCTAGGCATAATAGTTACGGCGCATTAAAGAATGATGTGAATAGAGGGAATGCAGCCTTATGGAATTTCAGTTATACAGAAGACGGCACACTATTAAAAATAGAAAGTATTGCGCAAAATGGAAAACCACTGGAAAGTAAAACATACGAATTCACCCCTGCAAAGAACATTGCCCAAGTACGATTTAAAACTCATGGAACTGATACCGAGATTGGTGACATTGTTTATCAACGAGCACAGTTTGAAGGGCAAAACAAACGCAAAAGTGAAATCACGCAACATCGCCTAGAATTTAATAAGCAAGGGTACACTATTACCAGGCGATTTTTTAACAATAGTGATCAACCAGCTAAAGACGCCACAGGAGCCTATGGCATTCGCTATTATTACGATCAAAGAGGCTTAATTATACGTTTAGAATATATTGATATGAACGGTAATGTCGTTTCAATAAAAGGCGTTCATGCTCGAGAGTACACTCGAGATTTTCAAGGAAATATTACGGCAAAAACATGGCTTAATGATAAAGAAACATTAACACTCAACCAAAATGGTTATGCTCAAACAACGACAAGGTTTGATAGGAACGGAAATTTACTAGAAAAAGTTTTTTTGGAATCACAAAACAATATCGCTATACACAAACACGGGTTCTCCAAATCAGCGGCCCGCTATGATCAATACGGCAATCAAATAGAACAGCAGTTCTTAGATAAAGACAATCAACTGACTTTACATAAATGGGGTTTTGCAAAAGTAAAGCTACAGTACGACAATCGAGGCAATGCTATTGAATGGGCTTACTTTGATGAAAATAACCAACCAGCACTACGTAATAATCGTTTCCATATTATTCGCTTTAAGCATGATCAATGGGGAAATAGAAGTGAAGAAAGCTACTTTGATATAAATGGAAACCCCACATTGCACTCTAACGGTTATGCCCGTTTTACCGCCTCTTACGACGATAGAGGTAACCGATTAAGTGAGTCCTATTTTGACATAGATGGCCAGCCTGTAGCCAATAAGAACGGTTATGCAAAAATAACGGCCACTTTTAATAAAAATAATCAGCAAATTGGGCGTGAGTATTTTAATACCCTTAATCAACTAACCTTAAACCAACATGGGTATGCATCCTATAGAGCACAATATGATTTGCAAGGTAATCGAACGGACGTTTATTTTTTTGGTATTGACAAAAAACCCATTCTTAACCGTTATGGGTTTGCACATATAGCCACACAGTACAATCAACAAGGAAATAAAACTAACATACAATACTTCGATACCAATGAAGAACCCACCTTACATCAAGATGGTATTTTTAGAACATCAATTCGTTACAACGCCAAAGGCGATATGATTGAAGCAAAATATTTTGATAAAAAAGGACATTCTGCGCTCAAAAATAACAACTTTGCACGCATTACTTTACAATACGATGATCGAGGCAATCGCACCGGAGAACGCTATTACGGTATCGACAATGAGCCTATTAAACAAAAAAATGGCTACGCGCAAAAAGTCATTCGTTATGATGATAGAAACAATCCCGTTGAATGGGAATACTTAGATACGAAGCAACAACTCACTCTAAATCAGAGAGGGTATGCCAGATTTATCGCAGAATATAATACAAAAAACGATATTATTGGTACGGCTTACTTTGACGCAGAAAACAATCTGCTCAAAGCAACAGGGGTTCTAAAGAATTAGAGTAGGTTGATTATAAGCACTTATAAATATAACCAATAAACATATGTAGACAAACTAACAGCACCTACCCACAACAATAATGTTTTATCAATAAGGCCTAGGGCTCTATTAATATCTTTATTCTCTGGCTCATCCCCACATCCAAATATGGGTTTATGGTGTTTTTTACCGTGGTAAAAACCATCTCCACCTAATGTCACATTTAAAGCTCCCGCACCGCTAGTCATCACAACACCGCCATTGGGACTTGAAAGTTGCTTAGATTGCTTACGCCAACATGTTAATGCCTGTTTACTGTCTCCCAACATAACGTAACTTAAAGCCACTATGCGACTAGGTAACCAATTAAGAATGTCATCCATACGAGCCGCGAAGCGACCAAAGTATAAAAAATGATCTGTTTTATAACCCCACATCGCATCCAATGTATTTGCAAGACGATAAATAATAACCGCGGGAACCCCACCGACTAAAAACCAGAATAACGGGGCAAAAATAGCATCACTCCCATTTTCTAAAACCGATTCTATCGTCGCTTTGCGGACACCTACCTCATCTAAAGAATTAACATCGCGACTAACAATGTAACCCACTTTTTTACGAGCTGCCTCCATATCCCCTTTCGATAATGGCAGCGCAACCGCCATAGCATGTTGTTTAAGACTGGTATAACCAATGGCAAGATATAGAACAACACCACTGAAAATCCATGCATACCCCACTGATTCAACTAAAAAATAGTAGATAAGAATCAACACAATCGCCACACCAATCACTA
>JAHDEM010000011.1:21337-27454 GCA_020628895.1 Candidatus Endobugula sp.
GATTCAACTAAAAAATAGTAGATAAGAATCAACACAATCGCCACACCAATCACTAACAAAAACCAACATATTAGACCTAAAAGCTGTTGAACAATATGAGAGGAGGAGCGGTTGCAATATTTTTCTATTCGATTTACCAACCAACCAAACCCGACTAATGGGTGATACTTTTTAGGTTCCCCTAGTAGGATATCTAAGATAACGGCAAATAAAAGGCTAGCTGCAAGCATAAAATTAAAAGAATAATGGATTAAACTAGTGTTAAAAAATATAGTGTTAAAAGTATCAATACTTCTGTAATCTCAATGAGAGCACCTAGCGTGTCTCCAACAAATCCACCAATATTTTTTAACCACTGTTGGCGCCAAAAAATAGTAAATAAGCACACTATAGACAATACACATACTAGCGTCGTTAAAGAGACTATAAATAACATAGCCATCATAACGATTGCACTGATTACCAATGTGTGCTTATAAAAAACAAACTGGCTCAGAGTACCACCCAAACCACCTACACCGGCATATGGCATCGACACTATCATCCAAATAACCGCTGCTCTTGAGATAACCAAGGCAACAATAATCGATAAACTCGCCATCGGTAATAAATGAGCTACAAGAATCAGTTTAGCAAGTAAGATAGTGATTAATGCAATCACCGCCATAGGTCCAGCACTAGGATCTTTTAATACCTTGTGTATTTTTTCCTTGCGCAAGTCAGGTTGATATAGAGAATGCCCCGCATACATGGCATCTACACTATCGGCTAAACCATCTAAATGCAAAGCGCCTGTTAAAGTAACCCACAAAAAAACAATAATAAATGAAGCCACCCATGCAGAAGTGCCACTAGGCAATAATGCATTTGCAACCAACAATAATATGGCCATTAGCAAACCAATCACTGGATACCATAGAACAGATAAACCTAACTCTTTATCTGACCATTGTTGTGGTAACAAACTCGTTACAGGTATCCGAGTCAGTAGTGAAGTGGCCATTAAAAAAGAACGAAAAAAAGAAGCCATTACCGAGTTTTTTTGATATTGATTCATGGAAATTTTACTTCTATGAGGAGGACATGTTATGTGTAAGTAATCGAAAATGCAGATCATTGTCGACTTTTATGACTTGAATTTTTGACAAGCAAGCATAAGGCACATCGAAACGCGTCACATGCTCTAGAGACATAGACAGACAATGGGCTAGAATCACTCGAATAACACCACCGTGTGTCACTAGTAACATATAATCATTGTCGCGCTGCTGCAAAACTTTATATAAACAAGTAATCACTCGATCCGCAAAGGCATCTGCAGCCTCTCCGTCGGGTGGGGGATAACGAACAGGATCAGCAAACCAATTTTCAACCGCTGTTTGCTCACTTTGCCACACATCTTCCATCGCTCTTCCTTCCCACTGGCCAAAGTGTATTTCTTGAAAAGCTGACTCTTTTTGAATAGGTAACTCATATTTTTGAGCAAGGTCATTTGCAAAAGCAACACAACGTTGAAGTGGTGAAGTAATTATTCGCTGCCAAGCACTGCTTGAGACTCCACTGAGATCTTTTGTTAAACCCAAACTTTTACACATAGCCAAATAACCATCATCGGTTAAAGCAACATCACTCGAACCACGGTAACAATGCCCATCTTCACATTGACCATGCCGTAACAAATCGATAGTGACTGTCGATGATGAGTGTTGGTTATTCACTATCGCTCACACCCGCCTGTGCGAATGTTGCCATATTATTATGTAAATTTAATGCCGATTGTAGAATAGGAACAGCAACAGCAGCGCCACTACCCTCACCTAAACGCAAACCTAAATCCAATAAAGGTTCTACCGACAACTCTTGTAGAGCAAGCTTATGGGCAGGTTCAGCTGAACAATGAGAAAACAATAACCATTGCTTTACAGAAGGGTTCATACGTATAGCTAATAACGCTGCTGCGGTACATATAAACCCATCCACTAAAGCAGGAACTCCCTTTTGCGCACAGGCAACGTAACTGCCCACCAGCGCGGCTATTTCGAACCCGCCTAAACAGCGTAATACTTCATAAGGTTTATCTAAATGTTCTTGGTGCAGACTGAGCGCTGTTTCGATAACCGCTTGTTTTCTTGAAAGCCCGTTTTCGTCGATGCCCGTGCCAGGTCCAACAACTTCTGCTACAGGTAAATCCAATAATGCTGCATAAATGGCAGATGCGCAGGTGGTATTACCTATTCCCATTTCACCACCAATAAAAAGAGATGACGAGGCTGTTACCGCTGACTGACCTATACTCAATGCCTGATCACATTGTTCTTTTGTCATTGCTGGTGACTGAGAAAAATCAGCAGTCCCTGAATTGATGGGGAAATGGTTCAGTTGAGGGTGCGATAAATAAGCATTCGGTAATTCATTGGCAATACCGACATTATAAACAGCAAATTTAGCCTCAAGCTGCTCACTCAAAACACTAATGGCAGCCCCGCCTTCTAAGAAGTTAATAATCATCTGCATTGTAACTTCTTGAGGAAAAGCAGATACCTGTTGTTGGCATATACCATGATCCGCAGCAAAAATAGCAATCGTAATGTCATCTAACTTAGGGTGTGGCGTTGATTGCCAACCTGAAAATTGGGTAGCTATCGTTTCTAGACGACCTAAGGAGCCAGCCGGTTTAGTTAAAATAGCTTGATGCTCTTGAGCTAGCAATAAGCTGGTTTGGTCAATCTCTTTGGTGTTTTCTGTTATCCAAGTCATCGTATATTTACGTATATTCCTATGTAGTGATATATCTATTTTTCTTGCTTTAAAGCCAAAGGCATACCTGCAACAACCAGTGTTACTTTATCGCACTGTTGTGCTAATACTTGATGAAGAGCCCCTGCTTCATCAACAAATTGTCGAGATAACTCACCTAAAGGAACTATCCCAGAGCCCACCTCGTTACTCACACAATAAATAGACGCTTTGGTTTGTGAAATAGCATCAAGAAAGTTCTCTTTTTGCTCCTGCCAATTATTTTCTAACAAACAATTGGTTAACCACAGAGTTAAACAATCGATCAGTATGCAATCTTGTGGAGTATTGTAGCGCGCAATCGCCTCTGCCAAGTTAGTAGGCTCTTCGACTAATTGCCATTTTTTATCTCGACTATTTTTGTGCTGCTCTATACGTGAAAGCATTTCTGAATCTTGGCGTGGGGTAGCTGTTGCTACATACCAATAATTTGAATTAGGTGAATGCTCCTGTAATGATAAAGACTCAGCATAACGACTCTTTCCACTTCGAGCGCCACCTAAAATTAAATGTTTCATAAAGTGTCGCCTATTGGTATACCGTGCATAAAACCGTCATTAATAATCCACCCCTTTACGTGCTTTAATACCTTGCTTATAAGCGTGCCTTACCTCTTTAACTTCAGAGACCGTATCCATAACAGACTGCAACAAACTGCCTCCACCACGACCAGTCACTACAACACTTTGCTCTAGGGGGCGATTTTTAATCGCATCGATCACTGTGTTTTCATCTAAATATTGATACGATAGCATGTAAGTTAACTCATCTAAAATAACTAAGTCATAATCAGGATTAGAAAGCATAGGTGTAACGTAATCCCAGGTTTTTTGGGCCGCTATCTGGTCGCTTTCTCTATCTTGAGTATCCCATGTAAAACCCGTTGCCATCTGATAAAAGTCGACTTGAGGGCAATGATCGCGCAGATAAATTTCCTCCCCTGAAAGTTGTTGCCCTTTGATAAATTGTACAACACCCACTTTATAACCGTAGCCCAAAGCACGTATAACCATACCAAAAGCAGAACTTGACTTGCCTTTACCATTGCCCGTTAATAATAGTGATATCCCACGCTCGGTCGTGGCCGCAGCAATAGAGGCGTCTACTTTGGCTTTTTGTTTTGCCATTACTTTTTGATGTTTCTTTTGTTTATCCGTCATATCTACATTCGATTTAACATGTCATTACATATACGTATTTAAAGCTATATAGCGTCATATAAAATATTTTTTATGATAAAAACTTTTACATACCATTAAATGTTAAGTGCATAACAAAGAGGCGCAAGATCTATATAGATTCAAAAGTGACTAGAAATAATAACCAAGTGGATAGATGAAGGGAAAAAGATACAAAGTGGCGGGCAGAAGATTCTGCTAAAAACACCTTGAGTGGTAGCCCTCCGCCCACTGGGTAAAATATAAAGGGCCGGTATCGGACTAACAAGTATGACCAACTTGATTACCGTTGCGGGGGCAGTATTGGAATTACACCAAACTTCCCGTTTACCCTACACATTAGAACAAAATATAAGAATTATTACTAATTGTAGGCACCCATCATAGTGGGCATGACTTTACTTACAGAGGTGCAAGAAGTCAATCACATTCTGTATATGACTGACTACCTTAAAATAGCCTCTTCGATATGCTCTTGATAAAAGCCTTTATTCTTTAGATATCTTACTTGTTTAGCTAAAAAAGCAGCATCAAGATCTGATTTAGAGTGAGTCACAATATCCTCACCATCTAATAGCTCACTATCTTGTTGATATTGCGAACGACCAAACCGTTTATGATTGACTTTTTTAGCCACCGATAACCAATCAATCGCTTGCTTGTCAAAGGCAGATAAAACGGTGCTTTCACAAATCCCCTTTTCACGTAATTCAATTTTAATCTTAAAGGGGCCATTCCCTGCTCGCACCTTCGATCTGATAAACATTTCCGTAAATCTATCATCACTTTGGTAACCCTGCTCTTGTAATTCATCTAAAATCGCCTGAATCTGGTCACCTGATGAAAATTTTTGCGATAGCTTACGAAACAACTCTAAGCGTGAATATTCCCTTCTTGCTAACAAACGTAAAGCGGCTGTTTTTATGAGCTTTAATTCGTTTGTGTTAACAGCAGAAGAATGATACTGACCATCAAAATACATATCGTTATGCGCCATACTATTCATTATCACACCTCATTGTTAACACACTTACAACCAAAACTATCACTATTCTTTACTGGCAAGCATCTAACTAAGCACTGTCTCCAGCAATATCAACCACCTTATCGCTGTTTTCTTCTACGCTGTCAGGTAAAAACTCTTTTCGAATAGCATTTTCCACTTCTTGGGCAATTTCCGGGCGCTCTCGTAAAAATTTGATCACATTATTTTTACCCTGACCGATTTTTTCACCTTTATAGCTGTACCAAGCACCCGCTTTGTTGATCAACTCTAGTTTTACACCATAATCAATCACTTCGCCTAGGTGGTTGATACCTTCACCATACATAATTTGGAACTCGGTTTGCTTAAAAGGAGGAGCTACTTTGTTTTTCACCACTTTGACCCGCGTTTCCGAGCCAATCACCTCATCCCCTTCTTTAACTGCACCAATGCGACGAATATCTAAACGTACAGATGAGTAAAACTTTAATGCATTTCCGCCTGTGGTAGTTTCGGGGTTACCAAACATCACACCAATCTTCATTCGGATTTGATTAATGAATATAGCTAAGCAATTAGCATTTTTAATATTACCCGTGATTTTACGTAGGGCTTGAGACATTAATCGAGCCTGTAAACCAACATGGTGATCCCCCATATCCCCTTCGATTTCTGCTTTAGGTGTTAGTGCCGCAACGGAATCGACAACCAATACATCAATCGCTCCTGAGCGAACCAACATATCGGCAACTTCTAACGCCTGCTCTCCAGTATCCGGCTGAGAGATAATAAGATCATCAACATTGACACCTAATTTAGCGGCGTATACGGGATCGAGAGCATGCTCAGCATCGATAAAGGCGCATGTCCCACCCTGCTTTTGCGCTTCGGCAATTACTTGGAGTGTTAGTGTTGTTTTACCTGATGATTCTGGCCCATAAATTTCTGCAATTCTTCCCTTTGGTAAGCCCCCTATCCCCAAAGCAATATCAAGACCCAGCGAACCTGTGGATATCGAAGGCACACGAATACGTTCTTTATCCCCCATACGCATAACGGTTCCTTTACCAAATTGGCGTTCAATCTGGCCTAAGGCCGCCTGCAGTGCTTTATCTTTATTTGAATCCATTATTGAACCCTCTGTTAGTCTTGCTTTTG
>JAHDEM010000011.1:27554-32860 GCA_020628895.1 Candidatus Endobugula sp.
GCGATTGATAAGTCTGCTTTAGATGAATTTATTGCCCCTACAGCCATTAATTCGACCACCGATTGGCTCACAGCACCGTGTTCGGCAATAACCTCAGCAGATACACCTAATAGCTGTTCTTTTGCATGATTACTATATGTAACGAATCCGTGTGAAAACCATTGTGAGCTCCCTGCTACATCGGTGATTGCCTGCGCTATGCCTCCGCCAGTACATGACTCCGCTGTTGTTACGAGCCACTGTTTAGCAGATAAAGAACGCCCTAACTGTGCACTTAACTCAAAAATACTATCCATATTTTTACCGATAAATAACAACTATTATACGCAGATGTACATTTACCCGAGTAACTATTTTCAAAACAACGAATACTTAATACCTAAAAATAATCTTCTATACAATATTGCAATAAAGCAATATAACTATATAGTTACATATTACAGACAGTTTACATGAGATAAATTCGATGCGAGAAAAAAATAAGCCATCCAAATATAGTCACCAACGTGATTCAGAAGCAACAAAAAAGCGTATATTAGAAGCCGCCAAACAGGAGTTTGCATCCCACGGTTTAAGTGGTGCACGGGTTGATGTTATTGCTGAAAAAGCAGAAGCCAATAAACGTATGATTTATCATTACTTCGGTAATAAAGAGGAACTGTTTACCGTTGTATTAGAAGACGCTTACATTGATATCCGCAGTGAAGAAAAAGAATTGCATCTAGAAAAATTAGATCCAGAAACCGCACTCAAAACCCTTGTGGAATTTACCTGGAACTACTATTTAAAAAATCCTACCTTCTTAAGAATCATCAATAGCGAAAATTTACACCAAGCTCGCCATTTAAAAGAGTCGTCCGTTATCGACGATTTGCGCGGCCCTTTCGTAGGCATGATCGATGACATACTAAAACGAGGCGAAAAAGAAAATGTATTTCGTAAAAACGTGGATACCATTCAGCTGATAATAACGATTGCCTCTGTGGGCTACTATTACTTTACCAACCGCTATACAGGTTCTATTTTATTTTCAAAAGACTTTATGTCGCAAGAGGCCTTAGACGAACGTCTAGCATTTAATATTGAAACTATATTGCGGTTAGTTAAAAAATAAATTTCACTTAGCTCATATACCGATCATCAAGGTTGTTCATCTAAAATCAGAACGGCTCTAAAATCATTAACATTCGTTAATGTAGGGCCTGATACAACAAGGTCATCAAGTATCTCAAAGAAGCTATATGCATCATTGTTTTGTAAATAGTCTTCTGCTTTCACATTTAATGCTTGCGCTCTGGACAAGGTGTCTGGAGTAGCAATCGCTCCGGCATTATCTTCGGAACCATCAATGCCATCGGTATCACAGGCAATGGCAAAGGTACGTTCGTCCCCCTGACTTTGTAATACATACCCGAGCAAAAATTCTGTATTTCTCCCACCACGCCCCTTATGACGTACCGTGACGGTGGTTTCGCCTCCCGATAAAATCACTGCAGGCGGTTTAACCGGGGTAGAATGCTTTAAAATATGCCTAGCGATAGAAGCATGAACTTTACCCACCTCTCGGGCTTCACCCTCCAGCTCATCCGATAAAACTAAGGGCGTCATACCATTATCTAGGACCAGTTTTTTTGCCGCCTCTAAACTCATCATAGGGGTGGCAACTAACTTAGTGGTTGTTGTGCTAAAGACAACATCATCTGCTTTAGGGGTCTCTGATTCAGGGCAGTTGAGCCAATTTATCGCTGAATCAGACACGCTGATATCATATTTATTAATAATATTTAATGCATCAAACCGTGTTGATGAGTCTGGTACCGTAGGACCCGAGGCGATAATCGATAGATCATCACCAGGCACATCAGAAATAGCAAGCGTTGTTAATGCTGCGGGATAAGCTGCCGCTGCCAAGCGCCCTCCTTTGACTTTGGAAAAGTGTTTACGCACACAATTCATTTCGGAGATGCTAGCACCAGAGGTGAGTAATTGTTTATTAATATCTTGCTTTTCCGCAAAATCAATCGCATCCACTGGTAGGGATAGCAAGGCCGAACCACCACCAGAAATTAAACACAAAACATGATCATCTGGCCCTGCTTGCTGAGCAATTTCCAGTATGCGTTCTGCCGCTTTCATACCCGCCTCATCTGGGACGGGGTGCGATGCTTCGACAATCTCTATATGCTGTGTCGGTACCGCATGATCATACCGAGTCACAATCAACCCTTCTAGTTCACCAAACCAATGCTGCTCTACTGCCCTAGCCATGGCTGCAGAAGCTTTACCTGCGCCAATAACGATGAGTTTTTTGGCCTCAATCTCTTGCAAGTAAGGAGGAATACAATGTAAAGGATCTGCAGCAGCTACCGATACATCAAATAATTTGCGAAGAAATTCGCGCGCTTGATTGGGTTTTATCATAAAAGCTTATATACCTTTTACTGTTAAATATTTAAATGCCTATACACATATGCTGCTTACCCTCTAATTCTAGCTGTGAGTGTATCAATTATCTCAAATGACGCACTTAGCTATTTATTTTTCTCTTACTCGATAATAAAAGAACCAACTCTTGATTGGAATTCACTCTAAAACGTAATGCAACAAGCTTGCCTAGTTAGATATTTTTTGAATGCATCTATAGTCAATTATGAACAACAGCAATACTCTGCACAATCACACCAATATTACTATAACACCATGGGTTGAGATATTTTTTCAACAGAAAGCCATAATATTGCACTAAACTTGATCAATATAATAAGGTGCTGCGCCCTTTTTTATCATTTATGTAATATATGTATTCTTACACTGGTTGGACTTAATCGTATACAATCATTGCCTACCTAAAAGCAATAAAGGAATAACCAATATGCTCGAGTCATCTATCTTGTTGCCAGATACAACAGGAAAAATGAGACCTTACTCATTAAAAGATGAACCCATCATCGCACCTAAGCAAGCTCAACCTTTTAATCGTATTGCTTTTTCTGCAGCACATGTTGTTGTTAACCCATTTAGCGCTAATGAACCCAGCCAATCGCCCGATATCGACTGGGACAAAACTATGGAGTTTCGTCGCTACTTACTTGGACTAGGTCTAGGTATTGCCGAATCAATGGATACTGCCCAAAGAGGCATGGGTTTAGATTGGAACGGCGCTTATGAATTGATTAAACGCACACTGGAAGAAACCAGCGATATTGATAACGCACTTATTTTTAATGGTTGCGGTACCGACCAATTAATGCCAGAAGATGCACATACATTAGATGATGTTATTGCTGCCTATATGGAACAGTTAGAAGCCATCCAAAAACTAGGTGGCCGCATTATCTTAATGGCGAGCCGAGCATTAGCTAAGGTAGCAACATCTACACAAGATTACGTTAAGGTTTACAACTATGTTTTATCACAATGTGACCAACCCGTTATCTTACACTGGTTAGGAGACATGTTTGACCCCGCGCTGAAAGGCTATTGGGGAGCAACCACTTTTGAAGACAGCTTAGAAATTGCATTACAAATTATTGATGAGAACGTTAGCAAAGTTGACGGTATAAAAATTTCTCTTTTGGATGCACAAAAAGAAATCACCATGCGCCGTCGATTACCTGCCTCGGTTAAGATGTACACAGGTGATGATTTTAACTATCCAGAATTAATTGAAGGTGATGAACAAGGTTTTTCACACGCCCTATTAGGTATTTTTGATCCTATTGCACCTGCTGCTGCCGCAGCGCTGCATGAGCTAGCCAGTGGGAACAATGCTAGATTTCAAGAAATTTTAGCGCCTACCGTACCTTTATCACGATTAATATTTCGATCACCTACACAATACTATAAATCGGGTGTTGTGTTTTTAGCTTATCTAAACGGATTCCAAGATCACTTTATTATGATGGCCGGACACCAAGCGATGAGACCTTTACCTTATTATATAGAAATTTTTCAGTTAGCTGATCAAGCGGGCTTGCTACGCGATAGTCATCTTGCTTGCGATCGTATGAAACGCTTCTTGTCTATTTACATTAGTCGATAAAAAATTAAGAGATTAGCCTTCAGAGTGACTATTATTAGCCGCAACATCGGTAGGTTGATGACCCTGATCCAGTAAACGGGTCTGCTGCTTCACCTTCTGAGCAAAGGCCCGTTTATGTTCCTTAGATACGGATTGAGAGATAGGTATTTTGGCCTTCATAGGGTCAACAGGACGACCATTAATGTGCAATTCGAAATGCAAATGGGGGCCCGTAGAGCGCCCAGTATTACCCGATAGCGCAATGGTCTGACCACGACTGACCGATTCTCCACGACGCACCAATACACGATGCAAGTGCAGGTAACGGGTTTTATATTGCCCTGGGTGTTTAATATCAATATATCGGCCAGCATAAGGGTGATTACCCACACGGCTGACCACCCCATCACCTGTAGAAAGCACTTTAGTCCCTGTTGGCGTGACAAAGTCAGTACCATTATGAGGGCCAACACGACCCGTCACCGGGTGAACTCGTCTTGGATTAAAAGGCGAACTGACTCGATAACGCTTATTCAAAGGAGTCCGAGTAAAAGCACGAGCGAGACTTCGCCCATCTTTATCGTAATATCGCCCATCATCAAACAAGAAAGCCGTATGCTCATAGGCTCGACGTTGTATACGAGCACTTTCGATACGCGTCTGACCAGTCGGCTGACCATCGATATACTGCACTTGTCGAACGACCTGAAATTTATCTCCTTTACGGATCGAGCGAGAAAAGTCTAACTGCTCGTAAAAAATACGGGTCACATTGGCTGCTTCCACTTCCGTTAGACCTGCACGCTGTGCGGATAAATAGAAGATACCCTCTATGGTGCCGTTAATACGCTCACTACGCCACTGCCCTTCTTTAATGATCGTCTCATAATCAAAACGACCATCTTGGGTACGACGATAAATTACTCGATACCCTGGATGCCTATAAAGCTCCATTTCTGATAGTTGGTGGGTATCCTCTTCATAACGAAAAAATAGTATCTGCCCAGGCCGCAGGGTTTCAAGCGCTAGCAGCGATTCATCAGCACTTAAAATATGGCGTAAGGTAGTTTGTCCTAAATCATAGCTGTCAAATAAAACACTCAGAATATCTCCTTGACGAACAATGACTTTATCCTCAGCTTTTACCTCGGCAATAGAATCAACTGCCTCTGCAACAACCTCTATCGGTTCTGGCAATACATTTTCCTGTTTAATAACGATAGAACTCTCAATAGTTGGCTTGATGGCTTTTTCCTCAAGCAACAAATCAGGTGTTACAGACGGG
>JAHDEM010000011.1:32960-40120 GCA_020628895.1 Candidatus Endobugula sp.
ACAACTCTTACTGCCCGGAATGATTGATGACCAAGTCCATTTTCGAGAACCAGGACTGACACACAAAGGCAATATTGCCAGCGAATCCCGTGCTGCTGTTGCTGGCGGTATTACTAGCTATATGGAAATGCCCAATGTGAATCCTGCTACTACAACTATCGAGGCACTAGAGAGAAAGTATGCCATTGCCCAGAAAAACTCTATTGCTAACTACGCATTTTATCTAGGTGCAACAGAAGATAATCTAGAACAAATAAAACAGCTTAATCCCAATAGGCACTGCGGTGTTAAGATATTTATGGGAGCCTCAACCGGTGATTTGTTAGTAGAAGCACCACAAGCGCTTGATGATATCTTTCGCGAAAGCCCTGTATTAATTGTGACTCATTGTGAAAGCGGTCCGGTGATTGCCAAAAACCTAGAGGAAGTGCGTCGCTTAAGAACACCCACTATCCATGATCATTCAATCATTCGCGACACCGAAGCTTGTTTTGCGTCCTCATCCTATGCGGTCGATCTCGCCAAAAAATATGGTAGCCAATTACATGTATTACATATCACAACCGAAAAAGAGTTAAGTTTATTTACCGCAGGACCTATCGATAAAAAGCATATAACCGCCGAGGCTTGCGTTCACCACTTATGGTTTAGCGATCAGGATTATGCTAAAAAAGGCAACTTGATCAAATGCAATCCAGCCATTAAAGCCGCATCTGACCGAGACGCGCTTATACAAGCACTTCATACGAATCAGATCGACATTATTGCTACCGATCATGCCCCTCATACACTGAATGAGAAGCAAGTTGATTATAATCAGGCTCCCGCAGGCCTGCCTCTGGTCGAGCATGCTCTATTGAGCTTATTAGATCATGTAAAACACCAGCGTCTCAGTTTGGAGCAAGTCGTAGAAAAAGTCGCCCACAACCCAGCCATTCGCTATGGTATTAAAGATAGAGGTTATATTCGTGAAGGATATTATGCCGATCTAGTTTTGGTCGACACTAACAGATCAACGAAGGCTATTCACGAAAATGTTCGCTACCACTGCGGCTGGACACCGTTTGACAAACATCAATTTTCTTCACGCATCGAAAGTACTTGGGTGAATGGACAATTGGTCTATAATAATCAGCAAGTTATCGATGCTCCATTAGCGTCTCAACGTTTGATATTTAATCGATAAAGCTAGACTGTTCACACTAAAAACATTGAGTTATCCATAAACGCACCAAGGAATATAATGATTAATGCTTGCTGTTATTAACCGATTGGCAATTTATTGCCTCATTTTATCGCCATTATCGCTCTATGCTGACAACACAACCCCTTCCATTAATCAATTATGCCAAGAAGTGGGAAATAAGTTAGCGAGTGTATCTGTTAACAACTGCTTAAAGCAGCAAATGGTCACCAGTGGTGATCAATCTCATCAAAATCGTTTAATCGCTCATAAAATCTATCCTCCACTCGGCACCAGAGAACCCTTGGGCCGAGTATTATTAATAGGAGGCGTTCATGGTGATGAATATTCGACGGTATCTATCGTGTTCAAATGGATGGATAAACTTAATCAATACCATTCCGGGTTATTTCACTGGAAGGTAACACCACTATTGAACCCAGATGGTTTGTTAAAAGAAGGCCGCGCACAACGTCAAAACGGCAATGGTGTTGACCTTAACCGCAACCTTCCCTCGCAAGACTGGAATGAGCTGGCCATAAAATATTGGGAAAACCGAACCAAGAAAAACCCCCGCCGCTATCCAGGCCCTTACGCCAACAGCGAACCCGAAACACAGTGGCTAGTGAATACCATTGAAGAATTTAAGCCAGATGTGATTATCGCTGTCCACGCCCCTTATGGACTGGTCGATTACGATGGGCCACAAACTGCCCCCAAAAAACTGGGCTCGTTAAATTTGTGGCGGTTAGGCACCTACCCTGGCTCCCTAGGAAATTATGCAGGTATCGATTTGGCTATCCCTGTTGTCACTATCGAACTGGCATCTGCAGGCAGTATGCCATCGAAGGGTGAAATCAGCCGCATGTGGATTGACTTAGTGCGTTGGCTTAAACGAGAAGTACCTAAACAACGGTTAGCAACATTACAACAACCAATAACATCGCAATAATAGCGATTCTCCGCAACAGCACTCACAACACCTCTATAATGATCTCCTAAAAAAGGAGACACGGGATGCAACACTAGAGATAACAAACAACAACGCACTAATGCATACAATTGTAGGCCCTGTTGGGGTATCAAAAACATAAGAAGCCTGAACACCCGACAAACCACAAAAAGCACCAATACAAGCAGCAATAATCGCCATCATCTCTGGAGTACCACTATAAGACCGTGCCGTAGCAGCAGGCACAATAAGCATGGCAGCAATTAATAAAACCCCCACTACTTTAATAGCAACGGCCACAACAATAGCCAACGCGACAGTTAAGAACAATTGTTCCTGCTTTGGGTTAAAACCACTGGCCAAGGCTAAATCGGCATTTAATGTTGATAGCAACAACCCTGACCAACGCCATACCACTAAACCCAATACAATAAACGCCCCACCCCATATCACCATCAGGTCAGTAGTTCCAACAGCCAAAATATCACCAAATAAATAAGACATTAGGTCGATACGAATACCGGATAAAAAGGAAACCGCAACCAAGCCTACCGCTAAAGAGGAGTGCGCCATCACACCGAGCAAAGTATCCATAGCAAAACCTCGCCCACTTAAACTAGATACCGTAATAGCCATCAATAAAGAAACCAGTAAAACGCCACCAAATATAGGCATCGAAAACGCTAATGATAATGCGATACCTAAAACAGCAGCATGTGCAGTAGCATCACCAAAGTAGGCCATACGCCGCCAAATAACAAAGCAACCTAAAGGTGCTGCGGCCAATGCGACACCAACGCCTGCTAACATAGCCCGTACTAAAAAATCGTCAAACATGAAAAAACCTACTACGAATGTGAATGCTTATGGTGGTTCTGATGAAGATAGAGCGCTGCTTCACTGTCTTTATCTAAACCAAATAAGGAATGATATTCTGGCGAACCGCTCACGGTTTCTGGCTTACCTTGGCAACAAATATGCCCATTAAGACAAATCACACGATCTGTTTGCCGCATAACCACATGCAGCTCGTGACTAATCATAACGACAGCACAACCTAATGTTTCTCGCACATGGGCAATTTGCCGATAAAAATCAGCAGAGCCACGATGGTCTAAACCTTGAGTGGCCTCATCCAATAACAGTAAATCTGGCTTGCCTAATAATGCCCGCGCTAATAAAACCCTTTGGAACTGGCCACCAGACAAATCCTGAATCTGTTGTTTTCCAAGACCAGGGACACCAGCATGCCCCAGCGCTGTTTCTATCTTATCGCTTGAATATCGGCTCGGTAAATTCATAAACCGCGTGACGGTAATGGGTAAAGTCTCATCAATATACAGCCGCTGAGGAACATACCCTATTTTTAAATTTGGTTTTTTCTTGATAGAACCAAAGCTAGGTTCTAAAGCACCTATAAACGTTTTAAAAAGCGTGGTTTTACCAGAACCATTAGGACCCAGTACGGTAATAATTTCTTTTTCATTAACCGATAAATTGATCTGACTAAGAATCGATCGCTTACCAATATGAACCGACACATTGTCGCATTCAATTAACATAAAAATACCTAAATCAATTTTTTAACTAACTGCTAAGTATAACATTTTTCAAGCGCTCATTGCTGCACACAAACAGATATGTTATAACATAACATTATCACTTTCTATGCAAAATTACTTTGCGACTATTTTTTTCAGGAGACTCTGATGAATCACAAGTTACTCGCTGGGGCTGTTTTAGGCCTTGGTTTATCCATCAACACTCAGGCAGCACCTCCGTCTGTTGCTGTGGATATTGCACCATTACATTCACTGGTTAGCCAGATAATGGAAGGCGTGGGCGAGCCTAACCTATTAATCCCAGCCGAGGCATCTCCGCACCACTACGCATTACGCCCTTCGGAAGCAAAAGCACTAGCCGATGCGGATGTCGTGTTTTGGATAGGTGAAGGTTTAACACCTTGGTTAGAAAAAGCGATGGATAATCTAGCAGCTTCAGCGAATAAAGTCGAAGTATTAGAAATTGCTGGAACAACGACTCACGGTTTTAGAGAAGGTGCGACCTTTGAAGGCCATGATCACGGAGAAGAAGAAGGCCACCATGAAGAGGGCCACGATGACCATCATGACGAGCACAAAGATCATAAGCATCACGACGATCATCATGACGACCATAAAGAAGATAAACACCACGACCATCATGACGAGCACAAAGGCCATAAACATCACGACGATCACCATGACGACCATAAAGAAGATAAACACCACGATCATCATGATGATCACAAAGGTCATGATGACTACGACGATCACAAAGATGATAGACATGCTAAGCATGATGAACATCATCACGACCATGAAGGCAATGACCCACATGCGTGGTTAGATCCTGAGAACGCTAAAGTTTGGGTTAAAAGTATTGCAGCAACCCTATCTAAGCAGGACCCTGAAAATGCAAACACTTATAGCAGTAATGCTGCTAAAGCGATCACCGCACTGGATCAATTAATTGCATCTACTCAAGAAAAAATTCATAAGCTTGGACAACCGCAATTTATTGTCTTCCATGATGCGTATCAGTATTTTGAAAGGCGTTTTGGCATCTCAGCAGCAGGCGCCATTTCTCTAGGCGATGCAGAAGACCCTAGCCCAGCGCGTATTAAGGAAATTCGAGATACCGTTAAAAAATTAGGTGTGAACTGTGTATTTACTGAACCACAATATAACGCTGGTTTAGTTAAAAACGTATTTGATACTACCAGTGTTACCACAATAGGGGTTATGGACCCTCTAGGTTCGAGCCTAGCTGAAGGTAGCAGCCATTACGAGAAATTAATTCAAGCTATGGTTAATAGCATTAGCGAATGCAAATAAACCATTCCCCCTAACTTGGTTAGGGGGTTTCCCTAAGTATGGTTTTCATAAGTAAACCTGTAAAACCAGCTAGACCGTTCAAAAGTCCAATTAAAATCAGCAACCAGAAAATATCACTTAACGCATCAAAGTAACGGATGCCCTGCACTGTCCATTTGCATTCCTGCTTGGAAAAGGCTTAATCCCAATAAAAAAATCACCACTCCACCAGCCATTCTTAACCAAGGACTTAAATGAGTAAGGTTTAATTGAAAAAGTAGTGATTGATCAGATGATTGTGCTAATTTTTCAAACCAATTGCGAGCTAATTGTGTGGCCAGTGCCATGCTTGCAATTGCTAAACCCGTCCCTAACCCCATCACTAATGTGGCTATCACCCCGTAGTAAAAAGCACCCACTAAATGCGCATAAATCAATACTAAAATTGCACCGGTACACGGACGTATTCCCATAGAAAAAATCACACCTATACTCTGCCACCATGTTTCTTGTTTATCACTTTGATGCACATGATGATGACCACAACATGCGTGATCATGATGATGGGCATGCTGGTGATGATGCTCATGGTGGTGTTCGTGTTTTTCTTCATGAGTATGTTCATGCACTGTCTGACGAATATAACGGTAGTATTTAAATGAAGCAGTTAAAAACAAAAATGCACCCAATGCCATCACCAATATATAACTAACTAAAGTAATATCATCGGCATAATTATTCACTTCAGAAAATGGAATACTCAGTAGTTGCGATAATAGTACAACTAATAAAATGGCAACCCCAGCTTGCAATAGTGCCGCTAAAAAAGAAATAACCGCCCCTCTGCTTAAGCTCTCTTTGTGAGACCCCAAATAGGTGACGATCACCGCTTTACCATGCCCAGGCCCTACCGCATGAAACACACCATAGACAAAACTTAACACAATTAACATCAAACCATGATGTATAGGATCCTGTGCAATCGCATTAATATGTGTGGCTAATAAGTCGTGAAAAAGCCTTTGCCACTCAACTATCTGTGTAATAATCGAGTGCCAATACGCATAGATACCAATAATAAAAACGATTAAAACAAGCAATAAAGCCCATTGCGAAAAACGATAAATCGCTTTATTAAATAAAACCATTGATTAAACACCTTTTTATAAACACTGAACAAATACTGTTTCAGCAAAGTGAGCACCAAGCCCTTGTGTATCTTTCTGTGTACGATCTAAATTGATTGCGTACTCAATCAGCTCTTGAGACGGTTTTGGTGAATGAATTCGCGTGGAGCATTTCTTACCCTGCTCATTGTGTATAAGAATCTGCGATGAAGTATGATGTTTCATATCGATATAATAGGTAGGATCAAAAACCCGCCAAGACAAGGTGTCATCATTGGTTGGTATAGGAGTGTCTAAAACAAAATGCATGGTAAGCATCAACTGTTGTTGCCCTTCTCTAACCACCTTATCCAAGGTGGAATACTTTGGCATAGGTAAAACAACCAGCTGATCACTCGTTTTTAGTTCAGAAAAATACCGATAATCCTGAAGGTTTTTAGCCATATCTATGGCTGTATATCGCAAACCCTCTTGTTGGCTCTTATATTCACTAGCAATGTCAGCAAGTTTTACTGTTGAGTAATAAATATCAAAAAGCCAATGTTGTTTTATCTCTATCAACTGACCTTGATTATCAAGAACAAACTCAGTTTTTAAATCAATCCAGTTATGGGGATGGGCATAAGTACGCCAAGAAAAAAGTATTATAACGATAAAAGACAGATAGCTTGTTAATTTCATGATTGAATTCAACTGATTACCTAGACGTCAGTATTATTATTGTTTTCATTAGCAAAACAGTTTTCACAAACACCGTTAATTTCTAATTGTGGGGTATTTAAATGAAAACCCGTATTGGTAATGACAGCTTGTAAATTCTTAACCGTCGATTCATCGATATTAATTTCTTTAACATGTTGGCATTGATCACAAATCAAAAATTGCAACAATTCATTTTTGTGCTCACATACTACATGAGAACAAGCAACGTATTTATTCGCCAAACTTAGCTTATGGGCTAAGCCCATTTCTTGCAAAAAACTAAGGATGCGATACACAGACATTGCCGTTATTGTTTCGTTCAAATGCACCTTACAATAATC
>JAHDEM010000011.1:40220-59141 GCA_020628895.1 Candidatus Endobugula sp.
CATTCAACTGCTGAGTTTGGGTTGGCAATAATAAGCGCGGTGAATGTGATGCATATTGATCACACCACTGTTGTGCATACTGTTCCAATAGGACCTTTTGCTCACGCTGCCAAACAGCAATATTAATATTGTCTTCGTAGATAGATGTGAGTACCGATAAGTCGTTATCCGCAGCAGGTTTCGGTGAATTATCGTAAGTCGCTGATGCCGCTATATGATCAAGCGGCATGATTGTCGCTCCACTCGGGGAATGGGTCTGGCAATGATTGCCAAAATTCTTTGCCTTTAAGCACGTCCTCTTCTGATAACAGACAGTTATCTAATGCCGCTGTCATGCTAGCTTTATCCAGACCTTGCCCAATAAATACCAGCTCCTGTCGCATATCACCAAAAGGTTCAACCCAATTACTGTGGATAGATTCCAAATAAGCCTCATCGGTTGGCCAGTTTTCTTTGGGTACTGCCTTCCAAAACATGCCCGCAAAACCATAACGAGCAATACCACCGGCTTGGCTCCATTGCCCTGCAAATTGCGGCCGAGTGGCTAACCAGAAATAACCCTTAGAGCGAATCAGATTTCCATACTGTTTGGTATTATGTAAAAACTGATAAAACTTTTCTGGGTGAAAAGGTCTTCTGGCTAAATAACTAAAGCTACCAATACCATATTCTTCCGTTTCAGGCACATGCTCACCGCGCATTTCTTGTAACCAACCGGGGGCTTGCTGTGCCTTTTCAAAATCAAATAGACCTGTATTAAGCACCTGATCCAGATTCACTTGCCCATTTTTGATAGGAATAATGTCTGCCGAGGTATTTAATGTTTTTAAAATAGCGGTTAATCGCTCTTGGGTTGGTGTGTCCACTAAGTCCGTTTTGCTAACTAAAATAACATCTGCAAATTCAACTTGATCAACAAGTAAGTCAGCTACACTGCGCTCATCTTCTTCACCTAAATGCTCTCCCGCTTCCTGTAGCGACTGAGCCTCCTCGTAATCTTTAAGGAAATTGACCGCATCAACAACGGTCACCATCGTATCCAACGTCGATACATCAGATAGAGAAACTCCCTCTTCATCGGCAAAAGTGAATGTTTCAGCCACAGGAAGCGGCTCAGAAATACCCGTAGATTCGATCACTAGGTAATCAAAACGACCATCTTTCGCTAATTTATTGACTTCGAGCAGTAAATCCTCACGTAAAGTACAGCAAATACAGCCGTTGCTCATCTCTACTAGCTTTTCTTCACTGCGGTTAAGTGACACATCATTTTGCACGATCGCGGCATCGATATTGATTTCACTCATATCATTAACGATCACCGCTACCTTACGGCCTTCTCGGTTATTTAAAATATGGCTTAATACAGTGGTTTTACCCGCCCCAAGAAAACCTGAAAGCACCGTAACCGGAAGCTTGCTATTTTGACTGACATCTATATTCATTAGCTTAATATCCCCCCATAGATATAGAGCAATTTATGGAAATACCACCGCACAGTGGCTCCCAAATACATCATAAAAAGTTACGTTATAATATAACATAAAAGTAGAATAAGTTTGCTTGCTTAGCAAATAACTTTTCTTAGACGATCCCCCCCTCAATCATGCGTACCGCAACTTTCGACACTGAGGCCTGTTCATGCACTTTGAAATATTACTTTATACAAAAAATCTGGCGGCCTATAACTGTAGTTTCATCGGTACTCTACCATCAAAGCTTATAACGTAAATTAGCAGCAAACCCATTAATATCCTATAGAACTCCCACTTCTCTTAAAAAATGTTATGCCATAACATAACATTTTATTAATTACTAACAGGCTTGATAGAGAGCTTATTACTCTATACCTAGCATGTTCACTAGGATGATACTGGCCGAAAACACGCCGAGCTAAGTAATCGATTTGATGAGATTAATACTATGAGCACAACTACATTGGATATCAATCAACTCACCGAAGAACAGTTGATAGCTGCACCAGAAGCAGATTATATGAACGAAGTGCAACTCGCTTTTTTTAAAAATAGGCTCATAGAGCTCTACGAATCTACAAGCCTACGGATTCAAGAGGCCAAAGATCAAATGGCTAGCCCTATCGACGATTCTAGCGACTCAAACGACAGAGCATCTTGGGAAGAGCAAGCTAACCTTGCTCTTAAAATTGTGGATCGCGAGCAAAAGCTGTTACCCAAGATTAAGAAGTCATTAGAAAGAATTCGTTTGGAAACCTACGGATATTGCCTAGAGTCTGGAGAGCCTATTGGTATAGAACGACTCCTCGTTAGACCCACAGCGGAATATTGTGCGGAAGTAAAAGCGGCTCAAGAACGCAAGGAAGACCACTATAGAGACTAGCAGCCACCTTGTTGAATAGAACTCTAATAGGACCGCTTAATTATTCTATGCTTGCTTCTTAAGGTACTACTCTTTCTACAGTGCTAACTGAAGAATTTCGCGACTTTGTTCAAGAATGATTCCTTGATGCTCACCCAATTGAACCATGCCATGAGCTTCCAGTTTAGTCACTACACTCTCAATGTCGTCGGAACCAAGATTAACATCACTTAAACGTATAGGCACTTGCATAGTGGTAAAGAAGTCTTCAGTTTTCGCAATTGCCGCATCAATTTTTTCTTCGTCGCTGCCTTCCGTAATGCACCAAACTCGCTGAGCGTACTGTAGCAACTTATCGGCTTTATTGTGACGTTGATGTTTCATCACAGCAGGGAGAATCATAGACAGTGTGCGAGCATGATCAATCCCATGATCAGCTGTTATTTCATGACCAATAATGTGTGTTGTCCAGTCTTGTGGAACGCCCATACCAATGAGGCCGTTTAATGCCAAACTAGCACTCCACATGATATTAGCGCGCGTAGTTAAGTCATCACGGCTCTCTTCAGCGAGTGCTTTAGGCCCCTCTTCAATGAGTGTTAACAACAAACCTTCGGCAAAGCGGTCTTGCACTTTAGCGCCTACAGGATAGGTCAGGTATTGCTCGATAACATGAACAAAAGCATCAACGACACCATTACTCACCTGCCTTGTAGATAGACTTAAGCTAACTGCCGGATCCAGCACTGCAAATAAAGGCCGCACGCGTGAGCTGGCAAACGATAGCTTATCACCGCCGCGACTCACAACAGACACAGCATTCGACTCTGAACCCGTTGCTGGTAATGTGAGGACCACACCTAACGATAAGGCCGATTTTATTCGTCCGTTATTAGCAAGGATATCCCAAGGGTCACCGTCCTTATATTGGCTGGCAGCAGCAATAAATTTGCTGCCATCAATTACTGAACCGCCACCAACAGCTAATAGGTAATCAATATGGTTTTCTTTAATCAGATCTAATGCATCCAGCAAAGTCTCATATTGAGGGTTTGGTTCGATGCCACCATATTCAAACCATTGATGCTCGCTTAAAGCAGCACTGACTTGATCATAGATACCATTGGACTTAATCGAACCACCACCATAAATCACTAGTACCTTAGCATCGGAGGGAATTTCTCTAGTTATTTGGGCAATTTGCCCTTCGCCAAAATGAATACGGGTAGAATTGTGAAAGGAGAAGTTAAGCATAACCGACCCATTAAGCTGTTGTAATAACCAAATTCTACACCATGCCAGTGAACTCAAAAAGGTGTTGATTCTTGAAACCTGCATGATGCCTAAAAGCCATCAAACATGAACAGCAACTGTCTAGCTATCATTACAACAACATTAAAAATAAAGGATAAAACTAGAGGGGTATAAAATAAAAAAGGCTTAGTGATTAACAATCAACTAAGCCTTAAATAATGGTGGGTCGTGCGCGACTCGAACGCGCGACCAATTGGTTAAAAGCTATACTGACTCACGTAACTTATTGATTTATATAGGCCGAAAAAGGGCGTTCGTTGCGACTTTTGCCCGACTTTGCATAACAATGCACAACTGGTGTAGGAAAATTGTAGCCAGTGGGTGGTAGCTTAACTACCAACCAAGTCACTCACACAATAGTTAAGCTTTATAAGCCAGCACACAAATTCAGGGGCAGTAGTGAGTAAGTTAAATTGGAGTGTTCTCTCTGATAGTATTTTTTATCTACATTACTGCAATGTTTCACCTTCCATCCCAAAATAGCCGAAGTCTTACAAAAAAGGGGGACATAAACAGTCCCCCAAGTGACAACCCCTGATAGGACTACCAGCCCTCGTGATTATTTGGCCCTCCGCTACCTTTTTCATCAGTGGGTTTGTCCGTTATCATCGCTTCGGTCGTGAGCATCAACCCCGCAATAGAACCCGCATGTTGTAACGCTGAACGAGTGACTTTCGCTGGGTCGAGAATACCCATTTCGAGCAAATCACCATACTCCCCCGTCTGTGCATTGTAACCGTAGGAACCCTTTTTTGAGCGAACATGGTCTAATACCACACTGGCTTCAATACCTGCGTTGGCAACAATTTGTCGGAACGGTTCTTCCATAGCACGTAGTGCGATTTTGACACCTACCTGCTGGTCGCTATTAATGATGTTTAAGCCCTTCTCTTTTAGAGCATCAGCAACCCGTATTAAGCTAACACCTCCACCGGGTACAACACCTTCTTCCACTGCTGCACGGGTAGCATGCAAGGCGTCGTCAACCAAGTCCTTTTTTTCTTTCATTTCAACTTCTGTGGCCGCACCCACTTTAATAACAGCCACACCACCAGCTAACTTGGCTACGCGTTCTTGTAGCTTTTCCTTGTCGTAATCAGAGGTTGAGTGTTCAATTTCTGTTCTAATTTGTTTGATACGAGCATCAATATCGGTTTTACTGCCAACACCTTCAACAAGGGTGGTATTGTCTTTCGTGATGAGTACTTTTTTTGCCGATCCTAGCTGGTTGATCTCAACACTTTCCAAACTTAGACCAACATCCTCAGAAATGACCGTACCACCAGTTAATACAGCAATATCTTGTAACATCGCTTTACGACGATCACCAAATCCTGGTGCTTTAACGGCTGCTATTTTTAGAACACCGCGCAAACTATTAACAACCAGCGTTGCTAGTGCCTCACCATCAACATCTTCGGCAATAATAAATAGTGGCCGCCCTTCTTTGGCAACACTTTCCAGTAAACCAAGTAAATCGCGGATGTTACTAATTTTCTTATCGAACAACAGGATATAAGGATTATCCAGCTCTACCTGCATTTTTTCCTGTTTATTAACAAAATACGGCGATAAATAACCACGATCAAACTGCATTCCTTCCACAAGGTCCAGTTCATTGTCGAGAGATTTGCCTTCCTCAACAGTGATGACACCATCACGTCCTACTTTATCCATTGCTTTGGCTAGGATGTCTCCAACATCGCTATTCCAGTTAGCAGATACCGTTGCCACTTGTCCAATCGCTGTGCTGTCCTTACAGGGCTTAGCCAAAGCTTTCAGCTCCTCTACGGCTGAGGTAACAGCAGCGTCTATCCCACGTTTAAGATCCATTGGGTTTATGCCAGCAGCGATAGCCCTATTTCCCTCACGCAATATAGCTTGAGCTAATACCGTTGCGGTGGTGGTGCCATCACCTGCCATATCGGCTGTTTTTGAAGCTACCTGTTTAAGCAGTTGTGCGCCCATATTTTGAAATTTATCTTTCAATTCAATTTCTTTGGCTACGGAAACACCATCTTTAGTCACTCGTGGAGCACCAAAATTTTTATCCAGTATGACATTACGCCCTTTAGGGCCAAGGGTGACTTTGACAGCATCGGCTAAAGTATTAACGCCTTCCATCATTTTTTCCCGCGCATCACTGGAAAATTTAATCATTTTCGCACTCATGCTGCACCCTCCTGCTTATCACAGTCATCAACAATAATTGCCAAGATATCGGACTCCTTCATAACCAATAACGCTTCATTATCGATATTGATTTCAGTGCCTGAATACTGACCAAACAAGATGCGATCTCCAACAGTAACTGCTAAAGTCCGAAGTTCTCCCTTATCAGTTAAGGCACCATTCCCCACTGCAACAATTTCACCCTGATTAGGTTTTTCTGTCGCAGATTCGGGGATAATAATGCCCGTTTTTGTGGTGGTTTCTGCTTCCAAACGGCGCACAACCACTCGATCATAGAGGGGTCTAAGGTTCATATTTTTTCCTCATACAATGATTGATTACCCAAAAAATTAAGTTAGATAAGCCTCACTCTAACGCTGCGTATATAGGGTTTAAAAAACACTTTTCAATAATTTTTTTAGAATATTTTTCTTTTAAAAAAATCTTGAATATAAAAATAAAATCCTTTAAAACTATTTAAATCGGTGCAAGATATGCATCCCCTAAGCCAGTGGAATCTCCTGTTTTTAATCGATACCAGCCACTAACAGAATAACGATCCCGCTTGCTGGGTAAAACCTCGTGAGGAAACTCCTTGCTGAGAAAAACAACGATCGTTCCCCAAGAAGGCTGCACACTGATACCCTGTGTGTCATCTTCACATCGATAGAGAATCAACTCCCCACCATCACCTATTGACCATTCTCGATTGAGGTAGACCACCATGGACAATATACGGTTAGTCTCACCACGGAAGGTATCTCTATGCTTGCGATAAAATGTGCCTGGAGCATAATGGGAAAAATGACTTTCAAAAGAAAATAAACCAAGATATAAACGCCGATTGAGATACTGTTGTAATTGTGCTGCCCACTTTAACCACTGGCGCCCAGCTAATGACTCGCCTGTAATCCAGCAAATTTCATCACCTCGGATATTGTCATCGCGAAGATAATTCTGCGCCCGACCAATACCGGCAGTTTTGAAATCACTCTTTTCCATATGGCTTTGGTGGTGCCATAAGCTACTGGTTAATTTATCGGGTAATGCACCCGATTGAATACTCAAGCCTCGTGCTTCAATATCTTTTGCAATACGCTCAAACAAGCTATCACCTGAAAAACCATCGCGATATTTTACGGGTCGAATTAAACCTGACATAAATACTAAAAACAGACAGCCCAATATTAAATAATATTAGGCTGCCTATCATTCTCCATTTATCCCAGTGCTTCTACTGGCAAGTAATCTTGTACGTCCAATTCTTGATTAACGCAGTCTAAAAGGTAAGTATTTAAATCTGCTTCCTTTATACCATCTTCTTTTGCCCACTTTTCACATTGCTCAATAGCCGCTTGGATAGATTCTTCCGGCGCACTAATTAATGTTCTGTCAGCGGGTAGGTCGCTTGTTGTTTGTGCAAGAACATTGGCAGACACCAATAATGCCATGGTAAATAATAGATTTTTTTTCATAATTACCTCCTGATTAAATAATGTGTTTGTAAAAACGAGGCTATCATGCGGTTGTTTTTAGAATTAGAAAATCAATATATTTTGATCCTCTTGATTAATTTTTTTTCTGGTAAATAGGCTAATAGTTAACACTTAACACCATTATTTTTCAGAACAACGTGACTTAACCAGTATTCTTTTTGCTAACGCTATCTCAATGGCACTTGTTGAATGACACTTGATCGTGATAACTGACCATTCAACTCAAATAATTCGTTTCTTTCGAAAAATTGGCCAGCATTTGTTCGCCCAGCTTGCGTATATCACTGGCATTTTCCATTGCCAATGCGGTTGTTATTAACTGCTTTGTATCCTTGGTATTTACCTGCTGTATTAACCACTTAATGGTGGGGATATGTGCCGCACTAATACTGATTCTGCGGACTCCCATGCCCAGTAAAAATAGAGCTGCCACTGGATCTGATGCCATCTCCCCACACACACTCAATGGCAAGCCATACTCGGTCGCTGTTTTTACAATTCGAGAAAGCTCATATAATACACCGGGATGTAGAGGGTCATAGTAAAGCGCAACCTGTGGATTGTTTCGGTCAATAGCCAACAAGTATTGGGATAAGTCGTTACTGCCGATAGAAACAAAATCGATTCGACTTTTCCATAAGGGCAACATAGATATAATACTTGGTACTTCTACCATAACCCCCAAGGGAGGTCTTTGTGCATTAACACCTAGTTGGTTCAGTCCTTGTACTTCACTATCAAGCAAATAGATTAATCGATCCAACTCTTGTGTTGTTGTTATCATCGGTAACAACAATTGGGCGTTATTGGCATCCAAGGATGCATGTAAGATGGCACGAATTTGTGTTTTTAAAATCAATTCATTACCCAATAGAAATCGAATTCCACGCAAACCCAATGCAGGATTTTCTTCACGAATAAATGGCAAATAAGACAGTGGTTTATCACCACCAATATCCAGTAAACGAAAACAAACCGGCTTATCACCGTAGGCCTCGATAACCTGCCGATAAATAGATATCTGTTCATCTTCTGTCGGCAAATTGCTGCGCACCATAAAGGGTAGCTCAGTTCGATAAAGCCCAATACCCTCTGCACCATGATTCAAGCCAGGCAAAATATCGGCTTGCAAACCCGAGTTGGCCATTACGATGACTCGATGGCCATCTTGTGTGATAGCAGGAAGATGACACGCTTGTTTAGTCTCTCGTTTGAAAATCTGCCACCCCTTAATCAAGACACGATATTCTTTAATCAATGAATCCGCAGGGTTAAGGTGAACCTCTCCGCGATCGCCATCAACAATCAGTTTGTCATGATTTTGAATAGATAATTCACCAACCCCCATCACTGCCGGAATACCCAGTGCATTGGCAAAAACTGCGACATGCGAGAGCGCTGCACCACCACTGCATACAATGCCTTTTAGTTTTTCCGCTGGTAAGCTGGCAATATCGGACACACTAATGGTATCCCCACACAAAATAAAAGGCCGCTCTATGTCCACGGCTTTACTTTCAGCCGACTCTATATGCTGTGCTTGTGTACGGTTCCAGATTTGATAAAGCTTGTCACCTAAATGAAAAATATCTTCATGTCTTGCCTGAAGGTAGGGATCATCCATCGCAAGGAACATATCGGCAAAATAATTCACTGCTTGTTTAAGCGCCCAGGGTAAAGTGTCACCAGTAGAAATATAACTGTCAACTTGAGAGATAAATAAAGGGTCAAGTAACAATTGCTGATAGGCCTCCAATACTAGCGCAAGGCTTTCGCCGATGCTTGCCTTAACCTGTTCAGACTCTTGGAGCAATTCATTAAGAGCATCTTGTTGTAATGCCTTCCAAGCCAATTGTTCTTTATTACTATCCTGGCTATGTTGTATATTCACTGATGCTAAGGTCTCACTTTGGCATAATAAAGCATGTCCAATCGCTACCCCTTTCGCACCACTTACACCTTTGATAATTTTCTGCTGAATTTCCCCTAAAGGCGCAGGTAAATTATTCAGTAATAACGCCAAGTGAGCAGCCAAAGTTAATAAAATCGCTTCATCTTCAACACTGATGACTATTGGCTGTTTCCTCTGTACAACCAGCACACCGACAACACAAGCTTGTTGAATAAGAGGAATGCCGCAAAAACTCTTAAAACGATCTTCATCCGTATTGGGAATATAAAAATAATCCGGCTGCTGCTCTGGGTCTATAATATTAACAATCTGGATAGTATCAACTACTTGCCCAACCAAGCCCTTGCCTTTGGGTATGGATACAGGGTGAATATTTTTCAGACCTTGACTGGCAAGGAGTTGTAAATTCTGTTGATGATCTAATTGATAAAGGCTGCAAACATCTACTGATAATGTTTGACTGATACCTTCGACAACAAGATGTGCCTGATGCTGAAAATCAGACGCCTGAGCTGCATGGCTGATAATATGCACTAATCTGGAAATTGCTGCGTCAGGCATAAGGGAATCTCTAAAAATTAATTTAATAGATTGTTGCCGTTTGCTGCGATTTCTGCGTTTCGTGTGACACGCTCGAACGCCACATTCAACACCATCGCCAACAGCTCACTGTAGGTTTTACCCTGCCAGCTTGCCATAAGATTGAGTTTACCGTCCCAACACCAGCCAGGATTGGGGTTGACTTCCAGTAATTTGGCCGTCCCTTCAGCATCGCACCGGAAATCGAAGCGTGCATAATCTCTGCAATCCAGGCGTTCAAATAATGCCTGTGAATAAGCCACTAAACACTGGCGAAAGTCGTCATCGATATTCGCTTCGTGATAACGGATATCTGTCCAGTAGGGTGAATCCGGCAACCACTTGGATTCATAGGATAGAATTGGGGGTAGTTGCGGCGGCAAAGCACTGTAGTCCACTTCCAGAATGGGCAATACGTTGAAGTTATCAGGGTTGCCAATCAAGCCAACACTAAATTCACGACCGGCGAGAAATTCCTGTACTAACACGGGTACACCTGGCGTCAGGCCACGCAAATAGTCTATGTATTCCACTAATTCCCGGGCATTGTGCACCAGCGCTTGCTGGGTGATACCAATGGAACTATCGCCTTGGGCTGGCTTGAGCAAGGCAGGAAATGTCGAAGGAATATGGGCTGATTGGTTGTGTGGATCAAGGTAAGCTTCCATCGGTACTGGAATATCCATATCACTGGCAATAGCCCGCACTTTTGATTTGTCATAACAGAGCGCCAAGCAAGCTGGGCCAGCGCCGCTGTAGGGCACACCCAGTAGTTCCAACACCGCCGGTATATGGAGTTCCATTGCGGCCTGGTTGTGGAAACCCTCATCACATAGATTGAAGACAAACCCAGGCGGTTCCTGCATTAACTGTTTTAAGAGTGTTTTGTGCTTATCTAAATAGTGGAAGCGATATCCTGGTATTGGTTTCAAAGCATCTTTAAGTCGATTAATGGTATGAAAATCTTCCGCATTAAAGCAGCCATCTTTCTTCACACTATCTGGCAGTTTCGGGTCGCCCATAATCACTGTGACAGTACGTGCGTCTGGCGCGGATTTTTTGCGCGGCAGCTTTGTTGGCCCCTGGGCCGTAATCAGCAGGCGGTGCGCCATCATCCCCAGATCCTGACCGCGTGATGAGTCTGACGCTACACTGCTAAGCAGTTGAATATCCCGATAGCCAAGTGTTGACAATTGTTTGGAAATTTCCTCGTAGGTATAGAGTCGCTCGGCGTAAAACTGGTCGGCGATAACGCCCATTTCGGCATGGGTAACGACTTCACGAGCAATCAACCGTCGACCATCCGCTGACAAACTACGCTCACGATTAACAAAATGCTGTTCGTCCAGCCATTCCCAGGAACGAGCTTCGTAGTTGTTTTTCATCCAGTCGCCGTCAACGATATCTAACATCAGGTGGCCATCGGATTTCAAAATGCGTTTAATCCCGTCGAGCACTTTCAAGTCATCCTCTTCCCGCTCAAAATAGCCGAAGGAGTTGCCCATCATCATGACCCAGTCACGTGAATTTTCCGGTAGACGGATTTGTCGCGCATCACCTTCGGAAAATTTAACACCACTCAAACCTTCATCCTTCGCGCGTTTTCGTGCCAGTCTGATCAGGTAGCGTGAGCGGTCAATTCCATGCACGGAGCTAAAACCCCGTCGTACCAGTTCCAGGCTGTGTCGTCCTTGACCGCAGCATAAATCCAATACGTCATGTTCCACTTGCAAGCCCGCTGTCAACAAGAAATCAATCTCGCGACGGGTATTCACATCGTTTTCCACTACATCGCCATCGGTTTTTAAATAGACCGCATTAAATAATGTGCGCCACCAGTCGGCAGGCAGATGGCGCTCAAGGTCAGACACTGGACCAAGAGTGCACTTTGGACGAAGCTTAGTTCTAGTTTGCTGTTTCATATCATCTTCTGTTTTCAATGCTGTCATTATTAGAGCCGCTCTTTAACCCTCAAAACTGTGAGCAAGCTGGTCGCTATCAACAACGACTAAGGTCTTTAATGTTGACATTTATTTACGCAACACTCTGCCATGAACGATTCATCAATGGCGTTTTATCGAGTGTGTGATCATAACGAATACAGTGCATTAGATAGTCCAACACAGGACTTGATGCCTTTGGTGCTGTTAACCAAACCGGGGAATGAATAGGTGCTTTAACCAACTGCCGATCAATCATTTCATTGATAATCGGTAAATAGGCAAAGCCGGTTTTACCCACATAGAGATTGGCAATATCCCCCTGTTCATACAAACTAAGGGCTTGTGAAACACCATTAAGGTAGAGATAGTCTTTGGTAAAACCGCCACCACGGTGAACACGCACGGAAAGTTTAAAGGCATCGTCCACAGTCATACCATGCTCTTCATGAAGATAACTAAAGGTATGACGAAAACTACCCATCTTTAGCATTTCTTTCACCGCCATCACTCGTAATGCCAGGTTCTTTAAGCGCTTGAGTGTCATATTACCGGATTGATATTCATTCAAAATCGCCAGCCCTTCCTGTGCCAAAGTATTACCGGGTAAACCGAGCGTGAACACTTTAAGGCGTTGAGCGGCTGCATTTAGGGAAGTGGCCATATGCACACCCAACTCATGATTAATCAGTGCTTCCGCTTCTTTTTCAGGTAATGAGATACCTTTGGCTAATAAGACGGCTTTGCGACTGTTGGAAACCATCGCCGATGCCACCAAGCGATTGCTGATCTCTACCTTGCAAGGCATATTCCATTTGTTGGCGGCCTCGATAAAACGGTTTTCCAGTGTTTGCTGATCGAGATAATCCGTATCATCTGTTTCATATTCAGCGCAATGGAGTAAGTAGTTAGCATTTTTTTGATCAGCGTAACTGGGTTCACCGTAGTATTTCAGCGAAGTATAAACAAACTCTCGTCGCCCGATACTCACCAGCATATCGATTTTACTGCTGAGATTATCAATCACATCCCGGTATAGGGCCTGAATACCGGGGTCTCGAATGGTATCTACAGGTAGACGATATAATTGTTCTCGAAATAAATAGGGGTCAATTTGCAACGGCTTGTATCTAAACTGCGGATCATAATTTCCAGCGGCTTTTAAAAAGCGTTTCTTTTCTGACTGTAAGTTAATCGGATTAATATATTGGAGCGTATCGAGGCCTTTGGCGATATGGTAGAGCCGACTATCCACTTTTAGAATCGCTGAGTCCATTTTATCAGCCAACATATCACTGCTTTTGCTGCGTTTTTTGGAGGTATAACGGCGCGCAAAAAATGCGGATATATCGACTAAACAATCCTTAAACTGCTGGCTTAAGCTATTCAGGATTATCGGGTATGGATTGCCACTTAACTCGTCAATATAGACCTTTTTAATTTCCAAGGGTAATACCAGCGTATTTTCATAACGGCTATTAACATGTGCGGCTAAATAACCACGCCCGTAAAATACCTGATTGTTTGCAGCCGTTACGGGTAAATTCGGTAACTCAACTCGCTGCAAGCATTTCTGGGTATATTCCAACATTGCTGACCAGCGATCTTGGTCAAGCTGTTCAGTGCCCAAATTAAAGGTAGGGGTATCACCTTCAATTCTGAGATGATTATAAGAATGAACATCGAATACCAATGCTGATTTAAACTGCTTTTCAATGCGAACGAGTAAGGCATCTAAAATGCGGTAGAACTGCTGGTGCTTGCTTACACTTAATTGCCGCTCTTTGGCAGGAAGTGCTTTTTGCCAGACTCTTTTCCCCCAAGCCGTTTTATAGATACAGGTTGCCAAGGGGCGATTAAGATCATATTCATAGCGGGAATCCATGGCAACCACGGTTATCGGCATCGCAGCAATTAATTGATTGGTATAGGGGTCTTCTTCGTAAAGGCGTTCCTCTTCGGTGAGGAGGCAATACTTTTGTAACGCTGTACGGAATTGGTGGCCCGCATGAATGGCAGTACAAATCGTTGGCACATAGGCTTCTACTTTGATAATAAAAGCCCCATCATCTGTCTGGCACTCAAATAGTTCGCCAGATTCAATCGCAGCAATAATGTTAGCTTCAGAGCGTTTCTGCATCTTCGATAACCTTGCGAAAACTATTTTTACGCTCAGCGACCAGCTCTCTGGCAGATACAACGCTCTCTATAAAATCAAGCACTTGAGTTTGCAGCTTAGTACGATTGAGACGATTAATACGGGTAATCCCACCCGGGCTGAGCACATTGACCTCGATCAATTTACCGCCAATAACATCCAAACCGGCAAAATACAAACCATCCCTGACCAGTTGCGGACCCAAAGCGCGGCATAGGGCTTTCTCCTGTTTGGTCAATGCATGCTTAACCTCTTGGCCACCCGCTTGAATGTTTGATCGCACATCATTATCTGCGGGAACACGGCGCATGGCCCCTATGGGTTCACCATTAAGCATCAGTATGCGCACATCTCCCTTTTCAGCGCCGTCGACATATTCCTGCAAAATGACATAGTTGCCATTGCCAGAACCTATGTAAAAGTCCAATAAGGAACGAAAGTTTTGTTGCGCACGTTTTTCAACAACGATCACACCCTGTCCACCGTAGCCGTTTAAGGGTTTCATAATCATTTTTTCTGTAGTGGACTCTTCAAGTACCTGCACCAGATAATCATGGCTTTTAGAAACGTGGGTCACAGGGATATAACGCGCGGCTTCACCACTAAAAGAAGCGGGATACAATTTGTTATTGGCAATACGAAGGCCATCCAAGTCGTTCATGATAAAAACATCATTACGCACCGAATCTAAAAAATTCAGAGCAACTGTATCCAGTGGCGGGTTCGCCCGCATAATAATCACGTCGAACCCCGCCAGAGGAAGCTTGCTACGTTTAAATTCTGCCTGCCGATAAAACGTGGGTACGCTACTGCTTATTTTGTCACTCTTTTTTAAGACATTACAAAATGCATGGGCAACGCTTTCTCGAATGGTCAGACTATTGACTGTTGTCACGGCAACAGTATGACCACGCCGTGCGGCTTCGTGAATCAATCGTAAGGTGCTATCGGTTTCGGGTTGTATACGATCCCAAGGATAGATCAAAAAGCAAACTTTCATGACACTTCTCTTTGTCGATGACTATCAAAATCATTATCGATAGCATCTGCATCAGGAGAAGCCAAATTTTCTGCTTTAACGCTCGGTGTACTGACATTAAATGGAGGGGCAGATATTTTTTCGCGATATAAAGCCCATACTTTCTCATGAGCACTTTCAGGCTCCCGCCTACCTTGACACATGGCAATAAATTGCTCCTCCTCAGTCGTAACAGGCTCACGGCTCCCTTCTGTCAGACCTTGATAAGCCCAGCCATGTTTTTTTAAGAGTGTTGTTTGTTGAATAGTAAATTCGCCACTACGATCAAGGCCATAGGGGAAATAAGTATCACCATAGAATGTGCGACTTGAGTAAAATGAGGTAATATTATCCATATCAATCGATAAACAAAATGAACAAATAGGTATTAAATAGCGAGTATCTTCCTTACTGGCGGCAGTGTAAAACAACCATTTTTTCTGGTTTTGATTAAAAATTTTTATCGAAAGGTGTTTTTGATGAATACCGAACTCTTACGTACATTTTTAGAAGTCGCCAAAACCCGACATTTTGGTCATGCGGCTGAAAACCTTTGTCTCACTCAATCAGCCGTTAGCGCCCGAGTCAGGCAACTTGAAGAAACAGTGGGTACGCCATTGTTTACCCGAGAGCGTAATAACATTCTGCTAACTCCCTCGGGAGAGCGTTTACTCGCTCATGCAGAAAATATGTTAGTGGCGTGGCAAGTAGCATTGCAGGAAGTCGGTGTGCCTTCCAATCAATCCATACAATTAACACTGGGGGGCACATCCAATTTATGGGATACGTTTTTGCAATCAGTTTTACCAAAATTATCTAATGAATTTCCCTCTCTCTATATACGTACGGAAATTGATACGTCACAAGAGCTTACCCGTGCGTTGCTGGCAGGGAGAGTGGATATCGTGGCAATACTTGATCCGCCAACAAATGTCGACTTGGAAATACGGCGTATTGGTAGTTTGGAGTTAATGATGGTAGCAAATCGCCCCAATCTATTAGTTGAAGATATCCCTAAGATTGGCCATGTATTTGTCGACTGGGGCACAGCATTTAACCTTGAGCAGGCAAGATTATTTAGCGAACCTATTGCCCCTATTCTACACACAGGGCAAGCCCCTATCGCTTTGGAATTTATATTGTCACATGGAAGTGCGGCTTTCTTACCAACAGCATTGGTATCTTCCCATATAGACCAAGGGATACTTCATCCTATTGGTGATACAGATAGCGCATCTCAGGACGTGTATCTTGTATTTTCTCAAAAATCAGAAAAGTTGGTCCAACTAGCACCCATCATTGCCATGTTAGAAGCTTCAGATATTGAATCGGAAATGACTTTATCCACTTGAAGTGCCCGCTAGTATTATTTCAACCTCTAGATTACAGGGGCACACAATAACCATAAGCTTAGTGGTTGATCAAGAAATTTTAAAATTATTACCGCTTTTGATTAAGCTCAGCTTTTAATTTAGACAACTCATCATGTAGACGCATGATCTCAAGCTCCATTTTAAGATTAATTTCATAAGCTGCATCTTGTTTTATGCGATCTTTGGCTGCTTGTCGATTTTGCGACATCATAATAATCGGTGCTTGGAAAGCTGCTAAACAAATCCCGAATCAAAAATATTCACTTAGTACTTTTCAGTTCTTTGTACCAAGTTTTCATAAAATCATCTGTTAATTGTTGTTCTATATTGATCGCCTCATCTGTCGGACAAAATACTGATATCGTAAAAATATTTTTACCGAGGTCACTAGTTGTCACTTTAATACTTGGCTCTGAGTTATTAAGTTTAAGCCCTAACCTTTTTTCAATGAGACTTCCGTACCGATCAGCAACTTCTTTAAAATCTTTGCAGTAGAGTATGGCATTATCCAACAATTCTTTTTTCAGTAAAGTCACATCTACATTATCAGCTTCTCTTATGATGGAGAAAGTATGTAACACATATCGTCGAATAAAATTTAAATTATGAACAGTACCACTAACAAATAAGTTGTTTGGGATAATGAGTGTTTTTCCCGTATATTCATATTTATTAAACTCCATATCAATTTCGAGTAATGTGGTACTCAGCCAATCACTCCTGACAACTTCTCCGTAGTGGGTATCAACACATACCCAATCACCAATCGAAAAGGCTCTTGAGCTGGCAAGGTATAATGATCCGACTAAGCACTGAATAAACTCACGGGTGGCTAACACAATAGCCACCGCAAAAGCAGCAATTGATAAAGCAAATAAGCGTATTTCAGATAACCAAATGATGACCAAACCCACCGCTATGAAAAGGGTAGTGACATTCGTAATACTATTTACCCAGCGGCGTGGCGATTCATCATCAAGAATATTTCGTTGCTTAATAATTCTGATCAGTGCCCAGCGTAGTGCAAGTAGAATACATACCAGCAGGAGGGAAATAGCAACTTTATGATTGTTTAAAAGTTGATCAAAAATTACATCCACATCTTTCATCTATAAATTCCGAGAGCATAAATAAATACCACTAACTCATTGAAATAAAAGCAAAATATCTAAAATAGAAATAAGCCAATATTTAGTCAACGCCAAATTGCGCGAAGATTACTCCTAATATTTTAAAAAGCAATATTTATTTATATAATTCAAAGACTTAATAATAAATTTTCACCACCTAACCACTCAGATATACTGCGAACCTACGGTAACTATTAATAAATTGAGTTTTCATAACACCACTCTTGAGCTTAAAGCTGATAAGAGAGCTACTTACCTATGAGAAAAACTAAACAGCAACGAACCGTTGCCACACCTGAATCAATTAAACGATCACAAGCGATTGCAGATCGTTTAGATATACCCTTTGATGCTGAAACCATTGCAGACGACACCTATTTTTTACTAGATCGTTACTATCAAGATATATGTACCGTACTACCCAATGCAACAAAAGGCTATGTATTTCATAATTATCTCATGGATAGATTTGCAGCTTACTCGGTAACAGATAAGCAAGGCCAAAAAATAATTGGTATGAGCCAACAGTTGTCATTCTTTTTGTTTGATGCAAATACACTTCTCTTTATATGGGCATGTATTCCACTGACCGATGATGAAAGACTACAAATCGCTCAATTATTCCGTGACAGCATGAACGGCTTTACTGATCCTGATCATCATCAATCCATTCGAGAATTAATATGGCCACTTGCACAACGCCATGTCGATATCTTACCACTGGCTAATTTACTCACAATGGCGATGTTTGCGTATATGATGTGTCATGAAATAGCCCATCATAATTTGCAGCATGATCAACACCAACAATCTCACAAGATTGAATTTGAAGCAGATCAATTGGGATTTGAATATTACTGCCAAGTGATTGATCATTTTGGCACTTTAACCACATTAGAAATCCCACCGAATATGCACAGCGCACCGCTAGTGAACTTTTATCATCTCAAGGCAGCGGAGTGGGTTTATAAAATCAACAACAGTGGTTCTCATCCATTAGCAAAAGATCGTATTGGTCGTTTAGTGCCTTTATTTGAACAATATGCCTCGGCAGAATCAAAAGAATTATGGACAGGGCTGCAAGTCTCCAGTGTTGAATTATTAGACGCGGCAAAGCAATTAGGATAAATAAAAGTACTACAAGTAATCATTTTTATCGTGAACGCCCTGTTGAGGGTTCATTGGGTGGGCGGTAGCTCATATCGTGATCTTGCAGTACATCGACTTGTGGTATTGTTTGGTGGTTTACCTCAATTTTTTCAGTAGGTTGTTGAGGATTAGCGATACTCTCTTCTAACTGTGCTTGTTGAGTGTGTTGTTTTTCAAGCAAGGATTCTCGTTCAATCTGGCATTCAGACTGAACGTGATTTTTATGTTCACTCATTCTCCACTGCAAATTATCCAGTGATTGTTGAGCGAGTTGTTTATCCTGCTCTGCTTGTTCACCATGACATAAGCGAAACCACCAGCCCTGCAATCCTGATTGGTTAAG
>JAHDEM010000011.1:59241-60426 GCA_020628895.1 Candidatus Endobugula sp.
GTTAAGGTCTTGTTGCTCTTGACCGTAATTGTCAGCAATCCATTGATCCATGGTGTGTTGACGTTGATCGAGCTGTTTTTCCAGTGACCATAGTTCATCAAATTGTTGGTTTTGTAAATCCGCGCGGCGTTGGTTGTGTTTTTCGTGATGCTTGTCCACATGCTACCCTCATATTGATTTAACGTTTGCGACTGTTATCCTGATGTGGTTCGTTGTATTGTCGCGTGAGTGATTGATCGGATGAACAATCTTGGTTAGTGTCTATCTCTCGCTGATGCACTTGCTTGTTATTTTCTGTAGGCTCAGTGGTATGCGCTCTTTCATCAGTTTGAGACGGCTCTGGCTGTTTTATTGCTTGCTGTTTTAACGCTGATTGTTCTGGTGTTTGTTGATCTGAGGTAAAACGATGCTTGGCTCTATGTACCATCGGATAACGACCCGGTGGCTTGAGTTGTAAATTCACTGCTGGCATATGCTCTACCGATTTGCGATATTGCAAGCGATTTTCTTTGGTCGTTTGTGTTTGTAGGGAGTTAAGTTCTCGCTGTTCAATTAATTGCAAGGCTCTTTCTTTACGATCAAAGTCTAGTTGTTGTGTTTGCCGCTGTTGCTCAAAACTCTCACGCTGCTGTTGTTGATCTTGTAATAATTGTTGGCGTTGTTGTTCGTACTGTTTTTCCGCTTGGTTATCTTGATATTTGTGAAAATGCTGTTGTAAAAAGTTTAAACCCGTAAATTTTGCCAAGGTAGCAGATAAGCCCGTGCGTTTTTTAGCGTCTCGCTGTTGTTGGATATTCGTTTGTTGGTCTTGGTACTGTTGTTTGATCTTTTCTCTATTTGTTCGTTGATCATCCAGTAAACAATTACGTTGTTGGGTTTGTTGTTTGAGCCACTCGTTTTTTTCTTGTTGTAATTGTTGTTGTCGTTCTTGTTGGCGACGTGTTAATTGTTCGAGTTGTTCTGCTTGGCGCTGCGATTGTTCAAAGGCTTCGCTTTGTTGGCGATGTTCTCTGACTAGCTGTCGGGTTTCTTCCACATCGGGTAATTGATCGGTGGGGTAATCATTACCTAAAAACTCTCTGACCTGTTGGGTGCGTATTTGTTTATCATCAATCAGTTTGGGCAAGGCATTTGTAACCCTCCCTTAAATTAGGTCCATGCAAAGTGTTGTATTTTTCGCGATAA